>NZ_JBVVOZ010000001.1:0-644838 GCF_055807395.1 Bradyrhizobium sp. Kon10 | reverse complement strand
CGCAAGCGCGCGATGGCGCGGAAAGTCAGCCAGGCGCTCGGCGGCTCGCTGCGCGGCAAGACCATCGCGGTGCTCGGCCTCACCTTCAAGCCCGACACCGACGACATGCGCGATGCGCCGTCGATTCCGCTGGTCACCGGCCTTCTCGATATGGGCGCCAACGTCAAGGCCTTCGATCCCGTCGGGATGGAGCAGGCCAAGGGTGAGCTGCCCAACATCATCTATTGCGAGGACGCCTATTCCTGCGCGCAAGGTGCCGACGCTATCGTTATCGTCACGGAATGGGTGCAGTTCCGCGCGCTCGATCTCGACCGGCTCAAGGCGACCATGGCGCAGCCCGTCATCGTCGACTTGCGCAACATCTACCGCCCCGAGGAGATGGCTGAGGCCGGATTCAGCTATCATAGTATCGGTCGACTTTTCGCTCGCCCGAGTTAGAAAGCCCGTCCACTCAATTGCGAGATGCGGCCCGACCGAAGGTGGTCAGGGACGGGCGTTCCGAGAATATGCTGCTGGACGACGACATTCACCTTTTGGCTTATCGCCGGCGAGTGGGTATGGCCGATTGCGACGAATTAGCGCCAGTTCTGGCGCACTCGGAGTCCGCCGTTAACGCCCGTAGACGGCGGGGCAGCGCCTTGCGTTTGCATTTTGGTAGCAAGTTTAGGTTGAGACATTGTTGACTCTCGCCGTTAACTGCGGAAACATCGCGACATTTCGAACAAGGCTTTGGAGAAAGCAATATGGCCTCATTTCATCTTGATTCGTCCGTGAGCCAGTCAGCTACGCGAGCCGTTCCCAAGTCCGCTGTTCTAACCTGCACGGCTACCAGTGCTCCAGACGTATATGCCCACGCGATTTGGGTCGTCGTCGGGGACATCAGACAGTTCACGCTGCACGCAGGCGACAGCATGGTGGTCCCTGATGCTGCGACCCTGACAGTTTGGATATTTCGAAAGAATCCCGGGAAGAGCATTTGGACCGCCGATTTCGATCTCACCTAGTGACCGCCGCCGTTTTGTTTTGACCAGACGATCAGGCGTGCTCGCTCCACCATTCCGGCCAACGCAACTTCTTCGCCAGCCGTGTGGCGGCGACGATGATGCGCGTCGCTCCGGCGTAAGCGTTAAGGCGCGCACGCGGAGTTGCTAGAAGCGTCGAGTTTCGCGGACGATTTCCGTTGGGGTGCATTGACGGACGCGATTACGGTCGGCTTTTCTGGTCGGACAGAGCGTCTCGGGCGCGGCTTACGTTGTCAGCGAGAAGCTGTGGAATTTCGAAATGCGCAAGGTCAGGCATTCAATGCTTGCTGCGTTTCCGGAATGCCCAAGCCTGAGGCGAATGAAGCGTCTTGCCGGGCTTACGAACGGAACGCCGAAGGGCGATAAGCAGCACGGCTGGGCGGTATGTTGCTCGCCTTGGCTTGGGACGGGTGAGACATAGTTTGGCGGGCAACAAGCCGCACAGCTTGATGCCGTCAATCGCCGATCCGCATGAGCAGCGGGGTCGCATCCGGAAGCCGCCCGGCCTTCTAGATTAGCTATCGCCTCCAACAGCCGTGCTGCCGTTCCCGTGGCCGAAAAAACCGCAGTTTGCTTATCCGTTAGGCAATGCAAGCCTGCAAATCAATCAGTCAGATCATTGATTTCAATATGCATTACTGCACACTTGATTGCATATCTCGCCATTTTCTTTCGCGGCCCTGAAGCCAACACTTCGCGTGGTTCAGGCGGAGAGCGCGCAGCCAGCCGCGGAGACCGTGAGGATGTTGATGCGACAGATCACCGAGGCGATCTCGAATGCAAAGGCGAAGCGCGCCGTCGAGCTTGCAATCGGGCCGCTGCTGCTGTTCGCATTGTGGTGGGTTGCCTTCAAGGGGCAACTGGTCAACAAGGATCTGCTGCCCTCGCCCATCGACACGCTTCGCGATACTGCGTTGAGCATCGCTGCCGGGAAGATGACCGGCGATTTCGTCCATACAATGGTGCGAGTCGCTTACTCGATTCTGATCGCGATTCTAGCCGGCGTTCCCGTCGGGATCGTGCTCGGCGCCAAGACGGCGATCTATCGCTCGGTCGAATTCCTGGTGGACTTCTTCCGCTCCACTCCAGCAACCGCGCTCTTTCCGCTCTTCCTGCTGCTGTTCGGCCTTGGCGATTTCGCCAAAATTGCGGTTGCCGCTTTCGCTGCCTGGCTCGTCATCGTCTTCAACGTCGCCTATGGCGTGATGAATGCCCGCCAGACCCGCATTCTCGCAGCGCGTTCGATGGGGGCATCGTCGCTCCGCATCTTCAAGGATGTAATCTTCTACGAGACGCTGCCGCAGACCTTTGTCGGCCTGCGCACCGCGGTGTCACTCGCGCTTGTCGTCATTATTGTTGCCGAGATGTTCATCGGGGCGACTGATGGGATCGGCCATCGCATCATCGACGCGCAGATTTCGTACTCCCTTACCGACATGTACGGCTCGATCCTGATCGCCGGGGCGATGGGATACGGGCTCAACCTGATGCTCCTTATGATCGAACGATCTCTCATTCACTGGTCCGGAAAATAGCGCGGACAGCCAAACCAAGAGGCCATCATGCAGATCAAAATATTCCTCGGGGTAGTCGCAACTTCTGGGTTGCTGCTCGGCGCGACCGGCGCAAATGCGACTTGCGACAAGATGGACAAGGTAACGGCGGTCTGGCTGCCGATCATGCAGACCACGGCTTATTATGTCGCGCTCGAGGAGAAGCTGTTCGAAAGGGCCTGCATCGAGATCGTTTCCACCAAAATGGAAGCGCCGAACCAGATCATAGATGCCCTCATCGCGGAGCGCGCCGATTTCGGTCCTCCCGGCGCGGCAGCCGGCATCGCAATGATCGCGGAGGCCAAATTTCCCGGCAAGCTGAAGGTGTTCGGGTTACAGGGAGGGGGCATCGCGGTCGATCGTATCAATGATGGTCTCATCGTGAAGCCGGACAGCCCGATCAAGAGCTTTGCCGACCTGAAGGGCAAGTCGCTCGGTCACGTCCCGGGTATTCAGTGGCGCACCATCTCCCGCCACATGGTCCGAGCGGCGGGCCTCGATCCCGATACCGATGTCAAGCTGGTGGATCTCGCGGTCGGCATGCAGGTGCCTGCCGTTGTCGGGGGGACGGTCGACGCCACGCTATCGCTCGAGCCGGTCGGCTCGATCGCCGTCGCCTCGGGCAAGGCCATGCGCGCCATGACCAACCCGGTCGCGCACGTGATTGCCGATCCCTTTTATTCCGGGGCTTCGCTGATGACTACGAAGTTCCTCAAAGAGCGGCCTGAGGTTGCGCGCAAGATCGTCGCTGTCATCGACGAGGCAACAGATCTCGTGAACGCCAATTTCACGAAGTACAAGCCGATCCTCACCAAATACACGCCCATCAAAGAAGATCAGCTCGGGTTCCTGGCGCAGCCCTATCTGCGCGGCTTCAAGGACCTCAACGAGACCGACATGACGTCGTACCAGGCGCTGGTCGACGTCTTCATCAAGGAAGGCGTGGTGGCGGGTCCCATCAACGTGAAGGACAAGGTCCTCGCCAAGTCCGATCTCGCAAACTGAGTGGACATTTCGATGGGGAAGGTAACCGCGATCCGCAACACACGCGCGCCAGCCGCCGAGAACCGGGCGCCTGTACCGCCGCCCAAGCTACGGCAGGCGTATGTCACGGTGCGGGGGCTCAGCAAGAAATTCCAGGGGACCACGATCTATGACGACTTCTCGATCGACCTGCCCATGGGAAAGTTCATCTCGGTGTTCGGCCCGAACGGTTGTGGGAAGAGCACTTTCATCAACATGATCTCCGGCCTGATGGCGATGGATGCGGGTGAGGTGCTCTATGATGGCCAGACTATCCGCGACACCAAGATCTCTTACGTGTTTCAGAACTACCGGGAAGCCCTATTTCCCTGGATGCGTGCGATCGACAACATCCACTATCCCCTGAAGGTACTCGGTGTGGACCGCAAGGAGCGCGGGCGGCGCGTCGAAAAGCTACTCGCGGATTTCGACGTGCCGTTCGACCTCAACGCCTATCCCTACACTCTGTCCGGCGGGCAGCAGCAGACGGTCTCGATCCTGCGGGCGCTGGTGACCGAACCCGAGGTGCTGTTTCTCGACGAACCCTTCTCCGCGCTGGACTACGAAATGACGCTGTTCATGCGCGAACGGCTGCAGCACATCTTCATGAAGCTGAAGACGACCATGCTGCTGGTCTCGCACGACCTCGAGGAGGCGATCCAACTCGCCGACCAGGTGGTGCTGCTAACGCGGCGGCCGACGCGGGTGGCGGAAATCGTCCCGGTCGATTTGCCCTGGCCGCGCGACCTCGACGTCACGACCGGCGAGGGGTTCATCGGCCTGAAACGCCATTGCCTCGACCGCTTCTGGCGCGAGGTCAAACGAGACTGATTCCGATCAATTATCGAAAGATGGAGACCGATATGACGAAGCGCCGTTTTCGCGCTGCCGCCGTTCAGACGCTCGCCCGTTTGGGAGATTTCGACCACAACATTATGCTGGCCACCCAGTTCGTCGAGGACGCGGTGAGGCAGGGGGCTGAGCTGGTGGTGTTCCCCGAATGCATGGATACTGGCTATCTCTTCGACTCCGCCGAGCATTGCCGAGAACTCGCCGAGACCATGCAGGACGGTCCGTTCGTGACGGCCTTGTCGGCGCTGGCCAAAAAGCATGGCATCTACATCGCCAGCGGCGTCACCGAATGGGATCCGGACAAGGAGAAGATCTTCAACACCGGCATCATGTTTGGGCGCAAGGGCGAGACCGTCTGCCATTACCACAAGCAGTTCCTCGCCACGCACGATCAGAACTGGTTTGCATTCGGCGAGCGCGGCTGTCCGGTGGTGGATACCGACCTCGGAAGGATCGGCCTTTTGATTTGCTTCGATGGGCGCATTCCCGAAATTTTCCGCGCGATGGCGATGCAGGGTGCCGAAGTGATCGTCGACATGGCGAACTTCTTCGCCATGGATCAGGCCGACATGTGGGGACCAGCCCGCAGTTATGAGAATGGCGTCTGGCTCGTTGCAGCCACCAAGGCGGGCTACGAGCGGTCGATCTACTATCCGGGCGGCAGCATGATCGTCGATCCCAAAGGACGCGTGCTGTCGAAGGTGCCCTACGATACCCATGGTATGGCTATTGCCGACATCGACCTCGACGCCGCGCACGACAAGTCGATTTATGCGGCGAATGACAAGATCGCAGACCGCCGCCCCGAGACCTACGGCCTGATGGCCTTGCCATATGAGAAGACGCCGGTCTACCGCATCGCTGAGCAGCCGCTGATCCCGGCAAAGTCCGTGACGAAAGTCGCAGCCGTGCAGATGCACGTGACCAAAGACTGCCTAGCTGATGAAGTGTTCGAGATGGTCGATCACGCGGCCAAGCTCGGCATCAAGGTGCTGGTGCTGCCGGAGTATGCATTCTGCCCGTCCGCTATTCCAAACACGCGCGAGGCCGCGGCGCTCGCTGATCACGCCCCCGAGCTGCTGACGAAGGTCGCGGCGATCGCGGCGCGCTACCAGTGCCTTATCGCGCTTCCTACCGTGGAACGTGCCGCGGCTGGACTGTACGTGACAACGTTCCTGATCGGGCCTGACGGCAAGGAGGTCGGAAAATATCGCAAGACCCATTTGACCGCCGAGGAGCGGAAATGGGCGAGGGCGGGCGACGACTATCCCGTCTTCGACACCCCATTCGGCCGGATCGGAGTCATGTCCGGTTACGACGCCGTGTTCCCGGAAACCTCGCGCTGCCTCGGCATTGCGGCGGCTGACATCATCCTGTGGCCGGCCTCGCTCCGCGAGCCGTTTGAGCGGGAGCTGCTCGCCGTTCCCCGGGCCGAGGACAATCGCGTCGCCGTGGTGCTGGCAAACAGGGTGGATTCGCCCTATCCGGGCGGCAGCCTGGTGATCCCCCCAACCGGGTTTCCGCTCTGGGACATTAACGTCGTGGCCCCGCGCGTCCTCAAGCTGGGCGCGGTGATGCCCAAGCACATCGATCTGGCGGTCTGCCGGCAAAAGCTGATGATCCCCAAGGTCGACATGTTTGCCAACCGGCTGGTCGAGACCTATGCCCCGATCATCGCCGCCTGAACATTGCCGTGCGAGCCGATATGCCCGAAACTAGCGTGCGTTAGATGCCGAAGCTCGCGAACGGGCATATCAGGACGGCCGAGGTGGCAAAGGCTGCGAAAACGCTGCGCTACAATTGGGACGACGTCATCTTCTTCCTGGAGGTTGCGCGCACCCGCAATCTCGTTCGCGCCGGCCAGAAATTGAAGGTCGATCACACCACCGTCAGCCGGCGCGTGAGGGAGCTGGAGCGCAGCCTCAACACCACGCTGTTCAAGCGCAGCAAGGCCGGCTTCGCCCTGACGGAGGCGGGCCTGCGGTTGCTCCAGTATGCCGAAGGCATGGAGAACAATGCCAATGCCATCATCGAGACCGTGGTCGGTTCCGAGAAGGCGGACGCCGCCGGCGCGGTCCGGATCGCCGCCATGGAAGGCATCGGAAGCATGTACCTGACGTCCTGCATGGCGGCCTTCAGCAAGGCCTGGCCATCGATCCAGGTCGAGCTGATCACCGACACTCGTCTGCTCGACATGACGCGGCGGGAGGCTGATATCTTCGTCAGCTTCTTCAAGCCGAAAGGAAGGCGGCTCTCGGTCAAGAAGATCGGCGAGTTCAGGATATTTCTCTACGCATCCAGCGCCTATCTGCAAGGCCAGCGGGTGCCGAGCGACCTCAAGGACCTCGACAATCACGACTTCATCGATTTCATCGATGAGCACATCCACATCAAGGAGAACCGCTGGCTGTCCGACATCCTGCGACCCGTCCATGTGGTGTTTCGCAGTACCAGCCTGGTGTCGCAGTACATGGCCGCATCGAACGGGCTCGGCATTGCCATGCTGCCGTCCTACGTGGCGGCCCAGAACTTGGACCTGCGCCCGATCCTACCCAGCTTTTTTTCCGTCCGCGATATCTGGCTATCCGTCCACGAGGACCTGCTGCACATCGCCCGCATCAAGGCGGCGATGGGCTTCCTGGAGAAGCGCGTCGCGGCCGATGCCGACTACCTGATGTCGGCCATGCATTCCGCTAAACGTTGAGACTGCGCCGAGCGATACAAGGCTGGTCCCCTGCCAACCAAGCCGAGCGCGCTGAGCCAGAATTCAGATGTCCTGGCCCGAAGTGCCCCCTAGGGAATGCAGCGTACTCAGCCCAAAAGATTGCTGCACTTTAGAACCGCGCAGATTGTCATACCCCACAATGCCAAGCTGATCTGGAGTGCCTCGACCATGCTTCCGCCCCTTGTCCCCGCCCGGACAACAACGATGAAGCTGATTCGGCAGTTTTGCTACATTTTCCGATTGTGCAATGCGCAACGATTGCAAGCTCAAAGAATGCAGCCCGGTCCTGCGATAATGAAACATGGCGGATATCTGGACGCCCATCTTCCGCTCTCCTCGCTAACGGCCAACGCCTTAAGGTTGATCGGTGAGGTTAACGGCACTCGCCGTTTGTCGGCCGGTCCAGCGATCGATATTCCTTGCCATTCAAGGCAGGTCGAAATGCTTGATCGCACCGCGCAGTCTGTAGAGTTACTTCGCCGTCGCGGGCGCATCTCCGATTGTCTGTTGGCAGTGGCGTTTTTCGGCCTGATCGGAGCGGCAATGATGGCCTGGATCGCAACCATCGGCTGGGCTACTTGGCGCGTAATTGCGTGGATATTTTTCTCATTGTGATAGCGACGCTATGGACGAGTTCGAAGGCCTTTCAGACCATTTCATTCTGCGGATATATGAGTTCATCCGTAACGAAATGCTAGCCGACACCGCGGCCGGGACTCGTTTCATTGGTCTCGGGGCGAGGAAGCGTGCAGACCGACTGCTCGCAGAGATCGATCGCCGAGGTCTTTTTTGTCGGCCGATCGATTGGCCCGACAATGCTGCAAGTGGCGATGAGCCATCCCAAGCGTCCGCTGCACCGCTGAGGACGAGCTGAGGCTCCCCGTTGCCGTCGCGACGGACGCCTCCTGCTAGGCTGAGGCGCACGTTCCTTTGCCTTGACTTCCGCCGCCTGTCTGGTGCCTATTTTGGCCTGAACGACTACTCCGCGCGGTTGTAAATTGTGTCCGGGTAAGGAGCTGAACCTGTGTCGGGCCGGAATCACAACTTTTGAGAGAGGCGGCTGGCGTCACAGGCGTACGCCAGGCTGCCGAGTTGCCGGGCTGATCTGCGTTTTCCAACGATTTCAGCTTCCGGCCTTGAACCTGTCCGAAGCGCGCGAGTAGCTGTCCGAGTTGCGGCAAATGGCGGCGATATTCGGGCCGGCAGGTCGCCTGGTAAATCCCATCGACCGGAGGCGGTAGGTCGGGCCTCGCCACGCGCCGGGCGAAAGTCCGCGCAAGGGCTCGCAACCGAACGGAAGTATGTCTCGATTTTACGGGCCGACCTTCATCGATCTTCGGATCTGGTGACAGCGCTCGAAGAGTCTGTAGCGCGGCTGGCCCCGGCACTAGAGCAAATGCGGTCGGCGGTGCACCAGTATGGGGGCATCATCCATCGTGAAATGGGCGACGGGGTGTTCGCGGTCAAGGAACTTTTAGCGCGCGGCAAACTTCTTTTAGCGAGCGGCAAACTTTAAGCGAGCGGCAGAAGGAACTTTAGCCCTGGGCACCGGCGCCGGCGCTCGCCCAAAGCACAGATCAAAGCGACATGACTGAAAGTAGCAAGGCAACGAAGCAACGCATTGCCGGGGCGAAAGAAGGCCTACTGATCGCCGCACCGGCGACGCCGAACATCAAAGCGGCTAGAGGAAAAGCCGAAGGAACGATGCCAAGAGTTCTCCAGGAACAACTTGACCAGGTTGAGCGCGATATCGAATCGTACTTGGAATTTGATAAGGCTGAGAAAGCTCGGTTCAATTGCGAGTCATACTTATGGACTGCAGAAGATCGCGTCGAATGGCAGGAGACACAATCTGACAACGCTCAAAGACTTCGTGAATTGCTCGAAGAACGTGACGCTTTGTGCCGGCAGCAACCCGTAAAGTGGCTGTCACGCGCAGGGGTCAAATTATTATTCTAAATACGTCCAACCTTCTTAGTCCGACAGTTGCGTGGTCGCTATTCTGTTGGGATCGGGCAATTGCGGTAGGCTATGTTTGGCCGGCATCTGCCGCAAGTTCAGGCCTTCTGGTTCTCCACCTGCGCTTCGATGAATCTGAGGATTATGCGGCGACTAGCTTCGTCTTTCACATTCTGAAGGGTCTAGCCCGGTCGCTCGCGGCTGAGGGCAATCGCGCCAGCGAAAGGAACTTCCTGCGTCTGTCGTCATTGCTGTTCAAACTCAGGGAGACCATCCATGATCGGAAAATACGCCATCATGGCACTCGCATGCATTGTTTTGTCCTCACCGGGCTTCGCGCAGGGAGGCGGCGGTGGTGCCGGTGCGGGCGGAGGAGCTGGAGGCAGCGCGGGATCGGCGGCGAGCTCTAGCGTTGGTACAGGCAGATCGTCGAATACCAGTAATTCCGGAGCCTCAGCTGCCTCAGGCATGGGAACGCGGGACACCACGATTGGCGCTAGCCACAGCAATGCCTCGCAGAACAATCCGAGTGTCCAGCCCCCGACGCCGAACGGAACGTCGCCGGCTGCTGCGCAGGCTGAGCGAAACACCGGCGTGGGTCACGCCGCCAACGGCTTACCAATCGGTAGTCCCGGCACCGGTACCAGCAACGAAGATCAGAGATAGCTTGTCCTAAGCACATAAACTCTGGCCGTTCCTGCACCTTTGGCGACTCGGGTTCTCGACCCTTTGCGCCGCCACCGCGTACGAGACAACGAACGATGCTCCCACCATTCACGGATACGCCAGGCAAAACAGAGCGTTTCATCCTGAAGCGCGAATAGATCAGACAGCCCGCGGCCGCTGTGTTAATAGCCGGGAATGAAACAAATCCTCCTCATGTCCCTGCTCTTCACGACACCGGCACTCGCGCAGACCGAACCGCCAGCTCCGAAGGCGCCATTGACCGATCGCGAACGGGTGCAGGCGGACCGCGCGCAGGCCGCCACCGAAGAGAAGAACGCCCCAACGACGCGTCCCTGGGACAGGGGTGCGGATGGCAAGCGGCCCTGGGATCGGGGAGCCCAAGCGAAGTAGTGTATTCCAGCTGAAGAGCTGAAGAGCAGCAATCTTCTGTAGGGACGAAGTTTCATTCGCTCGTAAGCTCAATCACACCGCATCGAGCTATCCAGTGCAAACTAAGGGGCTGTGGTCCCGTATTGGAAGTTCGCCGCTCAGCAACACGGCTCTACCTGACAGTCACCTCCACTATGATGATCGATGATCCGTGCTGCCTGCGGTTTTCGCCCGACACTGCAATTCGAAACCGGTCAGTTCCCGAGCTTGTGGAGGCTTGGTAGCGAAATGACGGGCCGGCGATCGTCACGATGCCGGCACTCGGCGCCGCCACCAGTTTAACTTAGTCCAAAAGCTGTGTTCTGCCGCGCAGGCCCTGCAGGCATTCGGCCCCGGATGGGATCGAAACAGTCCAATATACTGTGTCGGAAAGCAGCACGAAACGCTCCGGTCGGAACACGCATTCACCCGCAGTCGCAGCATGTGCTTGTAGCCAGCAGCTGGCGAGGAAGCATAGTGCCGTAGCGGCCGCTTTCATGTTCATGCGCCCGCTCATTTCCCGGTGGGTCCGCTCAAGTGGACCTCAACCCAATCCGCCGTCACCGGCTGCCCAGTGTTGCGGCGGTTTGTCGTTGAACGCAGCTGCCCAGCTTACGGCTTTGATGCTCACCGAGCGTACCAATATCCCCACCAACGTTGCGACACTGGTCGTGCCTCCGCCTTTAGCGCCGCGGCTTCTTCGACAGAGCGAAGATAAGGGCCATAAACCGCAGGCGGATAAACATCATCCCAAAACACGTAACCGGTCCTGACGTAGGCTGTTCGATGGTGCGACGGAGCAAGCGCGAGCTCCGCGGCCGCAACGGCGGTCGTGGTCGAGGTGAGGGCAAGGACACCAAGCACACTGAGAACAATGAATGGAGTAAGGGTGCGGACGTTCATTGGATCGATCCCTCTCAAACAATGGGCGTCAAATAATGCGACGGCTCGCACATGGTTGCAAGCGCAACGTTCTGCCGAATGGCTGCCGTAGCAGGTCGGCCGGCCGGACATGTCGCTGCAACGTCAGGGCGGAGGAGCACATGCGCCGGGCGATCGGAGCTGGTGCACGGGTTTGGCCAAATGCGAATGTACCGAAGCCTCGCCACAGAGATTGCTGGCGGAAAGGCGCGCGCCCCTGTGCATGCGACACGTCCAAACCCTGTCTTGTGGGAATCCCGGAAAATTCCCCGTTGCCTGTCGCCCGCAGGGGAGCCGGTCGGTGCACACAAAATGTCGAGCGATGAACAATATTTCGGCGCTGTGAATCATCATGTCGTCACAACTTGGCGGTGAGATCGCATTCAGAACCATTGGGGATGGCTTCGATGACTCTGACTGTTGCCTCGACCTTTCTTGCTGGCCTGTTCGTCGGGTACGCGTTGCGCGCCTGGCCTTCGCAAAGGCGCCTCGAGAAATCCTCCCGCGGCAGGTCACGCGACCCGGCGACCACCACTTTCGGGCACGCCCGGCGCGCTTTCTAAGTCTGTGTCCGGTTCCTGTGGGCGCGGCTCACACAATCACTCCGGACGTTTCATGGTTCGCAAGAGGCTCTCAGAAGATGAGCGATGTCGAGAACGATTCGCCGCGCCGGTATATGGTGGATGGCTGCGGCCGACGCGTGCTGGTTGGGCTGACGATCGAGGAGACTATTGAATTCGAGACTCTGGAGGGCTCGACGGCACGTAGCCTCTATCATGTGCAGGATACGTGGAACGAGCGGCGCGTCAGCTGTCGAAGTCAGCGTGAGGGCCGTTGGCGCGAGTTGTACGCCAAACACGAGCACGCCTGGAGCGAGTGGATGGCCCAGAACCGCGCCCGCTCCGCCGACGATTATCGTCTTCTGAACTGACGAGTTGGTCTTACCGACCGCCTATGGAATTGCTTGGTGGAAACTGCGTCGGGACGTGCGGCGCCCGCGTTGTTTTGCACTTGCGGCAAGCTCTAGAATGCGAGCACGCGGTTGCCCTGGATCGTCATCAGCGTGAGATTGCCTGTCGCATAAGCGCCCGTGTCGATATTGGCTCGATTTGCCAGCAGCTCGGCGCTCCGCACCGGCGTGTGACCGTGCACGATGTACTTGCTGAATTGCTCCTTGCTGTTCAGGAAGTCCTCCCGGATCCACAAGAGATCGGCCTCGTGTTGTTCAGACAAGGCCACGCCCGGCCTAACGCCGGCGTGAACGAAGAAAAAATCTCCGCACGTAAAGCTAAGCCGTAGGTTATCGAGAAATTCGACGTGCTCAGGCGGCATCGCACGCAACAGCGCGCGCAGCAACGAGGCTGGCCCATCCCGCTGTACCCCCGGTGCGAGTCCATAGGACATCAGCGTTTGGGCGCCGCCAACGCGAAGCCAGTCGTCGAACAGAGAGGGGTCCTCCATAACATCGACCAAAAAAGCTTCGTGGTTGCCTTTCAGGAAAACGGCGTTCCCGCGGCGGCGGCGTTCGACGAGGATGTCGAGTGTCGCGCGCGTATCGGGACCGCGATCGATATAGTCGCCCATGAACACCTCTACCGCATAGCCCGGCCGGCTATTGGCGATGTCTGCATCGATGACCCGTAGCAGTTGCTCGAGCAAGTGCGCGCAGCCGTGGATATCGGACATCGCGAAAATGCGAACCCCTTCCGGTAGCATCGGCTTGTTCTTGGGCGGACGAGATCGGAAAGGAGAAAACATGAGGAACCCAGGTCCAAAAGCAATTGACTGAGGTTTTGGTGAGGAGGAGTGGGTTCGAGACCGGTCGGGACGTTACGCTGAAAAGTTCCCAGTGCGAGGGGGCGCCCTTTATGAGAGGCGCCTCCTATTGGGTCGTCGTGAGGCGAACGCGAGCACCCACGCCGTGGCAGGCGATGCGGAAGAAGAGTTTCGGGAGCCGAGTTTGTTCCCGCGGTAACACGTTTTTTGATTGTTTTGCGGGCTCCATTCGCTCCTGACAGGAACAGCAATTGAGAGATACACAGAATACAACTGAAATGATGCCCGTGAATTTTGTCAACTACGCTGGAACCGGGCAGGAGCTACGCATCGTCAGCGCGTCACGGCGTACGACAGGTTTGCAACGATACCGCCGCGAGTACATGCGCAGCGATGGGTCTCGAGGCTTACGATGCAAATCGCAGCGCAGAACGCATCAGAAAATCGGTGTCGTCGCACAACACACCTCTGCATCGCAAAAATCACGCGTGCAATGCCACAATATCGCTGCGATCACTTAACACCATCTGCTGAGAAGGTCACAATCTTCACGGTCGCGACGAGTATGCTGCGCTTCGGTGATAGCGTCGGTCCTTGAAAGCTTTCTCAATCGGGATGTAGAGGTTAAATGGCTGTAGCAACGTACGGTTCCGATGATGTCGAGCCAGTCGCGTCAGCGCGTGGCGCCGTTCTGCATCGCCCGTTTCAGGTCTTCATCATTGCGGCTGACTTCCTGCTGATCCTGCTTTGCTATGCCGCAGCTTCCCTGTTCTATAGCGGCATTGTCGCCTCCGGCGCCGACGGTGCGTCGATTGGTGCAGGATTAATCGTTGGCGCAGTGTTTGTGGCGATCGCCAATTTCAACGGAGTGTACGCGACACATCGGTTGCTGAATCTCGTCTGGCAATTGCGCAAAACTGTCATCATTTGGCTCGCGTCACTGACGATTCTTGCTGTCGCCGCGTTTCTACTCAAATCGACGGACAATCTCTCCCGCGGCACCATCATCGTCTTTGCCGCTGTCGGCGGCCTCGGATTGGTCAGTCTCCGCTTCGCATGGCAGCTTGCACTCGGCACGAGCTTCGCGAAGGGGCGATTGGTGGATCGCAAGGTTGTGCTGCTTAGCTTCAAGCCGCTTGATTTCACCGCAACCCGGTTCAAGGATTTGCGCAGGAACGGGTTTGATGTCGTGCGCCACTTCGTGCTCGGCAGTGATAACGGCGACAGCGCGTGGGAGAAGCAGATTCGCGACGTGATCCGGCAGTCCGGCATGGCTAATGTCGACGAGTACCTTCTTGCAGTCGACTGGAACGAGCTCCCGATGTTGCCCAAACTTGGGCAACATCTGCGCGCGGTGCCCCAACCGATTCGCGTGCTACCAGACAATTCGATCGCCGATCTTGTCTCGCGCCCGTTCTTGCCGGTCAGCGGCACGGTTGCGATCGAAATCCAGCGACCTCCGCTTACCGTGTTCGAGCGCCTGCAGAAGCGCAGTCTCGACATAGGAGTAGCCTTGTTGGCGCTCGTCATACTTACGCCACTACTGCTGACGGTCGCCGTCCTGATCAAGTTCGGCTCGCCGGGAGCTGCCATCTTCCGCCAGTCGCGCCGTGGGTTCAACGGTAAGCCCTTCGAAATCTGGAAATTTCGGACTATGACGGTCTGCGAAAACGGGCGGACGATTACCCAAGCCACCAAGCGGGATGCCCGGGTCACCAAGATCGGGCGTTTCCTTCGGATGACAAGCATCGATGAGTTGCCGCAGCTTTGGAACGTCTTGCGCGGCGACATGTCCTTGGTCGGTCCGCGCCCGCATGCGCTCGCTCATGACAACTACTATGACGAGATCATCAGCAATTACGTATACCGCCATCATATGAAGCCTGGCCTCACAGGCTGGGCTCAGGTCAATGGCTTCCGCGGCGAAACGCCGACCATAGACCTGATGGAAAAGCGAGTGGAATACGACGTCTGGTATGTGAGGAACTGGAGCATTTGGCTCGACCTCAAAATAATGGCGCGGACCGCATCCACTGTGCTGTTCCAGAAGGAGGCCTACTAGCGCGTGCATGAAGCATATGGAGAAGCAACCACGATCATCCGCAGTATTGCGTCAACCTCGCATTAACTCGTTGCGCCGCCGTCCTAAGTCTCATGTCCGCGCGCCCTCTTCCAAAGTCGCACGATTGCATCACGTAGCGCGATCAGCGGAGAGGCGAGGACAAAAAGGGCTCCCGTTGCAAGTGATACGAAGGCACGGCGGAGGGACGATGGATCGTCGCGATTGAACCGGTCTTGATGCTTGTCGATCGGCGCCGGCGCAAGAGTCTCTCCCGTCGCCTTCAATCGAGAGCGCGCAGGAACCACAATCAGTACGAACAGAACATTGAGCAGCAGCCACACGCTCAATATGATAAGTATTGTCAGCATCAATCTTACCGAACAAGCGGGATCGAGAGGGGTAAAGAATTCCTCGGAGCCTCGGAAGGAAAGCGGATATCGCGGATTAGGGGGCGGCCGGCTCGTTCCGGCGCTCTGGAACGAAGAGGTCACGAGAGTTTTTATGTGAATTATGTGAATTGCGCCATGTCTACCTTTATCAACTCGGGCAACAGTCGGCTACTGCAACAATCGTTTGGTAGACTCCGGACAACTACGGCCTGCGATTGACGCGACGAGTCACGCTTTCGGGCGGAAGCGCCTGACTGCACAGAGCCGCTCGCTTGGGGCGCTCAGGCCTCAAGGCTACAATGCCGTGAGAAAACAGCCGACGAACAATATCGGCGCAACAGGTCTGGGGTCCTGAACACGCACGCATTCAGGGCATCCGTGGTCACGGTGGAAGCATTCGCTCGATACGAATGGATCGATTGCGCCTGCGATCGAACCAGCGGCTCATAATTGCACTGCAAGGAAGGAGTCAGTTTTGTTGGTGCGGCGCCACAATGTCGCTGTTTTTGGGAAGCAGCTTCCGATCGCAGCCCGCGCGAATCCAAGCTTGGATGGCATCAGTTTGATGCGGGCTATCTCGCGTTGTTCTCGCCCTTTTCGCCCAAAACCGTTGTGTTAGTTCGCTTTTGGGTTCGTGCGGCTACCGCCGTTGAAGTGAAGGGATTCGAGATGCCTGCAACCACGTACGGCTCAGATAGTCTTCGCGTATCGACGTCGAACCGCGGCAGCTCACTGCAGAGACCGTTTCAGCTTTTCATCATCGCGGCTGACTTCCTGCTCATCCTGCTGAGCGGCAGGGCTGCGAGCGCGCTCTATCGCCAGTTCATGAACTTGCCGATCGATCCGGATGCTTGGATCGGTGGTGGAGTCATAGTCGGCATTGTGTTCATCGTGGCCGCTTATTTTCGGAGCGCCTATGATAGCCACAGATTGTCGAATACGCTCTGGCAAGCTCGCAAGCTCCTCGGCGCCTGGCTGTTCGCGCTCGCGACCCTCGCCGTCCTCGCCTTCCTATTGAAGTCGGCGTCCGACCTGTCCCGCGGGACAATCATCCTGTTCGCGGTGTTGGGAGCGGTCGCGCTCATCACGCATCGCGTGATCTGGCGCTACTGCCTGTTGTCGGCCTTCGCCAAGGAGCGGTTGCTCGACCGCAAGGTCATCCTGCTCAGCCTAGCGCCGCTGGATCTCGCCTCCGATCGCTTCAAGGATCTTCGCAAGCACGGTTTCGATGTCGTGCGTCACTTCGTGCTCAACGCGGAAATGGGCCAGGACGACAAGGTCTGGAATCAGCAGATCTCGGATGTGATCCGGCAATCGCGTGCCGGCAATGTTGACGAGTACCTGGTGGCAATCGACTGGAATGAGCTGCCGATGCTGCGGAAGCTTAGCCAGCATCTGCGGATGGTTCCGCAGCCGATTCGCCTTTTGCCAGATTTACCGATCGCGGATCTAGTGTCGAGGCCGTTTCTGCCGGTCTGCGGAACGGTTGCTGTTGAGTTTCAGAGGCCATCCCTGACGCTCCTCGAACGGCTTCTGAAGCGCTGTCTCGACGTTAGCTCTGCGTCCTTCGCCCTTCTGATGCTGGCGCCGCTCATCATCACGACCGCGCTCCTGATAAAATTGGATACGCCGGGTCCGATCGTCCTTCGGCAGTTGCGCCGCGGTTTGAAAGGCAAGCCGTTCGAGATATGGAAGTTCCGCAGCGTGCGCGTGACCGAGAACGGCTTCGCGATCACGCACACCACGAAGCACGATTCGCGGGTCACGCGAGTCGGACGCTTCTTGCGCAAGACCAGCATCAACGAACTGCCCCAGCTCTGGAACGTGCTGCGAGGCGAGATGTCCCTGGTCGGACCGCGCCCGCACGAGCTGGACCACGACAGCTACTACGACCAGCTAATCAGCAAATACGCGTGCCGCCATCACATGAAACCCGGCCTGACCGGCTGGGCCCAGCTCAACGGCTTGCGGGGCGAGACGCCCACTATCGATCTGATGGAGAAGCGCATCGAGTGCGACGTCTGGTATGCGAGAAATTGGAGCATCTGGCTCGATATCCAGATTATTTTTCGGACCGCAGCAGCGTTGATGTATCAGGAAGTCTAGGAGTCCTTGCTGATTGGATCACGACAGGCATTTAGATCAGGTTGCCCGGCTTGGGCTACAGTTGCGAGGGCTTCAGGAGGTGTGGGTGGTGCAGATCATGGCCCACTCACCACGCTGCATGCCGCTCAACCGCGCAGCGTCGCAAGAAACGAGGGTTCGATGGATTCAACAGCATCTTCCAGGAAAGCTTTGCCAAGGTTTGATGCCCGCCGATAGGCCGACACGAGTGCCCATCTCGACTCACCCCGACGGGTCAAGATAAACTGAACGTCGTTGCGTACCAGGTCCTTGACGTCTGGAATGGCGAGCGCATCGAAGCGGCTCGCGATGTCGATCCGCACCGGCATCAATCGTGTGTCGTTTGGCGCCACAAAATATGCCATCTTTAGCGCCTCAACTACGATCGGGTCGTGCGGGTCGCGTTGGGCTTGAAGCAGCGCCAGCGTCAACCAGAGTTCAGGATTGTAAGGCGAGATTGATAGTGTCCGGCTGACTCTGTCGACCGCGTCGGCGTGGCTTGTCGATCGCACGGTCTCCGGCTTTTGCTGGCCAGACTGGATCGCCCGCAGCCCGGCGATCAAGGCATGATTGCTCTCCAGCTCCGATCCGAAGGGAGAGAGCGTTGTCAGCAACGAGGGCACGTCGCCGGTCCAGCGCGAGCTGATCCTGGATGCGTCCGCAGGAAATGTCGCGCGCTCTAACGCCGTCAGCTTCGCTATAGCCGAGACGATCGCGTGAGATCCGATGATCAGCGCCAGCGCGGTCAGAAGAATGCGAAATCCGCTCAAGTAGGTCATTTCTGATCGACTAACTTATTGTAAAGACGATCTTATGGCGCGGGCAGGCTGCCCCTACTGGGTGGCGCCACTGATCCGACCCGCAGATTGTGCAAGTCCGAGTCCGATCATCACCGATACGATGGTCTGGATCGTGCAGCTTGAGAGACTTGAATCGAGTAAGCTCTCGCAAAATACAACCAGAATGCCGGCGGCAGCCGCGGCCGCAAAGAAGAAATCGCGACCTCGTCGAACGGCGCCGCGAAAGGTAACGAAGAAGAAATGTGCGGCGAAGCCCGCTAGGATCACAATCGCAAACCGTCCTGACTCAATAGCGATCAAGATCGCGGTGGAAGGAGGTACCGCCGATGCTGCGGCGCCAAACTCCTGATAGGCTATCGAAGTCAGCCCAAATGTTCCGACGCCGTTTCCCAATATCGGTGCATCAAAGAGCTGGTGTTTTGCCGGTGCAACGACTTCCGCAGGGAGCGCTATGAAACTGAGGAGATCCAAACCAGCGGATCGAGAATGCGGCAGCGCCATGAGGCCGGCGACAGCTGCAAGGATTGAAAACAAAATTACTGACGGCCAGGAGCGAAATCCCAAATGGCGAACAGCGGCGATGAAAACGAGGACAGTGAGCCCCCAGCAACTGACCGCCAACAAAGCGCCTCGTTCCAGGGCCGACATTGCGGCAAATGCCGCGGCCATTCCGAATAATCCGGAAAGAACCCCGATCCACAACTGAGTCGAGGCCAGGTTGCGGATGTCCTGTTGGTGCAGGTGGCGTTCGAGTGCCCTGGCAACGAGTGCGCCATTTGCCAAAACTGCCAAAGCGGCTGCTGCGGGAAACGGGCTCGTAGCCGTGCCTGTTTGGGGAATCGTTCCGGCGAACAACTCAAGTCGGCCGAGCAGGACTTCAACCGACATGAAAGTCGTTGCCACGCACAATACGATCAGGATCGTGTCGGCCCTTTGGCGATCCTTGGCGATGATGACGGTCGACACCAGCAGCGCCACGTTGACCAGATAATGAAACAGGCTCTGCAACGTCGCACCGGGATCAACGCTGATGCGGCCTGGAAGCGATGGCTGGTTCAATGCGATCGAAGTCGCGGACCAGATCGGGTTCGCGAACAAAAATGTAGGCACCGGAACAAGTTGGAAGGTCATCCAGATGACCGGAATAAGGAAAACCGGCCAAAATTGCTTCAGCGACTGCCCGGCAGATGTGCCGGCTTCCGGTCCTCTTACCGCAATGGCCAACATCGCGGCAGTAACAAGCGCAACTGCGTGCCGTGCAAAGATGCCGTTTGCGTTTGCCAAGATCGGAGTCGCAGCCAATAAGGCGATGAGGACGCAATGAGAAATTGATAAACCGTGAGACTTTGAAGCGGAAAGTGAGTTCATCGTGACAAAGGCCGGACGTTGCTGGCTGTCGCACAGCGGAGCATGCGACGGCAATGCCGTCTTGCCGACTGCGATGATCGTTGACGGTGTGAATCATCGCCAGTCGGCGGCACGCCAATCTGGCCAAACGCAGTCAGTTTGCAGGGATGGATCGGCATGAAAGTTCTGACCGTCGGCGGAATTATCGAGTGTGGCAGTTGTGCTGCAAGTAACCCAGAGCCGTAGCCAGTCCTGCGATCGGCACCGCTCCACGGATAGCCGTCGGGGGAGCCCCGATTTCGACCGAAAGTTCGTTTTCGTTCTGCCAGTCAATGGTAGCAAGCTTCGCGGCGTCGGCGGGCAGTAGCAATGCCAAGCCGCCCTGGATCACAGATCCTTGGAATTCTGTACGCTTTTCTCCTGCTATCAACGTCACGTTCGGTCGCGTCGAGCGGGACAGTGGTTCGAGAACGATGAATACAACTTCGATACCGTCCCGCCCGCATTGAAGGTTCAAGCCTGCAAGGCGCGTATCCGACTTCGCGCTATCGACGACATGCATCACTGAGATGGCATCGGCGCCCCCGTCAGGATTCTTGCTCTTCACCAATCGCCATCCGCCCTCCAGCTGTGTCGATTGGCTACCGGACTGGACCTGCCTGACGGCCTCTTCGTCACAACGTCGACGCTGCTCGGCGTTAGCGCCCGACGCGCAATTCAAAGTGCTGAGAGGCGGCGGCTCCGCTCGGCTGAAACGATCAGTTAGGACCAAGAGACATACGCAGAGCACGATTGCCCACATGGGCACAAATGCAGACGTAAGCCCCGGTCGAGCAAAATTCTTCATGTCGTACTCGACGGTCGGATCAAAAACATGGTTCATTGCACCGCAGAACTTTGTAGACGCTGAGCGGAACTGCCAGACAAGGCGATTCGGCTCCATGCCGTGAACAGGCGCCTGAGAACGAGTGGCTCGCACACCCGCAGCCGGGATTGGTCGATTTAGGACGGGCCGATGCCGTGGTCGCGCCCGCTCTGTTGCGCGAGGACGGACAAATCCGCATCGAATCCCTCTACTTGACCAGGTTTGTCGCTCAAGCCCGGCGGGGCCGATCCGATCTGCTCAGTCCCCACCTGATCCGGCCGCCGTAGAACACCCTCCACGTCATGATGAATCTTCTATGTCAATCGACGTAACCATACCTCTTGTAGTACTGATTGCGATAGTAGGCTCCGCCATATGTATCGTAGCGGCTCATCACCGACACGTTCACTTTGTTAAGAACCGTACCGAGCAAGCGGTCCCGCACAATCGGCGTTTCACTTAGCACCCGCTCGACGATATCGACTTTCGACTTCGCCCATTCGATGACGAGTATATAGGAATTGGCGAGCCCTCCAGTCGCCCGAACATCGACGACCGGCGCCAGCGGGCTAAGATCGAGAACGATTCGATCATAGTGTTGGCGTAGCTGTTCGAATAGGTGTTCCATCTGCGGGGACGCCAGCAGGTCGCTCGAATTCGAGAAGCGCGAAGTGATAGCGCAAGGAAGAAAATGCAGATTTGTCTGCGGATCGATCCAGATCGCATCTTTCCAGTCGGCTTGGCCTACGACGGTGTGGATCAAGCCAACCTGCGCAGCCGGCGTAAGTCTTGCGGTGAGGCTCGGATTGCGAATATCACCGTCGATCAGCAGTGTTCGGCAGCCACTTTGGGCAAGCGTCTGTGCCAGCGCTTCGCTGATGGTTGACTTACCCTCGTTGGGAAGGGCGGAGGTAATTCCCAACACCTTGTTGGACGCTGAACCGTAATTTGCAAGGTCGCTGGCCAGCTTGATTGATCGAAATCCTTCTGCGAATCGAGAAAACGGCGCGTTGATCACGTATCGCCCGACGCTCTCCTCAGTCGGAAGCAGACGGTCGCGATGCGGCCGCGGCTGGCTAGAACCCGGTGCCGATCCCGGGAGTGGCAACATCGCGCCGGGTCCGCCATAACCCGGCGGCGCCTGCTGCGGTTTGGACTTGTCGCGTTTACCAAACCGCCAAGCCGCTTTGCTGGGCTGCATAGAAGTAGCATTCACGGCACCTTGCTCTATGACCGGAATTGAAGCCAGGCAGCTTGTGTGCACGAACCGTTCGACTTGAGAAGCGGTTCGGAAGACACGATCCATCATGTCGCGCAGGACTGCGACGATGCCCGCAAGAATCAATCCGCCCACGAACGCTGCAAGCAGGATGAGTGTCGTCTTCGGCGAGGTCTTGTTGGGAAGATTCAACGCAGCCTCGGTGATCACCCTCGCTTCGGTAATGGGAAAGGACTGCTGCTGAACTGAGACCATGTACAATTGCAGGAAGTTGTCAGACAACGCGCGGGCGCTCTGCGCGTTGCTTTCCAGATCCCTCAAGATGATTTGCGCTTGGCCGGTATTGTTCGACACCGCGATGGTGTCATTCAAGCTCTTCTGGCTTGACTCTTCGCGCGACTTGGCGATCTCAAGGTCGCTTTTGTATACCTCGGCCGTACGTCGCAGTTCGTCAATGATCGAGCGTCGAATTTCGCGCATTTGGTTGCGCAAATTGACAACGGCCAGATGGGCCGATCCATACCGGTTTGACCAATCCGCCTGCTTGGCCGCGTACTCGAGATAGGTCTGGCGCAATTTGGTGATCACCGGGTTGGCCATCGTCTCGCTCACGGTCGCCAAGTCATTCAAAATGACGTTTGAATCCTCGTTGTCCGCATTCAATATCGCTGTGATGCGTTCGAGCTTGGCCTGTGCCTCGGCACGCTGGCTACGAGCTGTTGTCAGCGAAGTGTTGATTTCGGCGAGTTGCTGCTCGGTGAGCAGCCGCCCGCCCGCATCGATGATATTGTTTTTGGCCTTGAAGTCGGCGACGGTTCGTTCGGCGGTGGACGCCTGCGACCGCAGTTCCTTCAATCGATCCTGCAGCCAGACCGCCGCGCGCCTAGAGGCCTGATATTTCGACTCGAGCGAGTCCACGATATAGTCGTCGGCGACCGCGTTAGCGATCTGCGCGGCTTGCTCCTGCGATAACGCCTGAAAGGAGATCTCAATAACATAGCTCACGCCGACCCGCTTGATGCTGAGGCCGTTTGCAAACCGCGCGAGAGCTCCGCGCAGCAGTTGTTCTTGCGTGGGAGCCTTCGACTCGGAGAATAGTCCGGAAATCGTGTTGCTGATGGTGCTGAGCACTCCGGCGCCGTCGCTCATAAACTCTGATGATTCCACAAGCTTCAAGTCCTTGATGACCTTGGAAGCGATCGCTTCGGACTTGAGCAGTTCGACCTGACTATCAACCATCGCCGAGTCGATCGGGTTGTCGGTGCCAGTTGTCTGCGCTTGCGTCTGCAGGCCCTGCATTTTGCGGCTATCGATCATCAGGATAGCCGTTCCGGTATATCGTTTTGGTGCCGTGAACACGTAGACTCCAGCAAGACAGATGCACAGGAGCAGCGTGAAGATCATCACGGGATACTGCCGGCTGACCAGCGCAAGTGCAGACGAGATCGTCTGCTCCAGCGACGGGGCCTCGGCCGCAGTCGATTCGATCTCACGAGATGTGATTTTGGTTTGAAGCATCCGGTTCGCCTACGTGAACGTGTTGTAGATTGCAACGCGTGGCAGCAGGCTCGTCTTGCCGCCGTACTGAATCCGTGAACGTGTAAAGTGCCGCATCCAACGGCCCGACGTCAGCAAGAGTTCGACGCAGCAGATACAGTGGCCGAGGTCGCTGCGGTCGAAAGTTGACCGACGCCGCCGATGCTGTCGGTAGAGCGGCCAGTCAGACTGTTTGCGCAATTGGGAGCTAACGGATTCTGGGTAATGCCGCCGGGCCCGATTGGCCGTTCCGCTCGCCGCAAAATCGTCACAGTGTACATCTCCGCCAACCCGCCCGGACCGCGACTTTGAGGATGAAGACAATTTGCACCGCTTTAGAAGGTCACTGCTCGCCGATCTGCTGGATCGGGATCTACCAGATCCCCTGCCAGCAGATGGAACAACGCGGACGAACCAATAAGTTCTGCAATGCAATATCGGCCTCAGTGTGGCCGATGGCGGAGCAGATGGATGGTACCCGCAAGGCCGCCTTCCGATCGAGCGCTAACGACGGGACAGCGAGGGAGCCTGTTTTCGGAGCATCCGCCGTGATGGCGAGCATTGGTTACGAACTCCGTTGGTGAATTGAATTACTCCGGATGCTCGAAAAATCAAGCGGCCGACATCTCAATCAAAATTCAATCAAAATTCTTGATCGAGGACTCCTGTTTCCATTCCGCAAGGGAGCTTGCCAGGTCGTAATCGAATCTGAACCCGCTTGCGACCAGCCGCTTCGGCAAGATATTGGTAGAAAACCACAACTTCCTGATCCGGTCGCGATTTATGCCGGTCTTGATGCCGAGAGCGTCCAGTATCTCGAATGGAAGTACCGCGAGATTCATCAGCCATATCGGAATGGTTATCGTTGGCTTGGCGTAATCGGCGGCTTGAGAGAAGGCAGAGCAAATCTCGCTGATGGTGTAACGGTGCTCGTAGCAGAAATTGTAGATCGAGAGACTGTCGTTGCGGAGTGCCATGAACAACATAGACGACACCAGATCCTTCACGTAGCCGCACGACTTGATCGTGTCGGTTCGGCCGGGATAGATGAAGGCCCGCCTCTCGAGAAGCCTCGACAATCGCGTGAAATTGCCCCGCTCGAAGCGTCCGTAGATCACGGCGGGGCGAACGATCGTGAGCCGCCTGTCCGGGGCCTCCGACTGCCATAGGCGATGGATCGCTTCGGCCGAGAATTTGGAGCGTCCATAGGCGCTGATTGGGGCCGGCGCCGCATCCTCGTCAAGTGGGGCCTCAGTCGGGCCGTAGATAGATATCGAGCTGGTGAAGATGACATTCCGGCTGCCCGTCTCGCGTGCAAATCGGCAGACGTTCACCGCGCCGAGCACGTTTGTATAGTAATAGTCACCTTCCGGGTGACCCGGAGTGACGTGGATCGCAGCCAGATTGAAGATGTCGGCAGGCATTCCGCCCGCGAGCCTCGGATCGATCGGTTCACGGACGTCATGATGGACATATTCGACGCCATCGACTTGCGCCCTCGGCTTGCCGATATCGACCGAGACGATCCGGTTATAGCTCCTGGAACCGACCAAACGCGTCATCAGATGTGTACCGATGAAGCCTGCGCCTCCGAATACGATAGCCTGGTTAGGATTGGACATGTGCTCGCGGGTCAAGGTGAGTGACGATGCTGTATTCAAGTGCGAAGAATTGCAGTCCGGGCATAATCGACCGAGCGAAGGAGATCGATGAGTTGCACTACGTGCTGTTGCAAGAGCTGTGCCTGCAAAGAGCACGATCGCTTGACGTGCAGAGCGTTTGCTGGGTGCCGAAAGCTTCCTGCTGCTGCACATAAGCGGACAATCGGGACAGCAATTGGTTGGCCATCCGTTGATCATGCGGCGATGACATGATTGTGACCCTTAGTGCGTGTGACGCTCTCGAGATCATCGGCTCTGACAGAGTCTTCATGAGGTGGACAAAAAGAGCAGGTCCGCGAGAAGTTCGCGTATTGCCAGTAACAGTTGTGGACTGCATTTTAGGCTAACGGCCGCTCGTCTGCATCGGCGAGCTCAATAGAGTTCTCGATACTCAAATTGAAAGCTGGTTGACCCAGCCGCGACCCCCAGCATTCTCTGCAGCTTCTGGTAGCCTGCGAGCGGAACAACGATGCAATCGGAACTGCCGGCATAGCAAACCTGAACCCGGATCGATTCGCCGCAGATGTTTTGAACCAGAACTATTTGGTCGATGATCTTAGGATTCATAGTTTGCGGATGCGTCAGCGGATTGACCGATATGCAAAGCTTTCCGTCCGGCGTCTTGTGATTTGGAGCGTAAGTGCCCTCCATAGGCCGGATTGAATCCGAAGGCCGAGTCGAAATACCGGAGCCGCCATACATCGGTGGAGATGTGCGGCCATAGCCCGAAAGTTGTGCATCGGCCGTCGTTGCGAGGAGCGATGAAGCGACCGCCACGCATATCGCTACGATACCATCTGAGCTCGTGGATCGGTCGTTACTCATCTTCATTTACATATCTTCACTGCTCGCTCTGCGTGGCTTGCGTTGCAGTTGCGGCAACAGAATGACAAACAAAAAGTTCCATCGATCCTGCCAGATTCAACGTACCTCTTCCTTGCGATGGAAAGCCCATGATAGAGAGTGCACTCCTCGTAGACAGAGTGCCTGGTCACTGAACGTCTGTCGAATATGATACTGTGTCGGCAGTCACATGATGAGTATCCTCAACGCGAGTATTCTCGGCGCCCAATGCTGAAGCAGACATCAAGACACAGTGTGGTGCGCGGCGCTAAACTGGCGAACGTACCGAGCCTTTCCGTGATCATTCCGAATCACAACTACGCCGCTTACGTGGGATCGGCGATCCGCAGTGCACTGGATATACGGTGGCCGAAAGTCGAAGTGATCGTCGTTGATGACGGTTCGTCCGACAATTCGCTTGACGTCATCAACGAATTTGCAGACGAGGTCGCGATCATCAGTCAGGCGAACGCCGGGCAGATGCCATCTTGTGTGAACGGCTTTCGCAGATCCTCCGGCGACGTGATCATATTTCTGGACTCGGACGATGCCCTGCATCCCGATGTGATGACGGAGATTGCATCCGTCTGGTCGGAGGCCGCGAGCAAATATCAGTTTCAGATGCGCGTTATCGACGCAGAGGGGCAGCCGACTGGAAATGTCCTACCGCAGTTCTTCTCCCGTCCAGCCTCGGAGGACATCCGCAGGTGGATGGCGAGGACCGGTGCCTATCCGACGCCGCCAGGGTCGGGAAATGCCTACCCGAGATGGTTTGTCGAGCGTGTTTTCGGCTTTGAATCCGACTTTATCGACCGGGCGCCGGACAGTTATCTGCTGGCGGCCGCTCCCGCGTGTGGCCATATCGTGACGATCACAAAGCACCTGGCAGACTATCGCGTGCACGGCCTCAATCACGGGGCCTTCCTTCAATTGGACGATACCCGCTTTGCGAGAGAGATCGACCTCACGCGGCGGCGCTACAAATTCTTTACCGAGATCGCGAGCACCGAGAAACTATCGGTGGCGTCCGATGCGCTCAACAGAAATGTCATATTTCTTTGTTTGCGGACCGCGTCGTTCAAGCTGCGGCCAGATCTCCATCCAATCGCCCAGGACAGCTCATTGCGTATCGCCGCCGATGCGCTTCGGGCCGTTGCGACTCCGCAAGGGTTCTCGATATCCCAGCGCATATCATTGCTGGGCTGGATTGTGTGCGTACTGATCAGTCCGCGGTACTTTCGACGTGCCCTGGTGAGTTTGAGATACGTGCCTGCCCAGCGGCCGAAATGGTTGCGCGCTTTGCTCGGTCTATTTCGCGTCATTCGATGATCGGGGCAGACTGGACTGCATCCGGTGGACAGACGCTGCACCGCGGATCGACCTCAGGACAGCGCTCGGCGGCTGCGACCATACGCACAGCATTGCCATCATGATCAGAAATGGAGCCATGGCGAGGTTGCCGCCGCCGAGCTGGTAGCAAGCCAGCATCGTCAACGCGAGCATCGAGTTGTCTTTCCTGAATATCGAGAAGAGGAGATAAAACAGAAAAATTGAAAGCCCGATAATCCCATAATCTGCGACGAGCTTGAGAATGGGATTTCCGCTGCCGCCAAAGTAGGCAGGCGACCGCTCCAATCCGCCGGGCCCCGAGCCGATAAGGACTCTGTCGGTCTGAAAGAGATAGTTCCAGGTCTGTAGTTGTGCGACGTAGCGTGCATAGCCGCTCGACTTGGTCGAACTGAATTCGTCCAATCTATTAACGATAGGATCGAAGGGTTCCGGCGCAACAAGGTAGGCAGTGCCGATTATCAAGACAGCCGTCGCTCCAATGGCGATAACGCGCAGCGATTTGAGCGGAGCAATTAGGGGATAGACGCCGAGGGACACGGCGAGCACCAAAAGGCCCGATCCGGATCGAGTCAGGACGTATGAGATGGCGTACAGCGGAAGATAGCTAAATCGCCGCAAAAGGAAGAGATCGACGATTACACCTATCGCGAGCAATTGGGACAATGCTCCGGGTTCCATCGGGAAAAACCCGTTCGCGCGTCGATTCAAGGAGCCATAAAATTCGACCGCATTTTGATTGTACGCAGACTCAACGAGGACCGGGTCAAGCGCCGGGATTGCATCCTTGAATGAGAAGATGCGTATGCCGCCGAACTGGAGGACAATTTGAACGATTGCCAGAACGGCGCACAGGCGAACATAGAAAAGGAAAGTGGGAAGGACAGCCTCGTTCGAGAATCTTGTCGAGGGTCCGAATAGGAAGATCGAATTCGTGACAAGAACCATCGCAAGCGACGCTGGGCTGGTCTCCACACCGCGATCAGGAGATTCGGCTGCAGCGACTGCGCTGACGAGAAACCAGATGACGACAAGTCCGAACGCGAGGGTCTGAGGCCCGCGAAGGCGTACAAGACCAACCCACCATCCCCACGCGACGAGGACAAAGAATCCGAACAACGAAAAGAAGATCTGTCCGGTTCCTACGAGGAGTCCGAAGCGCTGCATGCAAATGCACAGAATGAAGGCGATATGCGCGAAAATGACGCTGTTGCTCTCGTCGCTTGACGCTGCTGCAGCGCGCTTGTTAGACGAGCTTCTGGCTGGGAATGTATCGAGGCTCACCATGTTCGGACTCGTAGATTCCTGTTTCTTCGTGCCGCAGTTGTTGGCGTCCGCTTCGGCGGCGCGGGACAACAATCGCGATCGGCCTTGGTCTCGCTCGTGAGGCGGTCAGCCCTCTATACTAGAGCCAGTAGCAACTTCCACATGGAACACGACATGAGCGCAAGATTTAACCCTTACGTTCATGGCGCCAGAGGTTTGTTTTGCCTCATGGTATTCGTCTATCATGTTGTTCATTCCGGACTCCCGACGTTCGAGCTGTTTGCCGGGGGGCTGCTTGGAGAAGCGCTGCAGACCGGAAAGTTTGGTGTCGAGTTTTTTTTCGGCATCAGCGGAATCGTCATTCTGCCAAGCCTGTATCGAGCGTCCTCGGTCGTGACCTTTATCCTTGATCGCTATGCGAGGATTCTTCCGGTCCTCTGGGCGACGGTGATCGCGATTGCGATTTTCGGCTGGGTTTCAGGAAAGGGTCAAAGTCCGCTGCTCGTGGGCGTAAATCTGTTGGCGCCGCCTCCATTTATTGACATCATTCAAATCAATCCTGCTGCGTGGTCGCTCGGATACGAATTCCTGTTCTATGGCATATGCGCCGTCGTCTTCCTGATCAGCGGTTTCAGTCGTCCGCTGGCCCTGGCGCTGGCCGCCGGTTCGCTGATCTTCGTTGTGTACTACCCCCGCGCGCTCCTGATGATCGGCGGCGTGCTTGTTGCGGAGAAGTATCTAAAGTCGACACTATTGCAATCCCTGGCGAGATATCCGGCTATTTTCTTCGTGCTGTTCTTGACCGTCTGGAGAGGCCTCGAGCTTGTCAGTGCAACGGATTACGTCGGTTTTGTCACGCCGGCGCATCTCTCATTGCATGACTGGATCTCTGCTTTTCCATTTGTCGTTCTTGGTGGCGTCTTTGGGACCATTTTCCTGCTGGGCATGTCGCTCGGAAATGGTCCGTTCGGAAGAATGCTCCGTTGGCAGGTCATGCAATGGTTGGGGACGATCAGCTTCAGTTTTTATCTCTGGCCGCCGCTCGTGATGGCTGGTGTCAAGCTAATCATGTATCGAACGGGTATGGTCGATGCGTTGGGTCACGGGTCGCAGCTGGTGTTCTTCCTGGTCTCGCTTCCGCCGTCGCTCATCGTTGCGACGATCAGCCATCGGTTCCTTGAAGTAAAGGCGACGGCACAGATTCGAAAACGGATTGATAGGATCTCGGAAGCGAAGCCAACGGCCCGGCCGATCATGGAGGACGCCACAGCGAAGGAGGGAACCTGATCGGGGGGCGGTCAAATGTTCTTGAGCAGTCGACAGCTCATCGCCTCAAAACGATCGCAAGTTGAACATCTACTTGGGAAAAGCAGCAGGGCCGCGCGCTTGAGCGTGCTGGCTCGACGTGGCAGCGTCACCGCTGCCATCGTGTTTGCGCATTGGACCGGCACAGCCTGCCCGCCGGGGTCAACAGCCGAATCGAAAGGATCTCGATGATGATCGCAATCGCGCTCAGGCAATTCGTTTGTGTTGCCTCGATAGTTCTTGCGCTCGGATCGGCAGCTCCGGCGTGGTGCGCCGGCTGGGAGCTGGTGTTTTCGGATGAGTTCAATGGCGACAAGCTTGATCGAACCAAATGGGCGACCCGGTACATCTACAACAACGAAACGATGGACCGGTTCAACGACGAAAAGCAGCGCTATCGCGACAACCACATAGTGTCCGGAGGTGCCCTGAGCCTGACTGCAAAAAAGAATGAGGCGTCGGACACGTTCGATTCCTCGATGATCCGAAGCCACCAGACATTCTATTACGGCTACTATGAGGCGCGGGTCTTTCTTCCGAATGCGCGGGGATCGTGGCCGGCATTCTGGCTCGAAGCCGATTACGACGTCGATGGAAAATTTTGGCATCCACCGGAGATCGATATTTTCGAGTACGTCATCAACGGCGTGGAAGACAAGCCGAACATGCTGCACTCGAACGCCATGAGCAAGGACAAGTGGACGCCGCAGTCCTACACCTACGTGGACAACTCGTTCGTGCTCAGGTTTCAGGACATGGTCAGCAAGGAGGACCTGAACAAGGATTGGCATATTGCCGGTTTCGTTTGGGCGCCTGACCGCATTTCGTTCTTCTGGGACGGCCGCCTCATCTACACGCGCACGTACCAGTGGCTCAGGAAGGACGACCAACTGGGGCCGCCGGCGCATATCGATTTTAATTTCGCAATCGGCGGAGCGGCTTGGGCAGGCCGGCACGGGGTCGATGACGCGGCTTTCCCGCAGACGTTCAAGATCGACTACGTTCGTGTGTGCCAGTTCACAACGTCCGAACGGGGAGGCCGCAAATGCGGTCCGAGTGACGTGACACCCGATCCGAATGATTTTGGATATACGGCAGCGCTCAACGATATGCCGAAGCCGACATTCCTCAACGTCACGAAGGCGGTAGCGGACAAGAAGCCAAATGCAGGGGTATTGTCGCTGAATACGACCGATCCGCTCAACATCGAAGTTCCAATCAAGATTCCAAATGACTATCCAACAAATCGAACGCTTCACGTATACGTCTTCGATGAAACGACCGGCGCCATTGTCGCTTCGGCGAAGAAGCCGCTGCAACCGGTCTCTCGCAAGGAAGAGGAAGATGGCGCCAGTGTAGTCGAATTTGCGCTGCCGGCCGTGTCGCGCGAGGGAAACTACCTGCTGGGCAGCAAGCTGACCGCTGACGTTGCGGGCGAGGTTGGCCCCAAAGAAGTCCCTGTTGCCTGCGACACTGCGCTGATCCAACCAAAAAAAGCCCGGTCTTGCCGTCTATTGTCGCTGCACGTGGGACGCTGATCGGGAAGGGTGGATCTGGCGCAAGTACAACTCGTCGTGATCTGGATCAGGCCAAGTAGCGCTGGTTCCGATCGGCACGCTGTCCAATGTCGGTCTGAGTTTTGCTTTGGCTATGGCAGGTGAGCCTCCGTCGTGCGGGCTTATCTGCCATAGTCGGTGTCTTGCAAAGGTAATCGTCGATGAACTCCAAGGTTCTGGCCGTCAGGCAACTCCTCCGTGGTGCATTGCGCGGCAGCCCGAGCCGGCTCTGCGATCATCGCACGTGGCGAAGCGAGCATCCGCACACCTGGCTGACTGCGGTCGAAGAAGAGGTGCTTACTCGGAGGGCGCCGGTTCGATTTGGCAATCGTGACGCAGGGTTCGATGAAAGCGTTGAGAATAGAATGCCTGAGTTGGGCGTTCTCAGTCTGAACAACGCCCGCATCCTCGGTCCGGACGGTTGGCTCGTGACGGAGGATGGATCGCTGCTCTACGAGAGCACCTGGTACGGATCATCTTTCTCGCGCCATCCAAGATCAATTGGCTACGGGACACCGCTGCCGCTGAGCGGCACCTGTCTCTCACTGGCGAGCGATTTCGCCGGAGGGAACTATGGGCACTTCCTTCTCGATTGCCTGGGACGCCTGGCGCTTTTCCAGAACAGTGGCCTGTCGCTCGATGACGTGGATTATATCTATTTGCCCAAACCGACATCCGAAACAGCAGCCAAACTCGTTCGCCGGCTTGGAATTCCAATGCGCAAATGCGTGTGGGCAGGCCGCGACGATATCCAGGCCGATCTCGTGATCGGCACTTCGTTTCCGGGCTTGCGACGGAATTATGCGCCGTGGCTCACTAAGTTCTTTCGTTCGCAGGTAGCCCAGTCGCCGCTTCGTCACGACAGGCGCGTATATGTCCCGCGCAAAGGACAAAGGAAAGTTGCCAACGAAGAAGAGTTGATGCCTGCGCTGAAAAAGTTCGGCTTCCAGATCTACGACTTTGATGATGTCGAGGATGAAGCGACGTTTTTCTCGGAATGCTCGATTGTTGTTGGCCCACATGGTGCAGGCCTGACAAATCTCGTATTCTGCTCACCGGGAACAAAGATCCTTGAGCTGATCCCCTCAGACCACGTGCATCCCTACTACTACACGATCGCAACATCCGCCTGCATGGAATATTCGTACATTGTGGGACCCAGCAAGGGAACGCGCCCGCAGGGCGCGTTTGGACCCAGTCCATTCGATTTCGAGGTTGCGCCTGACATCTTCGAGCGCGCGCTGGAAGCCATCTGTCAATGAACGAGCATTGAAAATGGTCGCTGCTGCTGAGCATGTGGGGCTTCCTTTGTCGAAAAATTCAATCGCTATCGGAGCTGCCTGGATCGGCGTGAGCCGGCTGGTCGTCGCCAGTCTCGGCTTCCTGAACACGCTCATATTGGCGAAAATGCTCACGCCGGAAGATTTCGGCCTGGTTGCCGTCGCGACGGCCATTATTGCTATCCTGACGTCGATGACCGAACTGTCCCTGACATCGGCCCTCATTCACCACAAGGCCCCAACTGAAGACCAATTCCACGCCGCGTGGACGTTGAGCATGGCCCGCGCTTGCTTGCTCGCACTCCTGCTGTCGTTGCTCGCTTATCCGGTGTCATTTTCCTACGGCGACGACCGTTTGGTTGCGATCCTGTTGGTCCTGAGCTGCTCGATTGCGATATCCGGCCTTCGAAATCCGATGCTCGCAATGATGCAGCGTCAACTCGTCTTCTGGCAGGAATTCGTGACGAGCATCAGCCGGGCGCTCGCAACCATTCTGATCTCCTCCGGGATCGCCATTTGCTTCAAGAGCTATTGGGCGCTTATTGCCGGGGCCGTCGCCGCCAATCTCGTCGACGTCGTCGCCTCCTATTTGATCCGCCCGTTCCGGCCAAAATTCCGGATAAAGGGCAGTCGCTCCCTGTGGTCGTTCTCTGTGTGGCTATCACTTGGACAGGCCGTCAGCACGCTGAACTGGCGTTTCGATCAGATCATCATTGGATATTTTCTCGGGAAATCCGCGCTGGGCGGATATGTGCTGGGCAGCGACCTAGCCGCCACGCCGACAAGAGAAGCCACAAACCCGCTCGCAGGAACGCTGTTTCCCGCGTTCGTCAAGCTGAGGGACGACAAGGCTGCGCTGCAGCGAGCCTATCTGTCGGCGCAATCAATGCTTTGCGCGATCGCCTTTCCGGCGGGGTTCGGCTTCGCGCTGATCGCAGATCAATTCGTGCCGCTTGCTCTGGGTAAGGCCTGGGCAGGCGCGACGATTGTGATCCAGCTTCTCGGCGGCGCAATTGCGTTGCATACGCTCAGCGCGACCGTCCAACCTCTTGGTCTGGCTCTTGGGCAGACCCGCAGATTATTTCATCGCGACGTTGCGATCTTGATCGTGAGGCTGCCTGTCATCGTTGCCGGCTTGTGGGTAGGAGGGATACCTGGCCTGCTTGTCGCTCGCGTGGCGGTTACGCTCGGCGGTGTCGTCTACAACATGGTCCTCGTCCGTGAACTGATCGACACTTCTGTCTCCCGGCAATTTCTCGTTAATCTGAGGACCGTTCTGTCCACCTGCACAATGATCATTGCCGGTCTTCTGACCAACTGGGCTTTCGTCACATCGTTTGGCCACGAGTCTCACGTCTATGCTCAATTGATCGCTGCAGTCGTCGTGAGCGCTTTTGCCTATGTCGGGTCACTGTTTGGAATCTGGCGAGCGGCAGGCTCGCCGACTGGGCCCGAGCTTGAGATCCTGCGAATCCTCGTCGCAATCGCCAATAGGTTTTGGAAACTGGGAAAATCGTCAATTACAACCGCGCAGCCGGGTGAGCAATTATGAATGAAAAGTCGAAGCCCCGCGTCGCGCTGATTACGGGTATCACTGGTCAGGATGGTGCCTATCTCGCCGAGTATCTGCTCGGCCTGGGCTACACCGTCCACGGCATCAAGCGGCGATCGTCCTCATTCAACACCGCCCGTGTCGATCATCTCTATCGGGATCCGCATGCCGGCAACGTGCCGTTCCTCATGCATTACGGCGATATGACGGATTCAACGAATCTGATCCGCCTGATGCAGCAGATCCGGCCGACCGAGGTCTACAATCTGGCCGCGCAGAGCCATGTCGCGGTCAGTTTCGAGAGCCCGGAATACACCGCGAACGCGGATGCGATCGGAACGCTGCGGTTGTTGGAAGCGATCCGGATTCTCGGCATGGAGAAGGAGACGCGGTTTTACCAGGCGTCCACCTCCGAGCTCTACGGCCTCGTGCAGGAAGTGCCGCAGAAGGAGACGACGCCATTCTATCCGCGTTCGCCTTACGGCGTCGCAAAATTGTACGGCTACTGGATTACGGTGAACTACCGTGAGGCCTACGGCATGTATGCTTGCAACGGCATCTTGTTCAACCACGAGAGCCCGATCCGCGGCGAAACCTTCGTCACCCGTAAGATCACGCGCGGCGTCGCCCGCATCGAGACAGGCCTCGAAGAAGTGCTCTATCTCGGCAATATCGAAGCCAAGCGCGACTGGGGCCATGCCAGGGACTACGTCGAAGGCATGCACCTGATCTTGCAGGCAGACGGCCCCGACGATTTCGTGCTGGCAACCGGGGAGACCCGCTCGGTGCGCGAGTTCGTGGAGCTCGCCTTTGCCGAAATTGGCCGCACTGTCGAATGGCGGGGCAAGGGCGTCGAGGAAACCGGCATCGACAAGAAATCAGGCAAGATCGTGGTGCGGATCGACCCGACCTATTTCCGTCCCACCGAGGTCGATCTCTTGATCGGCGATCCCAGCAAGGCGCGCGAGAAGCTCGGCTGGAAACCCAGGACCCCGTTCGCGCAACTGGTCAAGGAAATGATGGCGGGCGATTTGCTCGAGGCCAGGCGAGAGGTTGCCAATGCTAAGCGCTGAGTTTGAACTGGCCGGCAAGACCGTCTTCGTTGCTGGCCATCGTGGCATGGTTGGCGCCGCGTTGGTGCGGCGGCTGGCAGAGGAAAATGTCGAGCTGCTGACCGTGTCGCGGAGCGAGGTCGACCTGCGCGACCAGGCCGCTGTCGACAAATGGTTCGCTGCAAAACATCCGCAGGCAGTGTTCCTTGCTGCCGCCAAAGTCGGTGGCATCGTCGCCAACCACACACTGCGCGCCGAGTTTCTTTACAATAATCTGGCGATCGCAACCAACGTCATTCACGCCGCGCACGTCAACCGATGCGAGAAGCTGATGTTCTTCGGCTCATCATGCATCTATCCCAAATTCGCAGCCCAGCCGCTGCGCGAAGATTCGATGCTGACCGGCCCACTGGAGCCGACCAACGAGCCTTACGCGATCGCCAAGATCGCGGGCATCAAGATGATCGAGGCGTATCGCAGCCAGTACGGATCAAACTTCATTAGCGTGATGCCGACCAATCTTTACGGTCGCGGCGACAATTATCATCCCGAATATAGCCACGTCGTCGCGGCGTTGATCCGCCGCTTCCACGAGGCCAAAATGTCGGGGGCGAAGAACGTCGAGGTATGGGGCACTGGAACGCCGCGGCGGGAATTTCTGTTCGTCGACGATCTGGCGGACGCCTGTATCCACCTGATGAAGACCTATTCGAGCGGCGAGCTCGTCAACATCGGCACCGGCGAGGACATCACGATCGCCGAATTTGCCCGCGTTGTCGCGGCGATCGTCGGCTATTCCGGCGAGATCAGCTATGACACCTCGCGCCCCGACGGCACGCCGCGCAAATTGCTCGACGTCAGCCGGTTGGCGAAACTGGGTTGGCAGGCCAAGACCTCACTCGTGGATGGGCTCAAGCTGGCCTATCAGGCGTATCTCAGCGAAAACGCGCAGGCGGCGGAGTAGGCAGCGCTAGCGCTTTGTTGTGCGGGCCAAGGTCGCGTGAACGCGCATCCGTCTCGGCGGTTGGCGTGATTGCATCGGAGCGATCATTCCGGCGCGAACCAGCAGTTCGGCAGCGCGACGTCGTCTCTGTCTACGACGTTTCTCCTGTCGAGGTCGTGAGGGAACCGTCTCGCAGGCGTCCGACGAGAAACGCGATCCTTGCGCAAGAACGAGAATTCCATGATCGGCGGGACCTTGAGGTCCCTGTATTCGATCGGTTTGAAGTAATTGTTCGGATGGATGTGTACGACGTCGAAGTGCTTGGTGATCTTCTTGAAAACGGCTCCGATGAGTTTGAGACCGATGGGATTGAGAAGTCTGTCCAAGGAATGGAACTCGATGATCATGATCCTGAAGCGGTTCAGATAGTCTGTGCTCGTTTCGATGAGAACCTCGTATTCGCCGCCCTCAATATCCATCTGGAGAATGAGATCGCCGGTCTGAGGACCCTTTCTCGACATCCAGTTCCCTAATGTCATGAACTTGTCGTTGTTCTCATTCCCGAGGAATTTCTTTTCGAAGTCCAGTAGATCATTTTGGATCGCGGGTGCATCCACTGAGAAGTCGGCCAGGAAACACGGTATGCCGCGTCTGGCTAGCCCGAGCTCGAAATCCGAGACGTTGTAAACGCCCGGCGAAAAGCAACCGACGCATCCATCCAGGTCGTCCGGAACCAAATAGCCACCATCAGCCGGTCCGCCGAGTCGAATTAATTTCTTGTCCGTTGCCACAGGGAAGAGGTCGCGGAAGTACTCCCTGAGCTCATCCTCCTTTGATGTGCCGGATATCATTAAATCGTTATCGAGCAGGCGCGACTTCACATAGTCCTTCAACAAACCAATCATGCGGTTGACTCCGAGCTCGCTGCGCAGTCGGGTGCCGCTTGCTGCAAGAAGCGGCACTCCGGGTAGGTACGTTGCCTAGGTTCGTTGCGACGAACAGTTGCCTATCTTAAGACTTCAATAGAGTCGATTTTTGTCATGAATATGTGCTGTGTTGTCGGTAGTCGGCAGCGTTGCCGACGGTGCGTTTGGCTGCTAAGTCGACCTATCCGCTCTCTGGAACCTGATCTGTTCCGCGGCGGCAAGGGACAGCGGGGGGACGCGAGAGCAGACGCACGCCGGATGAGCGCGAAGGATCGAATCTGATGCACGACGCAGGAAGCCCGGCGCCGCAAACTGTCGGGCACTCTCGCTTGCAGCACGCGGATGCGTCCTTACCCAGCTGTAACAGGTACCTCGCGGAACGCGGAAGTGGATTTGTCGAATGCGGATTTTGGGTAATGCATCAGAAGCCGTTCGACGCCGTGATGCAACCGGCGGCTCCGAAGAGTTCAGGACGATGGGTGAAATTCCCATGAAGGGTTCTCGTACCCTCATCACGGAATTGCAGAGTGAGATCGACAGGGTCATCGGGCCCTATCTGGAAGGCGTCGACGACTTTGCGCTAGTTGACTTCCCCAACCATCCAAATGTGGGAGACAGCGCCATATGGTTGGGTGAAGAGACCTATCTGCAAAAGAAGCTGGGAAGAGCGCCGTCCTACGTGTGCACGTACGACACCTGGGCAAAGGAGGAGTTTGAAAGAGCGGTTCCTGCCGGACCTATCCTCATCCATGGCGGCGGCAATTTTGGTGACCTGTGGCCGAGTCATCAGGAGTTTCGTCTCAGGCTTCTATCGGAGTTTCCCGATCGCCGGATCATCCAGTTGCCGCAAACCATACACTTCTCGTCGAAGGCAAGTCTCCAGCACGCGGCGGCCATCATAAACGCTCACAGAAAATTCCTGATTCTGGTTCGCGACGTTCAAAGTTTGAAGGTCGCGAGAGAGGAATTCACGGCGCCCGTTGATCTCTGTCCGGACATGGCATTTTGCTTGGGGCCGCAGAGCTCACGAGCGGCAAAAGCGAGAAAGTTGTTGCTGCTACTTCGAACCGATCACGAGAAGGTAGAGCGGGCGCGTTCTCGTCCGCTTCCAAGCTTTGCAGTTGTCGAGGACTGGTTGACGGAACAGCGCGGCTTAGGAAAGTGGTTGTTTCTCAGGGCGCTGCTTGAGACGTCCCTTCTCGTGTTCAAAGGCAGGATGCCATCCGAGCTCGACCTGCGCATTCGATGGTTTCATCTTTTGGCGTCGAACCGTGTAGCGCGTGGAATGAAGCAGGTTGGATCGTCGGCCTATGTGATCACAGACCGGCTTCACACGCACATATTTTGCGTGTTGTTGAATGTCCCGCACTCCGTCCTTGACAACAATTATGGAAAGATCAGCACTTTTGTCGATGCCTGGAGCAAGCCCTTCGAGAAGTTGGGCCGACCATTGAGCACGAGTGTGGACGAGGCGGTCGCAACCTTTCTGGATATATGCAAAGGCGCTCCGGCGTCGCCCGATCAAGGATGACGGTCGAGCATCATCTTCCCGTCCGGGGGGCGGCCGGATCGTGCGCGTCGATGGTGAACGTGGTCGTCCTCGTTGTTGTCTGACCCGCGTTGTTTGTGCAGGAGATTGTCGGGGTGCTGACCCCTGTTGCCGTTGGTGCGCCGGTGATGAGTCCTGTGGAAGCGTCAAAAGAGAGACCCTGCGGTAGTCCTTTGACGGACAGGATTTTCGGCGTCATGATCCCGGCGTCGCACGCCCCATAAATATCGTAGCTGTAGCGGTCGCCCGCGGCGGCCGAAAGGGGGCCGGTCGTCATTCGCGGGCCGCGATTGATGGAAAATCGCAGCGGTTCCATGGTCGAGCCATCGGGCTTATAGCCATAGAGGACCACGTGAGATCGCCCGGCATGGCCCGTGCCGGCGGTGAAGTCCGCCCTGACCGTGCGCGAGGCCGCGTCGTACGAAATTCCTGCCGGGAACTGCGTAAACGTCGTCTGCTCCGTCATGCCCGGTTCGGAGCTATCGTAGGGTACGACCTGGACAAATTCGGTAACGCTTGCATCACCCCACAGGGCCTTGGCGCTCGGGAGCACGACCTTGCCGCTGCCGTCATAATCGACATTAAGGTCTTTGACCGAAACCAGCGGCTTCCAATGCGCCACACCTGCCGTCCGCCAGCCGCGGATCCAGTCCACATCGAGATAGACCGCGGTCGCCGACCCGGCCCATGACGCGGCGTCATACGCCTCGCCCGCGAACGTGTTGTTGAATATGTGTGACGTCAGCAGCACAAATGAGGGCATATTCTTGGTATTGGAGTTCACGCCAACAAACTGGGACCGAAGGGTACCGTCGACGTAAAGCTGGGTGCTTCCGCCGTTTCGAAAGACGAAGCTGAAGACGTGGAACGTATCGTCCATATAGTCGAACGGTCCGGCGCTGTTGTCGGTCGAGATTGCCCCGGACGTGTGGACGATATTGCTGAAGTGCATCCCTTGAGAGTTACATTCCAGATCCCACTCATTGCCGGTTGGATTGAGCACGGGTGCGACGGAATAGGTCCAGAATGCTGGATGAAAGCCAGCCGGATTTGTAAGCCTGGAGCTGAAACGAGCGCGTATCTCGACGATGACGGCATTCGCGGTCGGGTAGTATGCAAATGCCCCGGCCGTATGGATCATAGCAGAGAGGTGCGGGCGGACGCCTCCATTGATGGACCGGTCGGTCGGTGTAAGGAATGCCTGTTCGCGCACTGTTGCCTTCCGCGCCCCGAGCCGCAGCACCGAACTGGAAACCGACATGTTGTCGAAGCCGACCGCGATGCCGCGGTTACGGTCTTTGTAACCTGTCGTTAGCGGGTCGGCATCAAACGCTGTCCCTAACGATGTGGTATTGCCGCGGATGCCTGGATGATAGGCCCCAGTCGGAAAGAACTTGCCGCGCGGGTTTGCCGGACTAACGATATCGAGCGTGTCGAAATCGTCACCCCAGGACAGCGTATAGCCCGCATACAACCCGCTGCCATTCTGGCCGAGGACAGCGCCACCGATGATCTGGCTGCTTTGCTTGAAGGGCGTGATGGATCGCAGGCGCTGTCGCATACCATCGTTGCTCAGGTCCAGATAGAATGTTGAGCCAGCAATAACCAGCGATGCGACGAATAGTGCTGCCATGGTGCCGTTAATTCGACGCTTTGATGGCATCCAAGCCTCGCTTAGCTTACGCGCGCAATCACTCGCAAGTGAGGAACCTTCGGTTCGCGTGACGGCGTCCGAATGCGGGACGCGTTCTGCGTATAGCCGCGGATTTCGTCCTGACGGGATAACAATCTGAAACATCGTCGCGAGCATGGCAGCCTTGGTGCTTGCCTTCTCCTTGTCAGCAGAGACATGTTCGCGCTAATCGTTCGACATCATGTGCAATGCGGTTCCAAGTTGATAGCGCAGGACTGACTAACCAATGGGCAGCGATCTAAGAGTTGTGGCGATTAGTTTGGCCGGTTCCCAGCGCCGCGAGCGCGCGAGTGCAAATCTGGACTCGGTTGGAATTCCGTGGACCTTCTTTGATGCCCTGCGTATGCCAGCCAAGGGGCTCCCGCAATATGATGAAGCGCTGGCCGTCCGCTTTTGGGGCAGGGGCCTTTCACGAGCCGAGATCGGCTGTGCAGCGAGCCATATGAGCATCATGGCGCAACTGGGGGCATCAAACACCGACGATTCATGGACGCTTGTGGTAGAAGACGACGTCATTCTCGATGTCGGATTCGGCTTTCGGTCGCTTCCGGATATCTGCAAGGCTGCCGAGATCGGCTATCTCCGACTGTATGGGCGACACATGGCACCCAGCAAGCATGTGGCCTGGCTGGATCAGCGGGAATTGGTGCGGTTTGAGCGCGCGCCAATGGGAACGCAGGCCTATCTGATCTCCAGCCGCGCCGCGCGTCGATTCATCGAAAGCGTGACGACGATCCATCGGCCAGTCGACTGGGAGATGGATCGCTTCTGGGCAAATGGCCTGTACAATTATGGCTTGTTTCCTTTTCCGTGCCTTGAGCTGACGCTGCCGTCGTCGATTGCAAAAGCAGCCGAGTCGGTCCGTGAGCCTACAGCGCGTGACAGGACGGCATGGTTTGCGTGGAAATCGAAGGAATATGTTCTGCGCTTGTCGGCAAATATTCGTCTTCGCCAGTCCGACAGGCGGATTCGTGCCCGCCTTGCCGGCGTAACCAATCTTTACGAGCCAATGCAGGAGGCAATTCGCAGGATCGAAAGCCTGTGATTGACGCTTGGAGGGCGGACGACGAGGATCTGACGAGGTGGGTTGCCTTTGCGCGATGGCGCATTCAGGCGTGCTTGCGTCGGGTGACGCCGCCGAACCTCTGGAGCGGCCTCAGGAGTTCTGCCCTGTTGAACCGGAGCATGATCAGCCGGTATGCAAGCCAGGACGGACTCAAGAATAATGCAGTGAACCAGACGATATGAGAGGCAGCGGTCCGCCATCGTGTCGTCTCGGTCAGGGCGAGCCATATGCCACGACGCAGAAGCGAGCTCGACGTGTCTGAGTCCTGGGCGACATACCTCAATCCCAATTTGCGCGACGCTAGTCGATAGTTGACAAAGACGATCTCGTTATCGATTGGCCTTGCCGATTGCACATGTACCGACTTCCTGTCGCAATGCGCCTTCAGGATATCGAACTCGGCGACGCGAAACCCGATTTGCCTGGCGAAATCGGGAAAGCGCTGCGGGCGCCCCTTCGCGTCGTTCCGGCTGATATTTCGACCATGGAGCCGATATTGCCCCAAGGCTGCCTGTACCGTGACGACGTCTCCGTAAAGAGGCGCAATCGAGTTGAGAGCGCCGTCGTATCCGACGGGCGGATTGAGAGGGATGACCTGACGAAGAAAGGCTCGGGAATACGCATTTCCCGACATGACCGGCCAGATGTACGTTCCCGACCGGATAAATTCTGCATGCACGTCCTGTGACGTATACGATTCCGGAAACGCACAGGATGAGCGTCCCAGAGGCGTGCCAGCGCCGTCGATAAGTTCCAGATTGAACTGAACTTTCGAGAGACCCTCGCGCCAGTGTGCGACGACATTTTCCACTGCTGTCGGCATCAGGATATCGTCTGCATCGAGGAAGAGCAGCACATCGCCTGTCGCTTCGCGATACCCCACCTCGAATGCTGCGATGTTGCCTTGGTTTGCCTGAAATACGGCTCGAATCCTCTCACCATACTCGGCGATGATCTGACGGGAACCGTCGATCGAGCCGTCGTCGACGACAACGATTTCATCCGCCGGACGCGTCTGATTCAACGCGCTGTCGATTGCCAATCCGACATACCGCTCGTAATTGTAGACTGTTATGACAATGCTAATCTTCAACGTGTGTCGCTCAGGAAATCCGCCAGTGTCACCGAAGGCTATCAATCCATGCGTTGATGAGCCAGAAGTAATTTCACGATCCGCAAGCATGGTTGGTGAGACAATCGCATGAAAATCGCTCTGATCGATCCGTCACTGTTTACCTGGCCGTACGATCTTAGATTAGCCAAAGGATTGACCGATATTGGGCATGCGGCGAGCATTGTCGGGCGCCAGCTTGGGCAGAAGCCGTCCGTCGACGAAATGCAGTTTCTTGATCGGCATTTTTATCCTGGGATGCAGTCGCGTTTTTTCAAGAAACTCCCGCGCAACGTGCAGCTGGGACTGAAGGGCCTCAGTCACGTTGAATCAATGGCTCGGCTGATCAGGCGCTTCAGGAGAGCGCCGCCCGATGTGATCCATTTCCAGTGGGCGCCTCTGGCGATCGTTGACAGCCAGTTCGTTCCAAAGTTCAGAAAGGTTGCGCCAACTGTGCTGACCGTTCATGACTCGAATCCCTTCAACAACAATCCGAGCTCGCGGATACAGCGGATTGGCGCGCTCAAGATTCTGCATTGCTTCGATCATCTTATCGTTCATACGACCGTTGCACGCGATCGCCTATTGGGCGTTGGTGTTCCGGACGAGAAGATATCCGTTATCGCGCACGGATTGCTGACGGATCATATCGCCCGACCGGTCGACGAGCTTTCGGCAGGGGGCGGGCTCGTTCAAATACTCCTGTTCGGCAAGATAAAGCCCTACAAGGGCGTCGACGTCATGCTTCGCGCGCTTGCGCTGCTTCCTCGAGAGGTCAGGAACTGTTGCGTGGTGAAAGTCGTCGGCTGGCCGGAAATGCCGATGGAGCCGCTGTTTGCGATGGTGAAGGATCTGCAGCTCGAAGAGCATGTCGAATTCGACCTGCGCTTCGTTCCGGAAGATGAAATCACTTCGCTGGTCGCGCGCGCGGATATCCTGGCTTTTCCATACCGGGATATTGACGCGTCGGGTGTGCTGATGCTGGCGATCGCAGGGGGACGTCCGATTGTCGCGTCGAACCTTGGAACGTTTTCGGAATGGCTCAGCGATCAGGCGGAAGGGACGCTCGTTGCTCCAGATGATCCCGTCGCATTGTCCCGGTCGCTCGAGCGCCTGATCGGCGATCCTGACTATCGAATCTCCAAGAGCCAAGGAATGCTGGACCTGCGCGACTCAGTGCCGACGTGGACCTCGATTGCACGCCAGACCGAAGCCGCCTATGCGAAGGCGGGCCAGCGTGTGGGCGCAGATGCCGGCGCCCAGGCTCTTGAGGCTTCACGAAACTGAAGGGGTCATCTGCCAGCTGCTCTGACGGATCGACAGGATGCCCCAGAAAAAGCCCAGCGCCCACGCGAAATGCATCACGACAGCAGCCGGCAGGGCCAGCAGTCCGCAGATTGAGCGGTGCTTTCCTGCAATCATCACTGCGGTCAGTGCCAGGATCGCCAGATAGGCCGCCGGGAATGCCAACAGCGCTGGCGCCACGGGGGACAGCAGGATGGTGCAAAACGTAAGTGCAACATGAGTGGGCACTAGGAACTGACGCAGTCGCAGCGATCCGGGATGCCGTCTCACTGTTCTCGATCGACCGCGGCCATAGTTGAAGTATTGCTTCGCCAGGCTGGCGAAACCCGATCGTGGTCGATATGAAAGGCGGATGTCCGAATCCAGAAATATCCGGCCGCCGATTGCACGCAGCCTGCAGTCGAACTCTGCATCTTCATTATGAGTGAAGGTTTCGTCGTAACCCCCCGCCCTTCGGAATGCGTCAACGGTCATGGCCGCATGATGTCCGTGGTCGACAAAGCCGCTTTGCCTTCCGCCGCGATGTGCCGATCCGCCCGAACCGACCTTCGTGTCCGAGACCCAGGCGACGGCGTTCTGGAGGCAGTCGTCGCCACGCGAGTCCATGGGCACCACGACCGAGTCGGCCTTGCGCTCGTCCAGCGTCTTGAGGAGGCGTGAAACATAATGCGCCGGATATTCGCAATGGGCGTCACACCGTACCAGGGCTTGCGCGTCAGCACCGTAGACCTGGACGGCCAGATTGACGCCGGCGCTCTGTCGCCGCTGGGGATTATGCAGCAGATTGACGCCATCAATTTCTCTGGCGAGAGCGCGAACAATGTCAGGCGTCCCATCCGTGCTGCCGCCATCTGCAACGACTATTATGCGGTCTTCGAGAAGACTGTCCTGGGCCAGGTTACGGACAACCGTCTCGATGTGGGACGCCTCGTTCAAGGCCGGTATGACAATCAGCACTTTCCTAGACACGGTCCTACTGCCACATGCATTTTTGTCTAATCCGTTGGCAGGCGCGGGAACGCTATCTATTGATGCACCCCAAGGGACAAGCAACAATCCACCAAAAAAATGGCCAACCCGTGGCCTCATGGCTTGTTCTCTTGGTGCCTCGGCAAAATGAGCGGATATGGCGACCAAGTGCCTTAAAACCGGCGATCTATTTTGCGTCTGGTGGTAGCCGTCCGCCTGAAGATCGGAAGCTAACTCGAATGGGAGCTTTATAAGTGAGAGTTGCTGTCGCCCTCTTCGCCTCATTGCTTGCCGTACCTTATCCTGCATCGGCTGATCCGATGACGCTGGATTTTTCCTGGCGCGGGGCGCACGGCTGCGTGACGCTCTTTCCGAATCCCGAAATCCGTTTTCGCAACCTTCCCGCAGGTGCCGCGTCGATGTCGCTGACGCTGACGCAAGGCATTCGAGAAATGGGAGGCCAGGACGTTCCGGTTCCTGGCAATGGCATCTTGCCCTTTGGGACGATCCGGACATACGGTCCTTGCATGCCCGGTCTCTATGAATGGACCGCGCTGGTGAAATCATCGACAGGACAGGTTCTATCGGAAGCGCGTCAGGGGCGCTTTTATCCCTCCGACGAACCCGGACCGGGACTTTAATTTCGCCGCAATGTCGCCGTGCTGAAAAAAAGACCGCCTGCCGCTGCATCGGACATCGTCGGCGGAACGTTTCGCCGAGACCGGTGCCGAGGCTCTTGCGAATACATGCGCGACGATCGCCGCTTGTATTGCGGTCTCTCGCCGGCCGATGGGGCAGGATCATGCAAGCTGCACAATTGTTTCGCACCAAATGAGGCCACTATCCCTCCCGATAAGATTTGATTGGAAGTGAGGAGACTGAGAAAACCGGCACGACCGCGGCAAGGAGTGAGGCGTTGTTGGCGCGAAGGAAGCGAATTCTGGCAACGGGTGGCGCCGGCCTTCTGGGTTCACACCTCTGCGAGCGGCTGGTCAGCGCGGGAAGCGAACTTCTGTGCGCCGACAATTTTTACACCGGCACGAGGGAAAATCTAGCTGGACTGCTCGCGTGCCGTTAGTTCGAAGTGAACCAGCACGACATCATCTTTCCTCTCTATGGGGCTCGTCAGGCCAATGAACACACTTGACGGTGTCGTCGGCCCGATGAGTCTCGGAAATCTCGCCGAGATCACGATGCTGGAGCTGGCCGAACTGGTCATCGAACTTACAGGGTCGAGATCCGCAATCGAGTTCAAGTCACTTCCGATCGACGATCCAAAGCAACGCCAGCTGCGGAATCCCGAATCACACGCCGATAGCCGAAACGCATCCGCAGGCGCTCTGGTCTCACCTCTTACGGAGGTGGGATATATTCTCGTGCTGTTCCTCGTTATCGCGTCGGCCGATATGTGGGGTATCGGATTTGCGACGAGCCTGACCGCAGTGGCGCTGCTCTATCGATTACAGCCGCATATGCGAGATATGGAAGCGAACTTGCTGTATATGGCGCAGATCGAGCCTCAGCTTCGTTCAATTCGTGGCATGCTGTCGACGAGTGACAAGGAGTATCCGAAGCCCGGACACCTTGCCGCGAGGACGCTGAGCGAGGGTATCTCGTTTCACGGAGTGACGTTTCGTTATGACGTCGGATCTGAGCCGGCGCTATCGGATGTTTCGTTTGATATTCCCGCGGGCAAAGCCACTGCGCTAATTGGAGCCAGCGGGGCGGGCAAGACCACGATCGTAAATCTTCTTCTTCGGCTCTATTCGGTCAGCGAGGGGACCATAAGGGTTGATGGTCGACCCATCGAAGATGTCCGCCGATCTGATTGGCTTGGCATGCTCGCGATTGCCGGACAGGACGTCGACCTCGTCGAGGGCACGGTGATCGAGAACGTTCGGATGGCCAAGGACGACGCCACCGAGGAAGAGGTCCAGCAGGCGCTGAGGGTGGCAGGCATTTCAGAGTTCGTTGAGGCGTTGCCCGACAAATACGACACCTGGATAGGGCAGCATGGCCTGCGCTTTTCGGGGGGGCAGCGTCAGCGTCTTGGTCTTGCACGCGCGATTGTACGCCATCCGAAATTCCTCATTCTTGACGAAGCGATGAGTGCGCTTGATCTGTCCCTGGAGGACAGCATTCGACGCGCGATCCGGCTGCACTTCAAAAATCGAACCTTGTTGCTCATTACTCACCGCCTCGAGTCCGTGCGCGATGCAGACCATGTGGTTTGCATTGAAGACGGCCGGGTTTGTGCGGGGGGGCCTCCCCTGAAGGTCCTGGCGAGTTCAAGCAGTGCGCGTTCCGAGAGCGTCGCGCGCTGAAACTTTCGGTGCCCCACCGAGTTCCACCTCGAAATCCGTATCCTTACGGTGCGCCTTGAGGCCCGTTCGATCGGGCTCCCAGCCGTGAGCGGATTTTATCTTCATGGGTCAAATTGTTTGGAATCCGTAAGGCGCTTTTGAACGCGATTATCGTTGGGTACCGCGCAAAGGGAGCACTGATCATGACCGTAATCAGCGGAACAGCAGGTGCTGACGTCCTGTTTGGTGGCACCGGAAACGATGTTCTGAGCGGAGGAGCAGGTCAGGATACTTTCGTCATTTCGAAGGGGTACGGATCCGATAGCATCACCGATTTTCAAGCGGGTATGGGCGGCGACGTCTTGCGCGTGCAGAATTACGGCTTTGCGACGTTCGCTACGTTCCTGGCCGCAGCCACGCAAGTGGGCTCCGATACGATCGTAACTCTGTCATCGACCGAGACGCTTACCCTGCAAAATGTAGCGCTTTCCACTTTGGCTGCAAATAATGTCGCGCTCGATAATCCGCTGCCGGCAAGTGGAACCGCGTGGAACTGGGCGGGTACTGTTCCGGCAGGCGGCACGCTGACCACCGGAGCCACAAATGACGGCATGGAGGCCGGCGGCACGGGCGTGACCCTTATTGGTGGAGCCGGGGACGACACCTACTACGTCTACGACCACAACACCAAGGTCGTCGAGCAGGCCGGAGAGGGTATCGACACGATCCGTGTCTGGAACATCAATGGATACAGCCTCGTCAATGCGCCGAACGTCGAGAACCTGGTTCTGACGGATAGCGTTCCGTCTCCCGCCACCGGCAACGATCTCAACAACATCATTATCGGCAACGCCGGCGACAACATGATCGACGGCGGGCGGGGCAACGATGTGCTGACTGGTGGCGCCGGTCGTGACACCTTTGTTGTGACTACGGGCAACGGAAACGACATCGTCACCGACTTTCAGGCGGGCGCGGGCGGGGACATCCTGCAGCTCAACAACACCGGCTTCAAGACATTCGTCGATGTCACGACGGCGATGAAGCAGGTCGGCACCGACCTTATCCTGACGATCGCCAGCGGCGAGACAATAACGCTCGAAAACACCAGCCTGCAGAATCTCACGGCGGCCAATGTAAATATTGTCAGTCCCCTGACGGGATTGGTCCAGACCTTCAACGACGACTTCAACACGCTTTCCGCGGGGCAGGATCCCAGCCTGACCTGGCGAACAAGCTATGCCTGGAGCGGAGCAGCAGGCTACGGGTTGGCCGGCGAGCAGGAAGTGTATGTCGATCCGAGCTTTTCCGGGCTGCCGACAACCCGGGCATCAACGTCGCTTGGGCTTAATCCGTTCTCGATTCAGGATGGCCATCTTGTCATCACGGCGCAGCCCTTGCCTGCGAGTGCCACGCCTTATACAGGCAGCGCCATTTTCTCGTCGGGCATGATCTCGACCCAGAACAGCTTTACCCAGACCTACGGTTATTTCGAGATGACGGCCACGCTGCCCGGCACAAGCGGCGCGTGGCCGGCGTTTTGGATGCTGCCCGCCACTGCCAACAACCTCAATACGGAAATCGATGTGCTCGAAGGCTTTGGTCAGGATCCTGGCCAGGCCCATTGGGCCATTCACTCACCGTACGCACCCGCGACGAACGGCGGTTGGGCAAATACAGCCAACCTGACCACAGGAGAACACACGTTCGCGCTCAAGTGGACGCCTTACGACCTGACGTTTTTCGTCGACGGGAAGGAGCTCGCACAGCAGGCCACGCCCGCCGATATGAATGCGGCGATGTATATGATCGCCAATCTCGCGATGGGCGGGAGCTGGCCGGGCAATGCCGCTCCAGGATCGACGGCGACGATGACCATCGATTCAATCAAGGCCTATCAACTGCCGGAATACACGCTCGCGAACTACACCCTTCTCACGAGCGGAACACCGACCAACACGATTGCGGGAAGCGCGGCTGCGGACACGTTGACTGGCACTTCCGGCAACGACCTGATTGGTGGCGCCGGAGGCGCCGATGCCATGACCGGCGGCGCCGGCGATGACACCTACGTCGTGACCGATTCGGGCGCGAAGATTGTCGAAGCCTATGGCGGAGGCATCGATACGGTAAACTCTTCGGTGACGTACACGCTTCCCAGCTACGTCGAGAATCTGACGCTCACCGGTTCAGCGGCCGTCAATGCCACGGGCAATATCCAATCCAACATCATCACCGGCAATTCCGCGGCGAACGTCATCACCGGCGGGCTCGGCAATGACATCCTGACCGGCGGTGGTGGTGCGGATACCTTCGTATTCAACTCCGGCGACGGTTCGGACATCATCACCGACTTTTCGCCGGGATCGGGCGCCGGACACGATATTGTCCAGCTGAACGGTTTTGCCTTCAGCTCATTCGCCGACGTACAGGCGGCGATGAGCCAGGTCGGAGGCGACGTCTATCTGAAGCTGACGAGCCAGGATACCCTGGTGTTTCGGAACACGACGATCTCCGCGTTCACCGGCGACGATTTCCAGTTGCCCGCAACGTTGCCGGTCGGCGGCACGATTACGTCCTGGATCAGCGGGAAAGCGAGTAGCCGCATAGTGTACGGCACCGCGGCGAACGACAAGCTCACGGCAGTAAATATCGATGACACGCTCGTCGGAGGGAACGGCGACGATACCTACATTATCGGCAGCGCAACCCAGAAAATCGTCGAGAATCACGGCGGCGGTATTGACAGCGTGGAGGCCTGGACGTCGTACACGCTGCCGGCCAACGTCGAAAACCTGACGTTGATGATGGGCGGGCTCGCCGGCGTCGGCAACCAGATGGCAAACCGCATGGTCGGCTCGACCGGTGATGACATCCTCGATGGCGCAGGCGGCAACGACTGGCTCTCCGGAGGCGCTGGGAACGATACATTCATTTACAATGCAGGCAGCGGCAACGATACAATCGCAGATTTCCACGTCTTGACGAGCGCGACTGCCGAGCACGACAAGCTGATCCTGAAAGGCTACGACAGCGGGGCCTATTTGACCCATGTGAACGATGTGTGGACCGTTCACTACGCCGGTGGCGCAGATACGCTGCGTATTGCCGGCGTCACCAGCTTGACCTCGGCCGACTATTCATTCGTTTCGGGGACGAATTCGCCGATGGCGATGACGTCTATTGCCGTACCGACGCTCTCCGCTACCAACGACAGCGGATCGATCGTTTCGGGCCTCATCAACACAAGTCATCTGATCCTCACGGGTCACGCAGAGGCAGGTGTAACCGTCGAGGTATTCGACGGGACCAATCAGATTGGCACGGCGATCGCCGATGGCAATGGTAGCTGGAGCTTGGCGACCGGAACGATGGTCGAAGGCGCCCATACCTTCGCGGCCGCCGCAATGGACGGCGTCGGCAGTCTCAGCGCGCTCTCGGCCGGGGTCAATGTCACGATCGACACCGTCGCCCCGACTGTGCCCAAGGTCGCGTCGTTCTCGCCTGACACCAATATTGCCGGCGACGGCTCCACCAAGGTCAGCCAGGTCAATTTGGCGGGAACTGCTGACGCGGGGAGCACGGTGCAGGTCTTCGACGGCGGCACGTTGATCGGAACGGTGGTCGCCGATGCCAACGGAGTCTGGTCGCTTGCGACGGGATCGTTGGCGGACGGCAGCCACACCTTCACCGGCAGGGCCGCGGATGCCGCCGGCAATGTCAGCGCTTCCTCAGGCGCGCTAAGTGTCATAGTCGACACGCATGCACCGGCTGCGCCTATCCTGACCTCGGACACACCTGCCGCTTCCAACGCCATTATCCTTTCCGGCACCGCGGAGGGCGGAAGCACTATCCGACTGTACGAAGGTTCGAGCTTGCTCGGCACCGGCGTGGCGGCGGTGAGTGGGGCCTGGAGCATCACCACCGCATCGCTCACGGCAGGCCAGCACAGCCTCACCGCGACTGCAACCGACATCGCCGGCAATTTGAGCCAACTCTCGAACCCCTTCAGCGCTCCCGTCGGTACCGTGATCGAAGCGGCCGGCACGACAATGCTCACCCAGGTGGGAAGCAAGTTCTATCTCTCGACGGCCGGGTCATCGATCCTCTTGAAGAATGGCGGGACGGCGGTCGTCGCAGGGCAGCTTGGTGCATGGACTGCGGTCGGTGCGGAAGCATCGTCGAGCGGTTATCTTGTCGCCTGGAAGATTCCCTCCACTGGCCAGTTCGCGATCTGGAATACCGATAGCAACGGCAATTTCGTATCCAATTATCTGACCAAGGTGTCTGGAACAGATCCGGCTCTTGAATCAAGTGAGACTCTCTTCCACCAGGATCTCAACGGCGATGGTGTGATTGGTCTTCCACCGATGTCCCAGTCGGTTTCAGGCACGGCCATCGAGGCGTCTGGCTCAACCAGTCTGGTTTTGGTCGGCAAGAATTACTTGCTCGACTCGATGGCCAGTGGCACTGGGCCGACGTTGAAGCATGGTGGTGTCGCGGTCGTGTCGGGACAGTTTGGCGCATGGACGCCGGTGGGCGTCGAGCAGACGTCCAGCGGTTATGACGTGGCCTGGAAGATTCCGGCCACCGGCGAACTATCTGTGTGGACCACGGACAGCAATGGCAACTATGTATCGAACCTCCTGAACAAGGTGTCTCCGACAGACCCTTCTCTAAAAATGGTCGAGACGACCTTTTATCAGGACCTCAATGGCGATGGTGTGATCAATACGTCATCGACCATCCTCAAAATCTCGGGAAATGTCGTATTGAACTTGGGCAATATGACGCAGGCCGCAACGATCGACGCCGGCGCCACACTCGAATTGTCGGGTGCCGCTTCCGGTTCGATCACCTTCAAAGCGTCGACAGGCAATCTGGTGTTGGACCACGCCGGGCAATTTGCGGGGACGCTGCTCGGTCTGACGGGCGATGGCACCGCCACCAATTCCAACCATATCGACCTCAAGGACATCGTGTACGGAGCCGGGACATCGGAGTCTTTTTCCGGTGACACAGCCGGTGGCGTGTTGACCGTGGTCGATGCCCAAAATCACACGGCACATATTTCGTTGCTTGGTGACTACACGAGGTCGACCTTCAATCTCTCCAGCGACGGAACGGGCGGCACGCTGGTCATCGATCCTCCGAAAACCAGCTTTGATTTCGCGCCGGTTCCGGCGTCGCAGCCTCCTGCGGCCGCTCCGGCCGCAACCGCGGCGGGCGTGGGAAACGAAGGATTTGTTTTCGAGCAATTTGCCGCCTGGAAGGGCGCCTATGAGTTCGTTAACGAGACGTTCCATGAATTGTTCAGGTCAGCGCCCCTCGTGGAGACCAGTCGCTCAGATGCCGACCTCAGTTTTCATCAGGTCGACCTCGTTCACGCGGTGGCTCCCATCGATGCCCATGTGGCGGAATTGCACAACTTCATCCTTCGCTGAAGCTCTTTGGATCACATTGGCAGGGCGAATTCAGCAAGCTGAACTCAATCGCTGCCACCGCGTATTGGTCTGACTGCTGTTAAGGTTCCGGTCGGCTGACGTCGCCGGGGTTGCGCCCGTTCCTGAAGCCCTGGGAGAGCTTGCCTAGATCTAGGGGATTGCCGTTCGATAAGCGTAGCGCAACAGACGCCTCGCGAGTGTCCTTTTCTGCGCAAAGAAAGTGATGGCTAGAAGATATGACGCATAGGCAAGCGCCAGCAGCGTAGCCATTCCAGCCAGAGAGTTTCCATCCAGCAACGCGATGGTCGAAATTCTTGTGACGGCCGCCGCGACGAGACAACCGATCCAATGCGGGCCGGTCGTTTCGATCAGACGCCTCGTTGTCACGGGACCATTGCGACCGATCGATTTCGCGTAAAGCGGCGGCACGATGGCGCAGTTCACAAGGGTATATGCCATGGCAATCCCGAGGGCGCCCCAGGGAAGGCCGATGATGAATGAGGTTACGTTGATCAGAGCGGTCCAAACGCCCAGCTTGAAGTACTCCCGCCCACGGCCTTGACTGAGAAACAGCCAGGCGCCCGTCGCGGTCGCGACCTGGATCAAGCCCGCAAGGCCAAGCCATGAAAAAATCGGGGCTGCAGCCACCCAATGCTCTCCGAGGACAATTCTGAACAGCGGCTCCGAGAGCAAGATGGCGAAGACGATGCCTGGCTGACATACAAGCATGACCATGGAAAGGGCATCGTCGTAAGTGCTCAGGTATTCTTTATGATCGAGACGAAGCCGCGAAAGAAGCGGGACGATTACCTGGCCGATCGGGTTGTGCAGTTGCACGATCGGGAACAGCAATAGCTTATAGGCCCGATCGTAAAGGCCGAGTTCGTCGCCGCCGCGGAATTTGCCGATAAGGATATTGTCCGCGTTTCTCGAGAAATAGTTGACCAGATTAAACCCAGACACGTGCAGGCCGAATGTTGCCATGTGCCGCGTCTCGCTGTCCAGGTGAGGATATCCGGGACGATAGCCCGAACAGATCCAGATCCCAGCTGTCGAAACCAGCGTAAGAACGAGCGTCGATAGGCAAAGCGCCCAGTAATTTCTCAAGACCATCACAGCAACGATCCCCGCGACTACGGATGCGGTTGTCGCTGCGACATCCAAGACTGCCAGGGCCTTGAACCCGGACTCTCTGGCAAGCAGGGCGGCGGGAACGGTTGACAGGCCTGCAATGAAGCTAAGCCCTGCAATTGCGACGACGAGCTGTCGAAGCCTAGGATCGTCGTAAAACAGTGAAAGCGGATATGCGCTCAATGTCAGGGCGAGGGCCGACGCCGCGGAAGCTAGCATCGACAGCCAGAACAGCGCATCGATCTGGCCCTTGGCGATTTCTGGGCGCTGAATGATGGCCTGTCCAACGCCGAGGTCCTTGATGAGCCCCAAGAACGTTGTGGCGGTCGCGGACATGGCAAGTAGCCCGAAGTCGGATGGCGTAAGATTTCGCGTCGAGAATATCGTCAAAACGAAACCGGCCGACAGTTTCCAAGCCTGGGCCCCACCCGTTATGAGGATATTGGTTGCGGCCCGCGACTTGCTGTCTTTGTCCAACGATGCGGGATCGGCGGACTCTGAGGCGAGTCCCGTCGAGCGAGGCGTATGACCAACTTCGAAAGATTGCATGAAAGTTCACCAACGTCGCTGCGGAGACGCGCAGTCACATCAATGCCCGCAGTTTGTCACATTTCAATTCGCAGTATTCAGGTTCCCGCAAGATGATTTTGTGAGCACTCCCATCGGGGGCCAAGGCTGCGCTTGCGATCCTTGCAGGACGCGATCGATTCGATAATGTTCGGTTGATCTGCGATCGCGCAGTTCCGGAGGTCCGAGACGGGATGGCGTTATATACCGTTGCATCACGGCAAGGAACCCGGTCTGGCATCTCATCGCTGGCGGGACCTCTCTTCCTCCTTGCAGTAGCCGTCGTTCTTTCTGCGATTTCGCGGCGGGCCGTCACGCATCTCGCGCGCTGGTCTGACATTTACGCGCTTGTGCTGGTTTGCACGGCATTTGCCGGCGCGCTCGCCTTCAGCTCGATTCGCTACCGGGATTTCTCGCCGCCATTGCGGATCACCGCATTCGCGATCGGAATGGCGATCTTCGTGCAGTTGCTCTTCGATTCACTCGGGCCCTTCGCAGGCCCTGCCAATATCCTTTTCGGTTCGGGCGACAGGATCCTGTTCTTTCGCTACGGCGCAGTGCTCGCGGTTGTAGCTGGCATTGCCGCGATCTGGCGTCCAGCATTTCTGCTGCCGCTGTTCTACTTCTACCATGCGTGGCGCGAGCTGGTCAGCGTCGTCTCCGGCATCTTTGTGACCGAGACCGACTATCTTGGCATGCTCGACGTCGGCAACTTCTGCGTTCTTGGCGTGCTAGGCACGATCGTCCTTACCAGTACCTTGGCAATGGATCGCGTGCCGCAGTTGCGGACCGTGTTCGCTTCCGCAGACGGTGTGAAACAGCTCCGCGATCGCGCCTACGGGCTGATCTGGGCGTGCGCTGTCGGGGCGCATCTCGGCAGCTATTTCTGGTCGGGAATCGCGAAGCTGCAGGCAGGCGGCGAGAAGCCGTGGACCTGGCTGCTTGCGAACCCGACGCAGACCTCGATTCTGATGGGGCTCGAACGTGGCGACGCCCCGCTCGGCCTGTGGCCGGCCGCGTTGCAGACTATCTGGGACGCGATCGTCAGCAACCAGGTGCTCTTCAACGTCTTGGTGCTGGGCGCGCAGCTGCTGTCGCCGCTGGCCGCGATGTCGACGCGCGCGTTGTCGTTCTTCTGTCTGTTGTTCGATGTCTTTCACGTTGGTGTGTACTTCACCCTTGGGGCGCTGTTCTTCTTCTGGATTGCGCTAAACCTTTTCATCGTCGCCGCGGCGGGCAGGCTGCCGCGCGACGGATTCACCCCGGCCATGAAGGTTGTGATGGTCGTGGCCATCATCTGCGGACGATTCTTCTTCTACACCAACTTCCTCGGCTGGCTGGATGGGCCGAAGCTGGCAAGCCCGCGATTCTTCGTCGAGACCCGGGATGGCCGCCAGATCCTCGCCCCGTCCACCTATTTCGGCATCTACTCGTACATGATCGGGACCGGAACCATGTACATCCCCGAAAACCATTTCCGGGCTCGTGTTGGCGGTAACAACCACGACCTTACGACCTGGCACGACGCGACCACCTGCGGTCCGGAGGTTCTTCCTCACCAGGACACAGGAGTAGTCATGGACTCTGTGGAGAAACTGGTCCGCGAGACGGACCGCTTTTTCCGCATCTATCCCTGGGTCAAGGACAACAACAGCTTCTATGCCTATCCGCATCACATGCTCGCAAATCCATGGATGTACCGCGAATTCAACAAGCTGAGCATGGACGACATTGTCGCCTATCACTACGTAGTGGATTCGGTATGCCTCGGCCTTGCGGAAGGCAAACTTGTGCGCGACGTGCGGAAGCAGACGGACTATCGAATTGACCCAAGATGGCGATGACGAGATCTGGGTGGTCTATGACGGCGAATGCCCATTATGCAGCCGTTATGTTCTGCTATACCGATTGCGGGAGCAGGGGCAGCGCGTCCACCTGATCGACGCGCGTTCGGAACATCCGATAGTGGGCGAGATCCGCGCGCGCAGTCTCGATCTTAATGAAGGCATGGTGGTTCGCTGGCGTGGGCAGTATTACTATGGGGCCGAGGCAATGTATCTGCTGGCAACGCTTGCCGGCGAGGCGACATTTTTCAATCGCGTCAATCGGCTCGTGTTCTCCCGGCCGCGGCTCGCACGGGCACTTTATCCGACGCTCGTGCGTGGAAGGAAGCTTCTCCTTCGGCTGCTCGGCCGCAGGCTGATCGGTGAGCTCTGATCTGAGCATGCTCCAGAACGGCGAGGACCGGTCTTCCAAAAGGTCCATCGAGTAGAACGATGCAGTCCGGTGACGAGTCGAGAAAAGGACTCTAGAGCGCGCCCGATGTTCCGGAAGCGATAGTTAGGGTTGCCGCGTCACGGTCTGGTAGGCCGGGGAGAAGCGCATCAGACCGCAACTGACAATATCATCCGACGATTGGTAGATCCGGCTTTTCGGATAGGTGAGTTCGAATGACCGATCCTGAGCGAGCCGCTCCGCGTAACGTTGATACTCGACCGATCCGCGGTAGTAATTCCGCTCGCGGACGGCCGTGGCGACCTTATCTGTGAAGTCATGCAGAAACTTGAAATGGAGCAGGGCGCCCGTGACGTCGCCTGGCTTGCCGGGCGGGACCATTAGGTGACCGGCGGCGATATAGCGGCGGCCGGGCAACCAGCGCGCGAGCGGCACCTTAGTGAGCAGCGGTGGCTGCCAGCGCGTGACGTTGACTGCGGGCAGAAGCCGCGCCAGCCCGTAGGGCTCGAGCAGCCTTACGAGCGCATCGTATAACGCGATCTTCGGCGGCATCGGCTCGTCATAGAACAGTCTCGCTCGCGCTCCGCCAATCAGGTACTTCGTCGGAAAGCCGCGGCGACGGCGCTTCACATAGGTATCTGAATCGAAATAGGGGCAGAATGCGACAAGGCTCTGTCCGGCGCGGTAGCGCTCCGGGCCGCCGAGCCAGCGTGGATACATATCGATCATCTCCGCAGTCATGCAATCCGCGCCGGTGCTCTCCAGGTAGCGGCACAGCCTTCGAAGATCAAAATTTTCGCAGCCGGGATAGACAAAGAGCTCGTCGGCGTCGAGCGTCAGCGCCCACCGTCCCGGCGCGAATTGGTCGAGCACGGCGCTGGTCCAACGCGCGCCACCATCTGATTCTGCAAACGGCTCGCAGATCTCGAGCAGGTGAACATCTGGCTGATCGAGGAGGAATTCTCGCGTGCCGTCGTCCGAACGGTCGTCGATCGCAAGGAAACGTCCGACCCCAAGCCGGCGATGATGGCTCAGGAAATCGGGTAGTCGGAGCATCTCATTGCGGAGTTTGCCGACCGCCACGATCTCATCGGCGCCAATATCGAGCGGCCGGGTATCGATCCGGCGAATGGCGGGACCAGGACGTTGCTTCGGCCGCAATCGTGTTGGCTCCGAGAGAGTTACAGCCGCTCGGTCCGTTTCGATCGACCGTTGCAATGCCTCCCGTGCGCCGCTACGGCGCGCTGCTGCCGCTACTCTCGCCAGCAGTTCCATTGTGGATCCTCCCGCCAACCAAACACACGTTGAAGCAATCTTAAGACAGGACACGACAAAGACGGCGAAGATAGGTGCCGTCGCGGCAGACCATTTCGTTTTCCAGCGAGTTGATTCTGTATTCACAATTCCCTGGCGAGGCCATCTGTGCGCTTCTTCTGCACGATGGAAAAATATCAGCCGAGGAGGCGCCGGTTCCAGATCCGCCGCCCATTATCATCAAATTCCCAAACAGCGTGAGTCGCCGCTGATGTAACGCAAGGCAGGCGTTGCGCCGTCAGTTCCTTGAGGAGATCGAGCCTAGCTGGCATTCAGCGTGGAATGCTGATGCGCTGAATTGGCGCGGGACAGGCTTTCCGCTGACGGTTTCGAGGTGTTCGCAAGCTGGACCATGACCGCGGGTACACTGTCTGGGAAATCCCGGTCAAACCATAACGGAACCGGCCGATGGACAGGCCAACGGCTCTGTCGACGTGGAAGATATCCATCCGTGGCACGTGCGACTAAGCGAGCTTCAGACTGATCCGGGGAGGAACTCGCATTGCACCGCGTAGTGCGACCAAATCCTCGGCTTGCATCCCCACTGTCGCGCCGGTGATTGATTAGAGTGCGACTCGAGCTTCAGGCAACGGTGGAGAAGCCTCCGACTGCACCTGATCGAGCAGCGAGAGGTTCTGGAGAAGCAGATTGGTCAGCAGGCTCGCGAAATAGGCCACCTGCATTACCGCCGCGCTGACGACAAATGATATCACACCGGTCATCAGACCTTGCTCAGCGCCCAAATACCACGCTGGAACTATGACTAGCATCGTTGCGGGAATGAGGACGAACGCGCGAAGAGTGCGCCCCAAAAGAACACCCGCTACGCCGCATACCACCAACAGCAAGATCAAAAATCCGCCCTCCTGCATTTGCGCCAAGGATGTCCCTGACCCGGGACATCGTCGCATTTCAACCACAGAACTGCTGAAAAGATACCACTTTATAACTGCGTCTGCTAGGCAATTAGTGGGTCGGCCACTTTCGCCGAAAATGCGCGGAGCCCCCGGGAAATATCCTCAGGGGCACAACCACGCTGCGAAAGGCGAACTCGCAGACACGGCGAAAGACTTCTGACCAAACCGACTCAAGCTAGAGGGGTCTAGACGCCCTTCCCGCGGCGCTTCAGGAGTGCGACCAACTCCTCGAGGCTCTGTTCGAAGTTCGCGGGCTGCAAAGATCCGGCGTTCGGCTCAGGCCGATGAGGCGGGATCAGATGCAAGTTTGCGCCGGCACGCCTTGCTGGTTTTTCCGGGTTCCACTCGTGAACGGATATGTCCTGAAACGAATGCGTGATGTCGTGGTTCGTCCGTCGCCCTTCATCCATCGGCGGTTCAGACGCGGCATGTCGCGTCCTCGCGCGTTCATCGGAAGATGATTGCCTGGGTCTGAGCGCGGGCGAAATGTAGGGTTGTAATTGCAGGTACTTCGTCTGTCGCTTGCGGGAAATTAGCTCGCGCGCGCCAAAGCCTGCAGCGAAGCCAATCGCGAGCAGAACAAATATGATAAGAAGCCCTGCCATCAAGCTATACGCGCGCTCTCACAATAACGCCCCCAAAACCAGTCTGCTGCCATCTATATCCCGTAGTTGACCATTTGAAGGCATGTTGTTCCCGTGTCCTCCTGGGCCGCGCTCTTTCAATATCTGTCCTGATGAATGATGTGGCAGCACTGTCGATTGACAGGCCATTCAATCTGGCCAGTATCGCAAGTAACAAACCACGAAATGCCGGGATCGTCGATCTTGTTAATACAATCTCCAGGTTCCTCCGTCCTCGCAGAAAGCGGCGCGCTGAAGATCGGGGCCGTCAACGGCCTTCGTGGCCTCGCGATAATGATGGTGATCGTCTTTCACCTGTTTGTTCCGTTTACATCCAGCACGCCGTCGTTTCCCGGCGAGCTCGATCCCAATGGTCTCCTTGCCGTTATCGCGAAGCACGGCTTCTTGGGCGTAAATATCTTTTTTGTGCTCTCTGGATTCGTTCTGTACCTTCCCTATCGCACGAAAAAGAAAGCCATCAAGCGGCTGGCGGACTTCCCGGATTTCTATTGGCATCGAGCTGCGCGGTTGCTTCCGCTTTACTATATCGTCGTCCTCGTGACGGTTGCACTCCATGCCAAATCTCCCGCTGGATCGCACGGCTGGTATATGGAGCTTGGCGGACTCCTATCGACACTATTCATTTTTGTGCCGCACGGATTTATGCCTCCGTCCAATCCCGTGTTGTGGTCTGTCGGTGTTGAAGTCTGGTTTAGCCTTTTGTTTCCACTGCTGATCCTTCTGATCGCGCGGTGGAGCCTCGAAAGGCTGGTGCTGTTGAGCGTGGTCGTCTGCTCAGCCTTCGTGGTGACCGGAAATCTTATCGCCGTCGATCGGATCGGCGTATTTCGCCCGTTTGTGGGCGGCATCTTCGGGGCGTGCTACCAATTCATTTTCGGAATGTTGGTTTGCGATCTTTATGTCAAGTCCAGGGACAGCGCTTCGCTCAAGCGATTGCATTCGTATTGGCTGCTGCCCGGGGTGCTGCTGATGATTGCCGCCATATTTCTCAAGGATTACGGCCCCTGGCTCGTGAGCATTCTCTATACAACGATATTTTGCGCCGGGTTTTCTATGGTATTGCTTGCGGTGCTGTGCGGGGCATGGTCGGTAAATCGTGTATTCGAAGCATGGGCAATTCAAGTCGTTGGATGCATGTGCTACAGCATCTATGCATGGCATTCGATCATCATGGTCACAATGATCCCGCCGGATACTTCTTCGTTGAAAGAGACGCTTCGATTGTCATTGCCGTATCTCGCAATAGTGATCGCGCTGAGCGCTTTGAGCTATCGCTATATTGAGTTTGGCCAACGGCTCGATTGGAGAGCTCTGTTCTTGTTGCGCGACTCCAGGTCCAATGAACTCGCTGGCGCTAGACGATCCAGTCGTGATCACGCCGAGTCTGAGTCCGTTGCATCGTCCTAACAGAGAGCGGGGCGCAAATCCGGCTGCGCAAAAATTCTGTCGCAGCGCTTTAGTCATGCGTTCCCCAGTGTCTTGCTGCATGTGGTTCTGAGGTGTACACGTGAGCATGACCGACGAAACCCATTCCATTCGAGCACGCGGCCTCACCGCGACCATCAAGGCGCGAGGCGCTGAGCTGTGCTCGCTCAAAGGTGAGGCCGGCATCGAATTGATCTGGCAGGCGGGGCCGGCCTGGCCGCGCCACGCGCCACTTTTGTTTCCAATTGTCGGGCGCCTCGCCAATGACGAATTGCACCACCGGGGCAGAACCTACCGGATGACCCAGCACGGTTTTGCGCGCGACCAGCGCTTTACATGGGCCCAGCGAGGTGAAAATCGTTGCACGCTGGTGCTGAACGACGATGAGGCAACGCGCACGGTCTATCCGTTCGCGTTCCGGCTAGCAGCAACCTTTACAATCGATGAAGAAGGGCTCGATGTGGCGCTCACGGTCGCCAACACCGGCGAGGAGACGCTGCCCGCTTCGCTCGGCGGCCATCCCGCTTTCAACTGGCCGCTCGTCCCTGGCCAGACCAAGGAAAGCTATGCACTGACGTTTGCGAACGCGGAGCGCTTTCCGGTTCGTCGTCTCGACGCCGGACTGTTGCGTGCGGCAGCGGAGCAAAGCCCCGTCAGAGGCGCGGAGCTTCCTCTGTCAGAAACGCTGTTCACCGACGACGCCATCATCTTCGATCGCATCGCAAGCAAGGCGGTCCGCTATGCGGCCGGGCAGGGCGCCGGGCCTTGGCTCAAAATGTCATGGCGCGGCTTTCGCGAACTCGGCGTCTGGTCGAAACCTTCGGGCGCGCCGTTCCTCTGCATCGAGCCCTGGCGCGGCTTTGCGAGCCCCGCGGGCTTCGACGGCGAATTCAGCGACAAGCCGGGTTTGATGCATATCGCAGCCGGTGCGGAAGAAGGCTTGTCGTATCGGATCGAGGTCGGATCGTCCTGATACATCGAACAGGAGCTGCGGCCGGGCGCCTCAAGCGGTCGCCAGCGCCGCCTCGTTCAGCCACCGAAGCTGACGACGAACCGGATGGCGAGAAAGGTCGACAGCGCCACCGCGCTCGTCGCCATGATCGCGAACAAAACTCTCAAACTGTTGTGCATGATCTCAATTCGGGTTCAGTTCGGAAATACCTGTTGTCCTAATGGCCGCTCGCTCAACGGCAAACTGTTGTATCACCGGGTTGCGACGCGTTTCCACCTTGCTTCGATGCGAGAGTTAATCAGCCTGATCCGGGCTTCCTTAGCTGCCCAATAGGCGCGGCTGGCTGCGGCTGTGCCTTGACGATAGCGCGCATAGACCTCCTTGGGCTCTACCGAGGGTTCTTCATTGCGCGCTGATTGTGTCGGCGGCCTCGCCGCGGCCGGTGTTGGCGTCGGCGCCGCGTCCGGGATGATCGCAGCCTGGGGGTCCGCTGCCGAAGAGTTCATTGCGACAAGGCGATTGCGGGCACGGTTACAGTAAACTTGCGAACGCGGGGTCATGGACTCCTCGCCATGGCCCGCCCGATATTTCATCAGGGCGCGGCAAAGGTCTCCGCCTGCGAGATGCCATGCGCGGCTGAGATAGAGCACCCCATAGTGGATGTTGACGTCCGGCTCTGCGAGCTCGGCATTATTTCCGCGGAATCCGAGCATCGCCGCCGTCTCCGGCCGCACCTGCATGAGGCCGATCTCGCCGACGCTGCCGATGGTGGTCGGGTTGTAGCCGCTTTCAACGAAGACAACGGCCTCTGCAATGTCGGCGGGCAGATTGGTTTTGGCTGTTTCTCGTTCGATGATGGTTCGGATTGCAGCCCGTGATGTCGCCGTCTCTCCGGCGCCGAGATCTGCATTGTGGGCGGCGATCGCCGAGGTCGTCTCGGTTTCGCCCGAGGCGGCATCTTCGGCATGTGCGCAGGTCGAGGCCAACAAAAGCACAGCGATCGCGACATGTTTGCGCGCCGCGCTGGAACAATTGTGTGCCCGATCCCACAGCATGGCTCCCTCATATATGTTTCGCGTTAACAACCGATTTTCCCGGTCGCAGCCCTTGAGGGCGGTCGCGGTCGGGAGCTGGGCACCGGCGCGGTGAGCTATCGCGCGCGCGATCCCTGATCGGTGGAGGCCTTCTGAGCAGGCCCGGCGAGTTGGTCGTCGACCGCATAGAGCGTGCATGTCGGCGACCATTTCATGCAGGCCGCGAGCGACTCGCGTTGGGCGTCCTCCACGGTGTTGCGCCCCGAGCGCCAACCGTAGCCGCCATTGGGCGACACCGCAAAGGCCTTGTGCGGCGTAGTGCTGGCGAGATAGCGCGCAAATTCGGCGAGCGCAGCGTCGCTGAAATGGCCAGGCGGCGGCAGCGGATCGGGCGCGCTCAAAATGTCGCGGCCGAGCCCGCGTTCGCGCAGGAAGGCGTCGACGTAAGGCGTCCATTGCGGACGGCCCGCCACTGAATAGAGATAATGACCGTCGTCGCCGTAAGCCGGTGCCGCGACGAACTTGGCGTTGCCGCCGCTGCTGCGAAATCCGTCATAGAAGCGGCGCGCCAGGTCAGGGCCGAAAAACAGGTCGTTGTTGGCATAAACCCACAGCATCGGCACGCGCGAGGTCTTGCCGAAGTTGGCGAAGGCCTGCACCAGCCCATCCGGATTGCAGACGTCGTCATCGTCGCGCGAGCCGCGGCCGCCGGCGAAGCTGATCGCGGCGACGAGACCCGCCGGCGCCTGCGCGGTCAGCGCGACCGTGGCGAGCCCGCCGGCGGAATGCCCGGCCGCGATCATGCCGGTCGTGGTGACGTCGGCCCTGCGCGCCATCGCATCGATCGCCGCGCGCAAATCCGCGACCGCGACCGCCGCCGCCGGCGAATAGGCGGCGTTGGCGCAGCCACCGACGCTGTCGACGCGGCCGCCCGCCGAGGTGCCGTAGCCGCGCCGCATCACGATCAGCGCGGCAAAGCCGCGCCGGGCATATTCGAGCGCGATGCCGTAATATTTGTGGGCCGACATCGTCGCGCGGTCGTCGAAATCGCGTGGCGAGCCGTGGCTGAGCAGCGCAAGCGGATAGCGCTTGATCGCCGCGGGGCGGACCAGGAACGCCTCCAGCCCCTGCGGCCCGGCCTCGACCATCGGGATGCGGAGGTCCTCGGTGTAGAATTCCGCGGCTGAGGCAAGCGACGGCGTGCCGGCCAGGGCGAGCCAACTGGTCAGCAGCAGGAGCTTGCGCGAAACAGCCATGAGCCGACTCGAATGATCTCTATGGCGCGAACCATAGCATGATCCGGCTGCGGCACCGTCATTCCGGGGCGCGCGAAGCGCGAGCCCGGAATCCATCGTGCGGCGTGTGATGCGGAGAGATGGATTCCGGGCTCGCGCCAAGTGGCGCGCCCCGGAATGACAGCAGGGAACGCCTCCCCATCGCCCTTGTTGTGCTCTTGGCGAGGGCCCGGCCGATGCTATGGTATCCCCGCAATCTCTATACGGCAGGACGAGGATATTTCCAGTGGCTGATGTTCATCCCGCGGCGGGCAAATTGGTCTCGCCGGACGCGCTTGCCAATATTCCACGGCTCGTGACGGCCTATTTCGCCAACAAGCCGGATGCGGCGGATCCGGCGCAGCGGGTGGCGTTCGGCACCTCCGGCCATCGCGGCACATCGCTGAAGACCTCCTTCAATGAGCACCACATCCTCGCCACTACGCAGGCGATCTGCGACTACAGACGGGAGAAAGGGCTGACCGGCCCGCTCTTCATCGGCATCGACACCCATGCGCTGGCGGAGCCCGCGCTCGCCAGTGCGGTCGAGGTGTTTGCAGCCAACGGCGTCGACATCATGGTCGACAAGGACGGCGGCTACACGCCGACGCCGGTGATCTCGCATGCGATCCTAGCTTACAACAAGGGCCGCACGTCGGGTCTGGCCGACGGCGTCGTCGTCACGCCCTCGCACAATCCGCCGGAAGACGGCGGCTACAAATACAATCCGCCGCATGGCGGGCCGGCCGATACCGACGCGACCTCCGTGATCGAGAAGCGCGCCAACGCCTATCTCGCCGACGGCATGAGGGGCGTAAAGCGCATCGACTACGCGAGGGCGCTGAAGTCGTCGACCGTCCACGCCTACGACTACGTCACGCCCTACATCGCCGATCTCGGCAATGTCGTCGATCTCGACCTGGTCAGATCCGCCGGCATCAATATCGGCATCGATCCGCTCGGCGGCGCCGCCGTGCATTACTGGCATCCGATCATCGAGCGCTACGGGTTGAAGGCCACCGTGGTGAACGAGGCGATCGACCCGACCTTCCGCTTCATGACGGTGGACTGGGACGGCAAGATCCGGATGGACTGCTCCTCGCCCTATGCGATGGCGAGCCTGATCGCGATGCGCGACCGCTTCGACGTTGCGTTTGCCAACGACACCGACGCCGACCGCCACGGCATCGTGACGCGCACCGGTGGCCTGATGAATCCGAACCATTATCTCGCGACCGCGATTGCCTATCTGTTCGCGCATCGCCCGAACTGGGGCAACGACGCCGCGATCGGCAAGACGGTGGTGTCGAGCTCGATCATCGACCGTGTTGCCAAAAAACTCGGCCGCAAGCTGGTCGAAACGCCCGTCGGCTTCAAATGGTTCGTCGATGGCCTCCTCACGGGCGGCTTCGGCTTCGGCGGCGAGGAGAGTGCAGGGGCCTCGTTCCTGCGCCGCGACGGCACGGTGTGGACTACCGACAAGGACGGCATCATTCTCGGCCTGCTCGCAGCCGAGATCATGGCTAGGACCGGCCGCGATCCCAGCCAGTTCTTCAGCGATCTCACCGCCGAACTCGGCGTGCCGCATTACGCGCGGATCGACGTCGCGGCGACCACGCCGCAGAAAAACATCCTGAAGTCGGTCACGCCCGAGCAGCTCGGGCTGAAGGACCTCGCCGGCGATCCCGTCCGCGCCACGCTGAGCAAGGCGCCCGGCAATGGCCAGCCGTTCGGCGGCATCAAGGTCGAAACCGATTTCGGCTGGTTCGCCGCGCGTCCCTCCGGCACCGAGGACGTCTACAAGATCTACGCGGAAAGCTTCCGCAGCACCGAGCACCTGGGGCGGATCCAGCAGGAAGCGCAGGCCGGGTTGGCGAAGGTGTTCGGGGCGTAGCCGCCAAAGCGCGGCTCCCGCTGTCCCTCCAGGGGAGGACACGCTGTTTCAACAGGTGTCATCACCCGCGAAAGCGGGTGATCCAGTACGCCGTGCCGCCAGTTGGGTGAACCAATGACGGCGCGGCGTACTGGATTCCCCGCCTTCGCGGGGAATGACAGTGGAGATAAGCGTGTATACACAATGATGCGTTTAGGTATTATGGTAGGCTGTTTTCGGCCTTGAACGATTATGTCCTCGTGCTATTGTATACATAACGTATCCATAAGCTCTGGGAGAACGCCGCCATGACCAAACCCTTCCCCATGAACGCCTGGTACGCCGCCGCCTGGGACGCCGATGTCAAGCCGGCGCTGCTGCCGCGGACGATCTGCGGCAAGCATGTCGTGATGTATCGCAAGGCCGACGGCTCGGTGACCGCGCTGGAGGATGCCTGCTGGCACCGGCTGGTGCCGCTGTCCAAGGGCCGGCTCGAGGGCGACACCGTCGTCTGCGGCTATCACGGCCTGAAATACAATGCGCAGGGCCGCTGCACCTTCATGCCCTCGCAGGAGACCATCAACCCGTCGGCCTGCGTGCGCGCTTATCCCGTGGTCGAGCGTCATCGCTATGTCTGGCTCTGGATGGGCGATCCCGCGCTGGCCGATCCTGCACTTGTGCCTGACATGCACTGGAACCACGACCCGGCCTGGGCCGGTGACGGCAAGACCATCCGCGTCAATTGCGACTACCGCCTCGTGCTCGACAATCTGATGGACCTCACCCACGAGACTTTCGTGCACGGCTCCTCGATCGGCAACGATGCGGTCGCCGAGGCGCCGTTCGACGTCACCCATGGCGAGAAGACGGTGACGGTGACGCGCTGGATGCACGGCATTGAGGCGCCGCCGTTCTGGGCGAAACAGCTCGGCAAGCCGGGCCTGGTCGACCGCTGGCAGATCATCCGCTTCGAGGCGCCCTGCACCGTCGCGATCGACGTCGGCGTGGCGCCGACCGGCGCCGGCGCGCCGGAAGGCGACCGCTCACAGGGCGTCAACGGCTTCGTGCTCAACACCATCACCCCGGAGACAGAGAAGACCTGCCACTACTTCTGGTCCTTCATGCGAAACTACCAGCTCGGTGAGCAGCGCATCACCACCGAGATCCGTGAGGGCGTCTCCGGCATCTTCCACGAGGACGAGCTGATCCTCGAGGCGCAGCAGCGCGCCATGGATGAGAACCCGGACCGCATCTTCTACAATCTCAACATCGACGCCGGCGCGATGTGGACGCGCAAGCTGATCGACAAGATGATCGCCAAGGAAAACCCGCCGCAGCATCTTCAGGCGGCGGAGTAGGGGCTTGGCCGAGCGTGAGGTCGACCGCTCCGTTTCGCAGACGGTGAAGGCGCAGCTCGCGCTGCGTGACCAGATCCTGTCGGGCTCGTTGCGGCCGGGCGAGCGCATCTCCGAGCTCCAGGCGGTCGAGACCACCGGGGCCTCGCGCACCCCGGTGCGCATGGCGCTGGTGCGGCTGGAGGAGGAGGGCCTGTTGGAAGCGATCCCGTCCGGCGGCTTCATGGTGAAGGCATTCTCGGAGCGCGACATCTCCGATTCCATCGAGCTGCGCGGCACGCTGGAGGGCCTTGCCGCGCGTTTCGCCGCCGAGCGCGGCGTTTCCGCGCGCGAGCTCGAGCCGCTGAAGGAGTGCCATGCCGCGATCGACGAATTGCTGCGCCAGGTCCCGATCTCGGTCGATGCGTTCTCGTCCTATGTCGCGCTGAACGCGCGCTTCCACGCGCTGCTCACCGAATTGTCGCGCAGCCCACCCCTGATCCGGCAGATCGATCGCGCCTCGGCGCTGCCGTTTGCCTCGCCGAGCGGCTTCGTGATGGCGCAGTCGGCGCTGCCCGAGGCGCAGCAGATCCTGATCATCGGGCAGGAGCACCATCGCGTCGCGATCGACGCCATCGAGAACCGCGAGGGCGTCCGCGCCGAAGCCATCATGCGCGAGCATGCACGGCTGGCCGTGCGCAATCTGCGGCTCGCACTGCGCAACCGGACCCATCTCAACCTCTTGCCGGCGCTCGCGCTGATCAAGACCCCAACCGATTGAGGGGAGTGGCATGCGATTCATCGAAACCTGGACTCCGGCCACGCTGGTCTCGACCCGCGATCTCACACCGGGCATTCGCGAATTCCTGATCCAGCCGGATCAGTTCGACGGCGCCGCCTATCCGGTCGGCAGCCACATCAATGTCAGCGTCGCCATCGATGGCCAGCCCGAGACGCGATCCTATTCGCTGGTCGGCGAAGCGTCGCCGCGTGGCTTGCGGATCGCCGTGCGGCGTGCCGAGGACTCCCGCGGCGGCTCGCGCTACATGTGGTCGTTGCAGCCGGGCGCGCGGCTCGACATCACGCGGCCGTCGTCGCTGCTCGCGGTCGACTGGACGCGCGAAAACTATTGCCTGATCGCCGGCGGCATCGGCATCACGCCAATTTTCGGCGCCGCGCAGGCGCTGGCGCGGCGTGGCGCTGACGTCAGGCTGCATTATGCGGTGCGCGGGCGCGGCGATGCGGCGTATCTCGATGATCTCACCAACCTGCTCGGAGATCGTCTGGCCGTCCACGCCAGCGATGAGGGCGAGCGGCTCGATCTCGACGCCCTGTTCGCGTCAGTGCCCAAGGATGCGTTGGCGCTGTTCTGCGGCCCGATGCGGATGCTCGATGCCGCCCGTCACGCCTGGATCGGCGCCGGCCATCCACTTGCAGATCTCCGCTACGAGACCTTTGGCTCCAGCGGCACGCTGCCAACGGAGGCTTTTCGCGTGCGCCTGAAGGGATCCGACGTCGAGCTCGAAATCCCGCGCGAGCGCTCGATGCTGGACGTGCTCAATGCCAGCGGCCATGACGTCATGTACGACTGCAAGCGCGGCGAATGCGGCCTCTGCGCCATCGACGTGGTCGAGGTCGACGGCGAGATCGACCATCGCGACGTCTTCTTCAGCGATCACCAGAAGCAGGAGAACCGCAAGATCTGCGCCTGCGTCTCGCGCGCCCGCGGCACCATCACGGTGGACACGCTGCTGCGGGCGGATCCGGTGTGACCGAGCGCTTGTTAGTAGACGTGAGCTTGTTAGTAGAAACTGACCGCGCCGCGGGCTCCACCTCTCCCGCTTGCGGGAGAGGTCGCGCCGAAGGCGCGGGTGAGGGTTCTCTCCTCTTGGGCAGTCTCTTTGAGAAGGCACCCTGGGCCGATTTCTCTGTGGCCATCCTTCGAGACGCCCGCCTTTGGCGGGCCCTCAGGATGAGGACCGAGTGTGCGGCAGCAGTTTCAACCGGCGGCTCCGATGCCGCTTAGCCTCATCCTGAGGAGACCGCGAAGCGGTCGTCTCGAAGGACGAGGCGCGCGCTCAGGTCGGCCAACAGCCCGCGAAGGGGCGTCCGCTACGCCGCGGCCCATCGGCTCATTCACAACTGCCTCGGCGTACTGGATCGCCCGCCTTCGCGGGCGATGACAGCAGTATTTGACGCTCGTGCGTCACCGTCCCATCTGTCTCGGATCGTAATAGAACCGCTCCTCGATCAGCTGATCGCCGCGCCAGGTCTGCCACGCGATCTCGTCCAGCGTCCGCGTCACGCCCTCCGTGTTGGTGAAGCTGAAGGTCCAGCGCGTGGCGACGTTGTCGCCCTCGATCAGGCTCGGTCCGATCCGCACCGCCTTGACCTCCTTGAATGCGGCCAGCACGCCGCGCTCCTTTGCAACGAGTTTGTCGCGCCCGACCGTCGGGGCGGCGTTGTTCTCGTAGGTCGCGGCGTCGGGCGTGTAGAATTGCTCGATCGCTCCGACGAAATCCCCGTCCTCCAACTGCTTTGCAAAAGCTTCGACAACATTCCGGCTCGGCATGGCTGACCTCACGATTAAAACCGACTGCTAGTCGGTAAATACCGACCGTCAGTCGAAAAGTCAACTGGTCCGATCGGCCGAATTGGATTAGACGAGAGCGATGGCAAAACAGGCGGAGCGGCGGGCCGCGACATCGGAGGCGATCCTGACGGCGGCGCGCCGCCTGTTCGGGACGCAAGGCTTTGCGGCCACCACCATGGACGAGATCGCCGAAGCCGCCGGCGTTGCCAAGGGCGCGGTCTATCATCACTTCAAGACCAAGGAGGCGGTGTTCGAAGCCGTGTTTGACCTGGTCTCGCGCGACCTCGTCGTCGAGATCGACGGCGCGGCGCGGGCCGAGAAGGACGTGCTCGCCGCGATGATCGCCGGCACCCAGCATTATTTTTCCGCTACGGCCAAAGGCCCGACCGGCCGGATCATCCTGCGCGACGGCCCGGCGGTGCTCGGCTGGGAGCGCTGGCGCGAGATCGACGCCCGGCATTTCGGCGGCAAGCTGCCGCGCGCGATTGCGGCCGCCATGGAGGCGGGCCTGATTGCAAAGCAGCCGGTCGAGCCGCTGGCGCGGCTGCTGCTCGGCGCGGTGACGGAAGCCGCGGTCGCCTGCGCCGGACGCGCGGATATCGCAAGGGCCGGTGTGGAATATGCCCGTGCGTTCAAGTCGCTGGTCGAAGCGCTGCGCGTGCGCGTGTAATGGTGCTAAAATCGGACCAGCTTACTTGGCTCGCTTCGCGCGCAGAACTCGGATCACCTCTCCCCTCCGGGGAGAGGTGTATCTCGCGCCACCGACAGAATTTTGCATGCTCTATTCGCGTGTTGTAAGGGACGAACCGGAAACGCCCGCCAACAAGAAGAACAGTAGCGCATGAACGCAAATTCCGCCCTCGCGCCCTCCGATCCCGAATTCGATTACATCATCGTCGGCGCCGGCTCGGCCGGCTGCGTGCTCGCCAACCGGTTGTCGGCGAACGGCAAGCACACGGTGCTGCTGCTCGAGGCCGGCCCGAAGGATACTAACATCTGGATCCATGTGCCGCTTGGCTACGGCAAGCTGTTCAAGGAGAAGACCGTCAACTGGATGTATCAGACCGAGCCGGAGCCCGAGCTGAAAGGCCGTCAGGTGTTCCAGCCGCGCGGCAAGACGCTGGGCGGATCGAGCTCGATCAACGGCCTGCTTTATGTTCGCGGCCAGCACGAGGATTATGACCGCTGGCGCCAGCTCGGCAACACTGGCTGGGGCTATGACGACGTGCTGCCCTATTTCAAGAAGGCCGAGAACCAGTCGCGCGGCGCCGACCAATATCACGGCTCCGGCGGCCCGCTGCCGGTGTCCAACATGGTTGTGACCGATCCGCTGTCGAAGGCCTTCATCGACGCCGCGGTCGAGACCGGTCTGCCCTACAATCCCGACTTCAACGGCGCCACGCAGGAAGGCGTCGGCCTGTTCCAGACCACGACCCGCAACGGCCGCCGCGCCTCGACGTCGGTGGCCTATCTCGGCCCGGCGAAGACCCGCGGCAATCTCAAGATCGAAACGTCTGCGCTCGGCCAGCGGGTGCTGTTCGAGGGGCGCCGTGCCGTCGGCGTGGAATATCGGCAAGGCGCCAGCCTGCGCCGCGCCCGGGCGCGCGCGGAGGTCATCCTGTCGAGCGGCGCCTACAATTCGCCGCAGCTGCTTCAGCTCTCCGGCGTCGGCCCTGCCGATCTCCTGCGCCAGCACGGCATCGATGTCGTGCTGGACGCGCAAGGTGTCGGCCACGATCTCCGGGACCACATGCAGGTCCGCATCGTGATGCGCTGCTCGCAGAAGATCACGCTCAACGACACCGTCAATCATCCGCTCCGGCGCACCATGGCCGGCGCACGCTATGCGCTGTTCCGAAAGGGCTGGCTGACCATCGCGGCGGGCACGGCGGGCGCGTTCTTCAAGACCCATCCGCGGCTGGCCTCGCCCGACATCCAGGTTCACTTCCTGCCGTTCTCGACCGACAAGATGGGCGAAAAGCTGCACGCTTTTTCCGGCTTTACCGCGTCAGTCTGCCAACTCCGGCCCGAAAGCCGCGGGTCCTTGCGCATCAAAAGCGCCGACCCGACCGTGCCGCCTGAAATCCGCATCAACTACATGTCGGCCGAGACGGATCGTACGACCAATGTCGAAGGCCTGAAGATCCTGCGCAAGATATTGAACGCGCCGGCGCTGAAGCCGTTCGTGATCGACGAGTATGATCCCGGCACGAAGGTATCCTCGGATGCCGAGCTGCTGGATTACTGCCGCGATCGCGGCAGCACCATCTACCATCCGACCTCGACCTGTCGTATGGGCAATGACGCGCTTGCCGTGGTCGACCAGCGGCTGAAGGTGAAGGGGCTCGAGGGCCTTCGCGTCGTCGACGGGTCGATCATGCCCGATCTGGTCTCGGGCAACACCAATGCGCCGATCATCATGATCGCCGAAAAGGCCTCGGATATGATATTGGAGGATGCGCGGTAAACCCGCGCTTCGAAAGGACTTCGACTTGGCTATTCGACTAAAGATCGGCACGCGCAAGAGCGCGATGGCGCTGGCGCAGACGGAAGAGATCGCGCGGCGCCTGACCGCCGCCGTGCCTGATCTCGACGTCGAGATCGTCAAGTTCGACACGTCAGGCGATCTCGACCAGACCAGCAAGCTGCTGCCGCATGGCGGCAAGGGCGGCGCCTTCGTGGCGCAGATCCGCGCCGCCGTGCTGTCAGGCGAGCTGCAGGCCGCGATGCATTCGCTGAAGGACATGCCGGGCAACGAGGACACGCCGGGCCTCGTGATCGGCGCGACGCTGTCGCGCGACCCCGCGAGCGACGCGCTGGTGCTGCGCGACGGCGTGACCCTGGAGGCGCTGCGCCAGTCACGCGGCAAGGGTTTCAAGGTCGGCACCAACGCCGTGCGCCGCGCCGCTTATGTGCGGCGGTTGTTTCCGGAGGTCGAGGTCATTCACTTCCGTGGCGCCGCCGACACCCGCGTGCGAAAGCTCGACAATGGGGAGAAGCAGCGCCTGCCGGACGGCGGCGCGGTCGGGCCTGCGGACGCATTGATCATGGCGCGCTCAGGCCTCGATCGCGTTGGTCTTGCCAACCGCATCGCCTACGAATTCTCCGCGGCGGAGATGCTGCCTGCGGCGGGCCAGGGCATCGTCGCGGTCGAATGCGCCGCGCAGGACTGGCAGACGCGGCGTATCCTCGCGTCGATCGACGACGCTGCCGCGCATGCCTGTGCCGATGCCGAGCGCGAAGTGCTGTGGGTGCTCAACGGCCATTGCAACTCACCGGTGGCGGGTTTCTCGACGATCACTGGCGATCAGATGTCGCTGACCGCGTCCGTGCTCGACCTCTCCGGCAACACCATCATCGAAGCCTCACGCGCCGGCCCCGCCAACCGTCCGCGCGAGCTTGGCCGTGCGGTCGGACTGGATCTGCTGGCGAAAGGTGCGGCGGAGATCATCGAGCGCAGCCGGCCGGGGTAGGGCGTGGACCCACAACTCAAGCGGAGTGAGACAACGTCCGCTTTGCGCCTACAGCGACCAAACTAGTGTGGCATCGCGATGGGGCCACAAGCAGACATCCGGTTTGTCACTTTCGTTTCGCCATTGCCTTTGCGAGCTCACGGGCGCTGTCCATGACGAGCTGCATAAGCGGGCTGACGGCGCGATCCCCAACAGTGACCATTCCGTTCGGTCGACGTGCCGCCGGCAGTTCAACCGACAAGACCTTCAGGGCTGAGCCTCTGGCGAGAAATTTCAGTGCGGAAGCCGGAAAAACGGTGATGAACCGACCTGTCTCCAGCAAGCTGACCCGCATATGGGGGGAATCAGTGACGACAGTCGCGCGTGGATAGTCAAATCCGCCGGCGCGAAAGGCTTGCGTGATGATCGATCCGATCACGCTCTCCCGCGGTGGAAGCACCCAACGCTCCTTCGCCAGATCGGAGAGCTGGATATTGCGCCGCCGCGTCCAGGGACTTTTGGCACCCGCCGCGACGACATAGCAATCCTCGAAAAGAAATTCGAAATGCAAACGCTCGTCAGCAATCGGGCCGCCGCTCCGCACGAACAACAGATCCACTTTGCGCTCGCTGAGGTCGCGGTGCAGCGCCTCCATGTAGCCGGTCACGAGCAGAAACTTGATCCTGGGATGACGCCGGGAGAGCCGATCGATGAGAGCGGAGACGAAGCTCGCTGCCAGAAAAGCCGTGCTTCCAATCCGCACTTCTCCAGCGGTGGGGTCGGCCAGAAATTCGATGCTCTTCACACCGCGGCGTAGTTCGTCGAAAACGGCGGCACCGCAATCGAGCAGGGCGCGGCCGCTCTCGGTCGGCTCGATTCCGCGCCGATGGCGATCCAGCAGGCGCACGCCGAACGCACGCTCAAGCTCCGCGATCGATCTCGAAATGTTCGGCTGGGTGGTATTGAGCATGACCGCCGCCTTGCCCATGCTGCCGGCCTGAACCACCGCCATCAGCACATGCAGATCGTGCAGCTTCATTCGCTTTCCGATACGATCGCTCATCTGCATGGGAGCACCCATTTCCGTTTTGAGATGATCTCATCAGACAATAGCCTTATGCGCTTATGCCAGCATCAACTATCCTCGACAGCCGGGAGCCGGCGCGAGTGCAGGTTCGGCGGACAAGCCCTATGACTCTCTCTAGACGTCAATTTCTGCGCCTTGCTGCGGGGCTGGCCGCACCGCCTTTGCTGTCAGGCATCGCTTACGCGGACAGCTATCCCTCGCGGCCGGTCCGGATCATCGTTGGATTCGCCGCCGGCGGGCCAAATGACATCCTTGCGCGTCTGGTGGCGCAATGGTGCTCGGAGCGGCTCGGCCAGCAGTTCATCGTCGAGAACCGGCCCGGAGCGGGAAGCAACATCGCCACCGAGGCGGTCGTGCGTGCGCCTCCGGACGGCTACACTCTCCTGCTGGTTGGCTCCCCCAACGCGATCAATGCGACGCTTTACGAAAACCTTGATTTCAATTTCCTGCGGGATATCGCGCCGGTCGCGAGTCTGACCCGTGGCGCCCTGGTGATGGTGATACATCCATCGGTTCGTGCCCATACAATTCCAGAGTTCATCGCCTATGCCAGAGCCCATCCCGGGAAACTCTCCTATGGTTCGGGCGGCGTGGGCGGGATCACCCATATCGCCGCGGAATTGTTCAAGCAGGAAGCCGGCCGGCTCGATCTTCAGCATGTGCCCTATCGGGGCGTGGCGCCGGCGATCACGGATCTGCTCGGCGGGCAGGTGCAGGTCGTCTTTGCGAATTTGGCGCCATCGATCGGCTACATCGTGAGCGGCAGGCTGCGCCCGCTCGGAATAACGGCGGCAGCGCGATCCGAAGCGCTGCCGGATGTCCCGGCCATCGGCGAATTCGTGCCAGGTTACGAGGCGAGTTCGCTGTTCGGCCTCGGCGCCCCGAAGGACACGCCGGCCGCGATTATCGACAGACTCAACAACGAGACCAACGCCGCTCTGGCCGATCCCGGGTTCAGGATGCGCCTTCGTAGTCTCGACGCGACGGCACTCGGCGGCTCGCCCGGCGATTTCCGCAAGCTGATGGCGGGTGAAACCGAGAAGTGGGCCAAGGTGATCAGCCTTGCGAAGATCCGACCGGAATAGCGCAGCGGCGTCTTGGACAGCCGCAATCTTCGTAGCGCGCATCCCAGCCGGACCGGGCATTGCCGCTGCACCTCAAACGAAACGTTGGATTCGACATGCAAGGGAAGCTGCACATCTCTCCCGGGGTGCGCCATGGTTACATGATGCGGAGAGGTCCCTCGTTCGATCAGGCGACACACAATTTTTCAATAAAGCGCGCCCGTGAGATTCTCGAAGGTCTCGAGTCGGCAGCTCGTAAGGCGGCTGTTCCATGATGAACCGCCAATCGCCGCGTCCCAATGGCGTCCCGGCCTACCTGCGAAGTCACGATCGCGATCATGCCATCGTGCGCCTGTTTTGCCCGACGAGTCAAACGTCGTTGTTGCAGGGGCTCAAGCCATGCCGGACGAAATTCTTCAATGATTTCTACTTTGCATGGGGTTGTTTTCGCGTTTTTTTGGGGGAGGACGCTCAGCCCCGCACACGCTTCAGCATCTGCTCGACATGGGCGATCGGCGTCTCCGGCTGGATGCCGTGGCCGAGGTTGAAGATCAGCCGGCCCTGGCCGAAATTCGCCAGCACATTGTCGGCCGCGCGGTCGAGCGCAGCGCCGCCAGTGATCAACACCAGCGGGTCGAGATTGCCCTGCACGGCGACGCGCGATTGCACGCGCTCGCGGATGAAGGCCGGCTCCGCGGTCCAGTCGATGCTGACCGCGTTCACCCCGGTGGCTTCGACGTAACCAGGCAATTGCGCGCCGGCGCCGCGAGGAAAGCCGATGATCTTTGCGTCCGGCACCTTGGCGCGCACGCCTTCGACGATGCGCTGCGTCGGCTCGACCGACCAGCGCGCGAACTCGGCCGGCGGCAACACGCCGGCCCAGGTGTCGAAGATCTGCAAGACGTCTGCGCCGGCAGCAAGCTGCGCCAGCAGATAGTCGATTGAGCTCTCGACCAGCACGTCGATGATTTTCGCGAATGCCTCGGGATGCCGATAGGCCATCATGCGCGCCGGCGCCTGGTCCGGCGTGCCTTGGCCTGCGACCATGTAGGTCGCGACCGTCCACGGCGCGCCGCAGAAGCCGATCAGCGCGGTTCTGGAATCGAGCGCGCGGCGCACGATGCGCAGCGCCTCGAACACCGGTGCGAGCGTGGCGAGATCGGCGTGCGGGGCGAGCGTCGCGACCTTGGCGGGATCATCCAGCGGCTCGAGCCGCGGCCCTTCACCGACCTCGAACCGCACGGACCGGCCGAGCGCATAGGGGATCACCAGGATGTCGGAGAAGATGATTGCCGCATCGAACCCGAACCGGCGGATCGGTTGCAGCGTCACTTCGGCAGCGAACTCCGGATTGAAGCAGAGATCAAGGAAGCCGCCGGCCTTGGCGCGGACCTCGCGATATTCCGGCAAGTAACGGCCGGCCTGCCGCATCATCCAGACCGGCGGGACCGCCTGCCGCTGGCCGGAGAGCACGTCGATGAAAGGCTTGGTCGGAGACTGGGGCACGAACCGTCCTGTTGCAGATTGAGGTTCCTGATACACCGCCGAGGGCCCGAGCGGAACAGGGGAACCAGCGCAAATGCGCCGCGTTGACCCGACCAATGGAGGAGCGATCATGGCTGAACCATTCAATCCCGCGCCGCATGACAAGCACGCCGACGATTTGCGCGAAGCCCTCGCCGCCGATCGCCATGCCAAGCTCGATGCCGGGCTGAGAGATAGCTTCCCCGCCTCCGATCCTGTCAGCGCCGCCCAGCCGACCCCGTCGAAAGCCGACGCGGAGGCCGACAGCCTGTCGCTCTGGGACAAGGTTAAGGCCATCTTCAGCTAGGGCGCGCCGTCGCCGGTTTCCGACAGGTTCGATAACGCATTGTTAGCGATCTGCGGACGCTTTGGTCCGTAGGAGTACGGGAAAACCCGGAAATGTCGGCAAGCGTTTCAGGGTTCAATAACAGAAGCGGCAGAAGGTCCGGCGATCGGAGATTTCTGCCGCATGAACGTCGTCTCACAAAGAGTCGGATCGAGCCGCCTGCCGCTGCGCGCGGCAGCCTTTGTCGTGCTCACTTGCGTGGCGATCCTCAGCATCAGCGGCTGGCGTGAATGGGCGGCACGCGACGCGGTGCTCAAAGGCGCCGAGACGGAGATGGCGAACGTCGCCCGCTCCCTGACGCAGCATGCCGAGGACAGTCTCGATCTCCTGGATTCCGGTGTTGTCGGCGTCGTCAGCCGGCTGGAGATGGACGGTACCGACCTCGCCACGATCACGAAGCTGCGCAGCCTGCTTGAGGTGCGCAAGAAGGCGATCGAGCGCATCCACAGCCTCGCCATCATCGACGAGCATGGCAACTGGCTGACCTCGCCCGGCACCATTGCCTCCACGCTCAGCGACGACGCCTTCTTTCGTTACCATCAGCTCTCGCCCAAGCGCGAGGCCCATATCGGCCACCCCGTGAAGAGCCTTCTGGACGGCGAATGGGTGGTCACCCTGTCGCGCCGTTTCAACAAGCCGGACGGCAGTTTCGGTGGCGTGGTGCTGGCGGCGATCAGCTCGAAATATCTTTCGCATTTCTACGAGCAGTTCGAGATCGGCCGCAACAGTTCCGTGACGCTGATTCACGGCGATGGCTTCATCATCGCGCGCAACCCGAGCAACGAACGATTCGTCGGCCGCAACGTCGGTGACACCCCGCTGTTCCGGGACCCAAGCCTGCTACGGCCGAGTGGCACCTCTCATTTCAAGTCGCCACTGGATGGCATCGAGCGCGTCAGCTTCTTCAAGCGGTCCGGCCGCTATCCGTTCGTCCTGCTCGCGACGGTCGACAAGGACGAGCTGCTCGCGCCGTGGCGTGCCGCCGCGATTTCCCGCATGCTCTATGTGCTCGCGCTGGTGATGCTGATTGCCGTCATCGGCGCGGTGCTGGTGCGGCAGCTGCAACGCGGCCAGCACATGGCCGCCGCCCTGGTCGAGAAGGAAGCGCATTTCCGCCTGCTCGCGGAAGGCTCCAGCGACATGGTCACCCGGATCGGGCTCGACGAGCGTCTGCGCTATGTTTCGCCGTCGTCGAACCGCGTCGTCGGCTGGCGCGCCAATCAACTGATCGGCACGCCCGCGCTCGCGGGCGTCCATCCGGAGGACCTGCCGCAGGTTCAGGCCATCATCGACGCCATGAAGCGCGGCGAGAAGGACGAAGCGCGCGTCACCTACCGCAACGTGCATCGGCAGAAATCCGAGGTCTGGCTGGAATCAACCATGCGGGTGACGCGCAAGGACAACGGCAGCGCCGATGGCGTGGTCGCGATCTCGCGCGACATCACCGAGCAGAAGAAGCTGGAGACAAGGCTTGAGACGCTCGCGATCGAGGACAGCCTCACGGGCCTTGCCAACCGCCGCCGCTTCGACGAGCGGCTGAACGAGGAATGGGCGCGCGCCTACCGCGATCGCTCCAGCCTCGGGCTGTTGATGATCGACGTCGATCACTTCAAGTCCTACAACGACGAGTACGGCCATCCCGCCGGCGACGCCTGTTTGCGCGTTGTCGCGAAAATCATCGCGGCCGAGATGCAGCGCGTCGGCGATCTCGCGGCGCGTTATGGCGGCGAGGAATTCGCCATGTTGCTGCCGAACACCGATGCCGCGGGCTGTGGCCGGATCGGCGAGCGGATCCGCAGCGCCGTCCGCGATGCCGGGCTGGTTCATGCCTCCAATCCGGTGGCATCCGTCACCGTCTCGGTGGGCGGTGCGGCCTGCCGGCCGGCGCTGGAGCGTACCGCGGGCACGGGATCGCTGGTGGAGGCCGCCGACCGCGCGCTTTACGCCGCCAAGGACGCCGGCCGCGACCGCCTGATGATGTCAGGCGAGGTCATGAACCTGCTGCTCAAGGCGTCTGGACAATAGTCCCGCTCAATAATGCGGTGGGCGTTCGTTGGCAGGCCCCGGCGCATTCGCCTCGGCCTCTTGCAGCCGCTCGCCGAGTTGCGCGAGCTGTCGCGTCACCGCGTCGATCTGCTTCCATTGCGCGGTGATGGTCTGGTTCAGGCTCTCGATGATGTCGTCCTGATAGGCCAGGCGCGCTTCCAGCGTGTCGACGCGCTCAGCGAGCGCCTTGATCTCATTCGTCACGTGCCGCGTCCTTGTCCCGTTCGCGCGATCCAAATTCGCGCAATCCATGCCCGAGCGCCACGCGCTCATCGAACACGAAGCATTCGCCGCGCCAGCGGCTCTGCGCTTCCGGCACCTCTTCGAGATATTTGAGGATGCCGCCCTTGAGATGATAGACCTCGGCAAAGCCGCGCGCGAGCAGATGCGCGCTCGCCTTCTCGCAACGGATGCCGCCGGTGCAGAACATCGCGATCTTGCGGTGCTTCGCCGGATCGAGCCGCTCGGCGGCAAAATCCTTGAACTGGCCAAAGCTCCTGATCTCGGGATCGACCGCGCCCTCGAACGTTCCCATCGCCACTTCGAATGCGTTGCGGGTGTCGAGCACCAGCGTGTCCGGTGCCGAGATCAGCGCGTTCCACTCGGCGGCATCGACGTAAGTGCCGACCTGCCGCGTTGGATCGGCGGCCTCGTCTCCGAGCGTGACGATCTCCTTCTTCAGCCGCACCTTGAGCCGGCCGAACGGCATCGCCGCGGCGGTCGAGAACTTCAATTCGAGATTGTTCAGCCTGCCGCCAAACAGGTCGCCATGGGCGAGCTCATGGGTGAAGGCGTCGATTGCGTCGGGCGCGCCCGCGATCGTGCCGTTGAGGCCTTCCTGAGCCAGCAGCACGCTGCCCCTCAGCGCCAGGCCAGCGCAGAATGCGCGCAGCGGCTCGCGCAGCTCGCGGTAATCGGGCAGGGCGGCGAATTGATAGAAGGCGGCAACCTTGTAAATCATGCCGCCCGTTTAGCAGGCGGCCCGCGCGCAGAAAACCCGCATGGTTGCGGTGCGCGAAAGGCCTATACGCCTAGCGGATGGCAGCCATTTCCGTGGTATGCCAGCATTGCCCGGGCGGGGTGGAATGTGCCATGAAGACCCGGTTTTCAAACTGGCGCGGGACGCGCGCGCCAGGACTTAGCCAGCGGCCTCGGAGAGCAAGAATTCGCATGAGAAATTTCCACTTCCCCGGCCGGTCCACGGTCCACGCCACCAACGCGATGGTCGCGACCTCGCATCCGCTGGCGTCGCTCGCCGCCATCGAGGTGCTGCGCGAGGGCGGCACGGCGGTGGATGCGGCGGTGGCGGGCTCGGCCTTGCTCGGCGTGATCGAGCCGCAATCGACCGGCATCGGCGGCGATTGTTTTGCGCTGATCCAACCGCGCGGCGAGGGCAAGATCGTGGCCTATAACGGCTCCGGCCGTGCCCCGAAAGCCGCGAACGCCGACTGGTATCTCGAGCGCAAGATGAGCTCCGTGCCGCTGACTTCGGCGCATGCGGTTTCGATCCCCGGCGTGATCGACGCCTTTGCGATGGTGCTGCGCGACCACGGCAAGTTCGGCTTCGACCGGCTGCTCCAGCCGGCGATCAAGGCGGCCGAGGAGGGCTACGTCGTTGCGCCCCGCATCGCCTTCGACTGGAAGAACCAGTTCGAGAAGTTGAAGAACGGCACCAATACCCAGCGCTATCTCCTTCCGCACGGCAAGCCGCCGGTCGCCGGAGATGTCATCCGCCAGGCCGAGCTCGGCAAGACGCTGCGCGCGATCGCGAAGGATGGCCGCGATGCCTTCTACAAGGGCCCGATCGCGGAGGACATGGTCGAGACCCTGCGCGGAATCGGGGGCCTGCACACGCTGGACGATTTCGCCGCGCACACGACCGAGACGACGACCCCGATCGGCACGATGTACAAGGGCTATGATGTTTGGCAATGCCCGCCGAACGGACCCGGCCTCACCATGCTGCTGATGCTGAACATCCTGTCGCGCTTCGACCTGACGAAATACGCGCCCCTCAGCGTCGAGCGCTTCCATCTCGAAGCCGAGGCCGCGCGCATCGCCTACATGAATCGCGAGTTGCATGTCGCCGATCCCGAGCACATGCAGATCGAGGTGGCCAGGATCCTCGCCAAGGAATTTGCCGACGAGCACATCAGCAAGATCCGGATGGACGGCATGCTCGACCTGCCGAACGTCGCGCCGCCGATGAATCCCTCGACCATCTACATCACCGTGGTGGACAAGGACCGCAACGTCTGCTCGTTCATCAATTCGATCGCGCATTCCTTCGGCTCGGCGATCGTCTCCAACAACACCGGCGTGCTGTTCCAGAACCGCGCCGGCGGCTTCCGTATCCAGCCGGGCCACCCGAACAGCATCGCCGGCGGCAAGCGCCCGCTGCACACGATCATGCCGAGCCTGCTCACCAAGGCTGGCCGGTCCGTGATGCCGTTCGCGGTGATGGGCGGCCAGTACCAGCCGGTCGGCCAGACCCGTGTGGTGACCAACATCCTTGACTATGGCTGCGACGTGCAGGAGGCGATCGATATGCCGCGCGGCCTGCATTACGAGGGCCAATATCAACTCGAGGACAGCGTGCCGGCCGAGATCGTCGAAGGCCTCAAGAAGCTCGGCCACAAGACCACCAGCGTGGTCGGCCCGCTCGGCGGCGCGCAGGCGATCTGGATCGACTGGGACAAGGGCACGCTCACCGGCGGTTCCGATCCGCGCAAGGACGGCTGCGCACTCGGCTATTGATGGCTTGCGGAGGCCGAGTTCCTCACGCGAGATCAGCAAAAGTTGACGGAGGGCGACGCGGCATTTGCTGCGTTCACCCTTTCTTGTTCCGGAACTGCGCTCGTTGCTCCAAGTTAAGGGGCGATGAGCGGCGCAGACGTGCGCTGCTGTCTCGAAGCGGCGGAGGCCGTCATGCGCGACAAGACAGGTTCCAGAAACGTAGGTTTCGATCGGCGCGCCTTCATGGCCGGTGTCGCAGGCAGCGCGCTCATTCCCATGACCGCGCGCGCCGTTGCCGAAGGCGCTCAGTCGCCAACCGCTCAGGACCCGACGCTGCCCGTCGACGTCACCTTGCGCGTGAACGGGCAAGACAAGCGCCTGCACATCGACGCCCGCACCACCGTTCTCGATGCCTTGCGGGAGCATCTCGGACTGACCGGCAGCAAGAAGGGATGCGATCACGGCCAATGCGGCGCCTGTACGGTGCTGATCGGCGAGCGACGCGTGGTGTCCTGCCTGACGCTCGCGCTCGCGGCGGAGGGCCAGGAGATCACCACGATCGAAGGTCTCGCCACCGGCGATCGCCTGCATCCGATGCAACAGGCCTTTGTCGACAACGATGCATTCCAGTGCGGTTACTGCACGCCGGGACAGATCATGTCGGCGATAGCCTGCGTGAAAGAGGGACATGCCGGCAGCGACGCCGACATCCGCGAATATATGAGCGGCAATATCTGCCGCTGCGCCGCCTATCCCAATATCGTCGCCGCCGTGAAGCAGGCCGCGCCTGAGATCATGAAAGGATAGGTTCATGCGATCCTTTCTCTATCAACGAGCAACAGACCCGAACATGGCCGTACAGCTGCTCAGCGCAGCCGCGGCGGCCGATAATCCGCTGACCCAGGCCGCCGCGCAGCCGCTTGCGGGTGGGACCACACTGATCGATTTGATGAAGCTCGACGTGATGCGGCCCACCGCGATTGTCGATATCAATCCGCTCGCGCAAGGCTGGTCGGCAATCGAGACTGGCGGCGAGAGCTTGAGGCTCGGCGCGCTCGCAAAGATGTCCGATGTTGCCGCGCATAGCGAGATCGAGCGCAATTATCCGGTGATCGCGAACTCGCTGAAGCTTGCCGCCAGTGCCCAGTTGCGCAACATGGCGACGCTTGGCGGCAACGTGATGCAGCGGACGCGTTGCAGCTATTTTCGCGATATTTCTTATGAGAACTGCAATAAGCGGAATCCTGGCTCCGGCTGTGCGGCGATGGACGGCGTCAACCGCATGCATGCGGTGCTCGGCACTTCGGATCGGTGCATCGCGACATATCCTGGCGATTTGGCGCAGGCCTTGATTGCACTCGATGCCGCGGTTGAAATCACCGGCAAATCCGGCAGCCGTAGCATTGCGTTTGCCGAGTTGCACAAGCCACCTGGCACGACACCCGAGATCGAGACGACGCTTCAGCCTGGCGAGCTGATCTCGGCGTTTTCCATCCCCGGGCGCTGGCCGCGCTCGGTCTATCTCAAGGCACGCGACCGGCAGTCCTATGAATTCGCGCTGTCTTCGGCTGCGGTGGCGCTTGACGTGCAGGATGGCGTGATCAGGGACGCGCGTGTTGCGATCGGCGGTGTCGCCACTGTGCCGTGGCGCGCACGCGAAACCGAGGCCCTGCTGAAGAGCCAGAAGTTCGATGACGGCCTGGCAGAGCGCGCCGCCGATGCAGCCTTTGCAGACGCCAAGGCGCGCCAGCACAACGGCTTCAAGATTGCGCTCGGCAAGCGCGTGGTGGCACGCGCGCTTGCGCAGGCCGCAACAATGGAGATCAGATCATGATCGTTGCTGCTCCCGAGCCGAAGGCCAATATGGGCCAGCCCGCGCCGCGTTACGACGCCGTTTCAAAGGTCACGGGCCGGGCGACCTATGCGTCCGATATGCCGCTGGCCAATCCGGGCTACGCATTCCTGGTCACCAGTGCGATCGCCAAGGGCCGCGTCGACCGCTTCGATTTGGATGATGCCATGCGCGTCCGCGGCGTCATCGACATCGTCACGCATCAGAACGCACCGGAACTAAAAGAGTCCAAGCTCTTCAGCAATGGCGGCTACGCCGGCACCACGATCCAGCCGCTGAAATCGGCTGAGATCGCCCATGACGGCCAGATCATCGCGGTGGTTATTGCCGAAAGCTACGAGGCTGCGCGCGAGGCCGCCAACCGCGTCAAGGTCAGCTATGCGCCCGTAACGCCGAGCGCCAGCTTCGGTTCACCGGGGGCGACGAAAGCCGCTGCGAAAGGCCAGAACTCGCAATTCAAGGAAGACCCGCAGGTCGGCGACTTCGCCAAGGCGTTCGATCAAGCCGAGGTCAAGCTGACTGCCTCCTACGACACGCCGACGCAGCACCACAATCCGATGGAGCTGTTTTCCACGAGCTGCGCCTGGATGGGCGACGACCTCGTCATCTACGAACCGAGCCAGTACGTCTATGGCTTGAAGAACGGCGTGGCCGAGCAGCTCGGCATCGATGCCGACAAGGTGCGTGTGGTCAATCCCTATGTCGGCGGCGGCTTCGGTTCGCGCGGCTCGATGACGCCGCGCACCGCCATCATCGCTGCCATCGCCAGGCGCTTGAATCGGCCGATCAAGCTGGTCCCGCCACGCGACCAGGGTTTCACCATCGCAACCTATCGCGCCGAGACGCGGCATCAGATCAAGCTCGGCGCCAGCCGCGACGGCAAGCTGGTCGCGCTCAGGCACGAAGGCGCCGAAGTCTCGTCGCGTCCGGACGCCTATTGCGTCGGCGGCACCAAAACGACGACGCGGCTCTATGCCTGCCCCAATGTCGACAGCCTGGTGTCGATCGTGCGGGCCGACCGCAATACGCCCGGCTTCATGCGCTCGCCCCCCGAGGTGCCTTACATGTTCGCGCTGGAAAGCGCGATGGACGAGCTTTCCGTCAAACTGAACATGGATCCGGTCGAGCTTCGCCGCGTCAACGACACCACCAATGAGCCGATTACCGGCAAGCCGTACACGTCGCGGTCGCTGATGGTGTGCTTCGACGAGGCCGCGAAAGCGTTCGGCTGGTCCCAGCGTTCAACGGCGCCGAAATCGATGTCGGACGGCGATTGGCTGATCGGCTACGGCTGCGCGGCCACCTGCTATCCGACCCAGATGGCGCCCTCCGCGGCGCGCGTGCGCCTCCAGCGCGACGGCCGCACCCGGGTCGAGATCGCCGGCCACGAGATCGGCACCGGCGCCTATACCATCATCGCGCAGACCGCAGCCGAACGGCTTGGGGTGCCGTTGGAGCGGGTCTCGGTTTTCCTGGGCGACAGCGATTTGCCACCGGCGCCGGTCGCGGGCGGCTCGAACTCGACGGCCAGCACCTGTTCGGCCGTGATGATGGTCTGCGATCAGGTCCGCCAACGGCTGTTCAAGGCAGTCATGCCGAACGACAGCCTGACGGACCGGGCCAAGGAGACGATCGGCATGGGACAGACGGCGACAGCCCAGGCGGCGAAGAGCGATCGCCCGCTCGACATCGAGAAAGCCTTCGACGCGCTCGGCGTTGGCGTGGTCGAGGAGTATGGCGAGTGGAAGCCGGACGGAGCGCCACTGGATTCCTTCAAGGCCATGCACAGCGGGCACGCGCGGCTGGTCGGCGGCCATCAAATGAAAGACAAGATCGCCTACGCCTTCGGTGCGGAGTTCGTCGAGATCAGGATCAACCGCTTCACGCGTGAAATCCGTGCGCCGCGCCTGGTCGGCGCCTTCGCGGCTGGACGCATCATGAATCCGCGGACGGCGCGCAGCCAGCTCATGGGCGGTCTGATCTGGGGCATGTCCTCGGCGCTGCTCGAGGCCACCGAGATTGACGAGCGCACCGCGCGCTATGTCAACGACAATTTCGCCGATTATCTCGTGCCGGTGAATGCCGACGTGCCCGGCGTCGAGGTCATCCTGCTGTCCGAGCAGGACGATCACATCAACCCGGCCGGCGCGAAAGGCCTCGGCGAACTTGCCAATGTCGGCACCAACGCCGCGATTTGCAACGCGATTTATCACGCCACCGGTCAGCGCATCCGCAAGCTGCCGGTGCGGTTGGAAAATATCGAGGTTTGAGGGGTGGAAACCACTCCCGCGTTGGGCTAGACACCTCCCGCCTCGAACGGAAGGTGCCTTATGCAGCGTTTCCAACGCGTGCTCCTCGCCATCATGTCGGCACTCGCGATCGCAATGATCGGCGGCGTGTCCAGCTTCGTTTCCACCACGGCCTCGGCCCAGACCGCAGGGAAGACCATGACCACAGCTTCAGGCTTGCAGATCATCGACAGCGTCGCCGGCACTGGTGCCTCGCCAAAAGCGGGTCAGATTTGCGTGATGCACTATACCGGCTGGCTGTACGAGAACGGCCAGAAGGGCAAGAAATTCGACTCCTCGGTCGATCGCAACGAGCCGTTCGAGTTTCCGATCGGCAAGGGCCGCGTCATTGCCGGCTGGGATGAAGGCGTTGCCTCGATGAAGGTCGGTGGCAAGCGCACGCTGATCATTCCGCCGCAACTCGGCTACGGCGCGCGCGGCGCCGGTGGCGTGATCCCGCCGAATGCGACGCTGATGTTCGACGTGGAATTGCTTGGGGTGAAATGAAACCCGCCAACAAAAAAGACCGGCCTTGCGGCCGGTCTTTTCGCATGCAAGCCTGCGCTCGTTAGTCGGCTGCGCGCTTTGCCGCGGCGGCGGCCCGGTCCGTCGCGTCCTTCGCGGCGTCCTTGGCGTCACCCATGGCCTGCTGGCCCTTGCCCTTCACTTCCTGAACCGCGCCTTCGCCCTTCATGCGGTCCGAACCGGTGGCTTCGCCGATGCCCTGCTTGGCCTTGCCGATCGCCTCATTCGTGCTGCCTTTGATCTTGTCGGTGGTGCTACCCATGAAACTCTCCTTCGTTTTGCTTATGGAGACAACGTTTCATGGCTGGGAGAGTTCCGATTTTGGTATGGCTTGCCGGCGCGACCTTGAGCTAGTTTGCGACGGCACGGAACCAACAGAAAGCAGTCCAGATGACCGGCCATGACCACACACATCCGCACCATGCACACGATCATGACGATCGCTGGAAACATGACGGTGTGCGCGTCATTCCCGCCAACCAGCTCGATACCAACGTGCCGTCCACGCCAGGGATGGACCGCGCGGCCGCGATCAATTTCGCCCGCGTCGGCGCACAGAAATTATGGGCGGGCACCGTCAGCATCAAGCCGGATGCCAAGACCGGCGCGCATCACCACGGCCATCTCGAAAGCGTCATTTACGTCGTGAAGGGGAAGGCGCGGATGCGCTGGGGCGAGAGCCTGCAGTTCACCGCCGAGGCCGGCCCCGGCGATTTCATCTTCGTTCCGCCCTACGTGCCGCATCAGGAGATCAACGCCAGCCCCGACGAGGTGCTGGAATGCGTGCTGGTGCGCAGCGACGGTGAGGCGGTCGCAATCAACCTCGATATCGAGCCGGTCGAGAAGCCCGAGAACGTGCTGTGGATCGATCCGGTGCACCGGGATCCCAACGAGACGAAGTAACGCCTGCTGCCGGCTTTCGCCGTTCATGCGTAACGGGCGGGCTGGTCAAAAAAAATAATAGGAAGCCGTGTCGGATGGCCGTCTGGCCGTCCGTCCTTGGGCAGAACCCCTCGCAAGGAGCTTCCGATGCCCAAGATGATCTTCGTCAACCTGCCGGTGACCGACCTCAAGCGCGCCACGGCGTTCTATGAGGCGGTTGGCGCGGTCAGGAACCCGCAATTCAGCGACGACACGGCGTCGTGCATGGTCTTTTCCGAGACCATCTACGCCATGCTGCTGACCCACGACAAATTCCGTCAGTTCACGCCGAAGCCGATCGCGGATGCCAAGACCTCGAATCAGGTTTTGCTCTGTCTCTCCGCGGACAGCCGCGACGAGGTGGACGCTATCGTGGGTAAGGCCGAGGCTGCAGGCGGGATGGCCGATCCGAGCCCGGTCGACGAATACAGCTTCATGTACGGCCGCAGCTTTGAGGATCCGGATGGTCATATGTGGGGCGTGAACTGGATGGACCTCGCGGCTGCCCCCGCCCAACCCGCGATGGCCTGATTGAAGCTCGACAAAATCGAATCCGGAAGAGGAGCCTTCGCAAATGTCCAAGGTCGTGCCCTGCATGTGGTTCAACGGCGACGCCGAAGAAGCCGCGAAATTCTACGTGTCGCTGGTGCCGAATTCGGAGATCACGCACGTCCAGCGCAACGTCACCGACAACCCGTCGGGTAGGGAGGGCTCGGTACTCGTCGTCGAGTTCACGGTGGCCGGACAGCCGCTAATCGCGCTCAATGGCGGGATGAAGATGGAGTACACCCACGCGCTCTCGCTGATGATCCATTGCGACGATCAGGCCCAGGTCGACAGCGTATGGAATGCGTTCCTCGCCCATGGCGGCAAGGCGCAGCAGTGCGGCTGGCTCAATGACCGTTACGGCGTGTCGTGGCAGGTCGTGCCGAAAGTGATGTTCGAATTTCTCTCGAGCTCGGACAGGCCTGCGGCCGCCCGCGCAATGCAAGCGATGATGAAGATGGTCAAGCTGGATGTCGAGGCCTTGCGCCGCGCATTCGAGGGCAAATCGGCAGCGTGATCTCAGCACAGCTACCGTAGGGCGGGCAAAGGAGCTCCTGCGCCGTGCCCACCGTCTTTCCGCCACGGAGTGACAAGTGGTGGGCACGCTTCGCTTTGCCAACCCTACGAGACGGTGCTTCGGCGATGCGTCTCAGTAATTGATCCGTAGCCCGACGCCGCCGTGGATGGTGTTGCCCACTGGCTGCGGACCGAGCGTGCCGTTTGCAAACAGGTCCACGATCCAGCCCTTCTGCACCCGGAAGCCGAGGCGGCCGCCATATTCGAACCAGCCCTGGTTGCCCATCGTCGGGACCACCGTGCCATCGCCGGTCACGGTGGCGACGATGCCGCTGTGGGACGCGAACGACTGCACCCAGCCGCCATTGAGGTTGGCTTCGATGTTGCTGCCGTAGAGATGGGTCCACTGGCCGCCGATCTTGACCAGGCTGGTGCGGTCGGTGCCGGTCGCAATGGTGGCGTCGAACGGATTGAACGCCGCCATGTTGTCCGCGTAGCCGGATACGCGCTGCCAGAGCTGCCAGACTTCGATGGACGCTGCGATTTCGTCGCGGGGTGACAGCCGGCTCATCCAGCCGGCACGGCCGTAGACCGCGTAATTCGCGGCGTTGGTCGAACTCGTGACGCTCACCGGTCCGAGGCTGGTGTTGTAGCTGCGGGTGTAGCGCGCTTTCTCCCAGGGGGTCAGGATCGTGCCGATGTCGAAGAACGGGCGCGACGTGCCCCAGTCGGTGAAGTCATAGCGCAGCGCGAAGGCGCCGATCGGCGCGCTGGTGATGTTGTAACCGCCCTCGCTGTATTGCGTGTAGGCGATGCCGGCGAGCAGCGACAGGTTATTGGTGAGCTCCTTGCGGCCGTGGATGCCGGCGGAGAACGAGCCGGCCGAGCCGAACGCGCTGACGCAGTCGCTGCAATTGACCTGCTCGTTCACACCGAGCAGCACAGTGCCGAGCACCCGGTTGGTGATCATCTGGTTGAAGCGCTGGTTGGCGAGGCCGCCGATCGAATTGCCGCTGGAATCGGCGCCGGTCGGCGTCGGCGACGGACTCGGACTTAGCGATGGTGAAGCGCTCGGGGTCGGCGTCGGTGTCGGTGTCGCCGTGGGCGTAGGCGTAGGTGTGGGCGTGTAAGTCGGCGTAGGCGTCGGCGTCTGGGCCGCCACCGGCTGCAACTGGGCTGCCAGCAGCAAGAACGTCCCGGCTGTGGTGAGCGCAGCCAGGAGAACGAAGCGCCGCATCCGGAGTTTCGTCATGATCAGCGCCCGCACAGCATGCCGTCGTCATGGACGGCGGGCGTGATGGTCGGCGAGGCGTCGGCATATTGGTTGACCGCGCACAGCCCGGCACTCGCGGCGCAGTTGGCGGCGAAAGTCCAGGGCGGTGTGTTGGTCTTGGCGATGCTGATCTTGCCGCCGCTCGAGGTGATGATCGCGGTATCGCCGGGCTGGATGAGCTGCACGCATTGGAAGCTCAGCGTGCAGACGCTGGCGGCCCCCTCCTGAAGCACGACGACGGAGCGACCGCGCTGGGACAGGATGTCGAGCGTGGTGCCGCGCACGCCGATGGTCGCGAGCGGCGTCGTGATCTTGTAGGCGGTCTTCTCCGAATGCCCGGTGACGAAGCGGAATGCACCGGTCGTCATGCGGATCGCGACGTCGCGATAGCTGTGCTCGTCGTTGAAGACGGTGCGATCGAGCTTCAACGTTGCGCTCGCCCCGAGCGACAGGTTGGTGCTGTCGGCCATGACGAAGCGCGCCGCACTGTTGGCTCCGGTCTGCACGGTCTCGTCGCGCAGCATGCTGTCGCCGACATTGATCGGCGTCGCGGTCGCGGCGAGGCGCACCACTTCGTTCTGGACCACGACGGCTTCGCCGACGCGGGTCTGCGCCTGCGCGCAAGGTGCTGTGCACAGCAACGCCGACAACAGCATTGGGAAGAGCAAAGAACGCAAAATCATTTCGCTACCGATCGATATGTCCCTGATCGTACCGGACCGCGCGCATTTGTGTTGTGGCAGAATTATCACAAGCGGCGCAGGACGCGCGTTAGCTTAGTGACAGCCGCTGCAGAATGCGTTCAATGCTGCGAGCGAGTTATCTTTTTTGTCCGCGGTGACGCAGATTTGCCACGCAAAATAGCCTCACAGAAGCCGGGTCAATTGCCTGCAGTTCCAAAGCTGTCGCGGAGCGCAGTGATTGCTGTCGCGATTTTCCTAGCCGCACATCTCGCGCTGCTGATCGGCCTCGTAACGCCGGAAAAATTGGTGTTCGACGAGGTGCATTACGTGCCCGCGGCGCGGCAGATGCTCGGCCCCACGCTGTCGCAGCCGGTGCTCAATCCGATGCATCCGCCGCTGGCAAAAGAGATCATCGCAGCATCGATCGCGGCGTTCGGCGATAATGCGCTCGGCTGGCGCTATCCGGCGACGGTGTTTGGCGCACTCGCGATCGTGGCGATCTATCTCTGCGGTCTCGCGCTGTTTGCCGCACAAGGCCCCGCGATCGCAGCCGCGCTGATCGGGGCCTTCAACCAGATGCTGTACGTCCAGTCGCGCATCGCGATGCTCGACATCTTCGCGCTTGGATTCGGCCTGCTCGCGACCGCCGCCTTCATGCACGGATTTCGAAGAGAGCGCCCGCATGCATTGTTCGCGCTTGCCGGGGCGCTGTTCGGTCTCGCCGCCGCGTGCAAATGGAGCGGGCTGTTTCCGCTCGGCGTCTGCGTCGTCATCGTTGCCATGGTCCGCCTGATGCGGAGCTGGCGCACGCTGTTTGCCGATGCCAGGCCGGGCGACTGGTACCGGCCGGATCTCTGGCCCGACTTCAGGGCGCACCATGTCGCGCTCTGCTTCGCGCTATTGCCGGCGTTGACATATCTCGCCGCCTTCGTTCCACTTTACGGTCTGTCGCTGTCGGATCTGATCGAGGCGCAGCGCCGGATCTTTGCCGACAACACCACCACCGCGATCGCGGGCCACACTTATATGAGCTCGTGGCCGTCGTGGCCGTTGCTCGCGCGGCCGGTCTGGTTCCTGTTCGACAAGACGGCCGACGACAACGTCGCGGCGGTCGTTTTCCTCGGCAATCCGCTGGTGCTTTGGCCGGCGCTGCTCGCGCTCGCCGTGGTACTCCGCGACTTTATCGTCGCGCGGCGGTGGGATGCATTCCTGATCGCGGCGTTCTATTTCGGGCCCTGGCTTGCCTGGGCGTTGCTGCCGCGTACGCTGGGCTTCATCTATTATTATCTGCCGGCCGCAACAGCGGCCTCGCTCGCGCTGGTCTATGTGCTGGCCAAAGAGGGGTCGCCGCGCTGGCTGTTATGGGCTTATGTCGGCGTCGCCGCGATAGGCTTTGCGGTGATGCTGCCGATTTCGGCGGCGTTCATCGGCACGTCGATGCAGACGTTCAACCGCCTGATGCTGTTTCAGAGCTGGATATGACATCGCCGCCCGCCATCGTCGTGGCGGGCGGCGTGTTTCGCGCAGCGATTATTTCGAGGCCGTCTTGGTATCCATGTTCACGACCTGGACGCGGCGGTTGACGGGATCGGCGCCATTGGCAGCGTCCTTCAGCTTGGTCTTGCCATAGCCGACGGTGACGAGATCGGTGCCGTTGAGGCCGTAGTTCTGCACCAGGTACTTCTTGATGGTGTCGGCGCGGCGTTCCGAGAGCCCCTGATTGTACTCTTCGGTGCCGATCGCATCGGTATGGCCGGCGACCACGAAGGTCGAGCCCTTCAGCGACGGATCGGACAGCGCCTTGCCGAGGGCCTGTACCGAGGGTACCGAGGTCTTGGCGATGTCGGCCGAGTTGTAGTCGAACTGGATCTCCAGATCGATGTTCGGCTTGGTCGCGGCGAGCTCGGCGATCTGGTCGCGCTCGCCCATCGAGAGCGAACGGGTCTGCCGGTTGCGCACGGTGTTGAGGAACGTCGCTTCCTTGGCCTGCGCCGTCGGGTCGGCCTGCGGACCGACGGACAGGCCGCGGGTCACCGGCTTTGGCTTCAACGCATCCAGGATCTGGCTGGAGGAGACGTTGGTGTCGCCGGCGAAAGCCAGGCCGGCTGTCAGCGACAGTGCGGCCGTGAGGGTAATCACCGTCAGTCCAAAAAACTTGTTGAAATGGGTCATTGTCGTAACCTCGCTGTGACGCCTGATGGCGATTTGATGCCGCGAGCATAGAGTAGGTTCAAAGGCCCAGATGTGATCTTCATCACGTTGGTGACAACGGGGCTGCGAGGTCATCCTACCTCGATTTGTGGGGACGGGACGCCGCTTTTGGATGGAAACCCAAGTACGTCGATTGTCGCAAAGGCGTCGTCGCGTGGCCTGCTCGCGAACAAGAATTTGGCCAGATGCGCGCCTAGCAGAAAACCTTGATCCAACAATTGCAGACAAGAGGAGCCGAGTTCCGTCCCGTGCCGAGGCCGAGTGACTATCAGTTTTATCGCAATGGCCCGCCGGATCGGACCGTGTCCGTAAGCTCCATGCCCATCTATATCGGCGCGGCGATGATCGCGGTGGCAATCCTGCTGTCGACGCTGATCACAGGTCTCACGTCCCGCTATGTCGGCCTCGAGGCCCCGAACGACGAGACCGTGTGGCTGGTCGACCGCCTCACCGGCAGCGTCTATCGCTGCCAGTCCGAGGGGCGCGGCAAGGCCGCCTGCGAGCCCGATGTCGCGACCGGCAGCCTCGGTGACCGGTCCAAAGCGCCCAAAGACGGCCGCTGACCGCCGTGCTTCGCACTGCAGCAAAAGAATTGTCTTCTCCGCGAAACGTTGTCGCTGGAGAATACGTAATTGCGAAGGCCGGCATGACGCCGGTTTCGTTTTACGGAGGAGACTTTTGATGAAGACCTTGCTCACCGCCGCTGCCTTTCTCGTGTTTGCCCTTTCCCCCGCATCCGCCGCGATGATGGCGTGCACCAGCGCCAACCTGATGAAATCGACCGCCATGATGTCCGGCCCTGCCGACACGCCCGCCAAGGTGGCCGCGAACAAGGAAATGGCCATGGTCAACACCGACATGAGCAATGCCAAGATGAAGAGCGCCTGCATGCACTACATGAAGGCGCAGAAGGCGATGATGATGAAATAGGCGCGAGGCCGCATCATCCGGCCGCGCTGTCACCAGCTGGCAGCGCGGCCTTTCTTCGACCCGTCGCTCTGCCCAAGTTGTTTCTCCCGGCGCGAATCCCGCTACATTGCTCCTCGCAATGCCTCGCTCACCCAAACCGCTTCCGCTCCCGACGACACAGGCCCGGCAGATCTGGCTGCATGCCCAACGGCTCGACACGCGCGCGCCGTTCGGGGAAGGCGCGGCGGCCGTGGCGGACGCAGTTGCGCATCTCGGCTATGTGCAGATCGACACCATCAACGTGATCGAGCGTTGCCACCATCACATCCTGTTCAGCCGCATCCCGTCCTATCGCCGCGCCGATCTGCGTCACGCCCAGAGTGTCGACAAGAGCGTGTTCGAATACTGGACCCATGCGCTGTCCTACGTTCCGTCGAGCGATTTTCGCTTCTTTCTGCCGGCGATGCGCGAGCACCGCCGCGAGGGGCATAAATGGTATGCGTCGGTCAAGCCGGCCGACACGCGTAAGGTGATGCGGCTGCTTCGCGCCGGCTCGCTGACGATCCGCGACATCGAGGACGACGTGCTCACCGAGAAGGAGCATCTCTGGCAGAGCCGAAAGCCCTCCAAGCGGGCGTTGCAGCTCGCCTTCTACACCGGCGTTGCCACCGTCAGCGAGCGCCAGGGCATGCTCAAGACCTATGAGCTGATGACGCGGCATTTCGGCTGGGACACATTGCCGAAGCCGGCATCGGCCAAGGAAATTACGGCCTATCTGCTCGACCGCGCATTGCGGTCACAGGGCGTAGTGAGTCTCGATTCGGTCTGTCACCTCGACGCGCCGAGCAAGAAGGCGGTGGCAGCTCTGATCGCCTCGCGCGTTCGCCGCGGCGAACTGGTTCCGGTTTCGCTCGAGGGCGCCGGCAAGCAGGAGCATTGGGCGCAGCCGTCCGCGCTGGAGCCGGACGAGGTGTCGGCGGATCTTGTCCACATCCTCTCGCCGTTCGATCCCCTGATCATCCAGCGCAAGCGGACCAGTCTCATTTTTGGCTACAATCACCTGTTCGAAGCCTACGTACCCAAGGCAAAACGCAAGCTCGGTTATTTCGCGCTGCCGGTGCTGGTCGGCGACGAGATCGTCGCTGCGCTCGACCTCAAGGCTGACCGGCAGAACAAAAAGCTGCTGATGCAGAAATGGACTTGGGTCGGGCAGGGCAAGAAGGCGGCGCGGCGCAAGGAGCTCAAGCAGAAGATCGAGGACGAGCTCGATCGCTTCGAGCGGTTTCAGCTGGCGGAGTGAGATGCGCTTTCGTAGGGTGGACAAAGCGAAAGCGTGCCCACCGAAATCGCCGCGCCAAGCAAGGTGGTGGGCACGGCGCTAAGGCGCCTTTGCCCACCCTACGAGACGGTCGATCCAAACGCCGAACGCAATCCCGATCGCGTAGGCCAGCAAATTCCACAGCGAGAAGATGCGCCCCAACAGCAGGGCGCCAGCGGTAGTAAGCCGGAACGCATCGAGCCACGGCGCATGCACCAGCCGGGATAATTCGACCGCGACCGCGATCACCGTCGCGAGCCTTGCGATCTGCGCCCGCGTTAGCCGCGGCAGCAAAACGCCGACCAGCAGATACACCATCGTCGCCCACAGCAGCGATCCGCCATACTTCACGACGAAGGCGGGGAGGCCGAGGCGAAAGCCGTACCAGCGCAAGGACAGCCCGCACGCGATGACCGCGAGGGCGAGCCCGGCGCGGATCACGGATGTTCGCAACGGCGCAACAGGTTTCTCCAACTGCGCCCCCCGCATCGCCTGCTCCATTGACTCTTTGCCTGTGATGCTCAAAACCGCAGATCAGCTCACAGAAACAATAATTCGGGGGACGCCATGAGCCAGACCACGACCTATGCCGGTTCCGCGAGCACCAACAAGACGGAAATCGAAACCTCGACCATCCGCGCCATCTCCTGGCGCCTGATTCCGTTCCTGGTGCTCGCCTACTTCTTCTCCTATCTCGACCGCGTCAATCTCGGCTTCGCCGCGCTGACCATGAATGCCGAGCTGAAGTTCACACCGCTGATCTTTTCCTGGGGCGCCGGCATCTTCTTCATCGGCTATTTCATCTTCGAGGTGCCGAGCAACCTCGCGCTCGAAAAGTTCGGCGCCAGCCGCTGGATCGCGCGTATCATGGTGACCTGGGGTATCATCTCGGGGCTGATGGCGCTGACGAGCGGTGTGACGAGCTTCTACGTCCTTCGTTTCCTGCTCGGCGTCGCCGAGGCCGGCTTCTTCCCCGGCATCATCCTTTATCTCACCTATTGGTATCCGGCCGAGTATCGCGCCCGCTTCCTCGCGGCGTTCGCGATCGCAGTCCCGGTCTCGACCGTGATCGGCGCGCCGACTTCGGGTCTCCTGCTCGGGCTCGACGGCGCCATGGGCCTGAAGGGCTGGCAGTGGCTGTTCATCATCGAGGGCATCCCCTCGGTGCTGCTCGGCATCGTCACCTGGTTCTATCTCACGGACCGGCCCGAGAAGGCGGGCTGGCTCTCGGCCGAGCAGAAGGCCTGGCTCAAGACGAAGCTGGACTCCGAGATCGCTGCCAAGCAGGCGGTGAAACATTTGTCGCTCGGCGAGGCGCTGTCATCACCGAAGGTGATCATGCTGAGCCTGGTCTATTTCGGCTTCGTCGGCGCGCTCTATGGCATGCAGTTCTGGCTGCCGCAGATCGTCAAGGCATTCGGCCTCACCAACGCCCAGACCGGCTTCGTCACCGCGATTCCGTATCTGTTCGGCACCATCGCCATGATCCTGTGGGCGCGGCATTCGGATGCGACGCGCGAGCGGGTGATGCATGTCGGCGCGCCGCTGCTGCTCACGGCCATCGCGCTTGCCGTCTCCAGCTACCTGACCGATCCGACTATGACGATGGTTGTGCTGACCATCGCGGCGATCGGCGTATTCTGCTGCTTCGGCGTGTTCTGGACCCTGCCGACCGCCTGGCTCTCCGGCACGGCGGCGGCGGGCGCGATCGCGCTGATCAACTCGATCGGCAACCTCGCCGGCTTCGGCGGTCCCTATCTGATCGGCTGGGTCAAGGAAGCGACGGGGCAGACCTCGACCGGCCTTCTGGTGCTCGCGGTGTTGCCGCTGATCGCCGGCATTCTGGTCTTCATCGGCGGCCACGAGAGCAAGCACGAGTTTGCGGAGCAGGGGCGGTAACGGAAGCCTTGTAGGGTGGGCAAGCGCTCTTCGCGCGCCGTGCCCACCGTTTCTCCCGAAAGGCCGACCGATCTGGTGGGCACGCTACGCTTTGCCCACCCTACAATAGCACCTTCGTGGCGGCCATGGGCCGCTTTACCACCCCTAAACGATCACAGATTTCTGATGACTGACGATTATTGACTTTCATCAGTGATTAGTCGACATTCCTCTCATTGCAGTGCGCAGGAGTGTCCTCCGATGTTCGTCCGGTTAGTTTTATCGAGCTACTCCAGGCTCTTGGCAGGTATATCGCTGGCCGTGATGGCCGCGGCGCTGGCCGGATGCAACGACACCGTGGCGCAACAAGCCGAGCCGCCGCGCCCGGTTCTGGTCGCAACCGCCCATTATGAGGCCGAGACGCCGGAGCGCAGCTTCGTCGGCACGGTCAAGCCCCGGATCGAGAGCGATCTCGGCTTCCGCGTCGCCGGGAAGGTCGCAAAGCGCCTGGTCGAAGTCGGTCAGACCATCGAAATCGGCCAGCCGCTCGCGACTCTGGACGAGGTCGACCTGAAGCTCCAGGCCGAGCAGGCCGTGGCCGAGCAAACGGCTGCGACCGGCGTGCTGGCCCAAGCCGCCGCCGCCGAGCAGCGTGCCAAGGAGCTGAAGGCCAAGGGCTGGACCACGGATGCGGCGATGGATACGAGCCGCGCCGCGGCCGACGAGGCCCGCGCGCGCCTGGACCGCGCCGTGCGCTCGGTCGAACTGACCAAGAATTCCCTTTCCTACGCGACGCTCAACGCCGACGCCCGTGGCGTCGTCACCGCAACGCTGATCGAGCCCGGCCAGGTGGTTGCCGCAGGCCAGACTTCGATCCGCGTCGCCCGCTTTGCCGAAAAGGAAGCGGTCGTCGCGATCCCTGAGACGCTGGTCGGACGTGCCAAATCGGGCGCCGCCAGCGTCACTCTTTGGTCGGAGCCGGGCAAGAAATACGCCGCCAAGCTGCGCGAGATCGCGCCCACCGCGGATCCCGCCACGCGCACTTACCTCGCAAAATTCTCGCTGCCTGAGGCCGACGACAAGGTTTCGCTCGGCATGACCGCGACGCTGACGCTGTCTGACGCCGCCACCGAGCGCGTCGCGCGGCTGCCGCTGTCAGCGCTGTTCAACGAAGGCGGCAAGCCCTCCTTCTACGTCGTCGACGACAACGGCGCGGTCGCGCTGAAGCCGGTCACGGTGAAGTCCTACGAGAGCAACGACGTCCTCATCACCAGCGGTGTGGAAGAGGGCGCCAAGATCGTCGCGCTCGGCGTGCAGAAGCTCGATCCGAGCCAGAAGGTGCGGATCGTCTCGTCACTGTCCTTTTAGCCTTCGTCGCTCCGGGGCGATGCGAAAGCATCGAACTATGGTGCGCAATCGCGCACCTGAGAACCTCGAGATTGCGGGTCTGGTCCTTCGGACCATCCCGGAATGACAAGAAACTAAGTTTCGTCGTGTGAGGTGAGTTTCGGCCAGAGCGCAAATGCGAAGGCTGAAGCGGCGAAGCGATCCAGAACCTGCCCAGCCCCCTGGATTGCTTCGCTGCCTCGCGACGACGGTTTGAACAGAGTGGCTGTTGTTTTTGGCAATCGGATCGTCTCGCGGAGAGAGCCATGAAGCGCTTCAACCTTTCGGCCTGGGCTGTCAGCCATCCGACGCTGGTCCTGTTCCTGATGCTGGTGCTCGGCGTCGCCGGCTTCTTCTCCTATCAGAAGCTCGGACGCGCCGAGGATCCGTTCTTCACGGTGAAGGTGGTCAACGTCTCCGTGCTTTGGCCGGGCGCGACCGCGCAGGAGATGCAGGCGCAGGTCGCCGATCCCATCGAGAAGAAGATCCAGGAGCTGCCTTACTTCGAGAAGGTGCAGACTTATTCCAAGCCCGGCTTCACCGCGCTCCAGGTGACCTTCCGCGACTCCACGCCGCCGAAGGACGTGCCCTATCTCTTCTACTTGTTGCGCAAGAAGCTGGTCGACGTGCAGGGCCAGCTGCCCTCGGGTATTCTGGGACCCGTCGTCAACGACGAATTCTCGGACGTCGATTCCATTCTCTACATGATGACCGGCGACGGCGCCGACTATGCCCAGCTCAAGAAGGTCTCGGAAGGTTTTCGTCAGCGCCTCCTGAAGGTGCCGGGCGTGACCAAGGTCGACGTCTACGGCAATCAGGACGAACGCATCTTCGTCGAATTCTCGCACGCCAAGCTCGCCACCCTCGGCATCACGCCGCAGGCGCTGTTCGATTCACTCGCCAAGCAGAACAACGTGACGCCGGCCGGCACGGTCGAGACCTCGGCGCAGCGTGTGCCGCTGCGCGTCACCGGCGCGCTCGACGGCGTCAAGGCCGTGGCGGAGACCCCGGTCGAGAGCAACGGCCGCGTTTTCCGCCTGGGTGACATCGCCACCATCACCCACGGCTATGTCGATCCGCCGAGTTTCAAGGTGCGCCAGGAGGGCAAGGCTGCGATCGGCATCGGTGTCGTCACCGCCAAGGGCGCCAACATCCTCGATCTCGGCAAGGAGGTCGAAAAGGCTACCGCCGAATTCATGAAGGCCGTGCCGCAGGGCGTCGACGTCCGGCTCATCGCCGACCAGCCCAAGGTGGTCGAGCATGCCGTCAGCGAGTTCGTGCATTCGTTCATGGAAGCGCTGGTGATCGTGCTGTTCGTGTCCTTCCTCGCGCTCGGATGGCGGACCGGCATCGTGGTCGCGCTCTCGGTGCCGCTGGTGCTCGGCATCGTCTTCATCGTGATGAATACGTTGTCGCTCGACCTGCACCGCATCACGCTCGGCGCGCTGATCATCGCGCTCGGGCTCCTGGTGGATGATGCCATCATCGCCGTCGAGATGATGGTGGTGAAGATGGAGCAGGGTTGGGACCGCATGCGCGCGGCGTCCTTTGCCTGGGAATCCACCGCGTTTCCGATGCTCACGGGAACGCTGGTCACGGCCGCTGGCTTCCTCCCCATCGGCTTCGCCAATTCCGCGGTCGGCGAGTATGCCGGCAGCATCTTCTGGATCGTGGCGATCGCGCTGGTCGCCTCCTGGTTCGTGGCGGTGATCTTCACGCCCTATATCGGCGTCATGCTGCTGCCCAACATCAAGGTGCACCAAAATCATGATCCGCACGCGGTCTACGAGACCCGCATGTACCGCGGCCTACGTGCCGTCGTGCAATGGTGCGTCAACCATCGCATCACGGTGGTAGCCGCGACCGTCGGCGTCTTCGTTGCCTCGATCGTCGGCTTTGGCCATGTGCAGCAGCAGTTCTTCCCGCTGTCGGAGCGGCCCGAGCTGTTCCTCCAGCTCCGCCTGCCGGAGGGCACCGCCTTCAACGTCACTGAGAAGGCCGTGAAGGAGGCCGAGACGCTGTTGAAGGACGACAAGGACATCGACACCTATACCGCCTATGTCGGCCAGGGCTCGCCGCGCTTCTGGCTCGGCCTCAACCCGCAGCTACCGAACGAGGCCTTTGCCGAGATCGTCATCGTCGCCAAGGGCGTCGAGGCGCGCGAGCGCGTCAAGGCCAAGATCGAGCGTGCGGCTGCCGACGGCATGCTGACGGAAGCGCGCGTGCGCGTCGATCGCTTCAACTTCGGTCCGCCGGTCGGCTTCCCGGTCCAGTTCCGCGTCATCGGCCCCGATGCCAACAAGGTGCGCGAGATCGCCTACCAGGTGCGCGACATCATGCGCGACAACAAGAACGTCAAGGACGTCCAGCTCGACTGGAATGAGCAGTCGCCTTACCTCAAGCTCGTCGTGGACCAGGATCGTGCCCGTGCCATGGGCCTGACCCCGCAGGATGTGTCGCAGGCGCTTTCGATGCTGATCTCGGGCTCACAGGTCACGACCATTCGCGACGGCATCGAGAAGGTCGGCGTGGTCGCCCGGGCGGTCCCGTCCGAACGTCTCGACCTCGGCAGCGTTGGGGATCTGACCATCACCACGCGCGACGGCATTGCCGTGCCGCTCGAGCAGATCGCTAAAATCGAATATGCCCACGAGGAGCCGATCCTGTGGCGGCGCAACCGGGACATGGCGATCACCGTGCGCTCCGACGTCGTCGACGGCGTGCAGGCGCCCGACGTCACCGGCCAGATCGCGCCGAAGCTGAAGGGCATCCAGGACAAGCTCGATCCGGCCTACCGCATCGAGCCGGGCGGGGCGTTCGAGGAGTCCGCCAAGGGCAATGCCTCGATCTTCGTTCTTTTCCCGCTGATGGTGATGGTGATGTTGACGCTGCTGATGATCCAGCTTCAAAGCTTCTCACGCCTGATCCTGGTGTTCCTGACCGCGCCGCTCGGGATCGTCGGCGCCTCCCTCGGGCTCAACATCGCCAACGCCCCGTTCGGTTTCGTCGCGCTGCTCGGCCTGATCGCGCTCGCCGGTATGATCATGCGCAACGCGGTCATCCTGGTCGACCAGATCGAGACCGACGTTTCGCACGGGCTGACCCGGCGCGAGGCAATCGTCGAGGCAACCGTCCGGCGTGCCCGCCCCGTGGTGCTGACGGCGCTCGCCGCCATCCTGGCCATGATCCCGCTGTCGCGCTCGGCCTTCTGGGGCCCGATGGCGATCACCATCATGGGTGGATTGTTCGTCGCGACCTTCCTGACGCTACTCTACCTGCCGGGCCTCTACGCCCTGTGGTTCCGCAAGAGCCTCGATCAGGCCGGCACTCCCGAGCAGCCTGCCGCGCCGCAGCATGGGAGCGATGACGAGCACGCAATTCCGCTTGCTGAAGCGGCTGAATAAGTGACAAGAAGTACTGACGAGTCCTGACATATGGCACTGATTGCGGAACATATCGAAGGCGACACCCGGGACCGTATTCTCGAGGTGGCCGAGCGGCTGTTCCGCCAGATCGGCTACCAGAAGACCACGGTCGGGGACATCGCCAAGGAGCTCAGGATGAGCCCCGCCAACGTGTATCGCTTCTTCGAATCGAAGAAGGCGATCCATCAGGCGGTGGCCCGTTCGTTGATGGGTGAGGTCGAACTGGAGGCGCAGCGGATCGTGGCGAGGTCCGGTCCGGTGCTGGAGCGCTTCCGCGAGCTGCTGACCACCGTCCATCGCATGAACACCGAGCGCTATGTCGGCGACAACAAGCTGCATGAGATGGTCGAGATCGCCATGCAGGAGGACTGGGGCGTCTGTGTCACCCATATGGAGTGTGTCGCCGGAATGATCGGCCAGATGATCGCGCAAGGCGTGGCCTCCGGCGAGTTCGAGGCGGCGGACCTGCAACTGGCCGCGCTGTGCACCTGCACCGCAATGATGCGCTTCTTCCACCCCCAGATGATCGCCCAGTGCGCCACCAAACCGGGCCCCTCGATCGACCAGATGATCGATTTTGTCATTGCGGGCCTGTCTCCGCGCCACTGACGGGCGGCGGAATTTTTCCTATAAGCGCACCTGCCGTCATTCCGGGGCGCGCAAAGCGCGAACCCGGAATCTCGAGATTCCGGGTTCGGTCCTGCGGACCGCCCGGAATGACGGGCAGCGGAGAAGCAGCGCGTGACCGACAAAGACCTTCACTTCTACGAGCCCTCCCAGGGCCACGGCCTCAAGCACGATCCCTTCAACGCCATCATCGCGCCGCGGCCGATCGGCTGGATCTCCTCCCGTGACACCAAGGGCCACGTCAACCTCGCGCCCTACAGCTTCTTCAACGCCTTCTGCTACGTGCCGCCGATCATCGGCTTCTCCTCCACCCACTGGAAGGACACGGTCGCGAACATCCAGCAGACCGGCGAATTCGTCTGGAATCTCGCCACGATGGACCTCGCCAAGCACATGAACGCGACCGCCGCGCATGTCGCCCCCGAGGTCGACGAGTTCGAGATCGCGGGCCTGACCGCCGTGCCCGGCAAGCTCGTCAACGTGCCGCGCGTCGGCGAAAGCCCGGTCGCCTTCGAGTGCAAGGTCTGCGATGTCGTCCGCCTCAAGGGCGCCGACGGCAAGGAAGCAAATGCCTGGCTGACGCTGGGCGAGGTCGTCGCCGTCCACATCGACAAGGCCATGATCAAGGACGGCGTCTACCAGACCGCAGCCGCCCACCCGATCGTGCGCGCGGGGCGCCGCGGAGACTATTTCGAGATCAAGCCGGAAAACATGTTCGAGATGGTCCGGCCGGATTAGGCTCGCGGAGCCCGTAGCCCGGATGGAGCGAAGCGCAATCCGGGATTCTCACCTCGCGGATAGGCTTTCCCGGATTGCGCTGCGCTCCATCCGGGCTACTGCCTCCCCTCCCGGAACTGCCACCGCCCCCGGCCGTTATCGCCCGGGGTCGCCCGGCCGCGTCAATTCGCTTCGTTTTGCTGCCGAAGTGTTCACTCCCGCCAGCCGATTTCCGCTAAAATGTCCGACATCCGCGCCGATCCAAGAGGTCTGCCATGAGCTTCCGCCGCGACAACATCACAAAGCCGATCTTCTCCTGGGCGCGCGGCGTGTTGCCGGCGATGTCGGACACCGAGCGTGAGGCGCTGGAAGCGGGCGATGTCTGGTGGGACGCCGATCTCTTCACTGGCAACCCCGATTGGGCGAAGCTGTTGAAGGTGCCGCCGGCCACGCTGACCGATGAGGAGCACGCCTTCCTCAATGGCCCCGTCGACGAGCTCTGCGCCGTGCTCGACGAGTGGAAGATCTTCTGGGAATGGCGCGACCTGCCGCAGGACGTGTGGGCCTTCATCAAGCGCGAAAAATTCTTCGGCATGATCATTCCGAAGGAGTTTGGCGGCCTCGGCTTCTCGCCCTACGCGCATTCGGAAGTCGTGCGCAAGATCTCGACCCGTTCGATCGCGGCCGCCGTCACGGTGATGGTGCCGAACTCGCTCGGGCCCGGCGAGCTGTTGATGCGCTTCGGCACCAGGGAGCAGCAGGAACGCTGGCTGCCGCGGCTTGCCGATGGCCGCGACATTCCCTGCTTCGGCCTCACCAGCCCGGAAGCCGGCTCCGACGCCGCCTCGATGATCGACACCGGCATCATTTGCAAGGGCATGTTCGAGGGCCGTGAGGTGCTGGGCCTGAAGCTCAATTGGCACAAGCGCTACATCACGCTCGGTCCGGTGGCGACGCTGCTTGGCCTCGCATTCAAGGCCTATGATCCCGATCGTCTCGTCGGCAATGTGGAGGAGCTCGGCATCAGCGTGGCGCTGATCCCGACCAATCTGCCCGGCGTCGAGATCGGCCATCGCCACTTGCCGGCGATGCAGGTGTTTCAGAACGGCCCGAACTGGGGCCACGACGTCTTCATCCCGCTCGACTACGTCATCGGCGGTCAGGCACGGCTGGGACAGGGTTGGAAGATGTTGATGACGGCGCTCGCCGCCGGCCGGGGCATTTCATTGCCGTCGCTGTCGGCGGCCGGCGCCGCCTATGCCGCGCGCACCACCGGCGCCTATGCCCGCATCCGCGAGCAGTTCGGCATTTCCATCTCCAAATTCGAAGGCGTCGAGGAGCCGCTCGCGCGCATCGTCGCCACCGCCTATCAGCTCGACGCGGCGCGGCGGCTGACCTGCGCGGCGCTGAACGCCGGCGTCCATCCCGCCGTCATCTCCGGCATCATGAAGCTGCATGCGACCGAGCGGATGCGGACCGCGGTCGACGACGCCATGGATATCCATGCCGGCAAAGCCGTGATCGACGGCCCGCAGAACTACCTCGGCAATCTGCATCGCGCCGTCCCCGTCGGCATCACGGTCGAAGGCGCCAATATCCTGACCCGCAATCTCATCGTGTTCGGGCAGGGCGCCATTCGGGCGCATCCCTATCTGCTCGACGAGATGAACGCGCTCGCCGACGCCGATCGCGAGCGCGGGCTGACAACGTTCGACAACGCGTTCTGGAAGCATGTCGGCCACAGTTTTCGGACCCTGCTGCGTGCCTTCGGCCGGAGTTGGACGTTGGGTGCGTTCGCACCGGCGCCTGATGCGGGCGAGGCGACACGATTTTATCGGCAGCTCTCGCGCTATTCCGCGGCGTTTGCACTTTGTGCCGATATGACGCTGCTGACGCTCGGCGGCGCGCTCAAGCGCAAGGAGATGTTGTCGGCGCGTTTCGGCGACATCCTCTCCGAGCTGTACCTGCTCTCGGCCGCGCTGAAACGCTGGCAGGACGAGGGCCGGCACAAGGACGATTTTGCCGCGCTGGAATGGTGCATGGCGGCCGGCTTCAGGACCATCGAGAACCGGCTTGCCGAAATCCTCGCCAACCTGCCGAACCGCTTTGTCGCTGTGATCCTCAAGCTCGTGGTCCAGCCCTTTGGTGCCCGCGTGCTCGGCCCAAGCGACCGCGTCGTGCACCAATGCGCAAGCCTCGTGCTGGAGCCGTCGGCCGCGCGCGATCGCCTCACGCCTGATCTGGCCCATGTCGACGACGACAGCGGCTTTGCCCGGCTGGAGCGCGCTTTTGCGCTTGTCGTAAACTGCGACGCGATCGCGAAGCGCATGCGTGCCGCGCATCTGAGCGATTGGAACGAGGCCGTGACCAAGGGCGTGATCACGCAGGCCGAGGGCGAGCAGTTGGTCGCGGCCCGTGAGGCCGTCGCAAAGGTGGTCGAGGTCGATGATTTTGCGCCGGAGGCGCTGTCGCCGATTTACAAGAAAACCGGAGACGTGCATCAATTCTTCCAGGAACTCGGCGAACAGAGGGCGGCGAGCTGATGGCACGGCCGGTTTTCATCGTCGACGGCAGCCGGACGCCGTTTTTGAAGGCGCGGTCAGGGCCGGGGCCGTTCACGCCGGTCGATCTCGCCGTGCAATGCGGCCGGCCGCTGTTGGCGCGCCAGCCGTTTTCGCCTACGGCCTTCGATCAGGTCATCCTTGGCTGCGTCAACGTGATCGCGGACGAGATGAATCCGGCGCGCGTCGCGGCCCTCAGGCTCGGCATGGGCGAGGACATGGTCGCCTTCACCGTGCAGATCAATTGCGGCTCGGGCATGCAGTCGATCGACACCGGCTATCGCTACATCCGCGAGGGCCACGCCGACATGATCCTCGCCGGCGGCACCGAGGCGTTGAGCCACGCACCGCTGGTCTGGCCGAATTCCGGGGTGCGCTGGTTTGCCGGTCTTGCCACGGCAAAAGGCATCGCCGCGAAACTGGGCGCGGCGTTCAAACTGCGGCCGCGCTATCTCAAGCCGATCATTGGCCTCGAGCGCGGACTGACCGATCCCATCACCGAATTGAACATGGGCCAGACCGCCGAGGTCGTCGGTCATCTCTTCGGCATCACCCGCGCGCAGTCCGATGTCTATGCCGCCGAGAGCCATCGCCGGCTCGCTTATGCGCAGGCGGAAGGCTTTCTGAAGGGCGAGGTCGAGACCGCCTTCTCCCGCGACGGCAAGTTCTTCGACCGTGACGACGGCGTGCGGCCGGACTCTTCGTCTGAGACGCTCGCAAAACTGAGGCCGGTGTTCGAGCGCCCCTGGGGCCAGGTCACTGCCGGCAATTCCTCGCAGATCACCGACGGCGCTTCCTGGGTGATCCTCGCTTCCGACGAGGCGGTGGCAAAACACAGACTGACGCCGAAGGCGGTGATCGTCGACAGCAACTGGGCCGCACTCGATCCCAGCATTATGGGGCTGGGCCCCGTGATGTCGGCGACGCCGCTGCTGACCCGTAACAATCTCACCATCAAGGATGTCGAGACCTGGGAGCTGAACGAGGCCTTCGCGACCCAGGTGTTGGGCTGTCTCGCAGCGTGGAACGATGACAAGTTCTGCCGCGAGATTCTCGGACTCGACGGTGCTGCCGGCGAGATCGATCGCGACAGGCTAAATGTCGATGGCGGCGCGATCTCGCTCGGCCATCCCGTCGGCACCTCCGGCAATCGCATCGTGCTGCATCTGGTCAATGCGATGAAGCGGCTCGGCACCCGGCGCGGGGTCGCCACCGAATGCATCGGCGGCGGGCTCGGCGGTGCCATGCTGATCGAGGCGGTGTGACGATGGATTCAAGGATCATGACCGCGCTTGGCGACCGCGTGCTGGAGCTCGGGCCTCCACCTGCGGCTGACAGCCCATACAAGAACTTCAAGCTTTCTCGCGACGCCGACGGTGTCGCCTGGCTGCTGTTCGATCGTGCTAATGCCAGCGCCAATACGCTCTCCGCTGACGTGATGGAGGAGTTCGACACCGTGCTCGCCGCGATCGAGACCGAGCGTCCCGCCGGTCTCGTGATCCGCTCGGCAAAACCGTCCGGCTTCATCGCCGGCGCGGATGTCAACGAATTCCGCGGCGCCAGCGATCCCGCGGTGGTGGAAACCCGGATCCGCGCCGCGCATGCGGTGGTCGATCGTCTGGAGGCGCTGAAGCTGCCGACGGTCGCGGTGATCCACGGCTTCTGCCTTGGCGGCGGACTCGAGGTGGCGCTGGCCTGTCAATCGCGGATCGCGATCGACAGCGCGCGTTTCGGTTTCCCGGAGGTGATGCTGGGCCTGCATCCCGGCCTCGGCGGCACCGCGCGCTTCACCGCGCTGGTCAATCCGACCCAATCGATGGCGCTGATGCTGACCGGTCGCACCATCGATGCGCGCCGCGCCAAATCGCTCGGCCTCGTCGATACCGTGACGCAGGAGCGCCATGTCCGCAACGCGGTGAAGGATGCGCTGTTCGGCCGGCTGAAAAAGGCGCGACCGGGCCTTCTCACGCGCGCGGCCAATTTCGGACCGGTGCGCGGTCTGCTCGCCAAGCGCATGCGCAGCGAAGCAGCGAAGGCCGCGCCGCGCGAGCATTATCCGGCGCCTTACGCCCTGATCGAACTCTGGGAGGCCCATGGCGGCAGCAAAGCCGCGATGCTGAAGGCAGAGCAGGCGTCGTTCGCCAGATTGATGGTGACGCCGACCGCGCAGAATTTGATCCGCGTGTTCTTCCTGCGCGAGCAGATGAAGAAGGCGGCCGGCAGCGGCAACACCATCAAGCACGTCCATGTCATCGGCGCCGGCGCGATGGGCGGCGATATCGCGGCCTGGTGTGCAGGGCAGGGCATGCGCGTCTCGCTCGCCGACATGAAGGCCGAACCGATCGCCGGTGCGGTCAAGCGCGCCGCGGAGCTCTACGGCAAGATTCTCCGCAAGCCGACCGAGGTGCGCGATGCGCTCGATCGCCTGATCCCCGACATGGATGGCGAGGGCGTCCGCAACGCCGATCTCGTCATCGAAGCGGTGCCGGAAAAGCTCGGGCTGAAGCAGAAGGTCTATGCCGGCCTCGAGCCCAGGATGAAGCCGGGGGCGATTCTTGCGACCAACACTTCGAGCATTCCGCTCCAGGATTTGCGCAACGGCCTGGCGCGGCCGGAGCGGCTGGTCGGCCTGCACTTCTTCAATCCGGTGTCGCGGCTGCAATTGGTCGAGGTCGTCAGCCATGACGGCAATGATGCGCAGGTGTTGAAAGAGGCGCTTGCCTTTGTAGGCGCGATCGATCGCCTGCCGCTGTCCGTCAAGAGCTCGCCCGGCTTCCTCGTCAACCGCGCGCTGACGCCCTACATGCTGGAAGCGATGGTGATGCTGGACGAGAAGATCGACCAGCGCCTGATCGATGCCGCCGCCGAACAGTTCGGGATGCCGATGGGGCCGATCGAACTGGCCGATCAGGTCGGGCTCGACATCTGCCTGGATGTCGGCGACATGCTGCGCACCAAATTCGGCGATCTCCTGCCGCCGACGCCGGCCTGGCTGCGCGACAAGGTCGCCAAGGGCGAGCTCGGCCGCAAGACCGGCAGGGGCTTTTACACCTGGAAGGACGGCAAGGCCGAGAAGGCGCCTTTGCCCGAGACCGGCCCGCGCGTCACTGACCAGATGATCGACCGGCTGGTGCTGCCGATGTCCAATGTCTGCGTTGCGGCTCTTCGCGAGGGCATCGTCGACGATGCCGACGCGGTCGATGGCGCCATGATCTTCGGCACCGGCTACGCGCCGTTCCGGGGCGGTCCGTTGAACTACGCGCGTGCGCGCGGCGTGGAGAATGTCGTATCCACCTTGCGCGCGCTGGCCGAACGATTCGGCGGCCGGTTTGCGCCCGATCCGGGCTGGGACAATTTCGAGTGAGAATTTCATGAGCGAACAGGGGAATACCGAGCCGAGCGGCGATCTCTGCATCCGCACGCTGGCGATGCCGGCCGACACCAATGCCAATGGCGATATTTTCGGCGGCTGGCTGCTCAGCCAGATGGACGTCGGCGGCGGCGTGTTCGCATCAAAGGTCGCGAAGTCGCGCACCGTGACGGTCGCGATCGAGGCGATGAATTTTCGCAAGGCGGTCTATGTCGGCGATCTCGTTTCCGTCTACGCCAACCTCGTCCGCCTTGGACGCACCTCGCTCACGGTGCATCTCGAAGCCTGGGCGCTGCGGCGAAGGGAGCTGCAGCCGATCCTCGTGACCGATGGTAATTTTACTTATGTCTCGATCGACGACACCGGGCATCCGCAGGTGATCCAGAGGAACGATCCGCCGGTTGCGACGTAACCGCCGCGGGTTTGCGTCTCATCTGGCGAAGACATACCGCACTGCCAAACGCGGCGCGAGTGGGTCGACGCGTCGCGGCTTTGCCAACAACAGGTCACAAAACGGATGAGGTCAGGGCGTACTCAATTGCGCGTCGATTCGGGGCGGAACCGGCTGATTGGCCCGAGGAACTTTTGGGCCGAGATCCGGTTATTTGCCCGCACTGAGGAATCCACGGGCCATGCCGGACAGCTACATCATCGAAGTCAATTCACAGACCGCAGGTATCGTCGTTCGCAGCCAGGGAGGCTACTGCTTCTTCGCCTCATCCGACCGCTTCAACCGGCTCGAAGGCCAGCTCTTCCGCAACGCCCGCGAAGCCGAGCGCGCCGCGCGCAAGCTGGTGAACGGTGATGTGAAGGAAGCGGCGTAGGCTTCTTCCTTCTCCCCTTGTGGGAGAAGAGTGGCATAGGCGGCCTGCGGCCGCCGTTCTTGAGAACGCCGAAGCAAAGCTTCGGCTACGGCGCCGGATGAGGGGTTGCTTCAACGCGCTCAGATGCAAGAGATGTACGCGCGGAGAGAGACCCCTCACCCGTCTCGCCGCTAACGCGGCGAGCCACCTCTCCCACAAGCAAGGGGAGAGGGAAAGAAAAGCATCACAATTTCGTCGCCGCCCGCGACAGCAGCTTCCAATCGTCGCCCTGCTTCTGCCAGTTCATCAGGATGTGCAGGTTGGTCGGCACTTTTTTCCCATCGGCCGCCATCTCCTGTTCCGCGACCCAGTGGAAGCGCACGATCGCGGCGGGACCGACGGCCTTGATGGTCGGATTCTGGTACTCGATCGACAGGAATTTCGATTTGCCGTCGGTGGCATTGGCGATGAAGGTCGCCTTGTCCTCGACCTTGCCGCTGGAATGGCTGTAGCTGAGATCGTCCCAGCAGAGCGCGGCGAGTGCCTTGGGATCGGCTGCGATCTGGGCGAGGCGGAAAGCCTCGAGCTTTTTCGCCACGGCCTCTTCGTCCGCTGACGCCGCCAGCGCCGGGGCCGCGAGTGCAAGCGCCGAGACCGCGAGGGCCGAGAGAGCAAGGTCGCGCCGATCGATCGTCATGGTTTCCTCCTTTTTGATCTTGCAGCGAGTGTTGCAGCCGAACGCGGCTTTGTCGAGTGTCGCTGGTCATGCCGATGCGTCATTGCGCGATCGCGGCTGTATTGATACGTCTTTCGCATCGATGCACCGCGCATTCTGGAAAGTACGGACATGATCGAGGCCAAGGGCAGAGCGTTGCTGTTCGATATCGACGGCACGCTGGCCGATACGGACGCACTTCATCGCGAGGCGTTCGAGCGGGTCTTTGGACCGCGCGGCCATGTGGTGGATGACGCGCGCTTCAAAAAAGAGCTGCAGGGCTTTTCCAACGCCTCGATCGGGGAGCGATTCCTGCCGATGGAAACGCTGGAATCCCGCGCGGTCATCATGAACGAGAAGGAACAGATTTTTCGCGACCTAGTCGCCGGACGGATCGAGCCTTTGCGGGGGTTGATGGCGCTGCTAGACCAGGCCGACGCAGCCGGCATTCCCATGGTCGCGGTCACCAACGCGCCGCGCCTGAACGCCGAGCTGCTGTTGTCCGGCCTCGGCATCACGAATCGTTTCAAGGCGATCGTGATCGGCGACGAATTGCCACACGGCAAGCCGCATCCGCTGCCCTATCAGGAAGGGCTCCGCTTTGTCGGCGCCAAGGCGCAAACCTCGATCGCGTTCGAGGACTCCCGCTCCGGCGTGCAATCGGCCGCCGCGGCCGGCATTCCGACCATCGGCATGCGCACGACCCTTGGCCACGCCGACCTCGTTGCCGCCGGGGCGATCGCGTCCGCGAGCGCCTACGACGATCCGGACCTCCTCGCGCGCCTCGCCACCGCCATGACTTGGTAAGATGACTTGGTACGATGATTGGTAGGACGTGACCTAGTAGGAAATGGCGTGGTGAGGGCGCTCATCGGTTAACCGTGATAGGCTCTCGCATTGACCGATGGGGCGAACCACCGCACCATGCAGCTTCCTGATTTTGAGGCCGATGCCGTGACCGGACTGACCCATCGCCAAGCCGAAATCCTCAACATCGCGCGTGCCTCGGGCCGCGTCATGGTCGAAGAGCTGGCGCGCCGGTTTGAGGTCTCGGCGCAGACCATCCGCAAGGATCTCAACGATCTCTGCGAGCGCCGTTCGCTGACCCGCATCCATGGCGGCGCCATCATCGCCTCCGGGGTGGAAAATCTCGCCTATGAGGCGCGCCGCTTCGTCGCCGCCGACGAGAAGAAGGCGATCGGGGCTGCCGCCGCATCGCTGATCCCGAATGGCTGCTCGCTGTTCATCAACATCGGCACCACGACGGAAGAGGTCGCAAGCGCCTTGACCTCGCACGAGGACCTTCTCGTCATCACCAACAATCTCAACGTCGCGATGCTGCTCTATCGTCACCCTCGCATCGAGGTGGTGGTCGCCGGCGGCACGGTGCGGCGCGCCGACGGCGCCGTGGTCGGCTCGACCGCAACGCAATTGATCGGCCAGTTCAAGGTCGACTACGCCATCATTGGTGCATCGGCGATCGACGAGGAGGGCGCGCTGCTCGACTTCGACTATCGCGAGGTGCAAGTGGCGCAAGCCATCATCGCCAACGCCCGCAGCGTCATGCTGGTTGCGGACTCGACCAAGCTTCGGCGCAGCGCGCCGGTGCGTATCGCCCATATCAGCCAGATCCAGACTTTCGTGACCGACCAGGAACTGCCGGAGCGCCTCGCCACCATCTGCCACAGCAAGGGTATTGAGGTGATGGCGGCGATGCCGAAGGTGGCGGGGGATTTGGATGAGGCAGCGGCGGAGCCGACGCAGGATGCGGCGCCTGAGGCCGCGCCGGTAGTCAGGCTAAGGTAAGACTATGGGCCGTCCCACGGGTTGAGCAGCGTCACGCCGAACGCCGCGAAATCCTTCACGTTGCGCGTCACGAGCGTGAGATCGTTGCTGAGCGCGGTCGCGGCAAAGAAGCCATCCATGACGGACAACGCGACGCAGCTCCTGCGGCTCTGAGCCATCAGGTCGCCCCAGCGCTCGGCCACCGCCTGATTAATCGGGAGGATGCGCCCGGAAAATCGCTCCGGCAGATCGTGGGCGAGCCAGGCGGCGAGGGCTGCGCGCCGACGGCCATCATCCAGCAGTGCGATGTCGCGGCGAAGCTCGGCGATTGAGGCCACGCTGATGAATGCACGATCCTCGTCGATTGTATCGAGCCAGGCCAGGACACTCGGCGAGGGCGCCGGCCGCTGAACCTCCGACAGGACGTTGGTGTCGAGCAGCAAGTTCACGGCATTTCGTCGCGTGGCGCGTCGTGCACGCGTTCAAGCGTAAGGTCGGCGCCCCGCAGCGGAGAGGCGAGCAGGAATTCAGCCAGCGTGCCTTTGCGGGCGGTCTTGCGTGCCCATTCCTCGGCGGAAACGATCACGGCGTTGGGCTTGCCATGCCGGGTAATGATTTGAGGGCCGCTTTGGGCACGGTCGATCACCTCGGACAGCCGGGCCTTGGCGTTGGCAAGCGTCCAGGTGTCACTCGGCGGTGCGTCAGGTGCAGTGCTGTGATCGCTCATGCTGGCTAGGACCAATGTGACTATTATGACTATACGGGTCCCAAATGGCTGTTCAAGGGCGATATTGCCACTGGCTCGGCCGGCAGGGTGCCGATTCCTTGGCCAAGTTGCCCACCAAAAAAGTTCCGCTTTCGCTTCCTCCCGCCTCTCTTTCATGTTGCTTTCGTTTTTGGCTGTGATCTAATCAAAAGCGAAAGTAACCACTCGATTGAACGGGTGGTCGCCCGGGGGATGCGTCTGTTGGAGCGTGTTTTCGACCTCGCCATCATTGGAGGCGGTGTTAACGGCTGCGGCATCGCGCGCGACGCTGTGGGCCGCGGCAACACCGTTTTCCTGTGCGAAATGAACGATCTGGCGAGTGGGACGTCGTCCTGGTCGACCAAGCTCGTGCATGGCGGCCTGCGCTATCTCGAATATTACGAGTTTCGGCTGGTCCGCGAGGCGCTGATCGAGCGCGAAATCCTCTGGGGCATCGCGCCCCACATCATCCGCCCCCTTCGTTTCGTTTTGCCGCATCACGCCGGTCTGCGCCCGGCCTGGCTCTTGCGCCTCGGTCTTTTCCTTTACGATCATATCGGCGGCCGGCATCTGCTGCCGGCGACGCGCTCGGTCGATCTCCGGCGCGACGAGGTCGGCCGTCCGCTGATCCCGAATCGCTATACCCGCGCGTTCGAATATTCCGACTGCTTCGTCGATGATGCCCGCCTCGTCGTGCTCAACGCGCGCGATGCCGCCGACAAGGGCGCCGAGATCCGCACCCGCACCCGCGCCACCGAAATCCGCCAGTCCGACGGCATCTGGACCGTGGGCATGGTCGACACGCTGACCGGCGCGCGCTCGCAGATCCAGGCCCGTGCATTGGTCAATGCCGGCGGCCCCTGGGTCGAGGACGTGCTCGGCCGCGGCGCCGGCGTCAACGCCAAGGCAAAAGTCCGCCTGGTGCAGGGCTCACACATCGTGGTCAAGAAGCTCTACGACCACGACCGCGCCTACATGTTCCAGAACGCGGACGGCCGCATCATCTTCGTCATCCCCTACCAGGACGACTTTACGCTGATCGGCACCACCGACCGCGACTACGACGGTGATCCGTCCAAGGTGAAGGCCACAGTGGAGGAGATCCAGTATCTCTGCGCTGCGGCCAGCGAATATTTGGCCAAGCCGGTGATGCCGCAGGACGTGGTCTGGACCTATTCCGGCGTGCGTCCGCTCTATGACGACGGCGCCAGCGAAGCCAAGGCTGCGACCCGCGACTATGTGTTCGAGCTCGATACGCCGGGCGGTTCGCCCCTGCTGTCGATCTATGGCGGCAAGATCACGACCTATCGCCGCCTTGCCGAAGAGGCGCTGGAACGGCTCGCGCCCTATCTCCGCAGTGCGAAAGCGCGCGAAGGCTGGACCGGCAAATGGCCGCTGCCCGGCGGCGACATGGACGTGTCGGCCGTTGACGGTCTGATCGCAGACCTCCTGCGGGGATATCCCTTCCTCAAGCCCGAGCATGCGCGGCGCCTCGCGCGCGCCTACGGCACCCGCGCCATCAAGCTGCTCGGCGAGGCAAAGTCGGCCGCCGATCTCGGCCAGGCTTTTGGTGCGACACTGACCGAACGGGAGGTTCGCTACCTCATGGCCAACGAATGGGCGGTGACCGCCGAGGACATCGTCTGGCGGCGCTCCAAGCTCGGCCTTCGACTATCTGCCGACGAAATTGCCACGCTTGACGACTGGATCAGGACCCACGCTGTGCCGCAAAGTCCCCTGTTGGAAGCAGGAGGACGCTCATGAGCGTGACACTCGATCACGTGACCCGGACCGTTGACGGGGTTCCGCACATCCGCGACGTCTCGCTAACGCTCGAGAGCGGCACGCTGAACGTGCTGCTCGGGCCGACGCTGTCGGGCAAGACCTCGATCATGCGGCTGCTTGCCGGCCTCGACAAGCCGACTTCGGGCAAGGTGCTGGTCGAGGGCAAGGACGTGACCGGCGTCGACGTGCGTCAGCGTTCGGTTGCGATGGTCTATCAGCAGTTCATCAACTACCCCTCACTCACGGTCTATGAGAACATTGCTTCGCCGTTGCGCGTGCAGGGCAAGTCGCGCGAGGAGATCGAAAAGCGTGTCGCGGAAGCCGCAAGACTGCTGCGGCTGGAGCCCTTCCTGAAGCGCACGCCGCTGCAGCTCTCCGGTGGCCAGCAGCAGCGCACGGCGATGGCACGTGCGCTGGTTAAGGGCGCCGACCTCGTGCTGCTCGACGAGCCGCTCGCCAATCTCGACTACAAGCTGCGCGAAGAACTGCGCGCCGAGCTGCCGCGCATCTTCGAGGCATCGGGCGCGATCTTCGTCTATGCCACCACCGAACCCAGCGAGGCGCTGCTGCTCGGCGGCAACACGGTCTGCATGTGGGAGGGACAGGCGCTCCAGATCGGCGGCACCCCCAACGTCTACCGCCAGCCGCAGACGTTGCGCGTGGCGCAGGTGTTTTCGGATCCGCCGCTCAACCTCGTCGGCATCGAGAAGAAGAACGGCTCGGTGCAATATGCCGGAGGCATTGCCGCGCCGGCGTCCGGTCTCTATTCGTCGCTCGCCGATGGCGCCTATCGCGTCGGTTTCCGCGCGCACCAGCTCGCACTTGCCAACGGCGAGACCGACCGCCACGCCTTCCATGCCACGGTCACGGTGACCGAGATCACAGGTTCGGAGAGTTTCGTGCATTTGACCCGCGACGGATCGAACTGGGTTGCGGTGCTGCACGGGGTTCACGAGTTCGAGCCCGGCCAGACCATCGACGCCGTGCTCGATCCCAACGACGTCTTCGTGTTCGATGCGGCCGACCGCCTGGTCGCCGCGCCGGGTCCCATAGCGTTTTCAAGCGAAGTGCCTGGCGGTTCGCGTGAAGAAAACGCGTTAAAGAAAAATACGTGAGGGAGATGCGCCATGGCCCGCATTGACCTGGTCGATCTCGCCCACTCCTACGGCGGCAATGATGCACCGCAGGAGAGCTTTGCGCTGAAGCCGGTGACGATGACCTGGCGACAGGGCGGCGCCTATGCGCTGCTCGGGCCGTCCGGCTGCGGCAAGACCACGCTGCTCAACGTCATCTCCGGCATCATCGCGCCGTCACGGGGGAAAATCCTGTTCGACGGCGAAGACATCACACCGCTGTCAACCCAGAAGCGCAACATCGCCCAGGTGTTCCAGTTTCCGGTGATCTACGACACCATGACGGTGGGGCAGAACCTGGCGTTTCCGTTGAAGAACCGCGGCGTGGCGAAGGCCGAGATCGACAAGCGCGTCACCGAGATCGGCCGCCTGCTCGACCTCGAACCCTATCTGAACCGCAAGGCGACCAGGCTCACGGCCGACGCCAAGCAGAAGATCTCGCTCGGCCGCGGCCTCGTCCGCTCCGACGTCGCCGCCGTGCTGTTCGACGAGCCGCTGACCGTGATCGATCCCGAGCTGAAATGGCAGCTTCGCTCCAAGCTGAAGGCGCTGCATCGCGAGCTCGACCTGACGATGATCTATGTCACCCACGACCAGACCGAGGCCCTCACCTTTGCCGATACTGTGGTCGTCATGCATGACGGCCGCGTGGTGCAGAGCGGCACGCCGGCCGAGCTGTTCGACAAGCCCGCGCACACCTTTGTCGGCTATTTCATCGGCTCGCCCGGCATGAACATCCTGCCGGCCGAAGTGAAGGGACGAGAGGCGCGGATCGGCGGCCATGCCATCGCGCTCAATCGCAGCTACGACAAATTGCCGGCGGGCGCGAAAATCGAGATCGGTGTGCGTCCGGAGTTTGTCGACGTCGTCGCGCCGGCGCCCGGCCTCCTCACCGCAAACATCGAGCGCATCGACGATCTCGGTCGCATCCGCTTTGCCCGTGCGCGCCTCGGTGGCGCAAAACTTGCCGCGCGTGCGCGCGCCGGCTTCACCAGCTCGGACGGCACCGCCGGCCTGAAATTCGACCCCGCGCATCTTCACGTCTATGCCGATAGCCTTCTGGTGGAGGGAGCCGCCTGATGGACAAGACTATCAACCAAAAAGCCTGGTTCCTGGTGCTGCCGGTCTTCCTGGTCGTCGCCTTCTCGGCGGTGCTGCCGCTGATGACGGTGGTGAACTATTCGATGCAGGACACATTCGGCAACAACCAGTTCTTCTGGAATGGCGTCGGCTGGTTCAAGGAACTGCTTGATCCCTCGACCGACCTCGGCGGCCGCTTCCTCGCCTCGCTCGGGCGCAATCTGTTCTTCTCGATGGTCATCCTCGCCATCGAGGTGCCGCTCGGGATCGTGGTCGCGCTGTCGATGCCGCGCGACGGCTGGACGGTCGCCGCCTGCCTCGTCACGCTCGCGCTGCCGTTGTTGATCCCGTGGAATGTGGTCGGCACGATCTGGCAGATCTTTGGCCGGCCCGACATCGGGCTGCTCGGCTATGTGCTCAACGCCATCGGCATCGACTATAATTACGTCTCCAACGACATCGACGCCTGGGTCACCGTCATCGTGATGGACGTTTGGCACTGGACCAGCCTCGTCGCACTGCTCTGCTACGCTGGCCTGAAGTCGATCCCGGAGGCCTATTATCAGGCTGCCCAAATCGACGGCGCCTCGCGCTGGGCCGTGTTCAGGGCGATCCAGCTGCCGAAGATGAATCGCGTGCTGCTGATCGCGGTGCTGCTGCGCTTCATGGACTCGTTCATGATCTATACCGAGCCGTTCGTCGTCACCGGCGGCGGACCGGGTAACTCGACGACCTTCGTGTCGATCGAGCTGGTCAAGATTGCGCTCGGGCAGTTCGACCTCGGCAAGGCCGCGGCGCTCTCGCTGGTCTACAATCTGATCATCCTGATCGTCTGCTGGATCTTCTACACCGTCATGACCAATGCCGGCACTGAGCGCAGACTCCGGGCGGAGAACGAGCCGGCGGCGGAGCCCAAGTCCTTGGATTCCAAACCGTCTGACGCCAAGCCCTCGGCCGGGCTCAGGCCCGTGACTGCACCCAAGCCAAAGGAAGGAGTGGCCTGATGCATTCGATTCCCGGCCGCCGCCTCATCATGGCGCTGTTCCTGATCTTCCTGCTGTTGCCGATCTATTGGCTCGTCAACATGAGCTTCAAGACCAACGCCGAGATCGTCTCGACGATGACGCTGTGGCCGCACACCCCGACGCTGCAGCACTACCGGCGTATCTTCACCGACGAGAGCTGGTATTCCGGCTATATCAACTCGCTGGAATACGTCGTCATCAACACCATCATCTCGATCTCCGTGGCCTTGCCCGCGGCCTATGCGTTCTCTCGCTACCGTTTCCTCGGCGACAAGCATCTGTTCTTCTGGCTGCTCTCGAACCGCATGGCGCCGGCCGCGGTGTACGCGCTGCCGTTCTTCAACCTCTATTCGGCGATCGGCCTGTTCGATACGCCCTGGGCCGTCGCGCTCGCGCATTGCATCTTCAACGTTCCGCTGGCGGTGTGGATCCTCGAGGGCTTCGTCTCCGGCGTGCCGCGCGAGATCGACGAGACGGCCTTCCTCGACGGCTATTCCTTCCCGCGTTTCTTCATCAGGATCCTGGTGCCGCTGATCGCCAGCGGCATCGGCGTCGCGGCGTTCTTCTGCTTCATGTTCTCCTGGGTCGAGCTGTTGCTGGCGCGCACGCTGACGTCGGTCAACGCCAAGCCGATCGCCGCCGTCATGACCCGTACGGTCTCGGCGGCCGGAATGGATTGGGGGCTATTGGCCGCGGCCGGCGTGCTCACCATCATCCCCGGCGCGCTGGTGATCTGGTTTGTCCGCAACTACATCGCGCGCGGCTTCGCGCTTGGCCGGGTGTGAGGGGAGGCGACAATGGAATCCATCGCATGGATGGCCTGGACGCTGCCGACGGCGATCTTCTTTGTGGCGCTCGCCTGCACGCTTGCCGTGATGACCTGGCTGGCCGCCGTCTATCCCGAGGCCGAGCGCGTCGGGATTCTGCGCATTCCGACTACGCGCGGTGACCGCCTCTTCATCTCGCTGATTGCCGCCGCCGTCATTCACCTCGCGTGGATCGGTCTGGTCGGCACTGACCCGATCGCGACGCTGCCGATGGGGGAGGGGACCCTTGAGATTACGAGCCTGTGGCTCGCAACCGTGATTTCGCTTGTTTCAGGCGCGGTGATTTTTCGCACCGTCTGAGTCAGGCGAGAAAGAGCAGATCCGGGGTCTACCCGGGCCTGGATTTTGTTTGTCGCTACAACCGGAGGAAACTAGATGCGACACTTGCGAACGACCAAGGACAGTCTTCTGACCATGACCAGCGCGGTCGCGCTGATCGCGGCTTCGATGACGATTGCCGCGCCGGCGCGCGCGGACGAAGCCGCCGCCAAGAAGTGGATCGACAGCGAATTCCAGCCGTCGACCTTGTCGAAAGACGACCAGATGAAGGAAATGCAGTGGTTCATCAAGGCCGCTGAACCCTTCAAGGGCATGGAGATCAACGTCGTCTCCGAAACCCTGACCACGCACGAGTACGAATCCCGCACGCTCGCGAAGGCGTTCGAGGAAATCACCGGCATCAAGGTGAAGCACGACATCATCCAGGAAGGTGACGTCGTCGAGAAGATCCAGACCCAGATGCAGTCCGGCAAGAACGTCTATGACGGCTGGATCAACGACTCCGACTTCATCGGAACCCACTTCCGTTACGGCCAGGCGGTCGACTTGACCGACTGGATGGCGAAGGACGGCAAGGACGTCACCGACCCGATGCTCGACGTCAACGACTTCATCGGCAAGTCGTTCACGACCGCGCCGAACGGTCACCTCTACCAGCTGCCCGACCAGCAGTTCGCGAACCTGTATTGGTTCCGGTACGACTGGTTCACCAACCCCGACTACAAGGCCAAGTTCAAGGCCAAGTACGGCTACGATCTCGGCGTGCCCGTGAACTGGTCGGCCTATGAGGACATCGCTGATTTCTTCACCAACGACATCAAGGAAATCAACGGTACCCGCGTCTATGGCCACATGGACTACGGCAAGAAGGATCCTTCGCTCGGATGGCGTTTCACCGATGCCTGGCTCTCGATGGCCGGTAACGGCGACAAGGGCATTCCGAACGGCCTGCCGGTCGACGAATGGGGCATCCGGATGGAAGGCTGCCGTCCGGTCGGCTCGAGCGTCGAGCGTGGCGGCGACGTCAACGGCCCGGCGGCGGTCTATTCGATCGTGAAGTATCTCGACTGGATGAAGAAATATGCCCCGCCGCAGGCGCAAGGCATGACCTTCTCCGAATCGGGACCGGTGCCGTCCCAAGGCAATATCGCCCAGCAGGTCTTCTGGTACACCGCCTTCACCGCCGACATGGTGAAGCCCGGCCTGCCGGTCATGAATGCGGACGGTACCCCGAAGTGGCGTATGGCTCCGTCTCCGCACGGCTCCTACTGGAAAGAGGGCATGAAGCTCGGCTACCAGGACGTGGGTTCGGCGACGCTGCTGAAGTCGACCCCGGTCGATCGCCGCAAGGCGGCCTGGCTCTACCTCCAGTTCATCGTCTCCAAGACGACGAGCCTCAAGAAGAGCCATGTCGGTCTCACCTTCATCCGTGAATCCGACATCTGGGACAAGAGCTTCACGGAACGTGCACCGAAGCTCGGCGGCCTGATCGAGTTCTACCGCTCGCCCGCGCGCGTGCAGTGGACCCCGACCGGCAACAACGTGCCTGACTATCCGAAGCTTGCGCAATTGTGGTGGCAGAACATCGGCGATGCGTCGTCCGGTGCGAAGACGCCGCAGGCGGCGATGGACTCGCTGGCAGCCGCGCAGGATTCCGTCATGGAGCGTCTGGAGAAATCCGGCGTCCAGGGCGCCTGCGGGCCGAAGCTGAACAAGAAGGAGACGGCCGAATACTGGTTCGCCAAGTCGGCCAAGGACGGCAACATCGCTCCGCAGCGCAAGCTCGCGAACGAGAAGCCGAAGGGCGAGACCGTCGACTACGACACGCTGATCAAGTCGTGGCCGGCCTCGCCGCCGAAGCGCGCCGAAGCGAAGTAATTCGCAGACATCACGACGGCCGGGCTCGTTCCGGCCGTCCAGGAGCAGGAGGCCGGGAGCGATCCCGGCCTTTTGTCTTATTGGCCTATTGCGTTGCCGACGGCCTTGATCTGAATTGGCGGGCCTAGATCCGAAGCGAGACTTCGCCATGCGCATGACGTTCCGTTGCGATCCCATGCTGGCCGACCACTTGATCCGGCCCTATCCGGCGCGCAGAGCCTTGCCCGACTGGCTGCGCGCAATGCCGGCGAAGGCGCACTCGGACGTCCACGGCCGAGACATACGTACGGTCAAGCAATGTCCGCCCGTCGTCGATGCGATGGCCCATGGCGTCATGATTCCGCTGCCATGCGACATCAGGATCGAGTCGGGACAATTCAGTTGGGATTGGGACATCCCGGAGCCGGCGACCTCGGGACATCCGCGTGCGCCTCTGAGTTTCCACCCCGCAGCCCAATTCGCTGCTGCGCCTTTCGCGAACGGGCGGTCTGCGATCAAGTTCAACAGTTTCTGGACGATCGAGCTCGAGCCCGGCTGGTCGCTGTTCGCGACGCATCCGGTCAATCGCGATGATCTGCCATTCCGCCTGGTTTCGGGTCTGGTCGACGCCGACCGGTTTCACGACGGCGGCATCAACTTTCCGGCCGTATGGATTGAGCCGGGTTTTTCCGGCGTTCTCGAAAAGGGGACTCCGGTCGCGCAGTGTTTTGCCGTACCGCGCGAGGCACCTGAGCTCGTGTTCGAGGCGTTTGACGAGCCTCACCAGCAGGCTTACGCGAAGGTCGTTGCCGACGTGCTGGCCGAGCCCAACGTCTACCGCAAGCATTTCCGTGCGAAACGTGGACGCCTAATCTCCTAATGCGCGGCGCAATCCGTCCTCGTCAAGCCAGAGGCGGCCATGTGAGGCCGAGGTCAGCGCCATCGCGATCGAGCCGAACAATTGCGGCCGCAGGCGATAGGCCTGGGCAAAGGCGCGCATGGCGTCGTCGACCGCTCCACTCTCTTGCAAGGCGATGCCGAGATTGAGCGCGGCCTCCGCATGGTCGGGCTTGAGTTCGAACGCCTTGCGGTAGGCGCTTGCAGCGCCGGTGTGGTCACGCAAATCCTGTCGCGCGACGCCAAGATCGAACCATACCGAAGCCGGTGCGCCCGTTGCGACCGCCTGTTCGAGCAGGTTAGCGGCGGTGGCGGGATCGCCATCCTCCCACGTCAGCCGGCCGAGCCGTGCCGCCGCTTCCTGGTGACCGGGGATGACCTTTAGGATCGCTCGCCAGGATTCTCGTGCTTGAGCCCTCAGGCCAGCCTGATCGAGTGTTCTCGCCTTCTCGACGAACATTTCGCGTTGCGGGCTGGTGGCGATCGCGGCATCGATGTGCGCGAGCGCGACGTCGAAGTTCCCCTCGCTGCGCGCAATGCGGGCGGCAAGCAGCCGTGCTGCGGCATTGCCGGGGCGCTTGGCAAGGCTCACGTCGATATGCGCATGAGCAGGGGCGATGGCATTCCTGGAGAACAACACAGCGGCCAGCACATGATGCAGCACCGGATCGCCAGGTTCGCGTGCAAGGCCTTGTTCACACAGACGTTGCGCCTCATCCGGCTTGCCCGAATTGAACGCTTCAGTCGCGCGGCGAACGAGTGTCTCGATGGCATCCATCGTCGCATTAGAGCAAGGATGCCACGACGCAGCAATACGGGAAAGTCCGGGAGCGATCCCGGCCTTTTTTGCTTTCTTTGTGAGTTCGGCCCGCCGACCCCACACCGTCATTGCGAGCGAAGCGAAGCAACCAGAGTCTTTCCGCGGAGGCGGTCCGGATTGCTTCATCGCCAGCGCAAATTGCTCTGCAATTTTGTCGCGGGCTCCTCGCAATGACGGAGGATGGAGCGGCGACGACGACCTACTCCGCCGGCTCGGCCGCTTCCAGCGCCGGGTAATCCGTGTACCCCTTGGCACCGCCGCCGTAGAACGTGTTCTTGTCCCAATCGTTCAGCGCCGCGCCCTGCTTCAGCCGCTCGACCAGATCCGGGTTGGAGATGAACGGCTTGCCGAACGCGATGAGATCGGCCGCGTTCGCATCGAGGACCTTGGTCGCTAGCTCGAAATCGTAACCGTTGTTGGCGACATAGGTGCCGGAGAAGCGCTTGCGCAGCGCCGCATAGTCGAACGGCGCGATGTCACGCGGACCGCCGGTGGCGCCTTCGACGACGTGGAGATAGACCAGCTTCAGCGCGCTGAGGCCATCGACGATATGGTCATACAAGGCTTGCGGGTTCGAGTCCGAGATATCGTTGGCCGGCGTTACCGGAGAGATGCGGATGCCGGTGCGGTCGGCGCCTGCCTCGGCAACAACGGCCTTGGAGACCTCCAGTGTCAGCCGCGCGCGGTTCTCGATTGAGCCGCCATAGGCGTCGGTGCGCTTGTTGGCGCCATCCTTGGCGAACTGCTCGAGCAGATAGCCGTTGGCACCGTGGATTTCGACGCCGTCGAAACCGGCCTCCAATGCATTCTTCGCGGCGCGCTTGAAGTCGTCGATGATCCCTGGAATTTCGGAGAGCTCGAGCGCGCGGGGTTCGGAGACGTCGGCGAAGGTGCCGTTGACGAAAGTCTTGCCCTTGGCGCGGATCGCGCTGGGCGCCACCGGGGCTGCGCCATTGGCCTGGAGGTCGACATGCGAGATGCGGCCGACATGCCAGAGCTGGATGAAGATCTTGCCGCCGCGCTCATGGACGCGCTCGGTGACTTTGCGCCAGCCGGCGACCTGATCCTTGGAGTAGATGCCGGGCGTGTCCTGATAGCCCTGGCCCTGCTGCGAGACCTGGCTCGCCTCGGTGATCAGGAGGCCCGCGGAAGCGCGCTGGCCGTAATAGTCGGCGGCGAGCGGGCTCGGCACGAAAGTGCCGGGCGCAGCGCGGTTGCGCGTCAGCGGGGCCATCACGAAACGGTTCGCAAGCGTGATCGGGCCGAGCTTGTAGGTCTCAAACAATTTGGTGGGACGGCTCATGAGTATGCTTCCAGACGATGAGAGGTCCGGAACATTTGTGCATCGCGGCAATCAACGCAAGGGAGGAGCCATACGGAAAGTGCAGGCGTGCTGCGCGGCAGGGCCCGCGCAGCATAATCCATGTGCAATTTGGGCGGCGGCAGCCGATTCCGGCTGCCGCGGCCCGCGAACTCAGTTCAGGCCCATGAAATCGCGCTTGCCGATCTCGACGCCGTTATGGCGCAAAATGCCGTGGGCGGTCGCGGCGTGGAAATAGAAGTTCGGCAGCGAGAACGCGCTGAAGAATTGCTGGCCTTTGAGAGTCATCGACCGGTCCGGGCCCACCGGAAAGGTGACGTCCTTGGTGTCGGCGCCCTCGAACTGCTCCGGCTTGAACAATTTGACGTAGTCGACCGTTTTGGCGAGACGCTGCTTCAACTCGCCAAAGCTCGTCTCCGTGTCGGGCGTCGAGGGCAGGTCGCTATGCGTCAGCCGTGCACAGCCCTTGGCGGCGAAATCGCTGGCCAGCTGGATCTGCTTCGAGAGCGGCAACATGTCCGGGAACAGGCGCGAGCCGAGCAGGACGCTCGGGTCGATCTTTTTGGCCGCGCAATGCGCCTCTGCCTTGGTGAGCAGGCCGATGAGGCTGTTCAGCATTTGCAAGTAGGCGGGGACGACGGCGTCGTGAAAGGACATGTGATGCTCGCTTCAATGGTGGGAGATTTCAGGAGAAACCTGAGCCACAGACATGGGAGCGTCATGGCAAATTACAATCGCGGAAACGGCCTGTGCAGTGCGAAAGTTCTCCGACTGTCATCGCGGCTTGACCGGGCGATCCAGTACGCCGAGACGCCAGGGATCGAACCGAAGCGCTGGATGCCCGCCTTGACGGGCACGACAAAGGGCGCTCAGCGGATCGCGCTCGCCGGTTGCGCCTGGGCCGTGCCGCCGCGCATGCGCGCGAGCAGCTCCGCGGTCGGCCAGGAATCGGCGGGCAGGCTGTACTTGATCTGCATCGCCTTCACCGCAGCGCGGCTCTGCTGACCGAGCACGCCGTCGACCTTGCCGACATTGAAGCCGGCGCGCACCAGCAACTGCTGCAATTCCTTGAGTTCGTTGAACGGCAGTTGCGTCACTTGCCCGGCCGGCCTGCGCATCGGCGCGGCGCCCGCGATGCGCGAGGCGAGATAGCCCGCGGTGGTCGAATAGATCAGCGAGTTATTCCATTCGGTATAGGCTGCGAAATTCGGATACGCCATGAAGGCCGGTCCGGTCCGTCCCATCGGCAGCAGCACCGAGGCCGCGAGATTGTCGTTGGGCAGCGGCCTTCCGTCCGGATAAGTCACGCCGAGCTGGGCCCATTTCGCGCGCGGCTGCTGTACGGTGAGATCGGTCTGATCCCACGGCAGGTTCTGCGGTACCTTGATCTCTTCCAGCCACGGCTCGCCGCGCCGCCACTTCAATCCGTTGGCGATGTAGTTCGCCGTCGAGCCGATCACGTCGGGCGCGCTGCGCAGCAGGTCGCGCCGGCCGTCGCCGTCATAGTCGACGGCGTAATTCACGTAATGCGTCGGCAGGAATTGCGTCTGGCCGAGTTCGCCGGCCCAGGAGCCGATCATCTCCTCCGGCGTGAGATCGCCGCGGTCGATGACCTTCAGCGCGGCGATGGTCTCGTTCACGAACATCTCCGAACGCCGGCAGTCATAGGCCAGCGACACCAGCGATTTCAGCGTCGGCAGATTGCCCATGTTGGCGCCGAAATCGCTCTCCAGTCCCCAGAACGCGGCGATCACCGCCGGCGGGACGCCGTATTCTTTCTCGGCGCGCGCGAACGCGGCGGCGTATGTCTTGATGTGCTGCTGGCCGTTCTGCATGCGATAGGGTGCGGCCATGCGGCCGGCGAATTCGGTGAAGAGCTGGCCGAACACGCGCTGGCCGCGGTCGCGGTTGACGATGCCCTGGTCGTAGATGAGGTATGGCGAAGCTTCCGAAAGCGCCCGTTGCGATACGCCGGCCGCCACCGCCTTCTGTTTCACATCAGCCAGGAAGCGATCGAAGTTCGCCCCGTTGTGGCACGATGCCGCGCGCGGTGAGGCCGCCGCCTTCGGAGCGGCAGGCCTTGCAGCCGGCGGCGCGAACTGGGCGAAGGCGGGAAGAGCGAAGGTCAATGAGACCGCGATCGTTGCGACCGCAAGGCGAGAACCAAGGCAGTTCATCGGCATCAATATCTCTGGTGCTGGGCGGATGAGCGTCAGGCCGCCAATACGGCGCGCTTTGTGGCGAGCGGCAATGCGATGGAGCGGAATAATGTCTTCGGATAAAGATAGTCTTCGCCCGACTCATCGATGATCCGCAGCATGCCGTGCTTATCGGCCGCCGGGTCGCGCAGCACCTCGTAGATCTTGCGCTTCTCCAGAGAGGCCCCGTAGCCCTCGTTGTTCACGCAGATCACCAGTTGCCTGCTTCGCGATTTCGTCATGGTCTTCAGAGCAGGCCTTTGATTTTGAATTCCTTGCGGCCGATGCCGGCAGCCTCATACCAATGTATCTCAGCGAGGTGGATAGAGCCACCGGATAATCGCACTCGGGCGACACCCTTGCGCTTGCGCCAGCGGCCTCGTCCATAGATTCGTCGCAGCCGGGCGATCTCGCGAATGCCCGAGCCGCTGGCGAAGGTTTCGACCTCGGTCATTTCGCCGAGAATCTCGAAATGCATGGCGTCGATCGTGCCCGGTTGTCCCGGGCTGGGTCAATAGCCGCGGCGCCGCGACGCACCCTGAAACCTTGCGGGCCAGCCGGGGTCATCCCCACCTCATGCTCGCCGGCCTTTCGACGCCTCGAGCGGCCGTGGCCGGCCCGGGAGACGGCCATGAACTATCTTCGTACCGCAATGCTTCTCGCAGGCCTCACCGCCCTGTTCATGGGCGTGGGCTATCTGATCGGTGGTGCCGGCGGCGCCATGATCGCGCTCCTGATTGCGGCGGCGACCAATCTTTTCACCTACTGGAACTCCGACCGCATGGTGCTCTCGATGTACGGCGCCCATGAGGTCGACCGCGCCAGCGCACCGGAGCTGGTCGGCCTGGTCGCCGAGCTTGCGCGCCGCGCCGGGCTGCCGATGCCGCGCGTCTTCCTGATGGACGAGCCGCAGCCCAACGCATTCGCGACCGGCCGCAATCCGGAGAACGCCGCGGTTGCCGTCACCACCGGCTTGATGCGCCAGCTCAGCCGCGAGGAGCTCGCCGGCGTGATCGCGCATGAACTCGCGCACATCAAACATCACGATACGCTGTTGATGACGGTGACCGCGACCATTGCCGGTGCGATCTCGATGCTGGCGCAGTTCGGGATGTTCTTCGGCGGCAACCGCGACAACAACGGTCCCGGCATTGTCGGCTCGATCCTGATGATGATCCTGGCGCCGCTCGGCGCCATGCTTGTGCAGATGGCGATCAGCCGCACCCGCGAATATGCCGCCGACAATCTCGGCGCGCGCATCGCCGGCCAGCCGATGTGGCTGGCATCGGCGCTGGTCAAGATCGAGAATGCTGCGCATCAGGTGCCGAATCTCGAGGCCGAGCGCAATCCCGCGACCGCGCACATGTTCATCATCAATCCGCTGTCGGGCCATGGCGTGGACAGTCTCTTCGCCACCCATCCCTCGACGCAGAACCGCATCGCGGCGCTCCAGCAATTGGCAGCCGAGCTCGGCGCGCAGGCCATGCCGTCGGTCGGTGCCAATGAAAACTATCCGCCGCAGGGACCGTGGGGCCGCTCGTCGTCGCGTGGTCCGTCACGCGGTCCTTCACGCGGTCCTTGGGGCTGAGCGATCGCGGCGGCGCGAACGCATGTCTGCGACGCTGCAATTCGAGCGCGAAATCTCTCGCGCAACGTCGCATTGCCGGTAGCCGCCGCGGTCATCGTCAGGATGCAGACTGCTGCCGCGCACGATCCGAAATGTCTCTTGCGCTCTGTCGCACATTGAGTCAGACCAGCGTTGCTCGCCTTGGCTGGGAGAGCAACAGGTTGGAATGCTTGCCGAGTGGCAGAGTTTGCAAATGCAAATTGCCGGAGGTTCGCATGGCACCGTTGCAGATCGAGCACGTGGTCGAACGCGATATTGCACCGCGTGAGGGCTTTTTAGAACGAATGGAAGGCGCGCTTCTCCTGACGTCACTCGCAGCAGTGACGGTAGGCTGGTGCTGTTTGCTCGCCTTGATGGCCTGGAAGAGCTTCTTCTGGTTCTCGACTTGACCTGGCTCTCCGAACTGCTGGCGTTCTGAGCGCTGCTCATGCGCAGCAATGTCGTCGCGCGCCTTTGTGATCTGGCGCACACAGGGCAGGTCCTGCCAATGTTAACACCTGGTCGAGAGTATTCCTTCGAAAGGGAATGCGTGGCCGGCGCGCTGCCGGTCACCGTCGACCATGACCAGAGCTGTAGTGCCATTGTTGATCGTCCTGGGCGTGCTCATTGGCCTGTCCACGCATACGGTCGTGAATTGCGGTGACGAAGACGAGCCGGATGTCTGCTCGGCCGTGATCGGCTTCTCGCCGTTTCGCGGCTCGCTGATCGCCTTTGCCTTTGAGGGGCGCGGGCGGATCGCGTTGCGCCACGGCGACTATCAGCGGGCAATCGCCGATTTCGACGAAGCGATCCACCTCAATCCCAGCCGCGCTTCGCTCTATCGCGATCGCGCGCTGGCCTACCGGCAGAACGGTGCGGTGGAGCTTGCGATTGCCGATTATGACGAGGCGATCGCGCTCGATCCCAGGCTCGCCGCGCCCTATCACGAGCGCGGCATTGCGCTCGCCGCCAAAGGCGATCTCGACCGCGCGATCTTGAGCTACAGCACCGCCGTCCGCCTCGACCCGTCGGACGCGCAAGCCCGCTTCGATCGCGGCCTGGCGTTCCTCGCCCGCGGCCAGGCCGACGATGCCCGCGCCGATTTCGAAGCCGCGCTTGCGTTGCCTCCAGGCAAGGACGGCCGCACCCACGCTGCTGCCCGCGCGAAGCTTGCCGAGCTCTCGACCACCGAGCCGACGCAGGTCTCCGGGCCGCAGCGGTGAGAGTTGCTCCCCCTCTCCCCGCAAGCGGCGGGGCTATCGCATATGGCCTGCACGATGCGGCGGCATCGGCAGTGGGCTCCCTCTCCCGCTTGCGGGGGAGGGCTGGGGTGGGGGGTGTCTCCGCGTCGGGATTGTCGAGAGTTGCTGAGGATGTCCCTGTGTTGTGAGAGCCCTCACCCGCCGCGCTCTGCGAGCGCGTCGGCCTCTCCCGCAAGCGGGAGAGGCGGAGCAAGCCGCGCGGTCCTCGTAAAAGCCATATGCGACAGCCCTGCCGCAAACGGGGAGAGGTGAAATTCACCAGTCGCGATTATTTCGCCTTCTTCGCTTTCGCCTTCTTCGCCGGCTTCTCCTTCGGCGCCTTCTTCTCCGCCTTCTTCTGGTCCGCCTTGGCCGCGACCGGCGTGCTGGCCGCTGCTCGCATTGCGCGGGCATAGCTGTCGGCGACGTTGTCGGCAGACATCTGGAGGCGTTTGGCGGCGGCGGTCGCCTGCTCCATCGTGGCCTTGGCCATCATCTTGAAGCGGTCGCCCGTCTCCTTGCCTTTGGCCTTGGCCGCAAGGCCGTTGAGGCGATCCCGCCGCTCCTTGGCGCGGGTCATCAGGCCCGTATGCAGCTGTCTGGCCAGTTGCCGGATCACGACATCCAGGTCGGCGTCCGCCATGTTGTTCTATCCTTTTCGAAACAGGTACCGATGCGGGCGGGACTATGCAGATCGAGCCCCGGCTTGGCAATTCCCGGCCGCGCGTCATCCGCAGCTTCCGGTTTACAAAACAAAAAGGCCGCGCTGGGGAGCGCGACCTTTGCCGTGATGATTGGGGTTGGTTGGCGCGAGGGGCGCTAGCTCCGCTTCACTTCAGCGAGGCCACCGGTCCGCTGGAAGCCGCCGCCGGATCGGGGTCGAAGCCGAACACGCCGACCAGATATTTGTAATAGTCCGGCATTTTTTCCTTGAGCGCTTCGCGGGTCTTGGGGTCGTGGAATTCGCTTTTGCCGGCCAGGAAAATGCTGGCCGTCACGGCAAAGAATTCCATGGGATTCTTCAGCGCATAGGCTTCCTTGGGCAGGAAGTCCTTGGACTTCGCGTAAGCGTAATAGCTGATCACGCCCTTGTTGGCGTAGCCGTCCGGCAACAGCCGCGCGTGATAGGCGTGCAACATCTCGTGGAGCAGCACGGCTTCCTTCTCGTAACGCATCATGTCCGGCCGCACCATGATCACGCCGAGCCCCGAATCGACCGCGAGGTCCACGGCGTTCGGATTGGTCCAGCGCTGCTTGTCGTGATCCCACACCGTCAGCGTCCGTGGCGCCGTGCGCTGGATGTCCGGCGTGACCCGGCCGTAGCAGGCGGTGGCGGCGCCTTCGTCGAGACAGGCCAGCTCGCTCGCGATGATCGGGACGGTACGGAAGAAGCGCGTCACGCGCGGCGAAAGGCCGACACTCTCCACGACGTCGATCTGGCGTTTCAGATTTTCGGTGAGCTTGTCGACATCCTTGCGGTCGGAGTTCTCCGACAGGTCGAACATGTAGCCGCGGTAGCTCTGGAATCCGGGCGGCAGCGCCTGCGCGGCATCGGCGGATGCAGCCTCGGGTGAGCCGGCATTGGATGGACTGGCGAAGAGCGTGCCGACGACGGTCGCAGCCAGCAGCAATGCAACGCGCATGATGAACCCCCTGATGTCACTTCACGCGGCAGGATAAGCCGCCGTTGTTTGCGAAAAGTGAGTAGGGCGAGACTAAGGCAGCGATGTTGAGGCGTGCTTAATGGCTGGTTGCAGACCGCTGGATGCGGGTTAGTCCCGGGTTAACCAAGCAGGAGCATCAGCCGCTGCTCAGGAGCGTCGAGATCGACGGAACGCATCGTCGTAGCGGCTACTTCAATGCAACGCGTTTCGTGCATAGCCGGTGCAAATGCCGTCGGAACGTTTCGTATGCTTGCCACTTTATCCCACGCCTCTTTTGGCAATTTGAAAATTGGAGGAGATGGGACATGAGGATCCTGAAATTGTCTGCGGCCGCAGCGGCGCTGCTGGCCGGTACTGCACTCGCGGTCGCGCAATCGAGTTCGACGGTTGGAACGGGCGGCAGCTCGGCCGGCGGCGGCACGAGCAACTCGACGATCGGCACCGGCGGTTCGTCAGCGGGCTCCGGTAGCGGCTCCGGCTCGGCTTCAACGCTCGGCACCGGTGGCTCGTCCGCGGGCGGTGGCACCAGCAGTTCCACGGTCGGCACGGGCGGCTCCGCGGCCGGCGGCGGCACCGGTTCCGGTTCGGCTTCGACGCTCGGCACCGGCGGCTCCTCGGCGGGTGGCGGCAAGAGCTCGTCGAGTCTAGGCACCGGCGGCTCCGCAGCGGGCTCGGGATCGAACTCCGCTTCGACTGTCGGCACCGGCGGCTCGTCCGCGGGTGGCGGCAAGAGCGGCTCGACAGTCGGCGCAGCCGGCTCATCCGCCGGCCATGCTGGCGACATGGGCATGGAAAAGGGCAAAGGCCACCACAAGGATGAGATGAAGAAGGACAAGGACAAGGACTGACGCCTTGGTCCAAAGGGAGCGGCGGCAATGCCGCTCCCTTCATCTCTGTTGGAGGAGAACGCAATGAACAAGTCGAGCATTGCGATCGCGGTGATCGCCCTGATGGGCAGCACTGCTTTTGCGGAGACCATGGAAAAGACCGGCAAGAACGCATCGGGCGAGACCTGCAAGGTGACCGTCGAAAAACATCCTGACGGCAGCATCACCGCACTCGGTTCGTCTGGCTCCGGCACGACTGGATCGAGCTCGTCGGCTGGGTCGTTGTCGAGCTCGAGTTCGGCCGGAGGATCGTCGGTGCATGTCCAGGCCGGCGGCGGCAACGTGTCGAGCTCGTCATCGACGTCAGGTGGGCCTGGTTCGACCAGCGCCAGCACAGTCACTGTCAATGGCTGCACGATTTCGACATCGTCGCCTTGAACCAAGAGGATTGATTCATGAAAGCACTTATCACGGCCTCGGCGGTCGCGCTTCTGCTCGCAGCCTCCTCGCCGGTCTTTGCGCAAACCAGCATGACGGGCGGCACCGGTGGGTCCGCGGCTGCCGGCGGCACCTCGGCCACCACGCTCGGCACCGGCGGCACCTCGACTTCGGCGTCCGGCCGCACCGGCTCCTCGATTGCGGCCGGCGGCAGCGCGGCGGTAGCCAATGGCAAAGCGCAGACCGGCACCAGCATGAACAAGGGCAATGGCCCGGTGCTCAACGCCAATGCCCGCGCACAGGCGCATGAGGGCGGCACGTTCAGCCGCTCGCACACGCGCACCAAGGTGAAAGCGGGTGAGCAGGTCGGTTCGACCACCAAGACCATGTCGCATGTGCCGGGCTCCAAGCCGAGCATGTCGACGACGTCGACGACGGTTCGCTAGTCCTCACGACACTGCTGCCCGATGCGTCGGGCAGCTTTTTTGTACCTGCCCCGGACTTCAACCGCCATGCAGGGTGTTGCTGATCCTGGTGACGACACTGTCCCACTGCCGTTTCTGGTCCGCCGGGTAGTTGATCAAAACGCAATGCACGTAGCGGCCGGAAAAGTTGCAGCGGTCGTACCAGATCGCATCGCGTTTGACGCTGGAGACCACGAAGAAGCGCGGGGTGATGCGTTTATAGACGATGCCGGACGGCGGATGTTTCCGCGCGAGGAACGCTGCCGGCGACTCGCCGGTCCGGGGCACCGCCTGCACGGTGAGATCCGCGCTGCCGTCGGCCGAGCGAAACCGCTGCCCATAGCCGTCCGGCTTGCCGGCCTCTTCGGTAAAAATGGAGCCCGGAATGTCCACCGCGGTGCCCGTTTCCGGAATGCGATAGGTAGTCCAGCTCGCGGCATGTGCGGCGTGGGAGGCGCAAAGCAGGAAAGCAACTGCAGCAAAGCCCGTTTCAATTCTCATCATTGACCTCGTCATGACCGCGGCGCGAGCTGGAGCTCCATCAGCGCAATCCGCTCGAGCACCGCGACATCGCGCTCGCCCGCATTCGCCGTGCGGAGGATGGATTGGGCAAGTACGTCGACATGCCCGGCATGGACCGGCTCGGGCAGCGTTGCGACCGCCGCTGTCAGCGCAGCGCTCATGATCTCGATGACCTCGGGGGAGAATTCCGCATTTGAAAAGTTCTTCATCGCCCGACCGGCGGTACATCACCGCACGCAGCTTGTCCGGCAACATCGGGAAAAAGCGGAAGTTCCAACGACAATGGCAGACAGCAGGGTGCGTCGCCAACTGCGCACGCAAGCGTGGATCGATCCGCTGCTTCGGCGTAGGATCGCAATTGGGCGCCGGGCCCACACGCAGCCGGGAGGATCCCATGTACGCCGCCATTCGTCAGGCCAAAGCCAAAAGCGGGAGCGCGGAAGAGCTGGCGCGCCGCATCAAGGACGGCGCCGTTCCCATCATCAGCGACGTCGAGGGCTTTCGCGCCTATTACGTCGTGTATGCCGGCGACGATACGGTCACCGCGATCTCGATCTTCGACAAGTTCGAGCAGGCGGAGGAGGCGAACAGGCGTGCCATCGCCTGGATCGAGAAAGACCTCGGTCCGCTGCTCGCTGGAGACGCGCGCGCGGTCGCCGGTCCGGTGATCGTGCATACGCTGGCGTAGGAGGCGGTCGCAGCGCTCTCCCCGCGTCGTCCCCGCCTTCGCCGGGACGACAGCGAGATTGTGGAGCGCGTTTGCCGGCAAACGCCCATCGTCCCCGCTTACAACTCCCGCGCATTCGAGAACGCGAACGAGCTCACCCGCCGCGTCGTCTCGTCCAGGATCAGCGTACGGGTGATCGGCGGCTCGGCGCGCTGGGCGCAGTTTTCGCGCTCGCAGAGGCGGCAATTGACGCCGATCGGCGTTCCTTCCGCCTTCTCCAGATCCATGCCGCCTGCATAGACCAGCCGTGATGCGTGACGGATCTCGCATCCCAATCCGATCGCGAAGCGCGGCTGCGGCAGCGGGTGCGGCGCGACCGGCCGGCGCACCATCTGCGCGATCGAGAAATAGCGCGTGCCGTCGGAGAGCTCGATCACCTGCTTCAACAGGCGATCCGGCGTGTCGAAGGTCGAATGCACGTTCCAGAGCGGACAGGTGCCGCCGAACTTCGAGAACGGAAACGTGCCGGACGAAAAACGCTTCGAGACGTTGCCGGCGTTGTCGACGCGGAGCAGGAAGAACGGAATACCGCGCGCGTTCGGGCGCTGCAGGGTCGTGAGCCGATGACAGACCTGCTCGAAGCCGGCATTGAAGCGCTGCGCCAGCAAATGGATGTCGTAGCTGAGCGCTTCGGCAGCGGCGAGGAACGCCGGGTAGGGCATCATCACGGCGGCGGCAAAGTAGTTGGCGAGGGTGATGCGGAATAGGCGGCGGGGCGCGTCGTCGAGCGGGCCGGCGCGGCCGACAATGGTCTCCAGCTGCTGCGCGGATTCGCCAAGCCCAAGCTGGAAGGCGAGCTGGAACGCGCGGCCCGGCGGGTCGACCAGTTCGGAAATCAGGAGCTGGCGGCGATGGCGGTCGAAACGGCGCAGTGTCTCGCGCATCACGTTCACCGGCATGATGCGAGTCTGGATCGAATGTTTTTCACGCAATCGCGCCGCGAGCGCCGCATAGAGCTCTTCCGCCGGTACGTTCAACTCGTCGCGCAAATTCTCCGCGGCCTGCTCGAGCTCCGGAAAATAGTTGCGGTTGGCCTCGATCAGCTCGCGCACACGCTCGACCGGATTGGCCTCGTAGCGCGTACCGACGTCGCGGTCCGCCATCTGCGCCGCGGCCAGTGTCTCGCCCTGGCGGGCCTCGGCATAGGCCGCATAGAGCCGCTGCAGCGCATGGGTGACGCCGGGGCAGAGTTCGGCGAGGTCGCGCAGCTCCTGCTTGGGCACGTCGATCTGGCGGAACAGCGGATCGGAAAAGATCTCGTTCAGCTCGGCGAAGAAGCGATCCTCGTCGGCGGTCGCGAGATCGCGCAGATCGAGGTCGTAGGTCTCCGCGAGCCGCAGCAGGATCTGCGCTGTCACCGGGCGCTGATTGCGCTCGATCAGGTTGATGTAGCTGGGCGAGATCCCGAGCCCCTCGGCGATCTGGGTCTGCGATAGCCCCAATTGCTGCCGGATCCGCCGGAAACGCGGGCCGACGAACAGTTTCTTCCCGGAATCGGCGGCCATTTTGGAGTCTCCAAAGACACTAAGGACAGACGTGCTGACCTGCGTGATTTACAATAATTACAAACTTACATCTATTACATGTACTGATGTTACATGACATCACCATTCAAGTACAAGCCCTCTGTACGAACTTCCCGTTCTCGCGTTTAGCTCTCGCCATGCATTTCGCAATGCACTGTCAAGTTTGTCGACAGTGACGAAGACTGAAGGGATCACGGACATGAACTTCCAACCGCGCGGGATCGACCAGGGCATTCAGGCACCGGCGTCGTATCAGAGCCAGATCGAGGCGGCCGAAGCGCTGCTCAAGACCAAGGACACCTGGAACGGCGTGACCGCTGAGGCCGTGGCCCGCATGCGCCTTCAGAACCGCTTCCAGACCGGCCTCGATATCGCCCGCTACACCGCGGCGCTGATGCGTGCCGATATGGCCGCCTATGATGCCGATCCGACCAAGTACACCCAGTCGCTCGGCTGCTGGCACGGCTTCATCGCCCAGCAGAAGCTGATCTCGGTCAAGAAGCACTTTGGCACGACCGACCGCCGCTATCTCTATCTCTCCGGCTGGATGATCGCAGCACTGCGCTCCCAGTTCGGACCGCTGCCCGACCAGTCCATGCACGAGAAGACCTCGGTGCCGGCGCTGATCGAAGAGCTCTATACCTTCCTGCGTCAGGCGGATTCCCGCGAGCTCAACGACATCTTCCGCAACCTCGACAAGGCGCGCAAGGAAGGCGACAAGACCCGCGAGAAGGAGCTGATCGCGAAGATCGACAACTTCCAGACCCATGTCGTGCCCGTCATCGCCGATATCGACGCCGGCTTCGGCAACGCGGAAGCAACCTATCTGCTTGCCAAGAAGATGATCGAGGCGGGCGCCTGCGCGCTCCAGATCGAGAACCAGGTCTCCGACGAGAAGCAGTGCGGCCATCAGGACGGCAAGGTGACCGTGCCGCACGAGGTGTTCCTGGCCAAGATCCGGGCCTGCCGCCACGCGTTCCTGGAGCTCGGCGTCGAAGACGGCATCATCGTGACCCGCACCGACTCGCTCGGCGCTGGTTTGACGCAGCAGATCGCCGTCAGCCATAAGCCGGGTGATCTCGGCGATCAGTACAACAGCTTCCTGGACTGCGAGGAAGTGACGGCGGAGAACGCCCGCAACGGCGACGTCATCATCAACCGCAACGGCAAGATGCTGCGTCCGAAGCGGCTGGCGAGCAATCTCTACCAGTTCCGCCCCGGCACCGGCGAAGACCGCTGCGTGCTCGACAGCATCACATCGCTCCAGAATGGTGCCGACTTGCTCTGGATCGAAACCGAGAAGCCGCATATCGAGCAGATCGCCAAGATGGTCGATCGCATCCGGAAGGTGGTTCCGAACGCGAAGCTGGCCTACAACAACTCGCCGTCGTTCAACTGGACGCTCAACTTCCGTTGGCAGGTCTACGACGCGATGAAGGAAGCCGGCAAGGATGTCAGCAAGTACAACCGCGCTGACCTGATGAAGCCGGAATACGACGAGACGCCGCTGGCCCTTGAAGCCGACGAGCGCATCCGCACCTTCCAGGCCGACTCAGCCAAGCGTGCCGGCATCTTCCACCATCTGATCACGCTGCCGACCTATCACACGGCCGCGCTGTCCACTGACAATCTCGCCAGGGAGTATTTCGGCGAGCAGGGCATGCTCGGCTACGTGAAGAATGTTCAGCGCCAGGAGATCCGTCAGGGCATCGCCTGCGCCAAGCATCAGAACATGGCCGGCTCCGACATCGGCGACGACCACAAGGAGTATTTCGCCGGCGAGGCCGCCCTCAAGGCGGGCGGCGCCCACAACACGATGAACCAGTTCGGCTAAGTCGGGTAACAGGAGACTGACAATGACCAACAGCAATTTCTGGGTGATCGGCGGCGAGTTCGGCTCGATGAACTTCCACAAGCTGGTGGAAGGCTCGGCCCAGGTGCAGGGTCCGTTCAAGACCCGCAAGGAAGCCGAGGATGCCTGGCGCTCGGTTTCGGAAGAGAACCGCCACAAGGCCGGCGTCCGCTTCTCGATCGTGGAAGAGCCGTCGCGGGTCTCGGCCTGACGGCTGCCTGACTGAACAAGAAGACGTCCAAGGACGGAAGGTCCCATCCGGCGCAAGCCGGGTGGGATCGTCTGTTTTTGGCACACATCAACCGCCTGTGGGCGCCGTAAGTATCTGGAATGATACGCCCTTTGCGGGCGTTGTGGTTGCTGCTAGGTTAACGGAGGAAAGTCGAGGACGAGGCCGACAATGTCAGAGCCTGAGACCAGTGGGACCCATCCCAGCCAGCCGCGCCCGGTGCGGCTGCGCGATGCGCTGCTGCGCGCGCGGATCGAGGCCGCCGACCGCACCGGCGTCGTCGTCGATTTGCGCGACGCCGAAGTGGCGCGGCTCGAGATCCTCAACGATGCGCTGGATCCGTTGTTCGCGCAGGTGCCCGAGCAAATCGACCTGTTCGACCGCGGCATCAGCCAGGGCGATACGCCGCGGCTCTGGATCGACGTCGTCGCACACGTGGTGATGGGGCGCGACAAGCGGATGTACCGCTTCGTCCAGGACACCCGCTTCGGCCGCATCGTGCTCGCCGAATCGCATGACACCTCCGTCATCGTCGACGCCGTCACGGACTATGTCGCCCGCCGCATGATCGAGCGCGAGCATGCGATGGTGATCCCGCCCGAGCCGAAACCCGTATTGGCGGCGCCGCCGCGCCGCTCGCGCGTCTGGCCGTTCGTGCTCGGCTTCATCCTCGGTGCCGCCGCCTTGTTCGGGATCGCCCTGCTTGCGGCCTTGCGGAGCTGGTGAGAAACCCTCCGCCGTCATTCCGGGGCGATGCGTCAGCATCGAACCCGGAATCTCGAGCTTCCGGGTTCATGCTTCGCATGCCCCGGAATGACGGCCCTGCTTCAAATCAACCGCGCGCGCTTGATCTCCCGGACCTGCAATCCATGATCCAGGCTCCGCACCACCTGCTCGCAGCGCCAGCCGGCATTGTCCTTCTCGATCGCGAACAGGTTATACGCCGCTGCCGGATAGCGCCCGTGCGCCAGCGCGGAGGCCGACGGCACCCCGACCGCGGGAATGTTGCCGTTGGGGCCTTCGAACCACATCGTCGAATGAACGTGGTCATGCCCCTGCAGGACCAGCTCGACGCCGTGGCGCTTGAGCAGCGCCAGCAGCGCGGCGGAATCGGTCAGCCGCTTCTGCCATGCGCGGGACTTCAGCGGATGATGCACCAGCAGCACGCGAAACACGTCCTCGGCCGCGAGCTGCTCGAGCACGCCTGCGAGGGCTGCAAGCTGCTCGCGCCCGAGCGTGCCCGTTGCCATCAAGGGCAGCGTCGGCACGGCGCTGGACAGGCTGATCAGTGCGGCCGGCCCGCGGCGGCGTATCGCGGGAAAGCCGGTGCTGCCGTCGTCGCCGGCCAGATAGGGCGCGAAACTCTCGCCGAAGCGGTGGCGCGTGGCGCGGACATAGGCGTCGTGATTGCCGGGAATCGTGGTGACGCGGTCGGGTGGACCGACGCTGTCGAGCCAGGCGCGCGCCGGCGCGAACTCCGCGTCCATTGCCAGATTGACGAGATCTCCGGTCACCGCGATGTGGTCAGGCGCTTGCGCCTTGATGTCGGCGACGAGCGCGTCGAGCACCTCGCGGCGCTGGTATTTGTGGCGGTTGCGGCGCCAGTTGACATAGCCGAGCGCACGCTTGCCCGCGAGCTCGACCAGCCGCGGCTTCGGCAACGGCGGCAGATGCGGATCGGACAGGTGGGCGAGCGTGAAGGGGGCCGTCAAAGCTGCCATGGCGCGCGATTGCCTCGCTATTCCATTGCTGTAATGGCAAGGTCGCGGGCGACGCGCAAGGGAAGCCTGCAAGCGAAGCCTGCCAGGGCCTGAAGGGGAGCGCATCACGAGACGTTAATGGCGAAGCGCCTGGACAAGATCCGACGGAGATTCGAGCCGCTGCTGCGGCGCGTCTTCCACGCCTATTTCCTGCTCGTCCGCGGCATGACGCTCGGCGTCCGCGCGGTGGTGCTCGATGCCGACAACAAGGTGTTTCTGGTCAAGCACAGCTATGTCGACGGCTGGTATCTGCCCGGCGGCGGCGTCGACCATGGCGAGACCATGGAGCAGGCGATGCGCCGCGAGCTGAAGGAGGAGGGCGACATCGATCTCACCGGCGCGGCGGAGCTGCACGGCATCTTCCTCAACAGCCACGTCTCCCGCCGCGACCATGTCGCGGTCTACGTGGTCAGGCATTTCCGGCAGGACAAGTTGCCCGCGCCGAACCGCGAGATCATCGAATGCGGGTTCTTCGATTGCGCCGCGCTGCCCGACGGCGCAACCCCCGGCACGCGGCTGCGGATCGCGGAAGTGCTGGACGGCAAGCCCGTGATTGCGACGTGGCGTTGAGGGCGGGCTGTGGTAGTAACTCGCCCCGAAGTGCGCCTCGGAAACCGGATGACAATCGTAAAACTCGCCTTCGGCCTGATCTGCCTTGCGATCCTCGCCAGCAACATCGTCACGATGTCGCGCTGGAGCGAAGCGCGCGGGGTCTATGACCACATCTGCTATCTCCGCCAGGCGCATCTGTTCCAGCGCTTCGGCGCCGATGGGCTGAACACCGACGCGGCACGCGACGATGATCGCTATTTTGAAGGCAAGATGAAGCAGATCGGTTTCGCGGAAGGGGCGGATCCTGCGCGCTGGCCCTGTCACAATCCGATGCCGAGCGGCAAGGTCGTGCTGCAATATCCGCCGGGCACCGGATTTCTGCTGGCGTTGTTCCCGCAGGGCCACCAGGTGGTGCCGCTCTATGTCGCCGCGAGCCTGATCGTGTGCGGCCTTGCGCTATCAGGCATTGCCATGGCACGGACGCTGCCGTCGGTCCTCAGCGCGGGTCTGTTCGGCGCGCTCGCCGTTTACCTGATGATCAATCCGGCCAAGGCGAGCTATTCGGTCGCACCGACCATGGCGCTGTGCGCCCTCGCAGGCCTCCTGACGGCGCTGTGGTTGACCAGGGACAGGCGCAGCCTCTTGTTGATTGCGCTGATCGGTCTCCTGCTCGGCGCCTCCGTCAATTTCAGGCTGCCGAATGCGCTGCTCGCCGCCGGCTATTTCCTGTTCCTCGGCATTTCCTTCGCGTGGTCGCGCAGGTTTGCCACTTTGGTGCAGGGCCTCGGCTTCGCGGCCGGCGTGCTCGTCGGCATCGCGCCGACCCTGATCGCGCAGGCCATCAATGCCGGCAGCCCGCTGGTCACGACCTACGGCAGCGCCGACGTGGTCGCACCGGGCTTCGACCTTGTCGTCCTCGGTCACTATTTGCACGACATGCAATTCGTGCTGATCGTGCTCGCGATCGGGTCGACCGCGTGGCTGTTGTCGAACGGTGAGGCGAGAACACGGCAGGTGGCCCTCCTCGTCGCCGGCAATCTCCTCGTCAACCTGATCTTCTTCCTGACCCACCCGATCTTCACGCCCTATTACGTCGTGCCGATCGCGATGCTGTCGCTCTGGACTGTCTCGTTCGCCTGGCTGATGCAGCCGGATCACGCGCGACAGGCCGCGCCGCTTCGGAGCGCATCGGCGAGCCTCGGAGCGCTGCAGCGATGATGTCAGCGCAACCTCGCATCGCGGTGCTGGTGCCCTGCTACAATGAGGAAGCGGCGGTCGCCAGCGTCATCGCCGGTTTCCGCAAGGCGCTGCCGTCGGCGGAGATCTACGTCTACGACAACAATTCACGCGACCGCACCGCTGCCGTCGCGCGGGACGCCGGCGCGATCGTGCGCAGCGAGCGGCGGCAAGGCAAGGGCCACGTCGTGCGCCGCATGTTCGCCGATGTCGAGGCCGACATCTACGTGCTGGTTGACGGCGATGCCACCTACGATGCGCCGAGCGCGCCGCCCATGGTCGACAAGCTGCTCGACGAGCATCTCGACATGGTGGTCGGGCTTCGCATCGACCAGTCGCAGGCGGCCTACCGGCTCGGCCACCGCACCGGCAATCGCATGTTGACCGGCTTCCTGTCCTCGACCTTCGGACAGGAATTCAAGGACATCCTGTCGGGCTACCGCGTGTTCTCGCGCCGCTTCGTCAAATCCTTCCCCGTGCTCTCGGATGGTTTCGAGATCGAGACCGAGCTTGCGGTCTATGCGCTGGAATTATCGCTGCCGGTCGCGGAGGTCGAGACGCCCTATTACGCGCGCCCGGAGGGCTCGTTCTCCAAACTCAACACCTGGCGCGACGGTTTTCGCATCCTCGGCACCATTCTGAAGCTTTATCGCTCGGAGCGTCCGCTGCGCTTCTTCTCGGTCATTGGAGTTCTGCTGGCGCTGGCCGCGATCATCCTCGCGATCCCGATCGCGATCACCTTCATCGAGACCGGCCTCGTGCCGCGGCTGCCGACCGCCGTGCTGTCGATGGGATTGATGATCATGGCCCTGCTATCGGTGTCCTCGGGGCTCGTGCTCGATACCGTGACGCGCGGACGGCGCGAGATGAAGATGCTGGCCTATCTGTCGCAGCCGGCGCCGAAACGGAACTGACGTTCACTCCCATGGACGGCCAGGGGGCCAGATGCTATTCCGCGATCCAATATGAGCGATCTCTCACTCACCATTCGTCCCGAATCCGCCGGCGACGCCCAGGCCATCGAGCGCCTGCACGAGCGCACCTTCGGTCCCGGCCGCTTCGTGCTCAGCGCCTATCGCATTCGCGAGCATGTCGATCATCTGCTCGACGTCTCCTTCACCGCCCGCATCGGCACGCTCCTGGTCGGCTCCGTCCGGCAATTGCCCATCCTGATCGGCGAGACCTCGGCGCTGCTGCTCGGGCCGCTCACGGTCGAGCCGCCGTTCCGCAGCCGCGGCGTCGGCCGCCTGTTGATGGAGCGCGCGCTGAAGGTCGCCAGGGAAAATGGTCACCGCCTCGTGCTGCTGGTCGGCGACGAACCCTATTACAGCCGCGTCGGCTTCAAGGCTGTGCCCAAGGGCCGCGTCACCATGCCGGGCCCGGTCGATTCGGCTCGCATCCTGGTGCTCGAGCTCGTCGACGGCGCCTTCGAGGGCGTGTCGGGCAAGGTCGCTCCCGACTGGAGCAAGGCGCGCCGGTCCCAACTCTGAGGCTTTATTCCGAACGCGGAAAGCCGGACACGCTATGCCGTCGGCGCGGTTTATGCCAAAACCGCCGCTGCGCAGCTGACGAAGGACATTTGAAGTTTGGCCGCATCCAGGAAGGGCACCTCGCCCGCGGAACGCCAGAACGGGATTGATCGGACCATCGATCTCCTGGAAGCCCTGCTGCATTTGCGCGCGCCCTCCAGGCTCAGCGACCTTGCGAAGCAGATGGGCGCGCCGCGCTCGACGGTCTATGCCATCGCCAACCGCCTGATCGAGGCGGACCTGCTGGAGAGCGTCGGCGAGGGCGGTCAGGTCTATTTCGGCAAGGCGGTGCATCTCTACGGGCGGGCCTATGCGGAAGCCAATCCGCTGCATCGCCGCTGCCGCGAAGCCCTCGACCGGCTGGCAACCCAGCACAGCGCCACCGCGCAACTTTGCGCGTTGCGCGGTCGCAAATATGTGGTGGTCGATACGCGAGACGGCTCGGGCCTGTTCCGGATCACGACGGATGTCGGGATCGAGGTGCCGCTGCCGTGGACTGCATCCGGCAGGTTGCTGCTCGATCATATGAGCCCGGCAGAAATCCGCGCCTTCGTTCCGAAAGAGGATTTTCGTCTTCCGGACGGCCGCGTCCTCGATGTCGACGATTTCGTCAAGGACGTCGCACGCGCGAGACGCGAGGGCAAATGCGTGACGACGGCGCTGTCCGATCGGTTCACGTCGTGTCTTGCCGCCCCGATCCGGGACAAAAAGGGTGTTGCGGTCGCGACGCTCTGCTTCGTCGTTCCCGCGGACTCGCTGAAGGACCGCAGGACTGCGCTGCTGGACGACCTCGTCGCCACCGCAACCGAACTCTCGGATCGAAACTAAACACAGTTGGCCGGCAGCGCGACGGCTGATGCACCGGCATCGGGGCCTCGCGCGTGGTCGCGCGTGCTGGCTGCGGGCCGATGGGCCTCGCATGTCCGCTCTTGACATCATGCCGCCGTAATATTTAACGTGACGCTACAAGATAATACTGTCCACTATAACGGACATTGCAGCAGCAGGCGCGGCGAGGTTCTCCCGTCTCCGTTTCGGGGGGAGGGATGCGGTCCTGCGTTCCAGGCGAGGATTCGAAATGGCGAATGCAGGCCAACAGGTACCCGGGCGACGCTGGCTGATCGGTTGTCTCCTCGGCGTCGGAATTCTCATCAACTACATCGATCGGGTCGGGCTCTCCGCCGCGACGCCCGAACTCACGAGGGAGCTTGGCCTCACCGCCACGGATATCGGGCTGCTCGGCAGCGCGTTCTTCTGGACCTATTCGTTGCTGCAAATCCCCGGCGGCATGGTGCTCGACCGCTTCGGCGTCACCATGGTCGGTCGTGCCAGCAGCTTCCTCTGGGCGGTCGCCGCCACGATCACCGCGCTCGCCAGCGGACTCTGGGGCATCGCCGGCGCACGCCTGTTGCTCGGCATCGCGGAGGCGCCGGCCTTTCCGGCGAGTCAGAAGGCGACCGGCCATTGGTTTCCGCTCGAGGAACGCGCGCGCTCGACTGCGATCTTCGATTCCGCCGCTAAATTCTCCAACGTCATCGGCGTGCCGCTAGTCGCTTACGTGATCTTCCTCTACGGCTGGCGCTGGGGCTTTGGCGTCACCGCGCTGCTGAGCTTGCTGTATTTCGTCGCCTACTATTTCATCTATCGAAATCCGAGCGAAGATCCGAAGCTATCGAGAGCGGAGCATGACTATATCATCGCCGGCGGCGGCACGCCGGAAGGCCCTGCCACGGCAGGACAGAGCCGCATGCTCGGCTACCTCTTGCGCAACCGCAAGGTCTGGGGACTGACCATCGGGTTCTCCGCCTATGGCTACACCTTCTATCTCTTCCTCACCTGGTTGCCGGGCTATCTCGCGCAGACCATGCACATGAACCTGATGTCGGCCGCGGGCTATTCGACGATTCCCTGGATTTTCGCGACGTTGTCGGATCTCCTGATCGGCGGTTTCCTGGTGGATCATTTGATCGCCCGTGGTTACGACAGCACGCGGGTGCGTCAGTCGGTGATCATCGTCGGCATGCTGATGGGGCTTGCCGTCATCGGCGCCGCCTTCACCGTGAAGCCGGGCTGGGCCCTGCTGTGGTTGTCGATCGCGATCTCGGGATTGTCGGCCGCGGCGCCCGTGGGGTCCTCGATCGTGTCGCTGATCGCGCCGAAGGGCGGGGCGGGAACGGTCGGCGGCATTCTCAATTTCACCAACAACATGATGGGCGTGCTCGCACCGATCGTGACCGGAATCGTCGTGGACTGGACTCAGTCGTTTGCCGGTGCCTTCATGATCGCCGGCGTGGTGCTGCTCATCGGCATCTTCTTCTATGTCGTGGTGCTGGGGCGGATCGAATCGATTCCCGATTTCGCCGAGGAACCGCCGCCGGACGCCGTGCCGGTGCACTGAGGAGGGGGGGCATGCCCCAAGGTACGAGCCAACGCAGCAGCAAGGACACTCTCATCCGCAATGCCAGGCTGATTGACGGCACCGGCGCGCCGTGGTTCGAGGCCGATCTGCGCATCAGCGGCAGCCGCATCGCGGCGATCGGGGCGTCCTTGCCGGCGGAGGAGGCCGACATCATCGACGCGCGCGGATGCTATCTCGCGCCCGGTTTCATCGACGCCCATTGCCACGACGACCTGATCTGCCTGCGCGAACCCGACAGGCCCGAGAAGGTGTTGCAGGGCGTGACCACGCTCGTGGTCGGCAATTGCTGCTTCTCGCTCTATCCGGCCACCGCAGGCTCCGCCGAGATGCTGCGCCTGCATTTCTCGGGTCTCGCCGGCGAAACCCGGGCGGACGAGATTTTCGAAAGTTTCGAGGGCTATCGGCAGGCGCTGGAAGGAGCGGGCGTGGCGCTCAATCTCGTCTCGCTGGTCGGACATGCCGCGATCCGGCTCGCCGTGCTCGGTTACGACCGCCGCGCGGCGACAGAGCAGGAGATCGCGGCGATGCAGGCGCTGCTCGCGCAGCAACTCAAGCAAGGCGCTGCCGGCCTGTCGCTGGGCCTCGTCTATCCGCCGAGCGCCTATGCCGACAGCAGGGAGCTATGCGCACTGGCGGAGACGGTGCGGGTTCACGGCAAGCTGCTCACCGCGCATATCCGCAGCTATGAAGCGGGCCTCCTGCAATCGATCGACGAGTTCATCGCGATCCTGCGCGCCTCCAGAGCGGCCGGGCTGCTGTCGCATCTGCAATCGGCAGGAAAGCCGAACTGGGGCGCGATCCCCAAGGCGCTCGACCGGCTCGAGGCCGCGCGCGCGGAGGGGATCGATATCTCCTTCGACATGTATCCGTATCCTGCCGGCAGTTCCTACATGCTGCAATTGTTGCCGCCGGCGGCGCTCGAAGGCGGCATCGACGCGCTGCGCGCGCGGCTGCGCGATTCGGCCAGGCGCGAAGCGCTGCGCGTGCTGGTGGAGGAGGGCGATCCCGATCCGCATGCCGCGCAGTCCAAGATCGTGCTGATCGGCTGGCACAATGTGCGTATTTCCGGCACCGGCAATCCCGCGCTGAAGCCGCTCGAGGGCAAGTCGATGGTCGATGCCGCGCGCGAGCTCGGCATCTCGCCGTTCGATCTGATGGTTCGGTGCATCGAGGAGGACCAGGGCCAGACCGGCATCATCATGTTCCAGCTCGATGAGGCCGATTTGCGCGCCGCCTTCACCCATCGCCTGCACATGGTCGGCTCCGATGGCATTCCGCGCCCCGGCACCAAGCCGCATCCGCGCGCCTATGGCAGCTTCCCGCGCGTCGCCGGCCGGCTGACGCGCGAGCAAGGCTGGTTGACGTTGGAAGATGCCGTGCGGCGAATGACGGCGATGCCCGCCCAGCGCTTCGGCCTGTCCGATCGCGGCATCCTGCGGCCGGGCATGGCTGCGGATCTCACTCTGTTCGACGATACCATCATGGACAAGGCGACGTTCGAGACGCCGACGGAAATGCCCGCAGGCATCCGCTCTGTGTTCGTCGCCGGCGAGGCCGTTGTCACGGACGGACGCAGCACCTTGGCGCGGCCGGGGCGCGCCCTGATCAAGGGGTGAAGGCCCCGCAGACATCATAATCACAGACAGGACGAGACCAATGACGCTGAAACGATACGGCGCGGCCGGCGGCACCGGCACCGGCGGCCAGCACCTTCCTTTTGCCCGCGCGGTCGAGGCCGACGGCTGGCTTTACGTTTCAGGGCAGACGCCGATGGAGAACGGCGAGGTGATCGAGGGCGGCATCATCCCGCAATCGCACAAGGCAATCCGCAACCTGCTCGCGATCCTGAGTGAAGCCGGTTACGAGCCCAAGGATGTCGTGCGTTGCGGCGTCTGGCTCGACGATCCCCGCGACTTTCAAAGCTTCAATAAGGTCTTCGCCGAATATTTCGGCGCCAATCCGCCGGCGCGGGCCTGCGTGGTGTCGAGCATGGTGGTGGATTGCAAGGTGGAAATCGACTGCGTCGCCTATCGCAGGTGAGCCGGCCGCGGGCTCGCTCGACCTCTCCCGCTTGCGGGAGAGGTCGGCGCGAAGCGACGGGTGAGGGTTCTCTCCATACGGGGGTTCTCGATTGCGGGAGACCTCCCGCCCCAGCCCTCCCCCGCAAGCGCAGGGCGATCGCATATGGGGCAGATTTCTCTGTGGTCATCCTTCGAGACGCCCACCTTCGGCGGGCCCTCAGGATGAGGACCGAGTGTGCGGCAGCAGTTTCAACGGGCTCCGATTGCCGCTTAGCCTCATCCTGAGGAGACCGCGAAGCGGTCGTCTCGAAGGACGAGGCGCGCGCTCACACCGCCCAAAATGCTAAATGCGATAGCCCTGCCCGCAAGCGGGAGAGGGAGACCACCTTCGCCCTGGTGAGAAGTTAAACCCAACGCCATCATGCTCTAGAACCGCTGCGAGAGGCCGACATAGAAGCCGCGCCGCGGTCCGTATTGTGGGGCGAACACGCCGATGCCGGAGCCGTCGCGGATCTGGTAGATGGTGTCGAAGGCGTTGACCACGTCGAACCGCAATGTGGTCGGCTTGTTCGGCGCGACGATGTTGAAGTCGTGCGACAGGCCGAAATTGACCTGCGTGTAGCCGGGCAGGTGATCGGTATTGGCAAAGCCCGAGCGCAGGCCGCTGCCGTAGATCATCGACACGCTGTAGCGCGTTCCCTGCCACAGATAAGAGGCGCCGGCCGACGCGCTCAGCATCTGCGCGTGATCGGTGTAGATGTAGTGGGTCGAGATGTAGCCGAGCTCGTCCTGGCCGAACAAATATTGGTTCGACGCCACATTGGTCGCGATCTGCTTGGCCCAGGCGAGATTGGCATAAGCACTGAAATCGCCGTTTTTGTAGGTCGACTTCAACTCGACGCCGACGTTCTCGCCGCGATCGTAGTTGAAGCCGCTCAGCACATAGGCCGCGCCGAACTGGCCGTCGTCGAGCAGGTCACGCGCCTTCTTGTAGTAAGCGTCGGCGCCGACCTCGAGGCCGGGGATCGGATAGATCTTCTGCACCACGCCGACGTCGAACACATGCGACCGTTCCGGCAGCACCGGGCTGTTCAGCCCGACTTCCGGCGTCTGGGTGTTGGCGGACGCGCCGGGCGGGGTCACCAGCGCGAGATTGACCGGCGAGGCGATCACTTGCGAGGGTGGGGTGAAGTTGCGCGCATAGCCTGCGTGGAAGGTCGTGCCGTCGAACGGTTTCCAGGTCAGGCTGACCCGAGGGCTGAGCTGGTTGGCATCGACATATTGATACATCTGGTCGAACCGCAGGCCGGCGTTGAGCGTCAAATTGTTGGTGATCTTCCATTCGTCCTGGACGTAGGTTCCGACCAGCCAACCGGTCTTTGCGTTGGAATCGAACACCGAGAAGGGCGCGTCGATGGTGCCCGCCGTGGGGTCCGCGGGATCGACCAGCGGCAGCACCGTCGTTGCGTTGTTGACCAGCGTTCGCTCCGCGCTGACGGAGAAGCCAAAGCGCAGCGTGTGCGCATAGCCGACGCGCCAGGCAGTGTCCTGCTGGATGCCGTTGACGACGCTCTGGCGATAGACGTCAGAGGAGACACCGTTGAAGACGAGATCGCCGATCGGGTCAGGATAGAAATGCAGCTGGCTGTAGCGATTGAAGTAGGAGGTTTGCGTATCGAACTCGCCGCTCGATGTCTGGTACGAGACGACGTTGAACTGGTTAAACTCGTTCTGGTGCTCGTTGAGACGGGACGAGTCGAAATCCGACACGCCGAAGGCGGTGAAATTCGGCGTCTGTCCGGGATTGTTCGGAATCTGGAACGTCGCGTTCGATACGCCGCTCATGAAGGTGAGGCGGCTGGTGGGATCGAGCACCGTCGAGAGATAGAGAAATCCCTTCTCCTGGTTGGTGCGGTCGTGAATCGCATTGACGGACGGCGCCGGATTCTCGATGCCGAGATTGTTCTGGAGAAAGCGGCCCGACAGGAAGTACTGGGTCTGGCCGACCGTTCCGCCATATTCGACGTTGGTCGAGATGGTGCCGTGGCTACCGCCATAGACGCCGACGACGCCCGTATTGTTGAAGGCGTCGGCCTTGGTCTGGATGTCCAGCACGCCCGCGGTTCGCAAGCCATATTGCGCAGGCAGCGCGCCGGTGAGGAGGCTGAGGCTGCCGACAATGCCGGTGTCGAGAATCTGCCCGAACGCGCCGACGCCGTCCGGAAGCATGACGCCATTGATGCGATATTGCAGATTGGCGTGCTCGTTGCGGACATGCAGGTCGCCGCTCGCGGCCGAGTCCTGGGTGACGCCGGGGAATTGCAGCAGCACCTTGTCCAGCGAGGCATTGCTCCCCTGCGGCAGCGCCTCGATCGCCTGGTGCGTGAGCGTGTGGGTCGCGGCACCTGCGGGCGGGAGCACGGATTGACGCGCCGTGTCGAACCGTTCGCTCTCGCCAGCGACGGTGGCCGGCGCCTCGGTGCGCGGCGGCGCCTGCGGCGTTGCCCGTCGCTTCTCGACTGCGACGCGAACCTTAGGGCGGCGCGGCGCCTGCGTCCGCTTGGGCGCATCGACTTCGACGGTGGGCAACGTCGTGGCGGGGGGCGTCGTTGCGGTTTGCGCCATGGCGCTGCCGCCGAGATGAAGCAGCGTCAGTGCGGCGAGGCTCGTGCCCGCCAATATCGGTTTTGAAGACAGCATTGTCCTGAGTCCGCTTCCGCACCGCCGCGCTCATTCAGAGGTTTGCAGGTGGCACGCACCGTCGTTACGCGACGGCTCAATTTCGATGGCCTTGCGAGATCGGCGCAACGCCGATCCCGATAGGCAGCTCAATGGTTGGGAATCAGGAGGCGGGAGGAGCGCGCGGCTGGTACGCCGTGCGGACCGAGTGCAGGTGGACGAACTCGGCATCGGTGGTGCGGTAGAGCAGTTCGACCGCCTGCGGCAGTTGCAGCAATGGCGGCGTCGCGAACATAACCGTGCCGGCCATCGCGACCAAGGCGCAGATCGCGCAATTGTCGTCGCCCGGATGTTCGCGATCGGGGGCTGCGGGTGATGGCTTCTCGACCGCGGCGTGGTCGGCCGCAGCGATTGTCTTGGCGCTGCCCGCCAATTGGGACTGGGCAAGGGGAGCGGCTTGCGCGAACCAGTGGCTGTGGCCGAAGGTCAGCGCGAACTGCACCAGCAGCGCGAACAACGCGAGCCGGGCGCCGTGCCTGATGTTCGACCGGAACCACTTCATCTAAAGACGCCACCCCGCATCGCGACGCACCAACCCTTGGTGTCGCCGCAACGTTACAATGTAACATCGCGCGATTGGTCTATGGGTGTCAACCGCGCGCGGAGCCGCCCGCACAAGCAATCGGGTCGGTGTGTCGTTGGGGCAACTCAAGTGGGACGAGTTTTGGTTGAACGAGCAGGCGCCCCGAACTCGAACACCTCTCCCCGTTGGGGAGAGGTGAATCACGGGATCAGCGCCCCTCGCGCACCCAGGTCGCCGCAAATGCGCCGAGCAGCAGCAAGAGCCCGATCAGGCCGGCGAAGATCGGCAGCACGCCGACGCCCTTCACCACGCTGGCGTCGCGCATCCGCACGCCCATCCAGCCGTCGCCGTGGAAGACGCTGGCCGAGCGCACCGGCACGATACGCGGCAGCTCGACGCTGGAGCCGTCGACCACGCGCACCGAATCGCCGCCGGTCGCCTGCGTCAGCGGCTTCAAGGTCTCGGTGGTGGAGGTGACTTCCGAAAACTCCTTCGGATTGGTCGGGCCGACATTGATCAGCGCCTTCAGCGTGCCGTCGGTGGCCTGCCACAGGCCGAGCTCGCCCGCCGGCAGGCTGGCGCGCCACTCGCCGGGGTCGCCGGCGTTGAGGGTCAGCTCACGCGTCACCCCGGAGGGCGAGGTGACGGTGACGGGCTGCACGCTGTCCGCCATGGTCTGGCGCACCACCACGAGGTTCTTGCCTTGCACCTGGAGGCGCAGCGCTTCCTCGTCGAGATCCGGCTGCTTCATCAGCCAGTGCGACATCCGCCGCAACAGATCGAGATGCGGGCCGCCGCCCTCATAGCCGCGCGCCCACAGCCAGATGTGATCTGACAGCAGCAGCGCGACGCGGCCCTCGCCGAAGCGCGTCAGGAACAGCAGCGGCTTGCCGTCCGCGCCGGTCATCACCGGCGGGTTGACGGAGTTGCGGGTGTCGACGGTGCGGAAGAAGCGGCTCCAGTGCGGCGGCTCGGAGGCCGAGCCTTCCAGCCCGCGCGTCACCGGATGGCGTTTGCCGATGTCGGACAGATGCGCATAGAACGGCTTCTCGGTCACGCCGACCGGTTCTGCCGGCAGCACCGAATCCAGCGGCGTGCGCCAGATGCTGGTGTTGGAGGCGTAGTCGGGGCCGGCCGAGACCAGCACCGCACCGCCTGAGCGCACATAGCGCGCGATGTTGTCGAAATAGGCGACCGGCAGCACGCCCTGGCGGGCATAGCGGTCGAAGATGATCAGCTGGAATTCGTTGATCTTCTGCTGGAACAGCTCGCGGGTCGGAAACGCGATCAGCGACAATTCGTTGATCGGCGTGCCGTCCTGCTTCTCCGGCGGACGCAGAATCGTGAAGTGCACGAGGTCGACGCTGGCGTCGGACTTCAAGAGGTTGCGCCAGGTGCGCTCGCCGGAATGCGGCTCGCCCGAGACCAGCAGCACGCGCAGCTTGTCGCGCACGCCGTCGATGGCGACGACGGCGCGGTTGTTCACCGGAGTCAGCTCCCGCTCCAGCGGCGAGGCCTCGATCTCGACGATGTTGGGGCCGGCATGCTTGATCTCGACGTCGACGCTCGCGCTCTGGCCGCTTGACAGCGTGCGCTCGTTGATGACCTCGCCGTCGCGGCGGACCGTGACCTTGGCGCGCTCGCCAGAGACGCCCTGGTCGTCGAGCCGGTAGCTGATGGTCTGGGTCTGGCCGACGATGCCGAAGCGGGGCGCCGCCGTGATCGCGATGCGGCGGTCGCGCTCGTCCTTCTGCCCGGTGATCAGCGCATGCACCGGCGCCTGGAAGCCGAGCGCGGCCGCGTTGGCCGGGATGTCATGGACGCGTCCGTCGGTGATCAGGAACGCGCCGGCGACGCGGTCGACCGGCACGTCGGACAGCGCCGAGGCCAGCGCGCCGAACAGCCGGGTGCCGTCGGTCTCGCCGTCGGCCTGTCCGGCGTCGACGACGCGCACCTCGAGGCCCTTGATCTTCTTCAGGCTGTCGACCAGCGCTTCCTGGGCCTGCGCGGCCTCCTGGTTGCGCTTGCCGAAATTCTGGCTCGGGCTCTTGTCGACAACGACGGCGGCGATCGACGTGAGGGGATCGCGGTCTTCACGTGTGAAGGAGGGATTGGCGAGCGCCAGCAGGAACAGCGCCAGCGCGGCGACGCGCACGGCCGTGCCGCGCGCGCGTGCCAGCAGCAGCACGCCCGCGATGACGACGATCGCCGCCAGCGCGATCCAGAGGACGATCGCGGGAACCAGCGGCGTGAACGCGATGCCGTAATTCATGTCGATCCTATTGCCCCAGCCGTTCGATCAGCGCTGGCGCGTGCACCTGGTCGGCCTTGTAGTTGCCGGTCAGCGTGTACATCACGATGTTGACGCCGGCGCGGTAGGCGAATTCGCGCTGGCGCGGCTCGCCCGGCGTCAGCGGCAGCATCGGCTGGCCGTCGGGACGGAGCGCCCAGGCGCCGGCAAGGTCGTTGGAGGTGATGATGATCGGCGAGACGCCGTCACCGCCGCGCGCGGGCTTCTGCGCGCTCTCGTCGTCGTCCTCGCGCGGCAGCGCTTCGACCCAGGTCTGGCCGGTGTTGAAGCGGCCTGGGAAGTCGCGCAAGAGATAAAAGGTCTTGGTCAGCACGTGCTCGCGCGGCACCGGCTCGAGCTCGGGCACGTCGAGCGAGGACAGGATCTCGCGCAAGCTCTGCATGCCCGGCGTCTGCGACGCACCGTTCTCGCCGGGCGGCGCCTCGACCGCGTCGCGGGTGTCGAAGATCACGGTGCCGCCCTGCTTCATATAGGCATCGATCCTGTTGATGGCGTCCTGCGGCGGCTTCGGCGCGCCCGGCACGATCGGCCAGTAGATCAGCGGGAAAAACGCGAGCTCGTCACGCGCGGGATCGATGCCGACGGGATCGCCGGCCTCGAGCGCGGTGCGCTGCGCCAGGAACAGCGTCAGCCCGGACAGACCGGCCTTGACGATGGAATCGACGTCGGCATTGCCGGTGACGACATAAGCGAGGCGGGTCTGCGACGTCGACTTCATCGCGAACTCGTCGGCGGCGCTGTCGGCGCGCGACGGCGTCGGCGCGAACGAGAGCAGGCCGGCGAGCACCAGGCCGAGCACGATCATCGCGGGCGCGGCCCGTCGGCGCAGCAGCGCGGCGAGGCCGCCGCCGAGCAGCGCGACGATGATGGCGTCGACCAAAAACAGTGCGAGCGAGGTCGACAGCAGCCAACCGCGCAGGTCTCGCGGTTCCGCATTGGTGTAGGTGGCGTGCCGGGCGCGCAGGCTCGCGGTGTTCAGGGCGGCGATGCGGTCGGCGCTAGCGAGCGTGTTCACGGCGAGCGGTCCTTCTGCCGGACCGTAGAAGCCGGGCGGATGATCTGGTGTGGCGCGGTCGCGATAATCGGCCGTCAGCGGCTTTGCGGCGGCCGGCGGCGGGCCGAAGGCGCCGAAGCCGTCGAGCATGCGCAGCGGCGCCAGCGTCTCGGTGCTGGCCTCAGTCGCAACACCGGCGCCAGGTTTGGAGGTGTAGCCGGACATGTCGACGATCCGCCTCAGCATTTCGACAAAGCTGCCCGACATCGGCAGATCCGACCAGCGCATGTCGGCGCTGACATGGAACAGGCTGACGATGCCCTTGCCGCGGTGCTCGCCGGTGACGAGCGGAGTGCCGTCTTCAAGCGAAGCCCAGCTCTTGGTGGCGAGCACCGCATCGGGCTCGGCCAGAACCTGCCGGCTCACGGTGACGTCCTTGGGGACGACGACGCCGGCAAACGGACCGTCGGCCGCGAAAGCGGCGAGATGCTGCGGCTTCTCCCAGGTCAGGCTGCCGCCGAGCGTGCGGCCGCCCTTGCGCAGCTTGACCGGGACGAGATCGTCCTCGGCCTGCGCCAGCCTTGGGCCCGCGAAGCGCACCAGCACGCCGCCCTGATCGATCCAGGCGTTGAGGCGTTCGCGCAACTCCGGCGCGACGGTGCCGACATCGGCCAAAATGATCATCGGCAGCTTCTGGTCGAGGAATTGCGTGATGCCCTGCTGCGGCGCGCCCTTGTCGGCCAGCCGCACATCGGCGAACGGCGCCAGCGCGCGGGTGAGATAGAAGCTCGGCGCCAGCAGCGGCTGTGCGGTCTCGCTGCTCGCACCCGAGACGATGCCGATGGCGCGCCGCCGCCAGCGCTTGTCGAGCAGCTGCACCGCGCCGGCCGAGCGCTCGCCGGAGATCTCGAGCCGGGCGATGTCGTTGCGCAACTCGACCGGCAGGTCGAACGCGGCTTCGGTTTCCTTGTCCTGCGGGCCGAAAGTGTAACGGGCTTCGCCGATCGGCGAGGCCTTCTGGTCCAGTGCCCGCACCGTACCGGCGGCGATGCCGCTGTCGGTGCGCAGCACCTTCACCGTCATTGTCGCAGCCGCATTTTCGGCCGCCACCAGCGCCAACGGGGACGAGGTGCCGCCTTCGAACACCGTCAAGCTGCGCTCGCCGATGGTCTTGCCGAGGCCTTGCAGAAACTCCTCGCCGCGGCCGGTGTCGACGCCGTCGGACAGCCAGGCGATCTCGCAATCGCCGGTCGCTTTCAGGAAGCGATCGATCGCCGCCAGCGTTTCGACGCGTTCGATCGAATAGGGTTTTGGCGAGAGCTGCCGCAGCGCGACGCGCGCCGCACCCGCCGGCATCAGGGTGATGTCGCGGTTCGGCTCCGACAGCGGCACCAGCGCAATGGCGCGGCGGTCGTTGTCGGCATTGGCGATCAATTCGTCGGCGGCCCTGATCCTGACGTCCCAGTTCGATGCCGCGCTCCAGCCGTCGTCGAACATGATCATCAGCGGCGCCTTGCTGCCCGCAAGCCCGGTCCGTGGATTCCAGATCGGGCCGGCGGCGGCGAAGATCACCAGCGCCGCAGCCAAAAGCCGCAACGCGGTCAGCCACCACGGCGTCCGCGAGGGCGTCTCTTCCCTCGGCGCGATGTCGAACAACAGGCGCGTCGGCGGAAACTCGATACGGCGCGGCCGCGGCGGCATCACGCGGAGCAGCCACCACAGCACGGGGAGGCTGACGAGGCCGATCAGCAGCAGCGGTTCGGTGAAGGCGAGCGGCAATCCCATCATGCGGCCGGCCCCGCCTTGATCGTGGTGGTGCGGGCGCCCGACTTGCTCACCTGCATGCCGGCATGGAGGAACAGCAGCAGTTCGGCGGCGGAACGGTCGGTCGAATGTGTCGCGAACAGCCAGTCGAGCTTGTTGGTCTCGGCGCGGATCTGGTCGCGGTGCAGCGCGAGCCGCGCGGTGTAATCCTGCGCCCAGCTCTCGGCGCGACCGGCGGTGATCACGCCGAAGCCTTCCGGCTCCACGAACTCGACGCGGCCGGAATAAGGAAACGACTCTTCGGCGGGATCGACGATCTGCACCAGCGTGCCATGCGCGCCGGAGCCGGAGAGCCCTGCAAGCGTCGCCCTGATCTCGTCGATCGGCGACCAGAAATCCGACAGCACGATCGTCTCGGCCAGCGCCGAAGGCACGAAGGACGGCGGCAGGCTCGGCCGCTCGGAATCGTCATGCAGCATCGCCTGCGCCATCTTGTCGATGACACTGCGGCTTGCGGTCGGCGCCATCAGGCCGGGAATGCCGACGCGCTCGCCGCCGGAGACCAGCAACTCCGCCAGCGCAAACGCAACGATCAGCGTACGCTCGAGCTTGGACTCGCGCGCCTGTTTCGAGGCGAACGCCATCGAAGGCGAGCGGTCGGGCCAGATCCAGACCGTGTGCGAGGCTTCCCATTCGTGCTCGCGGACATAGAGATGGTCGTCGCGCGCCGAGCGGCGCCAGTCGACATTCTGCGACGGCTCGCCCGAGACGAAGCGGCGGTACTGCCAGAAGCTCTCGCCCGCGCCGGCGCGGCGCCGGCCATGCAGGCCGTGGATGACATTGGCGGCGATACGGCGGGCTTCCAGAACCAGGCGCGGCAGCGAAGCGGCGAGCGTGCGGCTTTCGCCATCGGCACGTCGGATCGCAATGATCTCCTTCGCCGTGTGCCCGTTCTCCGCTGCCATCAACCGATCCGTGTCTTCAACTGCCGGATCACCTCCGGAATGGTGCGTCCCTCGGCGCGCGCCTGGAATGTCAGCGCCATGCGGTGCTTCAGCACGGGCTCGGCGAGGTCGAGCACGTCGTCGATCGAGGGCGCGAGACGCCCGTCGATCAGCGCGCGTGCGCGCACCGCGAGCATCAAGGATTGGCTGGCGCGCGGGCCAGGTCCCCAGGCGATGAACTTGCCGGTCTCGCCGCTGTCCGGCCCCGGACGAGCGGCGCGCACCAGCGACAGGATGGCTTCGACCACGGAATCGCCGACGGGCAGGCGGCGAACCAGCCGCTGCGCCGTGATCAGCGCGTCCGCGCTCATCGATCCCCTGGCCAGCGTCTCGTCGGCGCCGGTGGTTTCGAACAGGATGCGGCGCTCGGCATCGCGATCGGGATAATCGACGTCGATCTCCATCAGGAAGCGATCGAGCTGCGCTTCGGGCAACGGATAGGTGCCCTCCTGCTCCAGCGGGTTTTGAGTCGCGAGCACGTGGAACGGCTTGGGCAGATCGTGGCGCGCGCCGGCAACGGTGATGTGCTGCTCCTGCATGGCCTGCAGCAGCGCCGATTGCGTGCGCGGGCTGGCGCGGTTGATCTCGTCGGCCATCAGCAGCTGTGCGAACACCGGACCGGCGATGAAGCGGAACGAGCGCTTGCCGGCGGTGCTCTCGTCGAGCACTTCGGCGCCGAGAATGTCCGACGGCATCAGATCGGGCGTGAACTGGATGCGCTTGGCATCGAGACCGAGCGTGACGCCGAGCGTCTCGACCAGCTTGGTCTTGGCCAGGCCGGGCACGCCGATCAAGAGCGCGTGGCCGCCGGAGAGGATGGTGACCAGCGTGTTCTCGATCACGCGATCCTGACCGAAGATGACGGATGCGATCGCGTCCTTGGCCGCACGAATCTGGCTCGACACCTGCTCGGCCGAGCGAACGATCCCGTCCTCGAGTTTCTCGACACTTTCCGCCATCCGTCAGCTCCTTAAGCCTGCCATGCGGCTATCTTGCGTCGTCAGATCATCTGTCGTCACGTCATCCCGTGACTTTGTCGTGACGCGATCTCATGGGCCCTATGCTAGACTTGCAGGAAGGCCATGTATTCGTTGAATTAACCTATCCCCACCTTATCGGCTTGGGGATATGTAGGGCATCACGAAGTGGCGAACTCCACACCGGACTAATGCGGGGTGGAACCACGCACCGACATACAACGTAGACTTACAATTCAGACCTGCACCAATCGTGCCAAATGACCCATCGTGCGAAATGACAAACTCAGGGCAAACCATGGCGAACCAAGGGCAGGGCACCGATCGTGCTCTCGATGGGCTGACTGCCGCCGCCAAAACTGCTGCCAGTGCCGAAGGCGCCAAAAAAGGACTGCCGCCGGTGCATCTGTGGAATCCGCCGTTTTGCGGCGATCTCGACATGCGAATCGCCAACGACGGTACATGGTTCTATCTGGGCACGCCAATCGGCCGGCCTGCGCTGGTTCGCCTGTTCTCGACGATTTTGAAGCGCGAAGGCGACAAGCATTTCCTCGTCACGCCGGTGGAGAAGGTCGGCATCCGCGTCGACGATGCGCCGTTCATGGCGGTCGAGATGCAGAAGGACGGCGAGGACAACCGTCGCGTGCTCCGCTTCCGCACCAATGTCGACGACTGGGTCACCTGCGATGCCGCGCACCGGCTGCGTTTCGAACAGGCCAGGGACGGCGGGCTGACGCCCTATCTGCACGTGCGCGCCGATCTCTGGGCCAAGGTCACCCGCGCGCTCTATTACGATCTGGTTGACATGGGCGAGGAGCGGATGGTCGATGGCCAGCCGATGTTCGGCGTCGAATCGGCCGGCGAATTCTTCGCCATGGCCGATGCGGAGCAGGTGAGGGCCGCGCTTTGAACAAGCCTGTCTTGAAGACCGAGTCTGTCGCGGCCGGAGCGGCTGAATTCTTTGCCCGCTCCAGGGAGCGGCTCGGCTTCGACGTTCCGCCCGGCCTCTATGATCCCAACATCATTCCGGCTTCGGGCGATCCGGGCACCGACAAGATGCTCGAGATCATCGCGCGCGAGCAGCCGGTGCGGCCGGCCGCGGTGCTGATCGCGGTGGTCGACCATCCCGACCCGACGATCTTGCTGACGCAGCGCTCCGCGCATCTCAACGACCATGCCGGCCAGATCGCGTTTCCCGGCGGCAAGATCGACGCGACCGACACCTCCCCGCTCGATGCGGCCTTGCGCGAGGCGGAGGAGGAGGTCGGCCTGTCGCGCGATTTCGTCGAGCCGATCGGCTATCTCGATCTCTACGGCACCGGGTTCGGCTTCCGCATCCTGCCGACGGTTGCGAGGGTGCGGCCGGGCTTTGAGCTCACGATCAACCATTCCGAGGTTGATGACGCGTTCGAGGTGCCGCTATCCTTCCTGATGAACCCGGCCAACCACCAGGTGCACAGCAAGGAATTCCGCGGCATGGAGCGGTCCTATTATGCGATGCCGTTTGCCGAGCGCTACATCTGGGGTGCGACGGCCGGCATGCTGCGCGTGCTTTATGAGCGGATTTATTCGTCATGATCCGGCCGGTCCTGACCGAGATCGGAATCTTTCTCATTCCCTTTGCCGTCTATGCGCTGTTCCTGGCCGCGACGCGTACCGGCCTGTTCGTGCAATCGTCCTGGCCGACCACCATCGTCGCGCGCCTGGCCCTGGCGGCCCTGGTGCTGGTGATCGCGGGGCTGATCGGGTTTGCGCATTTCTCCGGCGCCGCGCCGAATTCGACCTACGTGCCCGCCCATGTCGTCAACGGCAAGCTCGTGCCGGGCACCGAAAAATAAAGGCGGGATGATGAGCGCAGAGCCGATCCTTGCGCAAGCGCCCTGGCTGATCTCAGGCGGGACCGCGCGCGTCCTGCAAATTCTCAATGTGGACGGTGAGGAGGCGCGCGTGGTCGGCGGCGCCGTCCGTAACGCGCTGCTCGATCTCGCGCCGGGCGACATCGACATCGCGACCACGGCATTGCCGGAGGAGGTGATGCGGCGCGCAAAGAGCGCCGGCATCAAGAGCGTGCCGACCGGCATCGACCACGGCACCATCACGCTCGTGATCGACAGCCAGCCCTATGAAGTCACGACGCTGCGCGAGGACACCGAAACCTTCGGCCGCAAAGCCAGGGTCGCCTTCGGCCGCGACTGGGTCAAGGACGCCGAGCGCCGCGACTTCACCATGAACGGGTTGTCGGTCGATGCGGGTGGCGTCGTCTACGACTATGTCGGCGGCGTCGCGGATGCGCGAGCGCGGCGCGTGCGCTTCATCGGCGATGCCGATCAGCGCATCACTGAAGATTACTTGCGCATCCTGCGCTTCTTCCGCATCCACGCCGCCTTCGGTGCCGGCGAGCCCGACCGCGCCGGCTATCTCGCCTGCATCCGTGGCCGCGCTGGCCTCGCGACCCTTTCGGCCGAGCGGGTGCGGATGGAGATGCTGAAATTGCTGGTCGCCGGCGGCGCATCGAGCGCCGCGCTGGCGATGGCCGATGCCGGCTTGCTGCAAGCGCTGATCGGCGGCGTCGTCTATACCGGACCGTTGTCGGCGATGATCGCGATCGAGCGCGCGCTCGGCCTGCCCGCGAGCGTAACCCGTCGGCTCGCCGCGCTGACGGTGGCCGTGACCGAGGATGCAAAACGCGTCGCCGCGCGCTTGCGGCTCTCCAACAATGAGGCCAAGGCGCTGGATTCGATGGGGCACCGCTGGTGGCGCTTCGCCACCAAGGACGAGGCCAGCGCGCGGCGGCTGCTCTACCGGCTCGGGCCGGAGCGCTATCACGATCGCGTGCTGCTGGGCTGGGCGAGGAACGGCGGCGACGTGACATCGTCGCGCTGGCGCGCGCTGGCCGAGCTGCCGCAGCGCTGGACCGCGCCGAAATTCCCGCTGAAAGCCGCCGATTTCATCGCGCGCGGCCTGGCCGAGGGACCGGCGCTCGGACATGTGTTGACCCTCGCCGAGGACGCTTGGCTCGCGGCGGATTTTCCACTAGATGAAGCCGCACTCGCTTCCATCGCAGATCAAGCTGCGGCACGCATCAGGCGCGATCAGAAACATTGACCATCGTCTCGGGCTTCGCCGACATCTCGCTGTTTCAGCTGCTGCTGGTCGCGTTGATGGCGTTGTTCGCGTCGATCATTGGTGGTCTGGCCGGCTACGGCACCGGCGCGCTGATGCCGCTGGTGCTGGTGCCGCTGGTCGGCGCCGAACCCGTGGTGCCGATCATCGCGATCTCCGCGATCTTCACCAATTCGAGCCGTGCGATTGCCTATCTCCGCTATGCCGACCGCCGCCGCGCACTGATCGTGCTCGCCTGCGCGGCGCTGACCACCGCGCTCGGCGCCTACGGCTATACCCGGCTGAGCAATGCCGGCGCGGCACTGGTGATCGGCACCATGCTGACCCTCAGCGTGCCGCTGCGCCGCGTGCTCCGCCGCCGCCAGGTCAAGATCGGCGACACTGGTCTGGCGGCCGGCTCGGTCGGCTACGGGGTGCTGGTCGGCGGCACGTCCGGTTCCGGCGTGATCCTGCTCTCGCTGCTGATGGCCGCGGGCCTCGAAGGCGCCGCGGTGATCGCAACGGATGCAATGATCTCGCTCGGCACCGGCCTCATCAAGATCTCGGTGTTCGGCCTCGCCGGCGCCGTCACCGCGCAGGTGCTCGCCTTCGCGCTGCTGATCGGGGCCATCGTCATCCCCGGCGCATTCCTCGCCAAGGCGTTCGTCGAGCGCATGCCGGTGCACATCCACACGGCGATCCTCGATGTTGCGGTGATCACCGGCGGGTTGGTGATGATCTCGGCTGCGGTGAGGCAACTCATCGCGTAGATGACCCGGCCCGGAAGGCATTCGCGCGTGGACCGGGGATCGAACCTCGTTCCGGACTACCGCGTCGGATATCACCATTAGCAACTTCCGTCGGTGAAGCGCGTTTGCGGTCGACCAGGGAGATGCAAATGGCAAACGCGAATCCTTCGACCCCTCAGAACACCGGTTCAGCTTCCCAGGCCTCAACGAACCAGGCGACCCTCAATCCCGGTGACGAAGCCCGCCCCGGAACACCCGGCACCGGCGAAGACATCTGTCCCGAATGTCATGGCAAGGGACGCATCGGTGCGTCTCCCTGTCCCAATTGCGGCGGCAGCGGCAAGATCACGAGGGCGATTGGCGGTGCGTGATGCCCGGCGCAGCCTGTAGGATGGGTTGAGCCCTCGCGAAACCCATCGCTTCCGTCATCACCTCATCATGACGGGTTCTCGTCGTAACGATTCCGACGACACCCGCGAGCATGGCGCGAGACATTGATGGGTATCGCTGCGCTCCACCCATCCTACGGGCTTCAGCGATGTCCGCTGTCCCGTGATTGGCGGTGAAGCGGACATCAGGCGCGACGGAGTTGAGTAGCGCTAGCGTCTTGATCGCTTGAGTTCGGCGACTTTGAACTTGTTGCCAGCAGAGAGGCTGCTGCAAAACCAGTAGGCTCTGTTGCGATACTCGCCCAGGAACACCTTGGTCTCGACGCAGTCTACGTAGTTCTTGTAGGTGAGACTGTCTCGGCACGTCGCCGAGAAAAATGCGCTGGTTTGTCCGCCCGAGGACTCGCTACATCCAACCCAGGGATCTTTTCCGTGGGGAAAGCTTGATTCACAGCCGACGACCGTTGCGGACATGGCTGCCACACGGCACAAGCTACGCTGGCGTGGCGCGGGAGAAGAAGTGCAGTCCGTAGGATGGTTGAGCCCTTGCGAAACCCATCGCCTTTTTCTGCAATCACCTCATCATGACGGGTATCGTCGTAACTTTGCCCGGGCGGCAGCGTAGACGAGAATTGAAACCCTTTTGGCCTTTATCTCTATCTCGAGAACGTTGACGCCGCGGCCCGCGAATTTCAGCGATCACCCGAAGACAAACCATGGGGGATGCACGAGTTTGCCATGTCTGATCCCGATGAAACGCTGGTTCGTGTCGGTTGGCCGACCCGCCTCCGTAGCGGCGCGCGATGACCCATCCTACGGACTGCGACAAGCGATGTCCGCTAATGCGCCGCGATTGGCGGACCAAGCGGACATCAGGTGCGCCGGAGCCGAGCACTCCGGGTCTAATCAGGCTTCAACCGTGCCTATTCCTCGTCTTCGTCGTCATCCTCGTCTTCGTCGAGGTCTTCCACTTCCAGGCGTTCGAGCACCGCGAGCGGCAGCGTCTCGCGAAACAAATCGCCTTCTGCGCCCATCCAGAGACAGGTCACGTCGTCGCCCTTCACGGTTGCGACGGTGAGCGGCTGGCCGCCGGATTTCAGCATGACGATATCGCCGGCTTTCAGTTCCATGGATGGTCCTTTCGGGTTGATTGACTTGAGAGGCTAGCAAACAGGCATGACATGCCCATCACGGGCTGCTGGATTGCTGGATGTGCTGCCGCAGGCGGATCCGCTGCCAGGCTGTTGAAACACCGATGGCACGGTTTCAAGCCGGAGCGATTTCACTGAGTCAGGCAAGTGCGCCTGTTGGATCGATTGCGCAAGGGCTTTCTTGGCCATGCCCCGCGACAATGACATCATGCGCCTGTTTTGCCCGACGGGTCAAAGGTTTTTCGCAAAATCCGCAAGCCGTTGAATTTGCGGCAGCCGTCTACTGTGCATGGGGTTGTTTTCGAGATTTTTTTGTTCGCGCCTGGTTACAGCTCGCCCGGCAGCAGTTCGGTCAGCGAGCGGATGATGCGGTCGGGCCGGACGGTCGAGCCCTCGGGCAGGCCCTCGCCATGCACGTCGATCCAGATCGCATAGATGCCGAGGCGCTGCGGGGTGACGACTTCCCATTCCAGATTGTCGCCGATCATCCAGGTGTCCTCGGCGGTGACGCCGAGCGCGTCCATCGCATGCAGATAGGCGCGCTCCTCCGGCTTGCCGAAGCCGTGCTCGCCCTCGATCTGGATGTGGTGAAAACGATGCGCCAGCTCGAATCGCTCGACCTTGGCGCGCTGGGTGACGGCGGCGCCGTTGGTCACCAGCGCGAGCTTGACGCCGAGCGCCTTCAGCCTGTCGATGGCATCATGCGCGCCGGGGAAGACGAACATCTCCTCTTCGCGATAGCTGGTGAAGCGATCGGCCAGGCGCATCGCGAGATCGTCGGGCAGGGCGCGGTGGCCAGCCGCGGCGAGCGCGGCAAAGCCGCCCTTGACCGTCAGATGCCGGGCTTCGGCAAGCTTCAGCCGCCATGAGGCGTCCGCATTGGCCCAGAAGTTTCGCGCGAAGGCCAGCACGGCCGTTGCGACCTCGCGCGGCGGCAGCGGCGCGAGCTCGTCGGCGAACTCGTTGGCGATCGTGTTCCAGGCGATCTCGGGCCGGCCATAGGCCGACAGGATGGTGTCGTCCATGTCGATCAGCATGGCGCGGGGGAGCGGCTTGATCGCGCTCATGGCCATTTCACCTCCGGCGGCAGCGATGACAGGATCGAGTCGACATTGCCGCCGGTCTTGAGTCCGAAAATCGTGCCGCGGTCATAGAGCAGGTTGAACTCGACATAACGCCCGCGCCGAACCAGCTGCTCCTCGCGATCCTCCGCGGTCCAGGCGGTTGCGAAATTGCGCCGCACGATGTCAGGATAGGTCTTGAGGAAGGCGCGACCGACGTCCTGGGTGAAGGCGAGGTCGGCGTCCCAGTCGCCGCTGTCGTGCCAGTCGTAGAAGATGCCGCCGACGCCGCGCGCCTCTTTCCGGTGCGGCAGATAGAAATACTCGTCGCACCACGTCTTGTACTTGTCGTAATCGGCAACGCCGTTCGGTCCGGTACAGGCGTCCTTCATCGCGGCGTGGAAGGCGATCGTGTCGGCGTCGTCCTGCGTGCGGCGGCGATCGAGCACCGGCGTGAGGTCGGCGCCGCCGCCGAACCAGGCCTTGGTGGTGACGACGAAGCGCGTGTTCATGTGGACTGCCGGCACGTGCGGATTGCGTAAGTGAGCGATCAGCGAGATGCCGGAGGCCCAGAACCGCGGATCGTCCGCCGCGCCGGGGATCTGCGCGCGAAACTCGGGCGCGAATTCGCCGTGCACGGTCGAGCAATGCACGCCGACCTTCTCGAACAGGCGGCCGTACATCATCGACATCACGCCGCCGCCGCCGGCCGCGCCGGTATGATCGGTACGCTGCCACGGCGTGCGTTTGAACCGGCCGGCGTCGCCGGGATAGAGGCTTTGCGGCGCGTCATCCTCCAGCCGCTCGAAGCTCGCGCAGATGTCGTCGCGCAAGGATTCGAACCAGGCGCGGGCGCGGGCTTTGCGGTCTTCGATGACTGAAACGTCCATCTGCAAATCCCAACCGTAGTGCCGTAGGGTGGGCAAAGGCGCCCTTGCGCCGTACCCACCATCTTTCACCGTGATCTTGAATGGTGGGCACGCTGCGCTTTGCCCACCCTACGAAATCCTCGAAGTCTATCCTTGCGGACCGTAATAGGTGCAGCTCTCGTTGCAACTGTCGCGGTGAATGCTGACGCGGGTGAGCTTGCCGATATGCTCTAGCCGCTCCCAGACAAAGCGTGAGAGGTTTTCCAGCGTCGGGATCCCAAGCGCCTCGATCTTGTTGAGGAACTTGTGGTCCAGCATCACGCGCACGTCCTCGATGGCGCGCTGGAGCACGCCGAGGTCCACCAGCATCCCGGTCGCCGGATCCGGCGTGCCGCGCAGGGTCACCTCGGCGCGGAAGGAGTGGCCGTGGATCTCTTCGCTGTCAGCGCCAAAGGTCGTGCCCGACAGCGAATGCGCCGCCTCGAAGCGAAACGATTTCGTCAATTCCCACATCTGTCCGTCAACCCGTCCTATCTGATGCCGAGCGATTTATGCGTCTGCACGCTCAGCCGCCATTGCGGATGGCGCAGGCAATAGTCGATCGCGCGAGCGGTATTCTCAGCGACGTCCGGACCGTCCATCGGCTGGAGCGAGAAGCGTTCGAAGGCGAGGCTCTCGAAAGTCTCAGGCCGCGCGAGCGCCTGCGGATAGACCAGCTTCAGCTCGTGGCCATGGCGCAGCACCAGTTCGCTGCCGCCCTTGGGGCTGACGCAGATCCAGTCGAGCCCGTCCGGCGGCGCGACCGTGCCGTTGGTCTCGACCCCGATCTCGAAGCCGCGGGCGTGGAGCGCCGCGACCAGTTCGGCGTCGACCTGCAACAGCGGCTCGCCGCCGGTCAGCACCACATAGCGGTTCACGGCCGATCCGGTCCATTGCGCGGCGATGGTGCCGGCGAGGTCCGCGGCCGAGCCGTAGCGTCCGCCGAGCGTGCCATCCGTGCCGACGAAATCCGTGTCGCAGAATTTGCAAGTCGCGTCGTCGCGATCGGCCTCCCGGCCGCTCCAGAGATTGCAGCCGGCAAAACGGCAGAACACGGCGGCGCGTCCCGCGTGGGTGCCTTCGCCTTGCAGGGTCAGGAAGATTTCCTTGACCGCGTAACTCAATCGTCTCTCCTTAAACTGTCAAACTTGCTGTCAAACTTGCGGGTTCCGGACCTGCCGCAGCGCCTCGCCTGCGGCCATCGCCGCGGTCATGGCGACATTGAGCGAGCGCAGCCCCGGCGAGATCGGGATCACCAGGCGGGCATCGGCGGCTTCGACCACCGCATCGGTGACGCCGGCGCTCTCGCGCCCGAATAGCAGGATGTCGGACGTCTGGTAACGGAAATCGCGGTAGTCGGTCGCGCCTTTGGTGGTGAACAGCAGCAGCCGATAATGTTGTTCCTCGCGCCAGGCCGAAAATTTCGACCAGGAATCGTGACGGGTCAGGCTGACATGGTCGAGATAGTCCATTCCCGCCCGGCGGAACAGCCGGTCGGAGAACGGGAAGCCGGCGGGTTCGATGATATGGGCCGCCAATCCGAGACAGGCGCAGAGCCTGAGAATCGTGCCGGTGTTCTGGGCAATGTCGGGCTGGAAAAGCGCTATCTGCATGTGTCGTGACCGGGTTGCTGCGGGCCGGAAATGTCTCATTAAAACATCGCCAGCGACGGAATTCGTTCATTGCACGCTTCCGCGCGGTTAGCGGGCTTGCGCTCGCCCGGCAAGGGTGCGAATAGAACGATTCTGGACTGCTGTTTCCGCCTGTTTTGGCGGGAACACGCGAAGTTCTGCCGCCGCGGGGGGCCGCGGGCGCCGGCAGACTGTTCTGGGGACCTTTGGGCGCCCCCTGGAGCGGTTCCACCGGCAGCTAAGAAGAAAGGGTTGGAATCGTGACGACAGCGTCTTCGGCGGACCATCCGACACGCCGTGATTTCTTATTCGTTGCAACGGGAGCTGCCGCAGCAGTAGGGGGCGCGGCCGCACTTTGGCCCTTCATCTCCCAAATGAATCCGGACGCCTCGACCATCGCCGCCGGTGCGCCGATCGAGGTCGATCTCAGCCCGGTCGCCGAGGGGCAGGACATCAAGGTGTTCTGGCGCGGCAAGCCGATCTACATCAGCCACCGCACCAAGAAGCAGATCGACGAGGCGCGCGCCATCAACGTGGCGAGCCTGCCGGATCCGCAGAGCGACGAGGCCCGGGTCAAGTCCGGCCATGACCAGTGGCTGGTCGTGATCGGCATCTGCACCCATCTGGGCTGCATCCCGATCGCCCATGAAGGCAATTACGACGGGTTCTTCTGCCCCTGCCATGGTTCGCAGTACGACTCGTCCGGCCGCATCCGCCAGGGGCCCGCGCCCGCGAACCTCGCGGTGCCGCCCTACCAGTTCGTTTCCGACACCAAAATCCAGATCGGCTGAGCTGCGGACCCGCGTCCGCAGCCTCGAACCGTCATGTCGTATTATTTCCTCAGGATCGCATCATGAGCGGACCATCCGACTACCAGCCGAGCAATCCGGCCCTGCAATGGATCGAGCGACGTCTGCCGATCATGGGTCTGATCCACTCTTCCTTCGTCGTCTATCCCACCCCGCGCAATTTGAACTATTGGTGGACGTTCGGCGCCATTCTCTCCTTCATGCTCGGGATCCAGATCCTGACCGGCGTGATCCTGGCGATGCACTACACGCCGCATGCCGATCTCGCCTTCAAGTCGGTCGAGCTGCTGGTTCGTGACGTCAATTTCGGCTGGCTGCTGCGCAACATGCACGCGGTCGGCGCATCGATGTTCTTTGTCGCCGTCTACGTTCACATGCTGCGCGGCCTCTATTACGGCTCCTACAAGGAGCCGCGCGAGGTGCTGTGGATCCTCGGCGTGATCATCTACCTGCTGATGATGGCGACCGGCTTCATGGGTTACGTGCTGCCGTGGGGCCAGATGAGCTTCTGGGGCGCCACCGTCATCACCAACCTGTTCTCCGCCATTCCCTATGTCGGCGAGAGCATCGTGACGCTGTTGTGGGGCGGCTATTCGGTCGGCAATCCGACGCTGAACCGGTTCTTCTCGCTGCACTATCTGCTGCCGTTCCTGATCGCGGGCGTGGTCGTGCTCCACGTCTGGGCGCTGCATGTCGCCGGCCAGAACAATCCGGACGGCGTCGAGCCGAAGACGGAAAAGGACACGGTGCCGTTCACGCCGCACGCGACCATCAAGGACGGTTTCGGCGTCGCCTGCTTCCTGCTGCTCTACGCCTGGTTCATCTTCTACATGCCGAACTATCTCGGCGACGCCGACAACTACATTCCGGCCAACCCCGGCGTGACGCCGCCGCACATCGTGCCGGAATGGTACTATCTGCCGTTCTACGCGATCCTGCGCTCGATCCCGAACAAGCTCGCGGGCGTGATCGGGATGTTCTCGGCGATCATCATCCTCTGCTTCCTGCCCTGGCTCGATGCCGCCAAGACCAGGTCGTCGAAATACCGGCCGCTGGCCAAGCAGTTCTTCTGGATCTTCGTCGCGGTCTGCATCCTGCTCGGCTATCTCGGCGCGCAGCCGCCGGAAGGCATCTACGTGATCGCCGGCCGCGTCCTGACTGTGTGCTATTTCGCCTACTTCCTGATCGTGCTGCCGCTGCTCTCGCGCATCGAGAAGCCGCGGCCGGTGCCGAACTCGATCGCAGAGGCGGTTCTGGCCAAGACCGGCAGCAAGTCGACCCCGATGGTGTCGACCGTGATTGCTCTTGCGCTTGCCGGCTCCTTGCTCGCCGGCTGGAGCGACAGCGCCCGCGCCGAGGAAGGCGGCACCAGGCCGCCCGGCAACAGCTGGTCGTTCGCGGGCCCTTTCGGCAAGTATGACCGCGGTGCGCTCCAGCGCGGTCTGAAGGTCTACAAGGAGGTCTGCTCGAACTGCCACAGCCTGTCCTACATCGCCTTCCGCAATCTCGGCGATCCCGGCGGTCCCGGCTATTCGACGGCGCAGGTGGCCGCCTTCGCCTCCGACTACAAGGTCAAGGACGGTCCGAACGACCAGGGTGAGATGTTCGAGCGCCCGGGCCGGCCGGCCGACTACTTCCCCTCGCCCTTCCCGAACGAGCAGGCGGCGCGCGCGGCCAACGGTGGTGCGGCTCCGCCGGACTTGTCGCTGATCACCAAGGCGCGTTCCTACGGCCGCGGTTTCCCGTTGTTCCTCGTTGACTTCTTCACCCAGTACCAGGAGCAGGGCCCGGACTATGTCGCGGCCGTACTCCAGGGTTTTGAGGACAAGGTGCCGGAAGGCGTGACGATCCCGGAGGGCTCCTACTACAACAAGTACTTCCCGGGTCATGCCATCAAGATGCCGAAGCCGCTCAGCGACGGCCAGGTGACCTATGACGACGGCCCGCCGGCGACGGTGGCGCAATACGCCAAGGACGTCACCACGTTCCTGATGTGGACCGCGGAGCCGCACATGGAGGCGCGCAAGCGCCTCGGCTTCCAGGTCTTCATCTTCCTGATCATCTTCGCCGGCCTGATGTACTTCACCAAGAAGAAAGTCTGGGCCGACTCGCACTGAGCGGCGTACGCGAGACGAGAATGAAGAGGCCCCCGCAAGGGGGCTTTTTTGTTGCTCGCCCCTCCGTCATTCCGGGGCGATGCGTCAGCGTCGAGCCCGGAATCTCGAGATTCCGGGTTCGCACTGCGTGCGCCCCGGAATGACGTGAGTGTGGATTGCGCTACGCGCCCGCAGCGGCCAAAATGCCGCCAACCATTCCCCAGAAACTCGTCGGAGGACACCCATGGGAACCGCAATCAGCTTCAAGCGCCCGGACGGTAAGGACGCCTCGGGCTATCTCGCCAATGCCGCGCGCGGCAACGCGCCGGGCGTGGTCGTGATCCAGGAATGGTGGGGGCTGTCGGACCAGATCAAGGGCCTATGCGATCGTTTCGCGCTGGCCGGCTTCGATGCGCTGGCGCCCGATCTCTACAAGGGCAAGGTCGTGCCCTATCACGACACCGACGCGGCCGGCAAAGAGATGAACTCGCTCGACTTCATGGACGCCACCACGCAGACCGTGCGCGGCGCCACGCAATATCTGTCGCGCAACGGCGCCAAAGTGGGTCTGACCGGCTTCTGCCTTGGCGGCGCCGTGACCATCATCGGCGCGACCAAAATCCCCGAGCTTGCGGCCGGCGTCGTGTTCTACGGCATCCCGCCGGAGCAGGCGGCCAAGCCCGCCGACGTCAAGATTCCCTTGCAGGCGCACTTCGCCAACAAGGACGATTGGTGCACACCGGAGCTGGTCAGCGGTTTCGAGAACGCGATGAAGGCCGCCGGCAAGTCGCTGGAGCTGTTCCGCTATGACGCCGAGCACGCCTTCGTCAACGAGCAGCGCCAGGCCGTGCACGACCGCGAAGCCGCCGAACTCGCCTGGGGACGGGCGACGGAGTTTTTTAGGAAGCATCTGGGGTGAGACTGTGCCGGATCGATCCGAAGACGAGAGGCCCCGAGACCGCGAGGTCTTCGTGATCCCGGAGGAGCACAGAGCGGTCGTTCGCGAGGGTCTCGATCAAGCTGAGCGCGGCGAGTTTGCCAGCGATGCCGAGATGGCAGCCCTTTGGAAGCGGTGTGGCCTTTGACTTGTACCCCGGATGGAGCGCAGCGTAATCCGGGGCTGTCTCATCATGGTACCGGACCTGGATTGCGCTGCGCTCCATGCGGGCTACCGGAGGCGACACCTTGACGCCGCCTTCGCGCCATGGTGAGTATCCGGCCATGAGCACCGTGGCCAGCCCATCCCGTCTTTGGTGGCGCACCTCCTAAGAGGTGGCCGGTGCGATTTCTTTTCTCAAAATCGTCGAAGGTCGCCCACGCAGTGCGGCGGCCTGATCGTTTGTCCTGTGTGGCGTTCCCTCGACAAGTTTCGTAAGAGGACCACATGAACAGGACCGTCTTCACCCTCCCGGCCAGATCCGACTATGTGACCCGCGCGGGCCTTGCGATCACGCGCGCCGCGGAGCAGTTTACCGGCGGCGCCAACCGGCTGGACGATCTCATCAACCTGCTCGACCGCCGCCATGGCGTGGTGCTGTCGTCGGGAACGACCGTGCCCGGCCGCTACGAGAGCTTTGATCTCGGCTTCTCCGATCCGCCACTCAAGCTCGAGACCGTCGGCGTCAACTTCAAGCTGGAAGCGCTCAACGAGCGCGGGCAGGTCCTGGTTGCCTTTCTCGGCGACGTGCTGCGCGAGCCCTGCGTGGTGATCTCCGAGAAGACGCCATCGCACCTTGCCGGCCACATCATCCGCGGCGACGCTCCGGTCGAGGAGGACCAGCGCACGCGCCGGGCCAGCGTGATGTCGCTGGTGCGCGATCTCGTTGCCGCCTTCTCCGCCAACGACGACGGGCTGCTCGGCCTGTTCGGCGCCTTCGCCTATGACCTCGTGTTCCAGATCGAGGACATCGTGCAGAAGCGGCCGCGCGAAAAAGACCAGCGCGACATCGTGCTCTACGTGCCCGATCGCCTGCTCGCTTATGACCGCGCCACCGGCCGCGGCGTGATGCTGGCCTACGACTTCGCCTGGAAGGGCAAGTCGACGGAAGGCCTGCCACGCGAGACAGCCGACAGCCCGTATCAGAAGACGCCGCGCCAGGGCTTTGCCGATCACGCCCCCGGCGAGTACCAGGCGACAGTCGAGACCGCGCGCGCAGCCTTTGCCCGCGGCGATCTGTTCGAAGCCGTGCCCGGTCAGCTCTTCGCCGAACCCTGCGACCGCTCGCCGGCTGAAGTGTTCCAGCGGCTCTGCGTCATCAACCCGTCGCCTTATGGCGCGCTGATGAATCTCGGTGACGGCGAGTTCCTGGTGTCGGCCTCGCCCGAAATGTTCGTGCGCTCCGACGGGCGCCGGGTCGAGACCTGTCCGATCTCCGGCACGATCGCGCGCGGCAGTGATGCGATCGGCGACGCCGAGCAGATCCGCCAGCTCCTGAACTCGGAAAAGGACGAGTTCGAGCTCAACATGTGCACCGACGTCGATCGCAACGACAAGGCGCGCGTCTGCGTCCCCGGCACGATCAAGGTTTTGGCGCGACGCCAGATCGAGACCTACTCGAAGCTGTTCCACACCGTCGATCACGTCGAGGGCATGCTGCGCCCGGGCTTCGACGCGCTCGATGCGTTCCTGACCCATGCCTGGGCCGTCACGGTCACCGGCGCGCCAAAGCTCTGGGCGATGCAGTTCGTCGAGGATCACGAACGCTCGCCCCGGCGCTGGTATGCCGGCGCGATCGGCGCGGTGAATTTCGACGGCAGCATCAACACCGGCCTCACCATCCGCACCATCCGCATGAAGGATGGCCTCGCCGAGGTGCGCGTCGGTGCCACCTGCCTGTTCGATTCCGATCCCGCCGCGGAAGACCGCGAATGCCAGGTCAAGGCCGCGGCCCTGTTCCAGGCGCTGCGCGGTGACCCGCCGAAGCCGCTGTCGGCCTTTGCGCCTGATGCCACGGGATCGGGCAAGCGGGTGCTGCTGATCGATCATGACGACAGTTTCGTCCACATGCTCGCTGACTATTTCCGCCAGGTCGGCGCCAGCGTCACCGTGGTCCGCTATGTGCATGCGCTCGACATGCTGAAGCAGAAGAGGTGGGATTTGCTGGTGCTGTCGCCGGGACCCGGGCGGCCTGAGGATTTCGGGATCAAGACGACCATCGGCGCCGCGCTGGCGGACAAACTGCCGGTGTTCGGCGTCTGCCTTGGCGTGCAGGCAATTGGCGAATATTTTGGCGGCGAGCTCGGCCAGCTCACGCATCCCGCGCACGGTCGTCCGTCGCGGGTTCAGGTCCGCGGCGGGCGCCTGATGCGCAATCTGCCGAACGAGATCGTGATCGGCCGGTATCACTCGCTCTATGTCGAACGCGATAGCATGCCGGAGGTTTTGTCCGTCACCGCAAGCACCGAGGACGGTGTTGCAATGGCACTCGAGCACAAGACGCTGCCGGTCGCCGGCGTGCAATTCCATCCGGAATCGCTGATGTCGCTTGGCAACGACGTGGGTCTGCGTATCGTTGAGAATGCGTTCCGGCTGGAAGCGCCGGCCAATTGAGAGACACCGATGAATTTTGATCACGATCTGAAGGCGAGCGTCCGCACCATCCCCGACTATCCCAAACCGGGGATCATGTTCCGCGACATCACCACGCTGCTCGCCGACGCGCGCGCCTTCCGCCGCGCGGTCGATGAGCTGGTCAATCCCTGGGCCGGCAACAAGATCGACAAGGTTGCCGGCATGGAGGCGCGCGGGTTCATCATCGGCGGCGCGGTGGCGCATCAGGTCTCCGCCGGATTCGTGCCGATCCGGAAAAAGGGCAAGCTGCCGCACACCACCGTGCGCATCGCCTATTCGCTGGAATACGGCATCGACGAGATGGAGATGCATGTCGACGCGATCCAGCCCGGCGAGCGTGTCATCCTGGTCGACGATCTCATCGCCACCGGCGGCACCGCGGAAGGCGCGGTGAAGCTGCTGCGCCAGATCGGCGCCAATGTCGTCGCCGCCTGCTTCATCATCGACCTTCCCGAGCTCGGTGGCGCCGCCAAGCTGCGCGCCATGGACGTGCCGGTGCGCACGCTGATGACGTTCGAAGGGCATTGAGCGGTGGCTGCGGCGATCTCAGATCGCCTCGGCTTTCAGCGCGGACCGCCAATGCAGCCAGCGCTCCTTCAGGAGCGCATTGCGGACGTAGTCCGCTTCCTCGTTCTCCAGACGCTCGCACTCGCCAAACGTCAGGCCCGCCTCGCCATGCGTGTTCCACGCGGCCTGGAGGCTGCGGCAGGTGTGGCTGCCTTGGCGCAGCGAGAACCAGATACGGTTCTGGATAGTTTCGAGGTTAGGAGCCTGACCGACCCAGGCCTCGCCCGAGGCCGCGCAGCGAACGGCGAAGATGCCCGCGATGGTCTTGCGTTCCTTGTAGGCGGCGATGGCTGCTTTCCGGTCAGTGCTCACGGGCGTGGGGCCTTGTTGAGGGGATGCCGATGGGCTCCTCAGTAGGCGCGATCCTGCTCTCCGTCAATATTACCCGGGTAAATAAAGCGCTATGAGCGCTGCAGGATCAGACTGAGCTCGAGCTCCCGGAACGAAAGGTAATTCCGGCGGACCCACTGATGCAGCTCGGTCGAGGAGTCCTTCTCCTGGCGCAGATAGCCGGTGAAGGAGAAGGTCAGCCGGTCAATATAGGTCTTCAGGAACCCGGGCAGCGCCGGCAGGCGCAGCAGGCGGCCGTCGGCCATGGCAGGCGGCAACTCGCCGCGGATGATGAATTCATTGTCCACAATGATCAGGTTCATCCGCGGGATCTGCCCGCGCAGCATCTCATGGGCGCGGGCGGAGACGCGGTCGGTATCGGCGACGAACAGGATCATCGGCGCGACATGCCGGCGCGCCGCCTCTTTCAGCAGCCCGATCTCGTCGGTCATCTTGAAGAACTCGTCGAAGGCGTGGAAGCCGAGGTCGATCACCTTGGCAATCCCATCATCGACGATGACGCGGTCCATCAGCTGCATCTTGCCGAACGTGTCGATCACATCGGCCGTTTCGGTGATCTTCGGCAGATAGTCGAGCAGCGACGGCTCCTTCAGATTGACGTCGAAGGCCGCGACATTGCCGTTCTTGAGCAGCAGGAATTCGCTCAAGAGCCGCGCCAGCAGCGTCTTGCCGACCTGCGGGCGGGGCGAGCAGATGATGTAGAGGGGCGTTGCGGACATCTTGAGCTTATCTGAGCGAACTCACCGCCCCAATCCAGCCGTATCCGCACGTCGCTCGCAACTATTTTTCGCTGCTGCGGGCCCCAGCCTTGGTCGAGCCGACGATGTCGGTCAGCCGGATCCGGTCGAACTCGCTCCAGACGTTCGCGAGCCAGTGCCGGACATACCCGCGCAGCACGAAGGAATAGTTCGCGGCCTCGTCGTTGATGCCCTTGTTGGCGACGAATTTCAGGAACGGAACGGAGGAGACTTCGACCTGCTCATAGGCCATTTCGTTGAGCTTGGGGATGGTCAGCTCGGTCGCGTCCTTGATGCGGTGGAAGTAGGAATTATAGGTCGCCTGATCCCACTGGAAGAACTGGGTGTCGTTGATGAAGTTCTTGACCAGGAAATATTTTGCGCCGGACATGAAATTCGCGGTCTCGGCGATTTCGTCAAGCGAGGCGATCGAGGGGCCCAGGATGTGGAACACCGCGAAGGTGATCTGACCGGCCTTGGCGGCATCGAGAAAGCCGATGTCGCGCAACGAGGCGAGCGCAGGCGAGAGCAGGCCGGCGCGGACGTCGATCACTGTGACCGACGGGCTTGTCGCGTTGAGCGTATCGAAGATCTTCATCTGATCCGACGTCGTCGTCATGTCGACGATCTCGGTGATATCGGGATGGAAGCGCTTCAGCGTTCCGCGCGGCGACTCCGTGTCGAAGGCGCGCGTCGGCACGTTGTTGGCGGAAAAATAATCGAGCAAGGTGCGCGACACCGTGGTCTTGCCGACCCCGCCCTTGTCCGCGCCCACCACAACCACTGCCGGCTTTGCCATTGCTGTCCCCTAACGCGCGCCCCCGATCGCGAGGTCGCAATCGGCCGGGCCCCAAATCGATGTCCCAAGAAGGTCCCAAGTCTGCTGTTGGGCGCGAACATGGCAGAAACAAGGGAGAATTCAATTCCGCAGGCCACGCTTGCGGCAATTCCCGTGGTTTTTCCCAAGCGCCGGGAAATACGCCGCAACTTGCTGCAAATCACGCGTTCAATGGCGGCCCCAAGGACCTATGGGGTTGCCTAACGGATTGCCGGGCGTGGTTCCGGAGGGGCTTGGTGCAGGCACGGGAGGCGGACTGGTCTGACTGCCTGCGTCGTTCCACGGACCGTGCGGCAGCGGCGGCGGGGCATTCTGCTGGCCGGTCTGTGCTTCGGGCTCTTCCGTTTCGTCGCTGGGCGGCGGCAGCGGGCCGGGATCATGGCCGCCGGCAAACTTGACCAGCGCGTCGACTCTCGACTGCACCGACGGGTGGGTCGCGAACAGATCGGCAAAGCCCTCGCGCGGATTGTCCAGGCAAAGCTCCATCACCGCCGAAGTCGCGCCCGGCAGTTCGCCGCGGTTCTCGATCTTGCGCAGTGCCGAGATCATGGCGTCGGGGTTCTTGGTCAGCTCGACCGAACCCGCATCCGCCAGATATTCACGCGAGCGCGACAGCGCGAGCTTGACCACCTGCGACACCAGCCAGGCCACCACGATCAGCACGACTGCGATGATGATGACGACGATTGCGCCGCCGCCGGAGCTCTTGCTGTCGCTCGAGGACGAGGACGAACGCGATGACGAGGAGGAGCCGGACGACCACGAGCCGCCGGAACTCCAGCTCAGATTCGTGAACAGGCGGAAGAACAATTCGCCGAAGAAGCCGACCACGCCGGCGATGATGACGGCCACCACCATCAGCTGCACGTCGCCGTTCTTGATGTGGGTCAGCTCGTGACCCAGCACCGCCTCGATCTCCTGGTCATTCAGCGCCTTCAGCAGCCCCGTGGTGACGGTAACGGCATATTGCCGCGGGTTGAGACCGGTCGCGAACGCGTTCAGCGCCGGGCTCTCCATGATCTTCAGCTTCGGCATGGTGATGCCGCGCGAGATGCAGAGGTTTTCGAGCAGATTGTAGAGCCGCGGCTGCTCCTGCCGGGTGACGTCATGGCCGCCGGTCACCGCGTCGATCATCGACTGGTGGAAGAAATAGGCGATCACGATCCAGGCGATCGCCGCGACCGTCGCAAAGGGCGCCGCCTTGAGCAGGTCAGCGAAGGCACGGCTCAGATAAAAGGCGGCGGTCTCGTTGCCGTTGATGACGACTTCGGCGACCAGCGCGCCGGCATAGACCAGTACATAGACCAGCGCGAACAGGCCGGCCAGCAGCAGCATCGAACGAAACTTGTTCGATGCGATGTGCGTGTAGAGACCGTACGCTGCCATGACTGCTTCCGTCTAACCACCGTCATTCCGGGGCAGGCCGCAGGCCTGAACCCGGAATCCAGAGATTGGTGATCTCGAAGAGATTCCGGGTTCGATGCTGCGCATCGCCCCGGAATGACACCGTTTGGTGAGCTGAATCAGAACTTCACCTGGGGCGCCGCTTCGACTTCGGTGCGGGTCGCGCCGAGATCGAAGAAATCCTTCCTGGTGAAGCCGAACATGCCGGCGAACAACGCGGCGGGCATCTGCTGGATGCCGGTGTTGTATTCCTGGACCGCGCTGTTGAAGAAGCGGCGGCTCGCCGCGATCTTGTTCTCGAGATCGGAGAGCTCGCTGGCGAGCTGCTGGAAGTTGGCGTTGGCCTTGAGGTCCGGATAAGCCTCCGACAGCGCGATCAGCCGGCCGAGCGCGCCGGAGAGCTGGTTCTCCGCCGCGGACACCTGCGTCGGCCCCTGCGCCGACATCGCCGAATTGCGCGCCTTGATGACGTCGTCGAGCGTGCCGCGCTCGTGCGAGGCATAGCCCTTCACCGTCTCGACCAGGTTCGGGACCAGATCGTGACGCTGCTTGAGCTGCACGTCGATATCGGCAAAGGCCTGGCCGACGCGCTGGCTCAGCGCCACCAGCCGGTTGTAGGCGCCGAAGGCGAACAGCACGAGGACGACGATAACGCCGAGAACGATCCAGCCGGTCGACATGGAGAACTCCTGAAGGGGATTGAGGCGGGCAGCGTAGACCAAAACGGGGCCGGGGGAGAGCCCGGCGCAGAGGAAAGGTAAGACTTGGTCGAACGGGGAACCATCCGAGTTCAAGGCAAAAGCGGCTAACGAGGTTAACTTTCGGCCGTGGCGGCATCACCCCAGCGCCAGCGCCGTGCATGCGCATAGGCGGGCTTGTCGCGGCGCGGCACCTTCGCGAGTTCGACGCCGTCCTCGGTGCAAAGCTTGGCCGTGATCTCGGCCTTGCCGATGTCCGGCGGCGCCAGCACGCGGGCGGCGCGTGTTGCGGGCGGCGTGCGGGTCAATGCGACGTAGATGAAGCGTTCGTCCTCGAACGGCACGTCGGCGCCTTTGATCTGGCGGTGCGCCTGCGAGCGCGGCAGGCGCTGGTTGAAATGGCACCAATCGGGCGCGATGAGAGGGCAGGGCTTTTCATGCGGGCAGGGCGCGGCGACATAGGCGCCAGCCGCGATCAGCTGCTGGCGCAGTGCGAGGATGCGTGAACAACCGGCAGGCGTGCCGGGCTCGATCACGACCAGCGCATGGCGCGCTTTGGCCCACATCATTTCGGCGAGCTTGCGCTGATCGCTCTCGCCGAGCTCGCCGATGACATAGTTCGCGAAGACGAGATCGGCTTGAGCGACCTCGGCGAGGTTGGTGGCGGCGTCGCCCGGCAAATAGCGGCAATCCGCGAGGCGCGAGCTGTCGTGTGCCAGCTCGAGCGCAAGCCGGCTCAGGGTCGCGTTGGCGTCGAGCAGCGTAAAATCTTGCAATGACGAAAAAGCCTCCGCCGCGGCCCAGCTTGCGGTGCCCGGGCCCGCGCCGACGTCGAGCAGAGTTTCCGGGGCGAACTCCGGCGCGGTCGCGGTCAGTGCGCTCAGGCTTGCGGCGACGGCAGCGTAAGTGGCCGGCATCCGCGCCAGCGCATAGGCGAGCGCATCGGCCTCGGATTTGATCGTGCCGGAGCCGCCGCCGGCGCGATAGGTGGTCGAGATCTTCTGCGATCGCTGCGCCGCGTCGGTGCGCGAGAAGCCCTGGAGCTTCGCGTCGAGGGCTGCCTTTAGCTCAGCGGGAAGCGTGGGCGAGATCATGTTCACCGCCTTCATCCCGGGGCGCGACGAAGTCGCGAAGCCGGGATCTAGAGATCGTCGCGCGAGATTCCGGGCTCGATGCCGCGCATCGCCCCGGAATGACGGTCAATCTTCTCAAGCCACGTTCTGGTCGAGAATGTCCACGGCCTCTTGCAGGTTCACCGACACCAGCTGAGAAACGCCGCGCTCGGCCATGGTGACGCCGAACAGCCGGTTCATGCGCGCCATCGTGATCGGGTTGTGCGTGATGATGATGAAGCGGGTGTCGGTCGAGGCGGTCATCTCGTGCAGCAGGTTGCAGTAGCGTTCGACGTTGTGATCGTCGAGCGGCGCGTCGACTTCGTCCAGCACGCAGATCGGCGACGGATTGGTGAGGAACACCGCAAAGATCAGCGCCATCGCGGTCAGCGCCTGCTCGCCGCCCGAGAGCAGCGACAGGGTCTGCGGCTTTTTGCCAGGCGGCTTGGCGATGATCTCGAGGCCGGCTTCGAGCGGGTCGTCGCTCTCGATCAGATGCAGCGCCGCCTCGCCGCCGCCGAACAGCTCGACGAACAGCCGCTTGAAGTGGTTGTTGACCACCTCGAACGAGGTCAGGAGCCGCTCGCGGGCTTCCTTGTTCAGGCTCTGGATGCCCTGGCGCAGCCGCTTGATGGCTTCGACGAGGTCGTCCCGCTCGGTGGTGAGGCTGGTGTGCTGGGTCTCGACCTCGCGCAGCTCTTCCTCGGCGCGCAAATTGACGGCGCCGAGGCGCTCGCGGTCGCGGCGCAGTTTTTCCAGCTCCTCCTCGGTCTCGCCGAGCGGCGGCAGCTCCGCGCCGGGCTCGATCTCGGCGAGGCCGGCAACGGCCTGCGGCTCGACTTCGAGCATGTCGCGGATCTCGCGCTCGATGTCCTCGAGCCGGCGCCGCGCGCCTTCCATGCGCTCTTCGGCACGCGCGGTGGCCTCGCGGGAGCTCGACAGCGCTTCGAGCGTCAGCTTGGCCGCGCGATCGGTCTCAGCCATCGCGGTTTCGGCGGCGGCGAGCGCGTCGGCAGCGACGCGGCGGTCGTTCTCGGCATATTCGATCTCGGTGATCAGTGCGCTGCGCTTCTCGGCGAAGACGGCGGGCGCGTTCTCGAGATCGCTGCGTTCGATCGAGACTTCGGTGATGCGGGCCTGGATGGTGTCGATGTGGGAGGCCGCGCTGCCCTTGCGGTTCTGCCACTCGGTGCGCTCGGCGAGGATCGCCTGCACGCGGCGGTCGGCAAGTTCGGCCTCGCGTGCCAGCGCCTGCGCCTCGGCGCGGACCTGGGCCGCCATGCGGCGATGTCCCTCGATGTCGCTGCGGACCGCGGCGAGACGGATTTCGGCGTCTTCGCTGGGCGGCAGCTCGGAGATCGCAGCGGCAGCGTATTCATGCGCGGCCTCGGCCTCGGCGCGGTCGGCGGCGAGGCGGCTATGCGCTTCGATCAGCGCCGATTTGCGCGCGGCGTGACGGTTGATCTCGCGTTCGGCGGTGGCATGGCGCTCACGTGCGGCGTTGAGCTCGCGCTGCGCGGCGCGCCAGGCTTCGCGCGATGCGCCCTCGGTGCTGGCCGCCATCTGCAATTCGGCTTCGGCATTCTCCAGCGCCTGGCGCTGGATCTGCGCGTCGATGCGGGCCTGCTCCAGCTCGTTCTCGAGGTCGACGAGGCGCGCGCGCTCGGCAAGCCGGCGCGCGGCACCGGTCGGGGCGTGAGCTGCTGCGACAAAGCCGTCCCAGCGCCAGACGTCGCCTTCGGGCGAAACCAGCCGCTGGCCGGTCTTGAGCTGCGAGACCAGCTCGGCGCCGCGCTCGCGCGGCACCACGCCGATCTGCGCCAGGCGGCGCGCCAGCTCGGCCGGCGCCTGCACATGATCGGCAAGCGGCACGACGCCATCGGGCAGCGCCGGATCGCCATCGGTCACGCCGGCATTGGTCCAGCGCATCGGCGCCGACGGATCCACGGGCGCGTCGAGATCGTCGCCAAGCGCTGCGCCGATCGCCTTTTCAAAACCCTTGTCGACGGTGATGCCGTCGATGATCGGCGGCCACAGATTCTTGGTCTCGCCATTGACGATCTTGGCGATCGTTCGCGCTTCGGTCTCGAGCCGCTGCACGCGCTTGTCGGCCTCGTTTAGCGGCGAGCGCGAGGATTCCAGCGTCTGGCGCGCGGCGACGTGGGCCGCTTCGCTCGCCTGGGCTGCGGCTTCCGAAGCCGCCAGCGTCTGCCCGGCGTTCTCGACTGCGGCAGTCAGCTCGTCGAGATCGCCGAATCCGCCGGTCTCGTCCGCGAGCTTCTGCTCTTCCGCGGCGACATTGGCGATCTCCTGGTCGAGCCGGGCGAGCTTGTCGCGGTGGGTGCGAACATTGGCCTCGAGCTGGTTGCGCTTGGCCGTGAGGTCGGCGAGCGCGGTGGTGAGCTCGGAGAACTGCCCTTCGGCCTCGGTCAGCGTTGCCTCGGCTTCGGCCACGCGCTCGTCGACGCCGGAGCGCTTCTCGACACGCGACTTGATCTCTTCCTTGAGTTCCGCGTCCTCAGCGTCGAGCCGCTCGAGCGCGACGTCGGCATCCATGGTCTGCTGTTGGGCCCGGGCGATGTCGCCCTCGAACTGCGCCAGGCGCCGTTCGAGCTCGGCGACGCGCTCCTTGGCGCGCTCCTCCTCGCGATCGAGCAGTTCGCGAGCATTGGTGAGGCGCTGAAGCCCCGCCGCGGCGCGGGCTTCGGCATCGCGCAATGCCGGCATTTCGGCAGCGCGGATCGCCTGGATGCGCGCGGCTTCGGCCTGGTGCTGGGTGCGCTCGGCCATCTCGCGGACCGCGAGATCATGGGTGTGGCCGGACTCGTTCACGTCGGCATGGGCGCCGATCCAGCGCAGGTGGAACAGGGTTGCTTCGGCCTTGCGGACCTTGGACGCGACCTCGCGATAGCGCACGGCCTGGCGGGCCTGCTTCTTGAGGCCTTCCATCTGGCCCGCGAGCTGGCCGATCACGTCCTCGACGCGGGTGAGGTTGGTTTCGGCCGCCTTCAGCCGCAGCTCGGCTTCGTGGCGGCGGGCGTGCAGGCCGGCGACGCCGGCGGCGTCTTCCAGCACGCGGCGGCGCTGCTCGGGCTTGGTCTGGATGATCTCGCCGATCTTGCCCTGGTGAACGAGGGCCGGCGAGCGCGCGCCGGTGGCGGCGTCCGCAAACAGGATCTGCACGTCGCGGGCGCGCACGTCGCGGCCGTTGATGCGATAGACCGAACCCGCCTCGCGCTCGATGCGGCGGGAGATTTCGAGAAGCTGGCTGTCGTTCATCGCCGCCGGCGCGGTGCGATCGGCGTTGTCGATCGTCATCGTCACTTCGGCGTGGTTGCGCGCCGGGCGGTTGCCGGAGCCCGCGAAGATGACCGCGTCCATGTCGGCGGCGCGCAGCGATTTGTACGAGGTCTCGCCCATCGCCCAGCGCAGCGCCTCGACCAGATTCGACTTGCCGCAGCCATTGGGTCCGACCACGCCGGTCAGGCCGGGCTCGATGACGAAGTCCGTGGGCTCAACGAAGGACTTGAATCCGTGTAGGCGCAGGCGGGTGATTTTCATAAGCACGCATCTCTGTTGACAGGGCGCGAATCTCCCTGCCGGGACAATACCATGGAAGGTAATGTCGCTGTCTGGTGAGTCGCCCAAGGCTACTCATGCGGCTGGACAATGGCCGTGGTGCGCCGTGAGGGCAACCTGCGAAAGCCGCTTTTCCCAAGGGATTTATGACGGGAAAGATACGGCTTTGGATGCGCGAATCAGGTGTTGAATCTTCGGATCAGCTCTTCAGCAGCGGATTGATCTTTTTCGCGAATTCCTCGAACGAGGCCTCGCCCTTGATCTTCTCGCCATTGATGAAGAAGGTCGGCGTGGAATCGACCTTCAACACGTCGCTCGCGTATTTCTGGTCGGCGGCGATCTTGTCGAGCAGCGCCTGGTCCTTCAGGCAGGTTTCGACCTGCTGCTGGGTGAGGCCGGCCTGCTTACCGATCCGCGTCAGTGTCTCCGTGGTGTTCTTCACCACCCAATCGCTCTGCTGGCGGAACAGCATGTCGGTGACGGCGAAATATTTTGGCGCGTCGCCGTTGGCGATGCAGCGCGACAGCATCGAGCCGGCGGCCGCTTTGATGTCGAGCGGGAACTCGCGGAAGATATAACGCACCTTGCCGGTGTCGATGTATTCCGACTTGATCTTGGGGAACACCTGCTCGTTGAAGGCCGCGCAATGCGGGCAGGTCATCGAGGCGTATTCGGTGATGGTGACGGCGGCGTCCTTCGGGCCCAGCGCCATGTCGGGCAGCGAGACTGGCTTGGCCACATCCGCGGCGCTCTGTGCCATCGCCTCCGAGATGAACCGCAGCGGCGAGAGCCCGGCGAGCGCGGCAAGCCCGGTCAGCGACAGCATCGTGGTGAAGGCGCGGCGGGTGATGATCAAGGTCGGCTCCCGAATTGGCGTGGTCTCGCCCGAACTTCGTAGCAGGGTTCCGGGCGGCCTGTCGCTAGCTTGAAACGTGGTTTGAGGCAATGGCGGGCCGCAAGGACAGGTCCAGATTGGTCGCAGAATAAGGCTCAATTTCGCTTGATGGCGGCGCCGAGCCGGGCCAGCGCCGTTTTCAATTGTTCATCTTCGATCTCCCCGAGCTCTTCCGCCACCTTGGCGACAGCCTTGGGGTCCGGCGGACCCGGCCGCATTGGGCGCCGGGTGCGCGACAGGGGAGCCTGGCGAAAGGCGAGCTTGCCGACCGCGCTCCAGCCGAAGAAGCGGTTGACCCGCTCCAGGATCACATCGGCCGAGTGCTGGATCTCCAGCGCCATCGGGCCCTCGACCCGCAGCACCAGCGTCGCCGGCTCCTGCGGCTGGCCCTCGACCGGCCGCGGCCACTGCATCTTGAGGGGCTCGGCATGGGCGGCGATCTCCGGCCCGGCGATCTGCGCCCATCGCGTCACCAGCTCGCGCGCGGCAAAGCCCTGCTTGGCGTAGGCCTCGGCAAAGACGTCGTTGAGCAGCAGCGACAGCGGCTTGGCGCTGATCGGGCCGGGTTTGGAAAAGCGCGCCATAGCTAGGCGGCCGCGCGCGGCCGGATGGCCTTCAAGTCGCGATCTATCTCGCGCCGCCGCTGCATCAGATCGTAATCCATCTGGAGGCCCAGAAAAAAGCCCTCTGACAGCCCAAAATAGCGGGCGAGCCGCAGGTCCGTGTCAGCTGTAATGTCACGCTTGCCCAGGACGATCTCGTTGATCCGCCGTGGCGGCACGCGAACCGCGCGCGCCAGCGCGTTCTGGCTGAGCTCCATCGGCTTCAAAAACTCCTCCAGCAGGATTTCGCCCGGATGGGGATTGCGGAGCAGCCCGCTCCTAGCCGTGGTAATCGACGATTTCGACATCTCTCGGTCCTCCGTCGTCCCAAACAAAGCAGATGCGCCACTGATCGTTGATCCGGATCGAATACTGGCCCTGGCGGTCGGCCTTCAGCGCTTCGAGCCGATTGCCCGGAGGAACCCTGAGGTCAGCCACAACCCGTGCCTGGTTCAACAAACGCAGTTTTCGCAAGGCGGCATTCTGAATGTCGGGCGGCAATTTTCGGCTTCGCCGTCCGGACCAGATCAACTCGGTCTCGGCGTTCGCAAAGCTCTGGATCATGTGCGTGTATAACGTAAGGCGTTATAGCGCGCAACGACGGGGACACGCTGGCCACAGATCGAATCCTCCCTTAGTAAAGGCAAATGCCTTCCACGACCACGCTCAAGAGGGAACGTAGCCCAGCGGCGAGCACCTTATCGGGTAGCCCCGAATTGCTGCTCGCCTGGTACGACCGCCACCGCCGCCGATTGCCGTGGCGAGCCGGTCCCGGCGAGACGTCGGATCCCTACCGCGTCTGGCTATCCGAGATCATGCTCCAGCAGACCACGGTGAAGGCGGTCGGGCCCTATTTCGAAAAGTTCGTCGCGCGCTGGCCTGACGTCACGGCGCTGGGCCGGGCCTCGCAGGACGAGGTGCTGCGGATGTGGGCCGGGCTCGGCTATTACTCCCGCGCTCGCCATCTCTATGCTTGCGCGGTGGCGGTGACGCGCGAGCATGGCGGGGTCTTTCCCGACACGGAGGAGGGCCTGCGCGCGCTGCCGGGGATCGGGCCTTACACCGCAGCCGCGATCGCGGCGATCGCGTTCGATCGCCGCACCATGCCGGTCGACGGCAATATCGAGCGGGTGGTGTCGCGGCTGTTCGCGGTCGAACAGGAATTGCCGCAGGCCAAGCCGGTGATCCAGCAACTGGCGGCGACGCTGCTCGCCGATACGCGTGCCGGCGACAGCGCGCAGGCGCTGATGGATCTGGGCGCCTCGATCTGTACGCCGAAGAAGCCGGCCTGCTCGCTCTGTCCGCTCAACGAGGGTTGCACGGCGCGCGCGCGAGGGACGCAGGAGAGCTTTCCGCGCAAGGCGCCGAAGAAGAGCGGGAGCTTGCGGCGCGGCGCCGCCTTCGTCGTCACGCGTGGTGACGAATTGCTGGTTCGATCCCGTCCCGAAAAAGGCCTGCTCGGCGGCATGACCGAGGTGCCCGGCTCGGACTGGCTGGCCGGACAAGACGATGCGGCGGCGAAACAACAGGCGCCTGAATTGAAGGGCCTCTCGCGCTGGCAGCGCAAGGTCGGCGTGGTCACCCACGTCTTCACGCATTTCCCGCTGGAACTCGTGGTCTACACGGCGAAGGCAGCGGCTCGCACCCGCGCGCCGGCAGGGATGCGCTGGGTGCCGATCGCGACCCTTGCCGACGAAGCACTGCCCAACGTCATGCGCAAGGTGATCGCGCAGGCGCTGGACCTCGCGCCGGCCGCATCCTCCTGACACCATGCTGGCAGCAGAGCTGCGTTAACAGCGGGGCGAAACGGAGCTTCGCATGATCAAGACCGCGCTCGACGATTTTCGAAGGCCGCCCTGTGCCGAGCTGCTGGGATGGCGGCTGCTCGATGCCCGTCCCGAAGATGGTTGGATCAAGCTCGCTTTCGAAGGCAAGCCCGAGTTCTGCAATCCGGCGGGCTTTATCCAGGGCGGCATGCTCTCGGCCATGCTCGACGACACAATGGGCCCCGCCGTGCTCGTGATGAGCGAGGGCCGGCTCTACACCACCACCATCAGCATGACGGTCAATTTCCTGGCCCCCGCAAAGCCCGGGCCGATCACCGCCGAGGCCAAGGTGACGCAGCTCGGCAAGACGATTGCATTCGTCGAGGCCAGGCTGATGGCCGCGGACGGCACGGTGCTGGCAACCGCGACGGCCAGCGAGCGGCTGCTGGAAGCGGCGAGGGTGGTGCTCTAGCTTTCCGATTTTGCCACGCGCTCCGCTTCCCTTCTCCCCTTGTGGGAGAAGGTGGCGCGAAGCGCCGGATGAGGGGTCAGTTCAGCGAGCTCAATTGCCAGAGATGTATTCGCGGAGACAACCCCTCACCCGAGTAAGTCTGCGTCCACCAGCGTCGCTGCCCTCTCCCACAAGGGGCGAGGGCACATTAAGTCGCATCTCGCTCGTAGCGTCGCACGACAGAGGTCGAGCCGAACTCAGCCCCCCACCCGCTTCGCGCCCCCGCTCACGATCGGCGGTTTCGCGTTCAGCGCCTCGACCTGGAAACCCGCGACGCGCTTGTAGTTCGCGGCGACATCCTCGAGCTCCTGCTGCGACAGCACGTCGGTGACGACCGCGTAGCCGTCGGGCGCGCGCTCTTCGACGAGCTGCATCACCTGCTCGGGGCCGTTCTTGCGGTTGAGCAGGACGAGGTCGGTGGTCGCAGGCCTCCGCTCGGTCTCGTAGGCGAGCAGCGCCGCTTGCGTCGGGCCATGCGCCAGGATCTCGCGGGTGATGGTACGGGCATCGAGGATCGCCTGCGAGGCGCCGTTCGAGCCGATCGGGTACATCGGATGCGCGGCGTCGCCCATCAGCGTGACGCGGCCGAAGGTCCATTGCGACACCGGATCGCGGTCGACCAGCGGATATTCATAGGCGTGCGGGCAGGCCTTGATCAGGCCGGGCACATCGAGCCAGTCGAACTGCCAGCTCTCGAACCAGGGCAGGAATTCTTCCAGCCGCGCCGTCCGATTGTAGTCCTCGCGGCGCCACTGATAGGTCGGCGGCATGTGGCGCTCGGCGACCCAGTTGATCAGGTGGTTGCCGGCCGCGTCTGGCTGTTTCGAGATCGGGTAGCAGACGAATTTCAGGATCTCATGGCCGGCCATGATCATGGTGCGGCCGGTGAGGAAGGATTTTGACGGCGTGACACCGCGCCACAGGATGCGGCCATTCCAGATCGGCGGCCCCTCCTGCGGATAGAGCTTCTCTCGCGCGGCGGAATGGATGCCGTCGGCGGCGATCAGCAGTGTTCCGTCGTAAGTGCCCGCCGGCTTACCGGTCGCCTTGTCGACGAAGTCGGCGCGCACGCCGTCGGCGGTCTCGGTCCAGCCGGTCAGATGATGGCTGGTCAGAATATTCTCGCGGCCGAGCCGTTCGACCGCGGTGTCGAGCAGCAGCTGCTGGAGCGTGCCGCGATGGATCGAGAATTGCGGCCATTTGTAACCGGCCTCGAGCCCGCGCGGCTCGCTCCAGATCGGCTTCCCGTGCTTGGAGAAATAGGCGAGCTCGCGCGTGCGCACGCCGCTCGCGTCGAGCTTGTCCATGAGGCCAAGCTCGATCAGCTCGCGCACCGCATGCGGCAGCACGTTGATGCCGACGCCGAGCGGCTTCAGCTCCGCGACGCTCTCGAACACTTTCACGGGAACACCGATTCCGCGCAGGCTGAGCGCAAGCGTCAGCCCGCCGATGCCGCCACCGGCGATGAGTACGGTCATGAAAAGCCCCTCCGATTGCGGGCGTCTTGGCACGAGCGGGCGCCGGTGGGCAACTGCGAAGAGGATGTGGTACTATGGACCAGGGGGCCGGCCGCCGTTAATTTCCAGCTTTCCCATGAGGTCCGACATGCTCAAGCTGTACTACGCCACCGGCACCTGCGCGCTCGCCACCTACATCACCCTCGAAGAGGCCGGCGCCGACTACGCGGCGGAACGGTTGAGCTTCAAGGACAACCAGCAGAACAGCCCGGCCTATCTCGCGATCAATCCGAAGGGCCGCGTCCCCGCCCTGGTGACGGATCGTGGCGTCCTCACCGAGACGCCGGCGATGCTGGCCTATCTCGCGCAGACCTTCCCCAACGCGAAACTCGCGCCGCTCGACGATCCCTTCGACTTCGCCCAGGTCCAGTCGTTCAACTCCTATCTCTGCTCGACCGTGCACATCAACCATGCCCACAAGATGCGCGGTGCGCGCTGGGCAACGCAAGAGAGCTCGTTCGCCGATATGAAGGCGATGGTCCCGAAGACCATGGGCGCGTGCTTTGCCCTGATCGAGCAGAGGATGTTCAAAGGGCCGTGGGTGATGGGCGATCAGTTCACGATCTGCGACCCCTATCTCTACACGCTGTCCACCTGGCTCGAAGGCGACAGCGTCGACATCAACGCGACGCCGAAGATCGCCGATCACTTCAAGCGCATGTCCGGCCGCCCGGCCGTGCGCAAGGTGATGGACGCGCAGAAGGGGTGAAGGCTCTTGTAGGGTGGGCAAAGGTGCGCAGCGCCGTGCCCACCATCGTTCCATGCTATGAAAGAGTGGTGGGCACGCTGCGCTTTGCCCACCCTACAAGAGTTAGCGCTTGGCTTGGTCCAGCTCCCGTTCCGTCTCCAGCATCAGCCGCCGCAGCCAGATTGAGCCCTGGTCCATCTGCGCCCGCGTCGGATGGAACATGAACTGCTCGTCGATGCCGGGATCGAGCGGCGGCGTCACGGTGACCAGCCCGAATTGCCGCGACAGCGCCGCGATCCACGCGCAATGACGCGTGGACCTTTCATGACAGCAAGACGCGATCAGGCGACCTTCGTGGTCATGTGCTTGAACATGTTGCCGCGGGCCTCATCGTCCATCTCGGCCTTGAAGGTGAACTTGTCCTTCAGCGCGAGGGCACGCGTCGCCGCAGGGCGCGCCGAGATTTCGTCCACCAGCCGCTTCACATTTGGGTATCGCGCAAAGGCGTCGTCGCCGAGCTTGAACGGCACCATCCGCGCCCAGCCCCACAGCGCCATGTCGACGATCGAATAGCTGTCGGCGACCATGTAGCGGCGGCCTTTGAGGTGACCGTCGAGGATCTTGTAGTGGCGATCGGTCTCGTACTGGTAGCGGTTATGGGCGTAGTCGTGGTTCTGGTCCTTCGGCGCAAAATGCTTGAAGTGCACGGCCTGACCGGAATACGGCCCCACGCCGGTGGCGATGAACATCAGCCAGGACAGGGTCTCGCCGCGCGCGCTGGCCGCGGGCAGGAATTTTCCGGTCTTCTCGGCGAGATAGAGCAAGATGGCGTTGCTGTCGAAAACGATCGTGCCCGCGTCGTCGATCGCCGGCACCTTGCCGTTCGGATTGATCTTCAAATAGTCCGGCGTGAACTGCTCGCCCTTGCGGGTGTCGATCTTCACGGGCTCGAACGGCAGGCCAGCCTCTTCGAGATAAAGCGCGACCTTGGTCGGGTTCGGCGATCCGTTGAAATAGAATTTGAGCATGTTGTCTCCCCGATTGCGTTTTTGCAGAACAATGCAGCGTCGTGCCGCGGGCGGCCTTGTCTTGCTGAACCTGTCCGAAAGCACAAGCGGCGAGTTTGCCGTGCGGCATCCGCGCGTCGTGCAGATCAGCCGGCGTAACAGAGGCCGATTGCCGCCGTAATCACCATGGCCGCGCCCACGGCCTCGAGCCGCAACGCCAGTCGCGTCGCCGCGTGCACGTTTGACGCCTGGGTGGCGCGCTCCGACCCCCGCGCATAGCCGTGAACGATGACGTCGTGATTGAAGCTGTTGTGGGCCTCGTTGCTGCTGGCGAGCCCGACGCAGACCACGAGCACGCCGAACAGGGCGAGCCCGAAAAATCCCAGCAGCCCGATCAGGAACATCGGAAACATACCGACCAGGAAGATCGGCAGCAGCGGCACCAGCAGCAATGTCTCGGACTGTCGTCGCATCGGACCGGCCGGGTCGGGGCGGGAGTGATGATGCTATCGCAGTTTCAGCGGGTGCGGCGTTCAAGAAGTCGTCATTCCGGGGCGGGCGTTTGCGCGAGCCCGGAATGACGGTGGATGGGACTTATCCCGCTCCCATACCCGCGCGGATTTCGGCGCGGAGTTCGTCGATCAGCTTGAGGCCCTTCTTGGTCTCGATATGCCAGAAGGTCCAGCCATTGCAGGCCTGCGCGCCCTGCGCGACGGCGCCGATACGATGGATCGAGCCGACCTTGTCGCCGAACATGATGGCGCCGTCGGCACGCACCAGCGCGCCGAGCTTCTTCTTGGCGTCGAACAGCTTGGTGCCGGGCATGATCATGCCGCGCTCGATCAATTCGGAGAACGCGACCCGCGGCGCTTCGCGCGCGGTCATGAACGGAGCGAGGCTTGCTTCCGGCAACGGCTCGACCGCGGCGATGCGGGCCTCCGCCGCCTTGGCATAGACCTTGTCGCGCTCGAAGCCGATATAGGAGCGGCCGAGGCGTTTTGCGACGGCGCCTGTGGTCCCGGTGCCGTTGAAGGGATCGATCACGAGATCGCCGGGTTTCGACGACGACAGCAGCACGCGCGCGAGCAGGCCTTCCGGCTTCTGCGTCGGGTGAACCTTCTTGCCATCGGCGCCCTTGAGGCGCTCCTCGCCGGTGCAGAGCGGGATCAGCCAGTCGGAACGTGCCTGCACGTCCTCGTTGGCAGCCTTCAGCGCTTCGTAGTTGAAAGTATAGCCCTTGGCCTTCTCGTCGCGCGCGGCCCAGATCATGGTCTCGTGCGCGTTGGTGAAGCGGCGGCCGCGGAAATTCGGCATCGGATTCGACTTGCGCCAGACGATGTCGTTCAGGAGCCAGAAGCCGAGGTCCTGCATGATGGCGCCGACGCGGAAGATGTTGTGATAGGAGCCGATCACCCAGATCGTCGCCGATGGCTTCATCGCAGCGCGCGCGGCGAGCAGCCAGGCGCGACTGAAATCGTCATAGGCGGAAAACGATTCGAACTTGTCCCACTCGTCGTTGACGGCGTCGACATGGGATTCGTCGGGGCGCTTGAGGTCGCCCTTGAGCTGGAGATTGTAGGGCGGATCGGCGAACACGAGGTCGACCGAACCGGCCTGAAGCTTCGACATCTCGGCGACGCAATCACCGAGGATGATGCGATGCGAGGCGGATTCAAAATTTGTGCGGGGCGCCCTTGCAGACGCCCCGCGACGCGACTCTACCATGACTCAAGAACTCTGACTCAGGCGACGCTGTCGGCGACGCGGGACCAAACAACCGACTGGCCGTTACATTGAAGCGTCAAAGTAAAAATCGACTTAACCCGCTGGTTTTGTGAGCAGGCATCGCATCGCGCGTTGCGCCCGGTTCGTCGCGCGCATTCGCCGTGTTTTGCAGTGTATTTCTGATTTCTTCGCGTTGCGGGAGCATCTCGATCCCGAAAAGGACTCCAATTTCCCTCGGAAAAAATTGCACGACCCTCGGAAAATATTGCTGGCACCGGCACGCTGTCGCACTAGGCAACTTTTGCCGAGCGCGATATTGATGCAACGGAAATTTTACATGTGTGGCGCGTTGAGCTTTGGCGCATTTGTGCCCAGATGATGCCACAAGGACTGAGGGAAGCCCGCCATGCGATATGATGATTTCCGCCGCAGCGACGACGTTGAAGATCGTCGCGGCGATGATGGCGGCGGCGGTGGAGGCGGCGGGTTCGGCCTTCCGATGGGCGGCGGCGGGCTCGGCATCGGGACCGTCATCGTGCTCGGCCTGATCGGCTACGCGTTCGGCATCGATCCGCGCATCCTGATCGGCGGCGCCGAGATCCTCACCGGCGGCGGCCAGGCACCGAGCTACCAGACCGATCGCCAGTCCTCGACCGCCAAGCGCGGCGCGCCGACGGACGAGATGGGCAGCATGATCTCCGGCGTGCTCGGCGAGATCGACGATCGCTGGAGCGAGATATTCAAGGCCAGCGGCCAGTCCTACACCGGCCCTAAGATCGTGCTGTTCCGCAACGCCACCAATGGCGGCCGCTGCGGCATGGCGCAGTCGGCGATGGGCCCGTTCTACTGCCCGCCGGACCGCACCATCTTCCTCGATACCGGCTTCTTCCGCGAGGTCGAGACGCGCTTCCACGGCTGCTCCGGCAATGCCTGCAAGTTCACCGCGGCCTACATCATCGCGCATGAGGCGGGCCATCACATTCAGAACCTGCTCGGCATCATTCCGCGCGTGACGCGGCTGCAGCAGCAGGCCGGCAGCAAGGCCGAGTCCAATGCATTGCAGGTGAAGGTGGAGCTCCAGGCCGACTGCCTGTCGGGCGTCTGGGTCAACCGCGAGGAGAAGAAGCGGCCGGGCTTCCTCGAGGCCGGCGACATCGACGCGGCCCTGACCACGGCAAGCGCGATCGGCGACGACACGCTGCAGCGCCAGGCCACCGGGCGCGTGGTGCCGGATTCCTTCACCCACGGTTCAGCCGAGCAGCGCAAGCGCTGGTTCATGACCGGCTACCAGCGCGGCACGGTGGACGCCTGCAACACGTTCGGCAGCGGGTCGTTGTAGTTATCCGTCATCCTGAGGTGCTCGCCTCTTCGGCGAGCCTCGGAGGATGGCGGCGGTGGTTGTGAAGCAGGAGTGAAGCCCGTGGCCTCCATCGACGAAACAAAACAGTTCATCCCGCTCAACATCGCCGTGCTGACGGTCTCCGACACGCGCGCGCTCGCCGACGACAAGTCCGGCCAGACGCTCGCGGATCGCCTGACCGCAGCGGGCCATCATCTCGCCGCGCGGGAGATCGTCACCGACGATGTCGAGGCGATCCGCGCGGTGATTCGCCGCTGGGTTGCGGATACCAGCGTCGACGTCGTCATCACCACCGGCGGCACCGGTTTCACCGGGCGCGACGTCACGCCGGAGGCGATCGAGCCGCTGTTCGAGAAGCGCATGGACGGTTTTTCGATCGCGTTCCACATGCTGAGCCACGCCAAGATCGGCACGTCGACAATCCAGAGCCGCGCCACCGCGGGCGTCGCGGGCGCGACCTACATCTTCTGCCTCCCTGGTTCTCCCGGCGCCTGCCGCGACGGCTGGGACGGCATCCTCAAACCCCAACTCGACTACCGCACGCGCCCCTGCAATTTCGTCGAGATCATGCCGCGGCTGGACGAACATTTGCGCAGGCCAAAGGCCCAAGGCGCGACGGTGTAGTCTTCCTCCTTCTCCCCACATGTCCGCCAAAGCCTTGGCGAAGGCGGATGTGGGAGAAGGTGGCGCGAAGCGCCGGATGAGGGGTATCTATCCGCACGCACCATTGCAAAAGAGTCGTTCGCGGAGACAAACCCCTCACCCAAGCGAGCTCGCGTCTGCCAGCGTCGCTGCCTCTCCCACAAGGGGCGAGGGCACATTCATGCGCATCGCGCCCGCTGCTGCAGCATCAGAGATCCCGCTCCCAGGTTTCCCCAATCAGATCCTGGCCGAAGCTGTGATGCGGCTCGGTCGCGACCAGCTTGAATCCTGCGCTCCGATAAATGCCGCGCGCGGCGACCAGGATGCTCTGGGTCCACAACGTCATTTTGCTGTAGCCTCTCTCGCGCGCGCCCTGGAGGCATTGCTCGACCAGTGCGCGGCCGACACCCAGTCCCCGCGCTTTCTTCTCCACCTGCAACAGGCGCAGCTTCGCGATCTCGTCCGTGGCCTTCACCAAGAAGATCGAGCCGACCGGCTCGCCAGCCACTTCCGCGATCCAGCAGTGCTCGCGCGCGGCGTCATAGCTCTTGATGAACTGTGCGCAGATCTCGGCGACCAGCGCCTCGTAGCTGATATCCCAGTTGTAGTCGGCCGCGTAGGCGGCGGCCTGTCGCGAGATGACCCAGCCCATGTCACCGACCCGATGGCTGCGCAGCACGAAAGCCGTGGGCTGGCTTCGACGTTGCTCCAGCACAGCCTCGATGGTCGCCATGGCCTGCGTGAGCCGCTTTGCATCGTCAGCCGCCAGGGGAGCCAGCATGGCGGCGACCTCGTTTTGCGAGCCGAGGTTCAGCTTTGCGAAAGTTTGACGGCCCTTCGCAGTGAGGCAGAGCTGGTATTGCCTGCGATCTGCGGGCAGGGGCTTTCGCGTAATCAAGCCTTTTTCGTCGAAGCTTTGGACGATGCGGCTGAGATAGCCGGGATCGAGGCCAAGCTCGGTCCCGATCTCCTTTGCCGCAAGGTCGTCGCGATGCGCGAGTTCATAGAGCACGCGCGCCTCACTGAGCGAAAACGGGCTTTTTCCCACATGCTGGTCGAGCACACCCAGCTTGCGGGTGTAGAAGCGGTTGAAGGCGCGAACCGCTGCGATGGCATCCTCGGTACCGTTGATTGTCATTTGACGCACCTCGATACTTGCCATCGTCAAACAATTCTTTGACTTTGGCAAGTATTAGATGCGTGTCAGCCGACCATGACAATCCGGCTCCGCAGCAGCGTCCGGGAGGAACGGCCGAGCCGCCGCAGCAGCTGCGCTTCGGAACGGCGGGCTTGGGGCGGATAACCCCCAATCCGGTCGTAATGATCACGCGCGATCAAAAGTCCCTGATCGGCCAGCGGGCCGGCAAGCTTGCGCAGGACGAAGCGCAGGACGTCACGGTATCCGGTATCAGAATAGGGGGAACGGGCGTAGCGGAACACGGCCGCACGATCCCGGCCGCTCGATGAGACGGCCTGGATGAATTGGGTGGTCTCGTCGATCCAGCCGGTCTCCAGCACGGCCCCGGCGGGGAGGAACATCAGCCAGGGCGAACGGGCCTGCAGCGCGCCGGCAGCGAGGGCTGCACCTTGCGACGAACCCTCGTAGCCGATGAAACGGCAGCCCGCGACATCGGCAACGCGCTCGATGACGCCGTTGCGGGTGCCGTCGACGAGGAGAACTTCGCGGACGACGCCGGCCGCAGCACCGGGGACCAGCGCGGCCAGACTTGCGACCGCCGTCTGCTCGACGCCGTCGGTCGGAATGATGACGCTCAGCATGATTTGGGCTTCGGTGTCTGCGACTTCGGGAGAAGCGTAGCCTGTTATGACGGTGTCATAAACACCCGGCGTCGCCGAGTGCAACTTTTTGGCACGCTTCGGCTTGCGATGGTAAATCCCCGTCTGTCCAACGCAGCCAAATGTGTCGCGCGCGGGTGGCAAGATTGCCAAATGTTTCGGCAGCGGTGCCGACTCCGTAGAAAGCCGGGTCGCGCAAGGAGGATATTCGCGTGAATGTCGATCAACTCTCCATTGGCACTCCGCCAATATCGTCGAAGCAGGACGCCGCGCCGACCTTGCGGATCCGCGCCCTGATGCTGGGCGACCGCATCAATGCATCAGGCCTCGATATCGGCACGCTGGTGTCCTCGACGCCCGCCGCCTTCCGGATCCATGCCGGCCTGGCCGTGATCTTCCGTTACGGCGTCGTGGTGCTGATCGGCCTGCTTCCTTCCGAGGAGAAGGTTCTGATCGACAGCCTCAAGCCGCGGGTCACCGGCGAGTTCAGCCCCTATGAAGAGGAGACCGCACAGGCGCAGCTTTGCAGCGACGAAAGCGCCGAGGCGATCCAGCCGGGCGGGCCGATCTGCCTTGCCAAATTCTCCGACGACCGGCTGCTGCTGGTTGCGGACGCACTTGCCAAGAGCACGTCGCTGGCGCGCGACGAGCGGCGCGTCGCCGCGGTCTTCGACGTCATCGAGCCCTTTGCGCGCGAGCTCGCCGAGCACGGCCGCACGCCGCGCCGGCGCAAGGGCATTCTGCAACTGATCGGCAACGCGCTGCTGGTGCAGCAGCGCGTTGCTGGCCGTGTTGCTGTCGCCGAGAAGCCCGACGTGCTCTGGGAGAAGCCGGAGCTCGACCGGCTCTATGCCCGTCTCGAAGACGAGTACGAGCTGAAGGAGCGCCTCGACACGCTCGAGCGCAAGCTCACGGCAGTGTCGGCGACCGCCAACGCGCTGACGGACATCATCGACACCCAGCGTTCCCTCCGCCTCGAAATCGCGGTGGTGATACTGATCGTGATCGAAGTCGCGATCGGCTGTTTTCAGATTTATACCGGCATTCACTGAGCAGGAAGAAGTCCGCACAGGCGCGTCGCTGGAGCAATCCGGTCCGCGAGCGAGATGCGCGTGACCGTGCCCTCGCCCCCTATGGGAGAGGGCAGCATCGTGAGGAGACGCAAACTCACTTGGGTGAGGGTATGTCTCCACACGCTTGCATGCCGCATTCTCGTCATTGCGAGCGCAGCGAAGCAATCCAGAATCCCACCGCATAGCCAGTCTGGATTGCTTCGCTGCGCTCGCAATGACGGATGGCTGCCATCATGCGCCAATCGAACGAGCGTTCATCGCTGCAACACCGCCGCGCAATGTCGCGCGATCATCAATTCCTCATTGGTCGGGATGACGAAGATGTCGACGGCACTGTCGTTGCCGCTGATGCACTCGTGCGCCGCGTCATTTGCAATGGGATCGATGCGCGCGCCGAGCCATGCCAGCCGCTCACCGATCATGCTGCGAATCTGCGGCGCGTGCTCGCCGATCCCCCCGGTGAAGACGAGATAGTCCAGTCCTTCAAGCGTATTCGCCATGACTGCGACCTCCTGGGCCGCACGGAACGTGAAGAGCTCGATCGCCTCCTTTGCCGCAGTCTCGCCGCTCGCAAGCAGCGAGCGCATGTCGGCGGAGATGCCGGACACCCCAAGCAGGCCCGACTCCTGATAGAGCAGGTGCTGCACGTCCTCGACCGACATCTTCTCGTGCTGTTGCAGATAGAGCAGGACGCCGGGGTCGATGGCGCCGCAGCGCGTACCCATGACCAATCCGTCGAGCGGCGTCAGTCCCATCGTGGTGTCGACGCTGCGGCCGTTGCGAAGCGCGCAGAGGCTCGCGCCGTTGCCGAGATGAGCGATCACGGTGCGCTTGGCGGTAAGCTCGGGCGCGATGTCCGCGAGCCGGCCTGCGACATATTCGAACGACAGTCCGTGAAAGCCGTAGCGGCGGATGCCGCACTCTTCATAGCGCCTCGGAACGGCGAAGCGGCTCACGGGTGGCCTCAGACCATGGTGGAAGGCGGTGTCGAAGCAGGCGATCTGCCTCAACGCGGCCCGGATCGCCCGGATCGTATGCACTGGCGCGAGACAGCGCGGCTGGTGCAGCGGCGCCAGCGGCGTCAGCGCTTCAAGCTTCGCGTAGACGTCTTCCGTCAGTTCGACCGGCCCTGAATAGTCTGGCCCACCATGGACAATGCGATGGCCCACGGCACGCAAGTGGCGCTCGCCGAAATGCTCTTCGATAAACCCAAGCACGTCTGCGAACAGGTGACCGCTGCCCGTATCCGCCTCTGTGCGTTGCTTGTCGAACAGGGTCTCGCCCGCCGGGCTCTTCACGGCGAGTCGAGGCTTCGTCTCGTGCTCGTCGAGCAGTCCTTTGCAGAGCAGGGCGGGATCGGACCCCGACAGCTCGAACAGGCCGAACTTGATGCTCGACGATCCGGAGTTGAGAACCAGAACGGTGTCCGACATGGCTGCCGTCAATCGCCGGCTTCGGCCGGAGTCTTGCCGCCTGCGCTGTTCTGCCAGACCCAGTCGCGGATCTCCGGCATGTCCTCGCCGTGTTCGCGCACATAGTGCGAATGCTCGATCAGTCTGTCGCGGAAGTGCTGTTTCACGTCGGCGGCCCTGGCCGCAAGACCCGGCACGCGCTCGATGGCCTCGATCGCGAGATGGTAACGGTCGAGCTCGTTGAGCACGACCATGTCGAATGGCGTCGTCGTGGTGCCTTCCTCAGCAAAGCCGCGCACATGCATGCCGGCATGGTTGGTGCGGTTATAGGTCAGCCGGTGGATGAGATAAGGATAGCCGTGATAGGCGAAGATCACCGGCTTGTCGCGCGTGAACAAGGTGTCGAAGTCGCGATCCGCGAGGCCGTGCGGATGCTGCTCCTTCGGTTGCAGCGTCATCAAATCGACGACGTTGACGACGCGCATCTTCAGCTCGGGCAACGCATTGCGCAGGAGGTCGACGGCGGCGAGCGTCTCAAGCGTCGGCACGTCGCCCGCGCAGGCCATCACCACGTCGGGCTCGTGGCCCGCCTCCTCCGTGCCCGCCCAGGTCCAGATGCCGATGCCGGCGTCGCAATGCGTGGCCGCGTCCCGCATCGAGAGCCATTGGGGGGCCGGCTGCTTGCCGGCGACGATGACATTGACGCGGTCGTAGGTGCGCAGGCAATGGTCGGCGATCCATAGCAGCGTGTTGGCGTCGGGCGGAAAATAGATGCGGACGATGTCGGCCTTCTTGTTGGCGACGAGATCGACGAAGCCGGGATCCTGATGGCTGAAGCCGTTGTGGTCCTGGCGCCAGACATGCGAGGTGAGGAGATAGTTGAGCGAGGCGATCGGGCGCCGCCATGGCAAATGCCGCGTCACCTTGAGCCATTTGGCGTGCTGGTTGAACATGGAATCCACGATGTGAATGAAAGCCTCGTAGCACGAGAACAAGCCGTGCCGTCCGGTGAGCAGGTAGCCTTCGAGCCAGCCCTGGCAAAGGTGCTCGCTCAAGACCTCCATCACGCGGCCGTCCTGCGCGAGATGCACGTCGTAAGGTTCGATCGGCTCCATCCACACCCGTTCGGTCGCCTCGAACACCGCGTCGAGCCGGTTTGACGCGGTCTCGTCCGGTCCCACGATGCGGAAGTTGCGCGTCTGCGCGTTGAGGCGGATGACGTCGCGCAGGAATTTGCCGAGCTCGCGCGTTGCTTCTGCAATGACACCGCCCGGCTCCGGCACGTCCACGGCGAAACTGCGGAAGTCCGGCAGTTTCAGCTCCTTCTTCAACAGCCCGCCATTGGCGTGCGGATTGGCACCCATGCGGCGGCTGCCTTCGGGCGCCAGCGCCTGAAGCTCGGGGATGAGCGTGCCGTTGGCGTCGAAGAGATTTTCCGGCTCGTAGCTGCGCATCCAGTCTTCGAGCAGTTTCAGATGCGCCGGATTCTCGCGGCAGTTCGAGACTGGAACCTGATGCGCGCGCCAAAAGCCCTCGACCTTGAGGCCGTCGACCTCCTTGGGGCCGGTCCAGCCCTTGGGGCTGCGCAGCACGATCATCGGCCAGCGCGGCCGCTCGACGTTTTTGCGCCCGTCGCGAGCATGCCGCTGGACCGAGCGGATGCTGGCGAGCGCGACGTCGAGCGCATCCGCCATGATCCGGTGCATCAATTTGGGATCGTCGCCCTCGACGAACAGCGGCTCATGGCCAAGGCCGCGAAAAAGCTCGCGGATCTCGCTGTCGGGCATCCGCCCGAGCACGGTCGGGTTGGCGATCTTGTAGCCGTTGAGATGCAGGATCGGCAGCACCGCGCCGTCATGCGCCGGGTTGAGGAACTTGTTCGAGTGCCAGGACGCCGCGAGCGGGCCAGTCTCGGCCTCGCCGTCACCGACGACGCAGGCCACGAGCAGGTCGGGATTGTCGAAGGCCGCGCCATAGGCGTGGACCAGCGCGTAGCCGAGCTCGCCGCCTTCGTGGATCGAGCCCGGCGTTTCCGGCGCGGCGTGGCTCGGAATGCCGCCCGGGAAGGAGAACTGCCTGAACAGCTTGCGCAATCCGTCCGCGTCGCGCGCGATGTCGGGATAGATCTCGCTGTAGCTGCCTTCGAGATAGGTGTTGGCGACCATGCCCGGGCCGCCATGACCGGGACCGCAGATATAGATCGCATTCAGGTCCAGCGCGCGGATCACCCGGTTGAGATGGGCGTAAATGAAATTCAAACCGGGCGTCGTGCCCCAATGGCCGAGCAGACGCGGCTTGATGTGCTCCGGCCGCAACGGCTCGCGCAGCAGCGGGTTGTCCAGAAGATAGATTTGCCCGACGGAAAGGTAGTTCGCCGCGCGCCAGTAGCGATCGAGGAGATCGAGGTCGCCGCTCGCGGCGGTCGTTTTTTGTTGGATTGTCATGTTCCTGCCGACTTTCACCCAGCGCTCGTCACCAACCATGTTGCGCGACGATTGATCCCCGACCGGCATCAGACGTGATGCCCGGGACGGCCGTGTTGCGGGAGGTCAAAGCACCGCGCCCGAAATTTGGGCGGCTGCTTTGCATGGGGTTGTTTTCCAGTTTTTTGTTTGCGTTCTTGATTTGTTCTTTCGTCGTGCTATCTTGGCTTCATGAGTCCAGCATCCTCTCATGCTCTCAAGCACCCGCCGGTCACGGCGCCCTCCGAGCCGGCGGGTGCGGCTTCCGACTTTCCTGAGCTGGCGGTCGCCATCGACCGCCAGCGCAGGCGAGGCCGGGGCGCGCAATCCAACGCCAGCGGCCGCTATGAGGCCGAGGCGCGCGTCGCCTTCGACGACGGCTGGCAAAGCCTCGAAGATTTGCCGCCGTTCAAGACCACGGTGGCGGTCGACACCTCGCGCAAGGTGATCACGCGCAACGATTCCCCCGATATCGGTTTCGACCGCTCGATCAATCCCTATCGCGGCTGCGAGCATGGCTGCGTCTACTGCTTCGCCCGGCCGACGCATGCCTATCTCGGCCTGTCGCCGGGGCTCGATTTCGAGTCAAAGCTGTTCGTGAAGCCCGACGCGCCGGCGCTGCTGGAGAAGGAACTCGCCGCGGCCGGCTACGAGCCGCGGATGATCGCGATCGGCACCAATACCGATCCCTACCAGCCGATCGAGCGCGAGCGCAAAATCATGCGCGGCATTCTGGAGGTGCTGGAGCGCACCGGCCATCCCGTCGGCATCGTCACCAAGTCGGCGCTGGTCTTGCGCGACATCGACATTCTCGCACGCATGGCCAAGCGCAACCTCGCCAAGGTCGGAATCTCCGTCACCTCGCTCGATCCCAAGCTGGCGCGCACCATGGAGCCGCGCGCCTCGACGCCGCAGAAGCGGCTGGAGGCGCTGAAGCAGCTCTCGGAGGCCGGCATTCCGACCACCGTCATGGTGGCTCCCGTGATCCCCGCGCTGAACGATTCCGAGATCGAGCGTATTCTCGATGCCGCCGCCCATGCCGGCGTCAAGGAAGCCTCCTACGTGCTGCTGCGGCTGCCGCTGGAGGTCCGCGATCTCTTCCGCGAATGGCTGATGGCGAACTATCCGGACCGCTACCGCCACGTCTTCACGCTGATCCGCGACATGCGCGGCGGTCGCGACTACGACGCCAAATGGGGCGAGCGGATGAAGGGCACCGGCCCGATGGCCTGGACCATCGGCCGCCGCTTCGAGATCGCCTGCGAGAGGCTCGGGCTGAACAAGCGCCGCTCCAAGCTGACGACCGATCATTTTGCGAGGCCGAAGCGGGAGGGCGATCAGCTCAGTCTGTTCTGAGGAGTCGTTGAATAACGGGAATTGCCCGGGGTTCCCGGTTGCGCTGGCCGGAGGCGCGTGCGCACGATCCCGGCCATGATTCGGGACAAGTCCGTCAGCAAGCCGGCCAAGAAGGTCGCGCCTCAAAAGCCTGAGAAGGCTTCGATCGGGAATGCCGAGCCGGGCAAGGGTGCGGCCAAGAAAAGCGTCATCGCGGTTGCTTCGCCGAGCTTCCGCCGCGAGCGCGCGCTGATCAAGCGCGGCATCTGGCCGGTCGCCGGCTGCGACGAGGCCGGCCGCGGCCCGCTCGCCGGTCCCGTGGTGGCGGCTGCGGTAATTCTCGATCCCGACCGCATTCCGCGCGGCATCGACGATTCCAAGCGCCTGACCGCGGAGGAACGTGAAAAACTGTTCGACAAGATCTGCGCGACGGCGCAGGTCTCCGTCGCGGTCGCCTCTCGCTCCCGCATCGACCGCGACAATATCCTGCGCGCCTCGCTCTGGGCCTTGAAGCGCGCGGTGGTGGCGCTGCCCGAGCCGCCACGCCACGTGTTTGTCGATGGTCGCGACCGTCTGGATACCACCTGCGACTGTGAGGCCGTGATCGGCGGCGACGGCATCGTCCTGTCGATCGCGGCAGCTTCTATCATCGCAAAGGTGACGCGCGACCGGCTGATGTGCGCGCTGGCGCAGGACTGCCCGGGCTACGGCTTCGAGCAGCACAAGGGCTATGCCGTTCCGGAGCATCTCGATGCCCTCGACCGCCTCGGGCCCACCGTGCACCACCGCAGCTTCTTCGCCCCCGTCGTCGCCGCCCGCGCCAAGCACATGCCCTGGACGGTCGAGCCGGTGCAGGACTTGTTTGCTGTCGCCGAGGCCGAGATGCAGGTGGAAGCGGCCATCGAAATCGATGCGTCCGCCAGCCTCTAGAGCAGACTGTCGTTGCCACGACGCGCAGCGCCCTTTATCAAAACAATCATGAGCGAATAGGGCCGGCTGGACGGGTTGGCTGCATCTTTCGGACGTTGCATGCGGTTTACCTCCCTGGTCATCGAGCTCATTCGCGCCCGGCCGCGGCTGATCGTATGGATTGCCGTGCTGTTGCAGGCCGCGATGTGGCTGCTGGTGGCGCTGGTGTTCTACCGCAGCCCGCCCGGCAACCTCGCAACACTGCTGGCCTTTGGCCGCGAATACCAGGTCGGCACCGATCTTGGCCCGCCGCTGCCGCTCTGGCTCGCCGACATCGCCTATCGCGCCGCCGGCGGCCACATGTTCGGCGTCTATGTCCTGGCCGAACTGTGCGAGATCGCGACCTTCGTCACGTTTTACCATCTCGCGCGCGCCGTGGTCGGCACCCAGCATGCGGTGCTCGCCGTGCTGCTGACCATGACTGCGCTGGCCTTCTCCTCGCCCGCGCTCGACTTCGGCCCCTTGATACTGGCGCGGCCGCTCTGGACGCTGCTGCTGTTGCATTCCTGGCAGATCATCGGCCAGCGTCGCGGCAACGCCTGGTTCGCCTGGTCGATCGAGGCAGGTTTGTTGCTGCTGACCACGCCCGCCGCGATCTTCCTGCTCATGCTGCTCGTGATCTTTGCGTTCTCGACTGCGCGTGGCCGCAAGACGCTGCGCGCGCTCGATCCGCTGTTTGCGCTGATCGTGGTCGCCGTGCTGGCGCTGCCCTATGCGGTCTGGTTGATGCGTGCGGAGACGCTTGTCCTGCCGGCCTTGCCGCAAATCTCGGACCTGAACGCCCGCGCGTTGCACGCGGCCTGGCTGTTCGGCGGGCTCGTGCTCGGCACGGCGGCGATCCCGGTGCTGACGTTCCTCAACACCAGCCTGTTCGCCGGCAAGAGCGAGGAAGCGCCCATCATCTACCGGCCGCCGGTTGAGCCACTCGCGCGCAACTTCGTCTATTTCGTTGCGCTCGCCCCGGTGATCGGCGCGGTCCTGATCTCCGGCTTGCTCGGGTTCGATGCTGTCGTCGCTGGTGCCGGGGTCGTGCTCGTGATGTCCGGCCTCGCCGTGGTCGTGGCGGCCGGCGATCTCATCGCGATGCGCCGTGCCCGGATGTTGCGCACGGTGTGGGCCGCCGCAATCGTCGCCCCCGCCGCCGGCGTCGTGCTGGCGGTGCTGTTTCTACCCTGGAGCGGCACCGGCGAGATCGCGACCTCGATGCCGGCGCGCGCGATCTCGGACTTCTTCGACGACAGCTTTGCCCGCCGCACCAATCACCGCCTGCGCGCGGTCGCCGGCGAGACGCAGCTTGCCAGCTTGATCACGTTGCATTCCGGCCGGCCGCATCTCTTCATCGATGCCGAGCCCGCGCGCACGCCGTGGATGACGCCCGCGCGCTTCGCCGAGACTGGCGGCGTGGTGGTCTGGCGCGCCTCCGACACTGCCGGCACCCCGCCGCCCGACATCCTCAAGCGTTTTCCGGACATCGTGCCGGAAGTGCCGCGCGCCTTCGAATGGCTGGTGACCGGACGCCAGCAGCTCCTGCGCATCGGCTGGGCCATTGTGCGGCCGAAGGGGACGTAGGCGCGCGCGGCTCTCTCCGCCGTCATTGCGAGGAGCTCTTGCGACGAGGCAATCCAGAGTCCCTCCTCGGAAAGATTCTGGATTGCTTCGCTTCGCTCGCAATGACGAGGAAGGAGTATCCGTCCCTCACGCGCCCGCCAGCACCTTCGCGATCGCCCGCAGATCCTGCCAGGCCAGCCGCTTGTAGGATGGCGAGCGCAAGAGATAGGCCGGGTGGAACGTCGGCAGTGCCCGGATCGTGCGCGCGCCGGTCTCGTAATCAAACCAGCGGCCGCGAGTGCGCATGATGCCTTCGCGGGTCGAGAGCAGCGTCTGCGTCGCGGGATTGCCGAGTGTGACCAGCACGTCGGGATTCACCAGTTCGATCTGGCGCTGAATGAAGGGCAGGCAGATCTGCGTCTCCTGCGGCGTCGGCGTGCGATTGCCGGGCGGCCGCCACGGAATCACATTGGCGATATAGGCGCTGGTGCGGTTGAGGCCGATGGCTCCTATCATCAAATCGAGCAGCTTGCCGCTGCGCCCCACAAACGGCAGTCCTTCGATGTCCTCGTCGCGGCCCGGCGCCTCGCCGACGAACATGATGCGGGCCCGCGGATTGCCATCGGCGAACACCAGCCGAGTCGCGGTGTGCTTCAGCGCGCAGCCCTCGAAATTCTGCATCAGCTCGCGCAACGCCTCCAGCGTCGGCGCGGTGCGCGCGGCATCGCGTGCGGAGGCGATGGCGATCTCGGGTGCGGGAGCGGCCTCGCCCCGCATCACGGCGGGCGCGGTGACAGGCCGCGGGGCCTCGATCGGAGGTGTCGCACGCGGGGCCGGAGGCGGAGCATCCATTTCCGCCAGGCGGTCTACCGGCTCTTCTGCGAGCGCGCAGTCGACACCGGCCTCCAGATAGAAGGCGAGCAGCTCTCGGACGGTGGGTGCGGGTTCGGGGATCATTTGGAAAGTCAGGCTTTTATATCAGTTTCGGGCGCCTTGCATCCCAGCGGAACGCATTTCCGTGGTTGTCCTACCCGGAAAAATCGGAAACAAGGGAGCGCAAACGACCGAGGAACCGTCTCAAGGGCTGAGATCAGATGAGCATCGAAGAACTTCCCCCGCGCGAATCCATGGAATTCGACGTCGTCATCGTCGGCGCCGGCCCCTCGGGCCTGGCGGCCGCGATCCGGCTGAAGCAGCTCAATGCCGATCTCAACGTCGTCGTGGTGGAGAAGGGCTCCGAGGTCGGCGCGCACATTCTCTCCGGCGCCGTGATCGATCCGGCCGGGCTGGACAAGTTGATCCCCGACTGGCGCGAGGATTCCGACTGCCCGCTGAAGACGCAGGTCAAGGATGACCGCTTCTACTGGATGACGGCTGGCGGCGCGATCAGGCTGCCGAATTTCATCATGCCGCCGCTGATGGACAACCATCACTGCTATATCGGATCGCTCGGCAATGTCTGCCGCTGGCTGGCGCGCAGGGCCGAGGCGCTCGGCGTCGAGATCTATCCGGGCTTTGCCGCGGCCGAAGTGCTCTATGACGAGCAGGGGGCGGTGAAAGGCATCGCCACCGGCGACATGGGGATCGGCAAGGATGGCAAGCCAAAGGACTCCTTTACCCGTGGCATGGAATTGCTCGGCAAGTACACGCTGTTCGCCGAAGGCGCGCGCGGCAGCCTGACCAAACAACTGATCGCGAAGTTCGCGCTCGACTCCAACAGCGAGCCGTCGAAGTTCGGCATCGGCTTGAAGGAAGTCTGGCAGATCGACCCCGCCAAGCACCAGAAGGGCATGATCCAGCATTCCTTCGGCTGGCCGCTCGACCTGAAGACCGGCGGCGGCTCATTCCTCTATCACTACGACGACAATCTCGTTGCGGTCGGCTTCGTCGTGCATTTGAACTATGACGATCCGTATCTATCGCCGTTCGATGAGTTCCAGCGCTTCAAGACCCATCCGGCGATCCGCGGCACCTTCGAGGGCGCCAAGCGGCTCGCTTACGGCGCCCGCGCCATCACGGAAGGCGGCTACCAGTCGGTGCCGAAGCTGAGTTTCCCAGGCGGCGCGCTGATCGGCTGCGCGGCCGGTTTCGTCAACGTCCCCCGCATCAAGGGCGTGCACAATGCGATGGGCACCGGCATGCTTGCCGCCGAACATGTCGCGGCCGCCGTCGCTGCCAATCGCGCCAATGACGAGATCGTCGATTACGAGAACGCCTGGCGCTCGTCGTCCGTGGGCCGGGACCTCTTCCTGGTCCGCAACGTCAAGCCGCTGTGGTCGAAGTTCGGCACCGTGATCGGTGTTGCGCTCGGCGGCTTCGACATGTGGTGCAACACGCTGTTCGGCGGCTCGATGTTCGGCACCCAGTCGCATGCGAAGCCCGATCGCGCGACGCTCGATCCGGCGAAACAGCACGCGCCCAAGAATTACCCGAAGCCGGACGGCAAGATCACCTTCGACAAGCTGTCGTCAGTATTCCTGTCCAATACCAATCATGAGGAGGACCAGCCGGTCCATCTCAAGGTGGCCGACATGAATCTGCAGAAAATGTCCGAGCATGATGTCTTTGCCGGTCCATCGAATCGCTATTGCCCGGCCGGCGTCTATGAATGGGTCGAGGAGAGTGCGGGCCCGCGCTTCCAGATCAACGCCCAGAACTGCGTTCATTGCAAAACCTGCGACGTCAAGGATCCCAACGGCAACATCACCTGGGTTCCGCCGGAGGGCGGCGGCGGCCCGAACTACGAGGCGATGTAACGGCGCACCAAGTCGCGAAAGGTGACGGAGCGCACGTTCGCGTGGAACCGGGGCGTAGCCGGCGGCTGCGGCCACGATAAGGCCATACTAGCAGCGTCTTGGGGCACCTCAGGCCGGTTCGGGGCGCGCGGAGGGGACCGCACGGTCCGAATCCTTGCGGTGAGGCGCCAAAAGCGGCATTGTCCGGCCCTGACGGTTCCGGGTCCCGATGTCGCCGGCCGCGTTCGCATGCGAGACGGCCTTCTGCTCCAAACCCAGGCACTACCAACTCAAGGCGAGCCCTGATGTTTTCAAATCGTTTTAACCGCTGGACTGTTGCCGCCATCGCCCTCATGGGCACAGCGCTCGCGACGGTCCCCGGCGGGGTCCGGGCGCAGACGCCGGATCATCCGGCCGACACGGCGGCGCAGTTTCCGACCCGAAACGATCTGAAGGCGCTGACCACGTCCGGCAGCTATCTCGCCGCGCGCCACGCCAGCGTCGAGCGCGATGCGGCCTCCGCCGCGGCCTTCTATCGCTCCGCGCTGCGCAGCGATCCCAAGAACAACGAGCTGCTCGACCGTGCCTTCATCTCCTCGGTCGCGGACGGCGATATCGATGAAGCGGTCAAGCTCGCCGAGCGTATCCTGACCATCGACAAGACCAACCGAGTCGCGCGCCTCGTGGTCGGCGTGCACGACCTCAAGCTGAAGAAATATCCGAGCGCGCAGAGCAACATCAACCAGTCGATTCGCGGACCGATCACCGATCTGGTCGCAACCCTGCTGTCCGGCTGGGCCGCTTACGGCGCCGGCGACGCCAAGGGCGCTGTCGCCAGCATCGACAAGCTGGCGGGACCGGAATGGTATCCGCTGTTCAAGGATCTGCATGCCGGCATGATCCTCGAGCTCTCCGGCAAGGAGAAGGACGCAGGTACGCGTTTCGAGCGCGCCTACAAGCTCGACGATTCCATGCTGCGCGTCACCGAGGCCTATGGCCGCTGGCTGTCACGCAACAAGGACGCGGCTTCCGCGACCGCGGTCTACGAGGCTTTCGACAAAAAGCTCGCCCGCCATCCGCTGATCCTGGAAGGCCTGCGGGAGACCAAGGCCGGCAAGAAGATGCCGCCGCTGGTCGATTCCGCGCAGGCCGGCGCGGCCGAGGCGCTCTACGGCATCGGCGCCACGCTGACCCGCCGCGGGGGCGAGGATCTTGCGCTGGTCTATCTCCAGCTCGCGCTCTATCTCCAGCCCACGCATCCGCTGGCGCTGCTCTCGCTCGCCGACCTCTACGAATCGGTGAAGCGGCCGCAGATGGCGATCAAGGTCTATGAGCGCGTGCCGTCGTCGTCGCCCTTGAAGCGCAACGCACAGATCCAGCTCGCGGTCGATCTGGATTCCGCCGACCGCACCGACGAGGCGATCAAGATACTCAAGAGCGTCGTGAGCGAAGACCCCAAGGATCTCGAAGCCATCATGGCGCTCGGTAATCTCGAGCGCGGCCGCAAGAAGTTCGGCGACTGCGGTGCGACCTATTCGCAAGGGATCGACGTGCTGCCGGCCGGAAACGACAAGGCGAACAGCGTCTGGTACTATTATCGCGGCATTTGCGAGGAGCGCTCCAAAGAGTGGGGCAAGGCCGAAGCCGACATGAAGAAGGCGCTCGAGCTCCAGCCCGACCAGCCGCATGTCCTCAACTATCTCGGCTATTCCTGGATCGACCAGGGCGTGAATCTCGACGAAGGCATGAAGATGATCAAGCGTGCCGTCGAGCAGCGTCCGGACGACGGTTACATCGTCGACTCCCTCGGCTGGGCCTATTACCGCATCGGCAATTACGAGGAGGCGGTGAAGAACCTCGAGCGCGCCATCGACCTCAAGCCCGAGGATCCCACCATCAACGATCATCTCGGCGACGCTTATTGGCGCGTCGGCCGCACGCTGGAAGCAAAATTCCAGTGGGCGCACGCCCGCGACCTCAAGCCCGAGCCGGACGAGCTGCCGAAGATCGAGGCCAAGATCGCCAATGGTTTGACAGAGGACACTCCAAACTCTTCGGCCGCGCAGGCAGAGAAGAAGAAGGACGACGGCAAGGGCGGCTGAGGGTGCTGTTGGGGGTTGGTCGCCAATGCCGGCGTTGAAGGAAGAGGGACGCGCGAAGGTCAATTTGAGCCTTCGCGTCGTCGGCCGTCGTGCCGACGGCTATCATGATCTCGAAAGCGTGGTCGCGTTCGCAGATTGCGCCGACCGGCTCACGCTGGAGCCGGGTGGCGAGCTGAAGCTCACCACCACGGGACCGCTCGCGGCAGCCTGCGGCGACACCACCGACAATCTCGTGTTCAAGGCCGCCAAGCTTTTGGCAGAGGCGGTGCCGAACCTGAAATTGGGCGCCTTCGCGCTCGACAAGGTGCTGCCGGTCGCAGCCGGCATCGGCGGTGGTTCAGCTGACGCGGCGGCGGCGTTGCGGTTGCTGGCGCGTCTCAACAATCTGTCGCTCGATGATCCCCGCCTGCAGCAGGTCGCGCTCGCGACCGGTGCCGACGTGCCGGTGTGTCTGTTCTCGCGCGCCTGCGACATGACAGGGGTCGGCGAGCAGCTATTGCCGCTGGCGCTGCCGAGTATGCCCTGCGTCATGGTCAATCCGCGCGTGCCGGTCGCGACCAAGGACGTGTTCAAGGCGCTCGGCCTGCGCAACGGCGACCTGCTGGTCGGCGCGACCTCCGTCCTTGAAGCCCCTGCGTGGCCGGAGGAAGGCGCCTCCATTGCCGACTGGGTCGACGTTCTCGAAACCGTCCCGAACGATCTCGAAGCGCCCGCGCTGCGCATCGAGCCGGTGATCGGCGACGTGCTGGAAGCTCTGCGCGACTCCCGCGGTGTCAAGCTCGCCCGCATGTCCGGCTCGGGTGCGACCTGCTTTGCGATTTTCGGCGCGCCCACCGATGCGCATGCCGCTGCCGAGAAGATTCGCCGGGACCACTCCGGGTGGTGGGTGCATGCGGGGACGTTGAGTTAGGCACGTCCGCCTATCGCCTCCGACCAAAGCCCAATGGCGCTCGTGATGGGGTGCGGCCGATATTGCTCGTCAGCCGGAGAAGCTTCTTGGCCGGCGGGCAGAGGAAAGGGTGTTTGGATGACGCCAGACAATGTCGCCCTGTTCGCCACCATCATCCTGCTGCTTCCGATGTTTTACCTCCTGCTGGCCGCTCCCGCCTTTCTGCTGGTCAGGCTGGATGTCCCGACCGTCGCCGAGCTGTTGCGCGGCATGTTCAACGGCTATTTCCTGGCATTGGCGGTTGCCGGTGCCGTCGGGACGATCGCCGTTGCTCTGGCTGGTCGCCCGATTTTGGCCGTCGGCATCTGCCTGATCGCGGTTCTCGCAGCCTGGTCGCGCCGCTGGTTCCTGCGGCAGATGGATGCGCGGCTTCAGGACAGAGATGCAGGCCATTCCGATGCAGTGCGCCGGTTGCGACGGCTGCACTGGGGCGGCATGTTGAGCAATGCGATCCAGCTTGTCGCGGTGGTCGGTTGCATTCCCTATATCGCCGTCGCACCCTAGCGATCGCGCGTTGAGCTAAATTTGTTCGTCATTGCGAGCGCAGCGCGCTGCGCTCGCAATGACGCGGACGTCGCCGAGCTAGCCCGCAGCGTCCTTGCCCAGCCCGAGAAACCGCCGGATCTCATCCAGCACCTCTTGCGGCTTGTCATGCTGCAGCCAGTGCCCGGCGCCAGCGATGGTCTCGATGTGCGCCTGCTGGAAATAGCGTTCCAGGCCTGCCGCTTTGGGTCCCGCGAGAAAGCTTTCGCCGGCATTGAGCAGCAGCGTCGGGCAAGCGATGCGCGACCACAGCGCGACGTGATCGTCAGGCCAGAGCCGATGCGGCGCGGAGGCGCGCTGGTAGGGATCGAACTTCCAGCTATAGCTGCCGTCCTCGTTCTGTCGCGAGCCGTGCGTTGCAAGATGCAGCGCGAGGTCGCGGGACAGTCGCTTGTTGTGAAGCACCATCTGAGCGGCCGCAGCTTCGAGAGTCGAATAGCGGCGCGGCGTGCGGACATGCAGTTTGTCCAACTGGCCGACCCATTTGCTGATGCGTTCATGCGTTGGCGCTCTGGGCGCGTCCGGCAGCATGGTCACGCCGTCGAGCACGACCAGCTTTGCGACCTGCTCGGGGAACGATCCCGAAAAGATCAGGCTCACCATGCCGCCCATGGAATGGCCGATGAGTGTCACTTGAGGCGCCGCGATGTGGCGTACGAGCTGGATGAGATCGTACACATACTCCGTCAGCGCGTAGCTGCCGCCTCTGGTCCAGTCGGAATCGCCGTGGCCGCGCAGGTCGGGTGCGATCACGTGAAAATGTGGCTGCAACGACCGGGCGATGACATCCCAGCTCCGGCAATGATCGCGGCCGCCGTGAACCAGGATGGCGACCGGCGCTCCCGTATTGCCCCAATCGGCATAGTGCAGCCGCAGGCCGTGAGACTCATAGAAGCGGCTTTGCGGGGCGTTAGCCATTTGCCGGCCGCCGCGCCAAAGCGAGCGACAGGCCGAGGCCCGCGATGAAAACGCCGGAGCCCTGCGTGAGGCGCCGCATCAGGTGCGGCCTTCCGACCAGCTGGGTGCGCGTCGCCGACGCCATCAGCACCACAACGACGTCGGCGAACGTGTTCAGCGTCACCGAGATCGCGCCGAGCACGATGAATTGCAGCGTGGGGTTCGCTGCCGCCGGATCGAGAAACTGCGGAATGAACGCCAGGAAGAACGCCGCGGTCTTCGGGTTCAGCGCCTCGACCAGCACGCCGTCGCGGAAGGCGCGCTTGTCGCCAACGGCTTCGCTCTCGAGCGACAGCGCGCGACCGGCGTTGCGGAAGGTCTTGATGCCGAGCCAGACCAGATACAGCGCGCCCACGAACTTCACGGCCGTGAACAGTTCGGCGCTCGCGAGAATAATCGCGGAGATGCCGACGCTGCCCGCCACCACGTGAACCAGCCCGCCGAGCGCCGTGCCTGCGGTCGAGGCAAATCCGCTTGTCCGCCCTTCCGACAAGGTCCGTGCCGCGACGTAGAAAATGCCCGGACCGGGGATGGCAGCGACGACGAGTGCGGCCGCCAGGAATAGCCAGAAATCGGTTTCGATCATCCTGTTGTCGTAGCGATGCCCGGCGTGATTGCAAGTCCCGTCATTCAGGCCAACCGCCGAAAGATCACGCTGGCATTCACCCCGCCAAAGCCAAATCCGTTCGAGATGGCGTGCTGCATCGGCATCGGCCGGGCCGCAGCAGAGACGATGTCGAGGCCCTCGGCACCCGGATCCGGGTTTTCAAGATTGAGCGTCGGAGGAGCGATCTGGTCGCGCAAAGCGAGGACGGTAAAGATTGCCTCGAGACCTCCGGCGGCGCCGAGCAGATGACCGGTCGCCGATTTTGTCGCACTCACGGCGATGCTGCGGTCACGGCCGAACAGTGCGGCGATAGCGCCGAGCTCGCTCGCGTCGCCGGCCGGCGTCGAGGTCGCATGTGCATTCAGGTGCTGCACCTCGGCGGGCGCAAGGTTCGCCTGCCGGAGCGCAATCTCCATGGCACGGCGGGCGCCATCGCCATCCGGCGGACCCGATGTCATATGATAGGCATCCGCGGTGGTGCCGTAGCCGACAATCTCGGCGATCGGGCTGGCGCCGCGCGCAAGCGCATGTTCCAGCTCCTCGATCACCAGAATGCCGGCGCCTTCGCCCATGACAAAACCGTCGCGGTCGCGATCGAACGGGCGCGAGGCGCGCGCGGGCTCGTCATTGAATCCGCTCGACAGCGCGCGTGCCGCCGCAAAGCCACCGAGACTGACGATGTCGATGCAGGCTTCCGCGCCGCCGCAGATCGCGACGTCGATTTCGCCGGCGCGGATCATGCGCGCGGCATCGCCGATCGCCTGGACGCCGGCGGCACAAGCCGTGACCGGCGTGCCCAGCGCGCCCTTGTAGCCGTATTTGATCGAGACGTGGCCGGCGGCGAGATTAGCGAGGAACGAGGGGATCGTGAACGGCGACAGCCGGCGCGCGCCGCGCTGCTCGGTGATGCGCACGGCTTCCGCCATCGCCGGGAAGCCGCCGACACCGGAGCCGATGATGGTCGCGGTCCGTTCCCGCGCGCTTGCGTCCTGCGGCATCCATTTGGCCTGTGCCACGGCCTCTGCGGTCGCGAGCAGCGCGAACAGGATGAAGCGATCCATCTTGCGCTGGTCTTTTGGCGCTGCCGCCTGCGCCGGATCGAAGCCGCCGTCCGCATCATCGGCCTTATCGGGCACGAGGCCGGCAATGCGCGCCGGCAGCGCCTGCGACCAGTCGGGCAGGCGTCGCAGCCCGCTTTGACCGGCGAGCAGCCGGCGCCAGGACAATTCGACACCGCAGGCGAGCGGCGATACCGCGCCCATTCCCGTCACGACGATACGACGCATGTCAGTCTCCAGCCGGCGCGACCGCCGGGTTCATGGCCTTGAGCGAGGTGAGCCGCCGCCGCATCAAGCGGCTCGCGCCGGGCCCTGCGATCACCACCGCATTGCCGAGCGTGATCGGTTGCATGTCGGCGGCGTTGACCACGACGGGATCAAGCGGACGACGATCGTCCCGGTTCGCCAGCAGGATCGCTTCGCCCTTTGGCGCGAGATGCTTGTTGCCCCAGGCGAGCAGCGTGGCAATCACCGGGAAGAAATCCCGCGCCTTGTCCGTCAGCACATATTCGTAACGCGGCGGCCGTTCATGATAGCGGCGGCGGACGAACATCCCGGTCTTGGTGAGATGGGCGAGACGTCGCGACAGGATGTTCGGCGCGATGGACAGATTGCGCTCGAACTCGTCAAACCGGGTCGATCCCTGGAACGCATCTCGAAGGATCAGGATGCTCCACCACTCCCCCACAGTCTCCACGGCACGGCCGACGGGGCATTCCAGGATGGAGGGCGATTTAGGCTGCATGGCGGAGAAGGTAGGTCAGTGACTTGCAAAACGCAAGTTACTAGAGTTCGTCTTGCGGACGTGTGGAAATGCGCCGAAACTGCGAAGGAGGTTTCTGCGAGGCGAAATGCAGGTTGCAGGGACGTGCCCGTGCACCTTGCTCCGTCATTGCGAGCGCAGCGAAGCAATCCAGAGTCTCTCCGCGGCAAAGATCCTGGATTGCTTCGCTCCGCTCGCAATGACGCTGTTGATGCAGTGGTGGCGCTACCTCAACCATGTCGTCCCGGCCTTCGCCGGCACGACACTGAATGTGTGGCTAGCGGCAAGCGCTAAGACGTAAAAAAAACTAATGCGACCTTGCTAGGCAGAACGCCACCACCTGCTCCAGCGCGCTCTTCATGGGTGAGGACGGGAACAGCGCCAGCGCGTCGACCGCCATGGCGCCATAGTGCTGGGCGCGGTTCAGCGAATCCTCGAGCGCGCGGTGCTTGTTCATCAGGCCGATGGCGTGATCGAGGTCGGTGTCGCCGATCTCGCCGCGCTCCAATGCCCGGATCCAGAACGCGCGCTCGGTGTCGTTGCCGCGGCGGAAGGCGAGCACCACGGGCAGCGTGATCTTGCCCTCGCGAAAGTCGTCGCCGGTGTTCTTGCCGAGTTTTGCGCTCTTGCCGCCATAGTCGAGCACGTCGTCGACGAGCTGGAAGGCGATGCCGAGATTCATGCCGACCGACCGGCAGGCGGTCTGCTCGGCTTTCGGACGGTTGGCGATCACCGGCCCGACCTCACAGGCGGCCGCGAACAGTTCGGCGGTCTTGCCGCGGATCACCGCGAGATATTCGTCCTCGGTCGTTGCGGTGTTCTTGGCAGCCGCAAGCTGCATCACTTCGCCCTCGGCGATGGTGGCGGCCGCCGCCGAGAGGATGTCGAGCGCGCGCAGCGAGCCGACTTCGACCATCATGCGGAAGGCCTGCCCCAGCAGGAAGTCGCCGACCAGCACGCTCGCCTCGTTGCCCCAAAGCATGCGCGCCGACAGTTTGCCGCGGCGCATCTCGCTCTCGTCGACGACGTCGTCGTGCAGGAGCGTGGCGGTGTGCATGAACTCGACGGAGGCGGCGAGCTTGATGTGTCCGTCGCCGGTGTAGCCGGCGAGGTTGGCCATGGCGAGCGTCAGCATCGGACGCAGCCGCTTGCCCCCGGAGGAGATCAGGTGGTTGGCCACCTCCGGGATCATGGTCACCTCGGACCCGGTCCGCGACAGGATCGTGGCGTTGACGCGCTCCATATCGGGAGCGACAAGGGCAACCAGCTCTTCGATCGACGCGCCGGGAGTTTCGAAAGGTACGATGACGGCCACGCCGGTCTCCAATATTTGCCCCGGAAGGGCTATTCTGACGGAAAGACAATAGAAACTGGACGCGGATGCGGCAAGACCTGCGGAACCATTGACATTTGCCGTCGACCCCCGTCAGGCAGGAGGCCTGTGTTTTGCGAGAACTGGTTCGGACCAACGATATCGTGCTGGTATCAGCCATAGGCGCACTGCTCGACGGCGCCAACATCCATCATCTGGTGCTGGACCAGAACATGAGCATCATCGAGGGCTCGCTCGGCATTTTGCCGCGCCGGATCCTGGTTCACGAGGATGACGCCCGCGAGGCCCGGCAGCTCCTGGCCGATGCCGGCCTCAACCACGAACTGCGCGGCGATGATTGAGGCCGCGCTCGAGATCACCGAGGATGCCTTTCTCGGCGGCCAATTGCTGTTGAAGCAGAAGCGCTCCGGCCACCGTGCCGGTCACGACGCCATCTTGCTTGCGGCAGCGACCGAAGCCCAGGCTGGTGACCGTGTGGTCGATTTCGGTGCCGGCGTCGGCGCGGCCGGGCTGGCACTGGCCCGGCGCGTGAGCGGGATCAGGCTGAGCCTGGTCGAGATCGATCCGGAGCTGGCGGAACTTGCGCGCGAAAATGCGGCGGCGAATGCGATTGATGCGGAGACGATCGTGTTCGATGTCACCGCCGGCGCGCAGGATTTTGCGGCACATGGGCTCGTCCCCGACAGCGTCGATCGCGTGCTGATGAACCCGCCCTTCAACGATCCGGCGCGGCATCGCGGCTCGCCCGATCAGGCGCGGCAGATCGCGCATGTCGCAACGGGCGAGACGCTTGATGGCTGGGTGCATGCAGCCCGGCGCATCCTGCGATCGAACGGCGCACTGACCTTGATCTGGCGCGCGGATGGGATAGCAGAGGTTTTGGCAGCGCTGTCGCGCGGCTTCGGCAGCCTGTCGATCCTGCCGGTTCATGGCGAGGCGGCAAGCCCTGCAATCCGCGTGCTGGTGCGTGCCGTCAAAGGCGGTCGGGCGCCGACTCGGCTGTTGCCGGGCTTTGTGCTCAATGATGAGTCACGAATGCCTAAAAAAGAGGTGACTAATATTCTGGAAGGGAGGGCGGTCTTGGCGCTGGCAGAGCCGTGAAGGCCTACTGCGGCAGCGATTCCGACTGCTGTTCCTGTGGGGACGTGAAGCGAATCGCTGCGAAAAGGGCACCGATCAGCAGCAACAGCAGATAGATCTTCATGTTCTTGTTCTCCGCTGCCTCATTGCAGCCTCCCAAGGGGCAATCTGCAAAACACGTTCCAGGCATCTTCAATGACAGTCGCGTGATAAAAATTGGTTAACCAGAGGTAACGGCATGGCCGAACAATTGAACGATCGCAGTAACTCCGGCTTTGCCGACAAACTGATGCAATATGTGCCGGCGCGCTTCCGCCCGGGCACGGCGGTGGTGCCTGTGGTGCGGCTGTCAGGCGTGATCGGGGCCGTGACGCCATTGCGCCCAGGCATGACGCTTGCGGGCGTCGCGCGGGTGCTGGAGCGAGCGTTCTCCGTCCGTAACGCCAAGGCGGTGGCTCTGGTGATCAATTCGCCGGGCGGCTCGCCGGTGCAGTCGCGCCAGATCTATCTGCGCATCAAGCAGCTCGCGGCGGAGAAGAAGTTGAAGGTTTTGGTGTTCGTCGAGGACGTCGCGGCCTCCGGCGGCTACATGATCGCCTGCGCGGGCGACGAGATCTTTTGCGATCCATCCTCGATTCTCGGCTCGATCGGCGTCGTCGGCGGCAGCTTTGGTTTCCAGGAAGCGATCAAGCGTCTCGGCATCGAGCGGCGCCTCTATACGGCCGGCGCACACAAGGCGATGCTCGATCCGTTCCTTCCCGAAAATCCCGACGACGTCGCGAAGCTGAAGGCGCTCCAGCGCGAGATCCACCAGATCTTCATCGCGCTGGTGAAGGAGAGCCGCGGCGCGCGGCTCACGGGCGCGGACGACACCCTGTTCACCGGCGAGTACTGGGCGGGCGAGAGCTCAATCGGGCTGGGGCTCGCCGACGGCATCGGCGATCTCCGCTCAACTCTTCGTGCCCGCTATGGCGAGAAGGTTCTCACCCCTGTGATCGCCCAGCCAACCGGGCTGCTCAGCGGTCTTCTGGGGCGGAAATCGCCCGGCGCGGGCCAGCTTTCGGTCATGGAATCAATGGCAGGCTTGCCGGACGATCTGATTTCGGCGGTCGAGACCCGTGCGATCTGGGCGAAATTCGGGTTCTAGCGCGTGGCCACCCGCGCCATTTGGTCCAGGCCGAGCCAATTGCGGCGCGGCCCGGTCTGCGCAAGAATGCTCGTGGGGGCTGAGCATTGAACAAGGATCGACCGATGCCGCCGTTCGTTGCATTCGCGGGCGTCCTGGGCGGGCTTGCCGTGGTCCGCTGGGCGTACAAGACCGCACTCCGGATCAACCAAGAGCTGGAGGAGATGCGCCTCTCGCGCGTCGCCGAGGCCGCCCATATGGGGAACATCCAGACGTTGAAGCGTGACCCCGTCAGCGGGGCTTACCGGCCGGGTTAGGTGCTGCGGGGTAACAAGGTGCCGTAGGGTGGGCAAAAGCGAAGCGTGCCCACCACCAGTATCGCAGTCCCAGCAACATGGTGGGCATGGCGCTTCGCGCCTATGCCCACCCTACGGCAGTCGTTAAGCTCGGATCCTCCCCCTTTGCCTTGATTCCCACCCCCGCCGTCGATACGGTCCCGCGCGATTCAAAACCCCCCGCGAGAGCCTGACCTGACGATGGACGCCTCATTGCCCGCCCATATGCGCCCGGAACGCTCGTTCCAAGGCTTTATCCTCGCGCTCCAGCGGTTCTGGGCCGAGCAGGGCTGCGTGATCCTGCAGCCCTACGACATGGAGATGGGCGCGGGCACCTTCCATCCGGCGACCACGCTGCGCGCGCTCGGGCCGAAGCCCTGGAATGCCGCCTATGTGCAGCCCTCGCGCCGGCCCAAGGATGGCCGCTACGGCGAGAACCCGAACCGGATGCAGCACTACTACCAGTTTCAGGTGATCATGAAGCCGTCGCCGCCGAACCTTCAGGAGCTGTACCTGAAGTCGCTCGCCGCCATCGGCATCGATTCCGCCGTGCACGACATCCGCTTCGTCGAGGACGATTGGGAGAGCCCGACGCTGGGCGCCTGGGGCCTGGGCTGGGAATGCTGGTGCGACGGCATGGAAGTGAGCCAGTTCACTTATTTCCAGCAGGTTGCGGGTGTCGAATGCGCGCCGGTGGCGGGCGAGCTTACTTACGGGCTCGAGCGTCTCGCGATGTATGTGCAGGGCGTCGACCGCGTCTACGATCTCAACTTCAACGGCCGCGACGGTGACGCCAAGGTCACCTATGGCGATGTGTTCCTGCAAGCCGAGCGGGAATATTCGAAGCACAATTTCGAACTCGCCGACACCGCCATGCTATTCGAGCAGTTCAAGATGGCGGAGGCAGCCTGCAAGAAATATCTCGATGCAGGTTGGAAGGACGGCAAGCGCGAGGCGCACCTGATGGCGCTGCCGGCCTATGACCAGTGCATCAAGGCGAGCCACGTCTTCAACCTGCTCGATGCGCGCGGCGTGATCTCGGTGACTGAGCGGCAGAGCTACATTCTTCGCGTGCGCGAACTGGCAAAGGCTTGCGGCGACGCCTGGGTGCACACCGAAGCCGGTGGAGCGGCCTGATGCCCGAATTGTTGCTCGAACTGTTTTCGGAAGAAATCCCCGCGCGCATGCAGGCCAAGGCGGCCGACGATCTGCGCCGCATGGTCACCGACAAGCTCGTTGCCGAAGGCCTCGTCTATGAAGGCGCCAAGGCCTTCGCTACGCCGCGCCGCCTGGCACTCACCGTGCACGGCATTCCCGCGCGCCAGCCTGACCTGAAGACCGAACGCCGTGGACCGAAGATCGGCGCGGCGGATGCGGCCGTGCAGGGCTTCCTGAAAGCGACAGGGTTGCAATCGCTCGACGAAGCCAAGATCCAGCGCGATCCGAAGGGCGATTTCTACATCGCGCTGATCGAGAAGCCCGGCCGCCCGGCGATCGAGGTGATCGCCGAGATCCTTCCCGTGATCATCCGCACCTTTCCCTGGCCGAAATCGATGCGCTGGGGCGCACGCTCCGGCAAGCCGGGCTCGCTGAATTGGGTGCGCCCGCTGCACGCGATCACCGCCACCTTCGGCCTGGAAACCGAAGACCCCGATGTCGTGAAATTTTCGGTGGACGGCATCGAGGCCGGCCAGACTACCTATGGCCATCGCTTCATGGCACCTGCGGCGATTTCTGTGCGTCGCTTCGAAGACTACGAAGCCAAGCTGAAGGCCGCCAAGGTCATTCTCGATCCGCAGACGCGCAAGGACATCATCCTCGCCGACGCCAAGGAGCTGGCGTTTGCGCAGGGTCTTGAGCTGGTCGAGGATCAGGTGCTGCTCGACGAGGTCTCGGGTCTCGTCGAATGGCCGGTGGTCATGATGGGGTCGTTCGAGAAAGAATATCTCGCGATCCCCGACGAGGTCATCCGCGCCACCATCCGCAACAACCAGAAGTGCTTCGTCGTCAGGGATGCCAAGACGGGCAAGCTGACCAACAAATTCGTCCTCACCGCCAACATCGAGGCGCCCGACGGCGGCAACACCATCGTCGCCGGCAACGAACGCGTGATCCGTCCGCGCCTGTCGGATGCGAAATTCTTCTACGAGACGGATCTGAAGACGAAGCTGGAAGATCGGCTGCCGAAGTTCGAGCAGATCGTGTTCCACGAGAAGCTTGGCACCCAGGCTGCGCGCATCGAACGCATCGAGCGTCTCGCTGCTGAGATCGCGCCTTTGGTCGGCGCGGATGTCGCCAAGGCCAAGCGTGCCGCGCATCTCGCGAAGGCGGATTTGCTGACGGAAGTCGTCGGCGAATTCCCCGAGGTTCAGGGCTTGATGGGCAAGTATTACGCGCTTGCGCAAGGCGAGGACACTTCCGTCGCCGCGGCCTGCGAGGAGCACTACAAGCCGCAAGGGCCCGCGGATCGCGTGCCGACCAATCCGGTCAGCGTTGCGGTGGCGCTCGCGGACAAGATCGATACGCTTGTCGGCTTCTGGGCAATTGATGAAAAACCGACGGGAAGCAAGGACCCGTATGCGTTGCGTCGCGCGGCTCTGGGAATGATTCGTATATTGATCTCTAACAACATTCGTCTGCGCCTCTGGGAGGCATTTTCGAATTCGGTTGCGATCTACCGTCAGAGTGACAACAAAGCTGTGATCGCTGGTACCGATAAGTGGATTAATGGGGGCACGAAGGGCGAGAGCGTGCGTGAGACGTTGGAGCGGGTATCGAAAGGCCTCGGTGCCTCAGGGCTTCAGGATTTCTTGGCCGACCGTCTCAAGGTCCAGCTCCGCGAGCAGGGTGCTCGGCACGATCTTGTCGACGCCGTGTTCGCACTCGGCGGTCAGGACGATCTCTTGATGATCGTCCGCCGCGTCGAGGCGCTCGGAAAATTCCTCGAGAGCGACGATGGCAAGAACCTGCTCGCCGGCATCAAGCGCGCCAGCAATATCCTTGGTATCGAGGAGAAAAAGGACAAGCGCAGCTTCGATGGCGCGCCGGATGCTGCACTTTACAGCCTCGGCGAGGAGAAGGCGCTGGCGAAGGCAATCGGAGAGGTGACGGCGGAAGCCAGTGCCGCTGTGGCCAAAGAAGACTTCGCCGCTGCGATGAGCGCGATGGCAAAACTGCGCCCGCCGGTCGATGCCTTCTTCGACAAGGTCCGCGTCAACGACGAGGATGCGAAGGTGCGCGAGAACCGCCTGAAGCTGCTCAATGAGATCCGCAGCGCCACGCGTGCGGTGGCGGACTTCTCGAAGATCCAGGACTGAGGCGCGGTCGGGCGGTAAACACCGGCGTCATTCCGGGTCGCGCCACTTGGCGCGAACCCGGAATCCATTTCTCCTCGTCACGCGCGGCGCGATGGATTCCGGGCTCGCGCTCCGCGCGCCCCGGAATGACGAAGCACACAAAAAAAAGCCCCGCCCGGCGGGGGGACGACCGGGCGGGGCCTGATGTCCGTACTACGCGATGCGCGCCAGCCTGATGTGGCGCGCCGGACATCGAGTTGTGCAGAGCGTTTTCAAAGCGACGTGGCCGTCGGTTTGCGTGAAGAAAACGCGTCCAAACTAGTCGATGAGTTCCACGATGCGCCGCGAGCGCGGCTCGACCAGCACGGTCTCGCCGTTCACGACCGTGTAGCGGTAAGTGGTGGCGCCGAAACGTTGCGGCACGTCGTAATAGGTGACGCCGGTCTCAGGTAAGGTGGCACCGACCACCACGCGACCCGGAATGCTGAAGGCCGGCACACGTTGTTCGACGACATAGTCGCGGAACGCCGGCCGCTGTTCGACCGCAATGGTCGGGCCGCTATCGACCACGACGGGCGCGCGCCCCACCGTGATATCGGTTTGCGCCTGCGCTGCGACCGGCGAGCCGATCGCGGCTGCGAGCGCGGCAAGAGCAAGAATCCTGTTCCGCATAGGCAACTCCTTCGAGATGAGTCTTCGGAAGCGCCGGTGGCGCGACCCGTTGCCAATGCATGCGTCCTGTCAATGTTCCGGCAAATGCGCGGCCATATTCGCGGCAATTTCGGGCAGTTTTCGCGAAAGGTGGAACCCCGCTGTACGTCCGCGCGTCTCTACTCGCGGAACCAGGGCCGCTATGATCCGCCCGCGATTCGTCTCAAGGTCCACGCCCAGAAGGATAATTCATGCACCTCACCATCGCCCACATCTCGCCGATCCTGTCGCTGATTGCGGGCGTGCTCATCTTGATCATGCCGCGGCTCCTCAATCTGATCGTCGCGATCTTTCTCATCATAAATGGTGCGATCGGGCTCGGATTGTTGAGGTGGCTCCATCTCTAGGCCTTCATTTTCCGGAACTCTTCGACTTGCGCGGACCCGCCCAAAGTGGTGTAAGCGCGCGATTTCCCATTCCTCTCGCAGGTTGTGTGCAAGCTATGGCCAAAGCCGCCTCGAAGCCTAAGAAAATGCCAGCGAAATCAAAGTCTTCGGTCAAGACGAAGGCCGCGCCGGCAGCCCGCAAGGCGCTGCCCAAGAGCGCCTCGAAGCCTGTTGCCAAGCCCGCCTCGAAGGCTGCGACCAAGCCGGCAGCGCCGAAGAGTGCCGCCAAAGCCGCACCGATCAAGCCAGCATCAGCCAAGGCGGCGCCCGCTGCGGTCAAGGCCGGCAAGTGGGTCTACACGTTCGGCGACGGCAAGGCCGAGGGCAAAGCGGAGATGCGCGACCTGCTCGGCGGCAAGGGCGCCAATCTGGCCGAGATGGCCAATCTCGGCCTGCCGGTGCCTCCCGGCTTCACCATCCCGACCTCGGTCTGCACCTACTTTTACGCGCACGACAAATCCTATCCGAAGGAGCTGCAGTCGCAGGTCGAGAAGGCGCTCGACTATGTCGGCAAGTTGACCGGCAAGGTGTTCGGCGACACCAAGAACCCGCTGCTGGTTTCGGTGCGATCCGGCGGCCGCGCCTCAATGCCGGGCATGATGGACACCGTGCTCAATCTCGGCCTTAACGACGACACGGTGGAAGCGCTGGCGGAGCTGTCGGGCGACCGGCGCTTTGCCTATGACAGCTATCGCCGCTTCATCACCATGTATTCCGACGTGGTGCTCGGCTTCGAGCATCATCACTTTGAGGAAATCCTCGATACCTTCAAGGACAGCCAGGGTTACACGCTCGACACCGATCTGTCGGCCGAGGACTGGGTCGAACTGGTCGGCAAATACAAAGACGCCGTCGCGCGCGAGACGGGCAAGGACTTCCCGCAGGATCCGCACGACCAGCTCTGGGGCGCCATCGGTGCGGTGTTTTCATCCTGGATGAACGCGCGCGCGGTGACCTACCGCAAGCTGCACGACATTCCGGAATCCTGGGGCACCGCGGTCAACGTGCAGGCCATGGTGTTCGGCAACATGGGCGAGACGTCGGCGACCGGCGTCGCCTTCACGCGCAACCCCTCGACCGGCGAAAGCAAGCTCTACGGCGAGTTCCTGATCAACGCGCAGGGCGAGGACGTGGTGGCGGGCATCCGCACGCCGCAGGACATTACCGAGGATGCGCGCAAAGAGTCGGGCTCCGACAAGGCCTCGATGGAATTGGCGATGCCGGAGGCGTTCAAGGAGCTGACGCGAATCTACACGCTGCTCGAGAAGCACTACCGTGACATGCAGGACATGGAGTTCACGGTCGAGCAGGGCAAGCTGTGGATGCTCCAGACCCGCGGCGGGAAGCGCACCGCCAAGGCAGCGCTGCGCATCGCGATCGAGCTGGCCAAGGAAGGTCTGATCACCAAGAAGGAAGCGGTGACGCGGATCGATCCGGCCTCGCTCGATCAGCTGCTGCATCCGACCATCGATCCCAACGCCAAGCGCGACGTGATCGCAACCGGCCTGCCGGCCTCGCCGGGCGCTGCCTCCGGCGAGATCGTGTTCTCCTCGGATGAAGCGGCCAAGCTTCAGGGCGACGGGCGCAAGGTCATTCTGGTCCGCATCGAGACCAGCCCGGAAGACATCCACGGCATGCACGCCGCCGAAGGCATCCTGACCACGCGCGGCGGCATGACCTCGCACGCCGCCGTGGTCGCGCGCGGCATGGGCAAGCCCTGCGTCTCCGGCTGCGGCACGATCCGCGTCGATTATGGCCGCGGCACCATGAGCATCGGCTCGCGCACCTTCAAGGCCGGTGACGTCATCACGATCGACGGCTCGCTCGGCCAGGTGCTCGCGGGCCGCATGCCGATGATCGAGCCGGAGCTCTCCGGCGAGTTCGGGACGCTGATGAACTGGGCCGATCAGGTCCGCAAGATCGGCGTTCGCGTCAACGCGGATACGCCGGAGGACGCCCGCACCGCGATCAAGTTCGGCGCGGAAGGTATTGGTCTCTGCCGTACCGAGCACATGTTCTTCGAAGAGACGCGCATCCGCACCGTGCGCGAGATGATCCTCTCCGAGGACGAGCAGTCGCGCCGCGCGGCGCTGGCAAAGCTGCTGCCGATGCAGCGCGCCGACTTCGTCGAGCTGTTCGAGATCATGAAGGGCCTGCCCGTGACGATCCGGCTGCTTGATCCGCCGCTGCACGAATTCCTGCCGCACACCCACGCCGAGGTCGAGGAAGTGGCCCGCGCCATGAACACCGATCCGCGGCGTCTCGCCGACCGCGCGCGCGAGCTGTCGGAGTTCAATCCGATGCTCGGCTTCCGCGGCTGCCGTATCGCGATCGCCTATCCGGAGATCGCCGAGATGCAGGCGCGCGCGATTTTTGAGGCTGCGGTCGAAGCCGAGAAGCGCACCGGCAAGGTCGTCGGCCTCGAGGTGATGGTGCCGCTGATCGCGACCAAGGCCGAGCTCGACCTGGTCAAGGCGCGCATCGATGCCACCGCGAAGGCGGTGATGCGCGACACCAACACCAAGCTCAGCTATCAGGTCGGCACCATGATCGAGCTGCCGCGCGCGTGCCTGCTCGCGGCCGAGATCGCCGAGAGCGCCGAGTTCTTCTCGTTCGGCACCAACGATTTGACGCAGACCACCTACGGCATCAGCCGCGACGATGCCGCGAGCTTCCTCGGAACCTACGTGTCCAAGGGCATCCTGCCGATCGATCCCTTCGTCGCGCTCGACCAGGAAGGCGTCGGCGAACTCGTCAAGATCGGCGTCGCGCGCGGCCGCAAGACGCGGCCTTCGCTCAAGGTCGGCATCTGCGGCGAGCACGGCGGCGATCCCGCCTCCGTCGCCTTCTGCCACACGATCGGCCTCGACTACGTCTCCTGCTCGCCCTACCGCGTGCCGATCGCCCGCCTCGCCGCCGCGCAGGCCGCGCTCGGCAAGGCGATCGCGAGCCAAGCGTAAGGCGAAGCCGCAAGATCGAGTCGCGAGAGGCGGGGCTTTGGCCCCGCCTCTTTTCATTTTGCGCGCCGCTGTCGCCATATCGTCATTGCGAGCGCCACACCCTCGCTGTCATCGTCCGGCTTGACCGGACGATCCAGTACGCCGAGACGTGGGTGACTGAACGAGGCGCCGCGGAGTACTGGATGCCCCGCCTTCGCGGGGCATGACAGTCGTGTCAGGTGGGAGCATCTGGCGCAAACCACGGAACCGCACCAGCGTCCCGTAATGACACGTGCCCGCAAGGGTTCCTTCACCATTCGCGTTGACCGGATGTTTACCGCGTCGCGTGAGGGCGCATTTACCACGCACGCAATCACCCCGTGAAAACACCTGAGAGCGCTTGAGTGTGTTGCGCGCGCAACGCCGATTAACGCCCCAGCAACCTAAATTAGATACTCACGAGAAGGATCGAATTGCACGGATGTACTGCGGCTCGATTTTTCTAGCGTAAGCGTAGCGTGAGCGTATCGATGTCTGTGTTGCGTACCCATCCGAAGGGCGCGCGGTTCGCGTCCTTCGGAATCGGTCTCTGCATCTTCGCATTGATGCCGAGAGAGACCGGCTATCAGGATATTGCATCGTTGCTGGCGCGTCAGCCCGGCGTTGCCGAGCGCTGGCAGAAGCAGGTGTTTTCTGCGGCGTCGTCCATTCAGCTCGCCACCTACAGCTTTTCCCGGCCGATCGGAACCTCGGCTCCGCAGAGCACGATGATCCGCCTTGCGAGCCTCGATGGTCGCGACGTCACCGGCTCTATCACCCACAATCCGGCGCTGCAGGCGCCGGCGCGCTACCAGGCCTCCGATTTCCCAAGGGTCGATCGCTCAATGAAGGGCGATCGCCTCGCCACCGTGACGCCTGCGCCGGCCTCCGAGACGCCCGCGCCACCCGCACGGCAGGATCCGGCGACCTCCAACAGCTCGGTGTTCGGCGCCAAGACGGCCGCGTTGCCGCAAGCCATGTCGCCGGAATCCGCGGCTGCGCTCGATCCCGAGCTCCAGGAGGCGCTTCGCGCGCCGCCATTGCCGCAATATGTCAATCCACCGAAGGCCGGCGACAACGCGCTGTCCTTTGCGGCCCAGCCGCTCACTGCGCCGAAGCAGGCCAAGATCGCCGCGCCGCCGCGCGATCCCTTCAGCGTGAAGACTGCGAGCCTGTTCTTCGGCAGCTCCTCGCTCGGTGGCAATGTCGAGAGCATCGAGAGCTGGCAGCCGGGCGCCGAGCCGCTGATCGTGATGGCCGACCCCGACATGAAGGTGACGGCCTCGCTGTCTCCGTCGTCCGAGGACATTGCTAGGGACATCGAAAGCGGCGAGAGCGTCGCGCCCAAGGGCGAGGTCAATGCCGACAACCAGCGCGCCAAATCGCCGGCGGAACGGCTGGCGCTGGACGACAAGTCACGTGCGAAATCCGAGAAGTGTCTCGCCGAGGCGGTCTACTTCGAGTCCCGCGGCGAGGCCGTGCGCGGCCAGATCGCGGTGGCGCAAGTGGTGATGAACCGCGTGTTCTCCGGCAAATATCCCGACACTGTGTGCGGTGTGGTCTATCAGAACAAATACCGCCACCTGGCCTGCCAGTTCACCTTCGCGTGCGACAACAATCCCGACGTGATCCGCGAGCCCGAGATGTGGGAGCGCGCCAGGAAGATCTCGAAGGCGATGCTCGACGGCCAGATCTGGCTGCCTGAAGTCGGCAAGTCCACGCACTACCATGCCTATTGGGTCCGCCCGTCCTGGGTCGCCGAGATGAAGAAGATGTACAAATTCGGCGTGCACACCTTCTACCGGCCGCGCGCCTGGGGCGATGGCGGGGAGGAGCCGAGCTGGGGCACCCCGGCCCAGACCGCCGCACTCTCGGCCGAACTCGCCCAGGAAGCCAAGAGCTCCGCCGAGATGGGCGAAGTGGTGCGGCGTTAGCGTCTCACGCCTCGATATCCAGCGCGCAATCGAAATTCGGCGCCGAATGCGTCAGCGCGCCGGATGAGGCGTAGTCGACGCCGGTCGCCGCGATGGCCGCGATCGAATCCAGCGTGACACCGCCGGACGCCTCCAGCTTAAGGCGGCCCTCCGTCATCCGCACCGCCTCGCGCAGCATCGCGATATCCATGTTGTCGAGCAGCACGGCATCGGCGAGCCCGCTGTCGAGCACCTCGCGCAGCTGCGCCAGCGTGTCGACCTCGATCTCGACCTTGACGAGATGCCCGGCGTGCGCCCGGGCGCGCTCCAGCACGGGGCGGATGCCGCCGGCGACGGCGATGTGGTTGTCCTTGATCAGGACCGCGTCGTCGAGGCCGAAGCGGTGGTTGAAGCCGCCGCCGCAGCGCACCGCGTATTTCTCCAGCGCCCGCAATCCCGGCGTGGTCTTGCGCGTGCAGCAGATGCGCATTTTTGTGCCCACCGTGCGCGCGACATGGTCGGCCGTGAGTGTCGCGATGCCAGATAGACGGCCGACAAAGTTCAACGCCGTCCGCTCCGCCGTGAGGATGGCGCGCGCGGGACCGGAGAGCGTCAGCACGTGCTGCCCCCGTGCGACGCGCGCGGCATCGCGGACATGCGCGCGCACTTCGATGTCGGGCGAGAGCTTTTGCAGCGTCGCCAGCGCCAGCGGCAATCCGGCGATGACGCCGGACTGGCGCGCCACGAGGATCGCTTCCGCCTTTGTCGCCTCCGGGATCGTCGCAAGCGAGGTGATGTCGCCGGCACGGCCGAGATCCTCGTCGAGCGCGCGGTGCACGGCCTCGTCGATCGCGAGCGGGGACAGGAAGGCGTCGGGACAAAGCAGTGAGGTCGGGGTGATCATGAAAAAACTCCGTCAGGCGATCATGGATTGCGCGATGCGCGGCATCGGGTGCTCGATGAGGCTGTCCGCGACCTCGCGCGCTGCGGCGAGTGTCGTCATCGTTCTCTGCGCCAGCTCGGGTACGTCCGTCGGATGATCGGCCCGGAAATGCGCGCCGCGGCTCTCGCACCGCGTCCACGCCGACGCCGCAACGAGCAGGGCTGCCGTCGCCATGTTGCGGACAACGACGCTCGTTGCCTCGCGTTCGAGCGCCGCCAAGCTTCGCATGGCTTCCTCAAGCCCATTACTGTCGCGGATGACACCGACATGCGCGCTCATCATGGTTCGCAGCCGCTTTATGGCAGCTGCGTCCGGCGCGCCACCGCGCGGCGTCACCACGACGTCCGGGAGGCGGGTAGGCGAGGGGATCGCGCCGCCGGCGATGTCGTCGGCGATGCGCGCGGCATAGACCACGGCCTCGAGCAATGAATTTGAGGCGAGCCGGTTGGCGCCATGCGCGCCGGTGGACGACACTTCGCCGCCGGCCCAGAGCCCGTCGATCGAGCTGCGGCCCCGGTCGTCGACCGCGATGCCGCCCATGTGATAGTGCGCGGCCGGCGCGATCGGGATTGGTTGCGTGGCGGGATCGAGTCCGGTGGCGATGCAGCTTGCATGCACCGTCGGGTATTTACCGGCGAAGCGCGTTCCCAGCGCGTCCCGCGCATCGAGGAATGCACCACGGCCGGCCGCGATCTCGGCGAACACGCCACGAGCCACGATGTCGCGCGGCGCCAGCTCGGCGAGCGGATGTTGTGCGGCCATGAAGCGCTGGCCGTTGCCGTTGATCAGCGTGGCGCCTTCGCCGCGCAACGCTTCGGTCGCAAGCGGCGCCGGATCGCGGCCGGCCATGATGGCGGTCGGATGAAACTGCACGAATTCGGGATCGGCGATCACGGCGCCGGCGCGGGCGGCGATCGCAAGGCCCGATCCGCTGGCTTCGGCGGGATTGGTGGTGACGGCATAGAGATGACCGATCCCGCCGGTCGCCAGCACCACCGCGCGCGAGGCGATCATCGTCGGTCTCGCCAGGAAATTGCCGGCCTCGCGCAATTGCAGGCCGGTAACCGCGCCGTCCTCGGTCGCCAATGCTTCGGCGACGAAACCTTCGATCAGGCGGATTGACGGCGTGCGGCGCACGGCATCGCTCAATGCTGCGATGATGGCCGCGCCCGCGCCGTCGCCGCGGACATGCACGATGCGCCGTGCCGAATGCGCGGCTTCGCGGCCCACCGCGAGCCGGCCTTCGAGATCGCGGTCGAACGGCACGCCATAGGCGAGAAGGTCGTTAATCCGCTGGCTGGCCTCGCGCGCAATCCCGAGCGCGACCGCTTTGTCGACGATACCGCCGCCGACCGCGATTGTATCCGCGGCATGCGCCTCCGGGCCGTCGCCCTCGGCCACCGCAGCTGCGATGCCGCCCTGCGCCCATGCGGATGATGCGCCCTGTCCGAGCGGGGCCGCCGAGATCAATGTCACCGGGCGCGGCGCGAGCTTGAGTGCGCAGAACAGTCCGGCGAGACCGCCGCCGACGATGACGACGTCGTCGGTCGAGCGGGTGAGGTTGTGGAGGTTGGTTGTTTTCATAGCTCTCTCCGAATTCTGCGCTGGTGAGTTTGTGGCAGCGATTGCTCTCAATTCTTCAGATTGATCATCCGCTCGACCGATCGACGCGCACGCATCGCCAACGCAGGATCAATCGTCACCTCCTCGCGCAACGTCAGCAGGCTCTCCAGAATGTTGGACAGCGTGATCCGCTTCATGTGCGGGCAGAGATTGCAGGGGCGCAGCATCTCGATGTCCGGCAGCTCGGCGCGCACATTGTCGGCCATCGAGCATTCCGTGATCATCACCAGGCGCTTCGGGCGCCGTTCGCGCACCCAATTGATCATGTGCGCAGTCGAGCCGGTAAAATCGGCCTCTGCCAGCACGTCGGGCGGGCATTCGGGATGCGCGATGATCTGCACCGACGGATCGGTCTCGCGAAGCCCGCGCAACTCCGCAGCGGTGAAGCGCTCGTGCACCTCGCAGGCGCCCTTCCACGCAATGATCTTCACGTCGGTTTTCGACGCTACATAAGTCGCGAGATAGCGATCGGGCAGGAAGATGACGGTTGGCGCATTCAGGCTCTCGACCACCTGCACCGCGTTCGACGAGGTGCAGCAGATGTCGACCTCGGCCTTCACCTCTGCGGACGTGTTGACATAGGCGACCACCGGCACACCCGGAAATCTTTCGCGGAGGAGGCGCACGTCGGCGCCCGTGATGCTGGCCGCGAGCGAACAGCCGGCACGCTGGTCCGGGATCAGCACCGTCTTGTCCGGATTGAGCAGCTTTGAGGTCTCTGCCATGAAGTGCACGCCACACTGTACGATGACATCGGCCTTCACCTTGGTGGCTTCGACGGCGAGCTGCAGCGAGTCTCCGCCGATGTCTGCCACGCAGTGAAAGATCTCCGGGGCCTGGTAGTTGTGCGCGAGGATCACCGCGTTGCGCGTCTTCTTGAGCTCGTTGATCGCCTTGATGGTCGGTGCCATCAGCGGCCATTCGATGGGCGGGATCACGTGCTTCACGCGATCGTAGAGGTGGGCGGTGGCGCGCTCGACCTCATCAGTCCATTCCAGCGAGGGCATCGGCAGCGCAGCTCCCTCTCGCGCCGGGGCTGCACGGGGAGAGGCGAGGGCTTGGCCCTGCGGCCGGTCTGCAAAGTCGTCGGGACCGTAAATTCCAGTGATCGGCATCCAAGCCTCCCGCAAATGAGAATTATGCTCCATTTGAGTATATCTGAAGCTTGAGAAATCCGGCCGAGAGGGCCGGTGCAGTTCCGCCAAAGCCTACATATACTCAATCTGAGTAAATCAACCCTAACACGCCAAGCGGGAGGTCGCCAGGGCCACCCGCACACATTCTCGTCAAGTCACGCCATGCGCACGCCAGACGAGGTTGGGTTGAAGCGCAGCAGCCCTTCATGGAACGCAATCATTTTTGGATTGGGATTTTCATGCATTTGCATTAAATTCCTGACTCGCGGCCGCCCATTCCGGACCCGCCAACGACAGAAGAGAAACCCCATGTCGACGCAAGCGGGCGAGTTCAATCCGGCTTCACGTTCCTCCTCCTGGCGCACCCCGGCCATCATTATTCTTTGCGGCTGCGCGATCGGCATGCTCGGCTTCGGCCCGCGCTCGGCACTCGGCTTCTTCGTGCAGCCGATGAGCCACGAGTTCGCCTGGGGGCGCGACGTGTTCGGCCTCGCGATCGCCGTGCAAAATCTGTTGTGGGGATTGGGCCAGCCGCTCGCCGGCGCGATCGCCGATCGCTTTGGCCTGTTCCGGGTGATGTGCGTCGGTGCTCTGCTCTATGCCGGCGGCCTGCTGCTGATGCGTTACTCCTCCACGCCGCTGTCGCTCAACCTTGGCGCCGGCGTGATGGTCGGCTTTGGCCTCGCGGGCTGCTCGTTCAATCTGGTGCTGTCCGCCTTCACAAAGCTGCTGCCGGTCGAGAAGCGCGGCCTTGCGCTGGGTGCCGGCACCGCGGCGGGCTCGCTCGGGCAGTTCCTGTTCGCGCCCATCGGCGTCGCGCTGATCGACAATTTCGGCTGGCAGCAGGCGCTCAGCGTGTTCGGCTTCCTGATGCTGTTGATCATTCCGCTAGCGCTGGCGATCTCGACACCGCCGGTCGCAAGCCCCGCCAGCACCGCGCCCGCGGATGAGCAGACCATTACCAAGGCGCTTGCGGAGGCCTTCGGCCATCGCTCCTATGTGCTTCTGGTGCTCGGCTTCTTCACCTGCGGCTTCCAGCTTGCCTTCATCACCGTGCATCTGCCGGCGTTCCTGGTCGACCGCGGCGTCTCGACGCAAACCGGCGGCTGGGTGATCGCGGCAATCGGCTTGTTCAACATCATGGGATCGCTGAGCGTCGGCTACCTGCAGAATTCCTTGCCCAAGCGTTACATCCTCTCGGCCATCTACTTTACCCGTGCACTTGCGACGCTCGCCTTCATCTCGTTCCCGATCACGCCGCTCTCGGCGATCGCGTTCGGGGCTATCTCGGGCCTGACCTGGCTGTCGACGGTGCCGCCGACCTCGGCGCTGGTGGCGCTGATGTTCGGTACGCGCTGGTTCGCAACCCTCTACGGCTTCGCCTTCGTCAGCCATCAGGTCGGCGGCTTCCTCGGCGTCTGGCTCGGCGGCATCGTGTTCGAGCGCTTCGGTTCCTACACGCCGATCTGGTGGCTCTCGATCCTGTTCGGCGTGCTCTCGGCGCTGATCAATCTTCCGATCGTGGAGAAACCGGCGCCGCGAGCGGTTGCGCAGCCTGCCTGATCGGCTAAACATTTCCGACGAACAAGTCAGGGAGTTCAGCCGTGGCCACATTCAAGGCGATCCGGATCGACAAGGCAGACAAGGGCACCACCGCGCAGCTGGCTCTGTTCGACGAAGCCGAGCTGATGGAGGGCGACGTCACCGTGCGCGTCGAATGGTCGACGCTGAACTACAAGGACGGCCTCGCGCTCACCGGCAAGGCGCCGGTGGTGCGCCGCTTCCCGATGATCGCCGGCATCGACTTTGCCGGCACGGTCGAACAATCCTCGCATCCGCAATGGAAGGCCGGCGACAAGGTCGTTTGTACCGGCTGGGGCATGGGCGAGACCCATCTCGGCGCTTACGCCGAGAAGGCAAGGGTGAAGGGCGACTGGCTGGTCGGCTTGCCGCAGGGCCTGTCGGCGCGTGACGCCATGGCGATCGGCACCGCCGGCTTCACCGCGATGCTCTCAGTGCTGGCGCTGGAGAAGCACGGGCTGTCGCCGAAGAGCGGCCCGGTGGTGGTAACGGGCGCGGCCGGCGGCGTCGGCTCGGTCGCAATCGCCGTGCTGTCGAAGCTCGGCTATCACGTAATTGCTTCGACCGGCCGCGCGTCGGAAGCGGACTATCTCAAGCATCTTGGCGCCGCCGAAATCATCGACCGCAACGAATTGTCGGCGCCCCCAAAGCCCCTGGCCAGGGAGCGCTGGGCGGGCGGCGTCGACAGCGTCGGCTCGACCACGCTCGCGAACCTGCTGTCGATGACGAAGTATGGAGGGGCGATTGCCGCCTGCGGCCTGGCCGCCGGCATGGACCTGCCGTCATCGGTCGCGCCGTTTATTTTGCGCGGGGTGTGCCTTCTCGGCATCGATTCGGTGATGTCCCCGCTGCCGCCGCGAAAAGCCGCCTGGCAGCGTCTGGCGTCCGATCTGGACCGGGAAAAACTATCTGAAATCACTACAGAAATTCCGCTGGACGACGTTCCTGAATGGGGCGCGAAAATCCTCGCCGGCCAGGTCCGCGGCCGCATCGTGGTAAAAATTGTCTAACGGCGTTCAGACTTTACCAACGAAGCTGCTTCAATGTCGCCTTGGTTGGTATGGTAAGCAGCGGGTAAAGAGATACGGCATCGCCCGCTGCGGGGTTGGTTCGGAGTTGAGCATGCTAGCGCGTATTGTGTTGGGGGCTGTCACGGCGGCGGTGACGTTTGCGCCGGCCATTGCCGGAAGCATGAACGCCGATGAGGCGCGCCGCTTCGTCGCCGGCAAGGTGTTTGCCTTCACCTGTTTCGACGGCACCCGCGGCGCAGGCCGCATCCTGGACGATCTGGGCGCCGCCGGCGCTGTGCAGTTCTCGGGCGCGGGCCCGGTGCGCCATCTCCGGCTGCCCGGCAACACGCTCCAGATCCGCGGCCAGAACGTGTGCGCCTCGATCAAGGGCATTCCATTCGAGCCCTGTTTTAACCTGGAAAAGACCGACGATCGCAGCTTCCGCGGCTCGGTGTCGGGCATGGGCTTCGCCTATTGCGATTTCCACCACCAGGGCGGCAACCAGATGCTGATGGCGCGCGCCGTCGCGCGGCCGCGCTCGCTTCGTGCGCCGGAGCAGACCGGTTCGGTCAACGCATCGAGCACCGAGGTCGCCGCGCGCGTCGAAACGCCGCGGGTGGAAAGCAGCCGGCTCGAGCCGGTAAAATCGGAGGTGAAGTCCGAGCCGAAGAACGAAGGCGTGCCGGAGTTGCGCCGCTCGACTGAGTGACTTTGGCCTGCGCGCGCAGCCACCTTGCGCGTGCGTTGTTGACGATATCCATCAGCGATCAAGCCGCCGCGCCGTAGTCATACGGAGGGCGGCTTTCATGCCTTGGTAGCGACTGGCGCCCCAGCTTGCGGGACGGCCAAGGGCGGCCCGACACAAGGGTTCAACGATGTCGCTCTATTTCTTCCGCATCACCACCGGCCGCTATTCCGGCGCCGCCGATCAGCCGTACGAGTTCGACGATCGCGCCGCCGCATGGACCGAGATGACAGAGGTCTGCGCCAATTTGCTCGGCACCATCGCGCGCAATCTGAAGCCGAATGCGAAATGGAGCATGGAGCTGCTCGACGAGAACAAGGCGCCGGTGTTTCGCATCAGCCTTGTCGGTGAGAGCGAGACGGCCCCTGACTGGACCGGCTAGAAGTTGGGCATCCTACCGGTGCATGTGGTTAACCTGGTAAGCGCGGAAACGTGCCTGTTTTAGTTATTTCTCCGGCTGCGGTTGTTAACCAGATCGGAATGCCCGGCGCTCGCCGACGGCGGCCGACAATGATTTGGCCGCGTCTTCCCGAACCCCCATGTCGAGCCTGGTCCAAAATCCGCAAATCGGCACCAAACTCGCGATCGCTTCGGCGTTCGGCATTGTTCTTGTCGTCGCCATGATCGTGAGCCAGCTGATTGGCAACGGCAATGTGCATGATTCCAACCAGGCCGCACTCGCGCAGCAGCAGCTGGCGCGGGATACGGTCGAAGCCAAGCTTGGAAGACGAAGCATGCAGCTCGCCGTACGAGACATCCGGCTCGCCAATAATCAGGGTGAATTGCAGAAGGCGGGCGAGGCTCTGCTGGATCGGGCGAAAGCGCTGAATGGCGCCACCGATTCCATGCTCAAGCTGGCGCATTTCGCGGAAAATCGCGCGCGCATGGAAAAACTCAAGAGCTTGTCCGCGGATCATGTGAAGGGCGCCCAACAAAACGCCGCCATCCGTGGCGAGGCCTTTGCCCTGACGGCTACGGACCCTGCTCGCGCCGCCAAGATCACCGCCTTGTCCGCGAGCTGACGCTGCCGATCGCTGCACAGATTGATACCGCCGTCGAGGAGCAGGGCGCGGCCACACAGGAAATCTCTCGCAATGTGGCACAGGCCGCCCAGGGTACCGAGCAGGTGTCGTCCAACATCACCGACGTCCAGCGCGGCGCAGGCGAGACCGGTTCGGCATCCACGCAGGTGCTCGCGGCGGCACAGTCGCTGTCGAGCGACAGCAATCGCCTCAAGCTCGAGGTCGGAAAATTCCTCGACACCGTGCGCGCGGCGTGAAGCTCACGCAATCTCGCGACGTCGCGTGATCAGCTGCTTCGCCGTGTCGGCTGCAAGGACGCGCAGTAGCGACTTGAAGGCGAAATTTACAACTCTCTGGCGAGAATAGTGTTTCGAATTCAATTATTTGGCGCGAAATCTCAGTATTACTCCGAAGGCGCCCGTTAACCGAAACAGGGTGGCCCAGCTGTATCTTCGGAGGCAAGGGCGATCAACGTCCATGCGGCCGGCAAGGACTTGGCTGCGTGTTCCCCCGGGGGAAACCCACTGTGTTGAGCCTCATCAGGAATGAGCGGACCGGAGCCAACATGGCCCGTTCGCGCAGCAAGCTTGGACATGTTCGGATAGGTACGGTTCTGCCGGCCATCATCACGGCACTCGCCTTGCTGGGATTGGCCTCGGCTGGATTCATTGCCTACCAGGCGATCATCAAGCGGCAGGAGTCCGAAGCATTCCTGAGGGTCAATGGAGCTGCGCGTCTGCTGCTGCGTAGCGCAGGGCAGTGGGCGATTGAACGCGGATTGACCAACGTGGCGCTGAAGTCTCCTGACGCCGTGACCTCGGAGCGTCGTACCGAAATCGAGAAGGCGCGCGCGACGGCCGACGAGGCTTTTCGCGCTGCCGTGCTCGATATCCGCGCGATTCCGGAAATGGCGGCGGGACAGAAGCAGATTACCGAAGCTCAAGCGAGGTTCGAGGCGCTGCGTCTTTTGCGCGAGACGGTCGATGGCAACCTTTCGCATCCGCGTGGCGAACGCGCGTCCGATGTCGTTGACGGTTTTGTCCCCGCCATTACCGACGCGATCGACGTCGCGGGCAACCGCCTGCGGCTGACACTCGAGACCCTCACCAGTCCGCCTGTGGCAAAGCTGGCGCAACTGACCGGCCTGCGACATCTCGCAGCTCAGATGGCTGAGTATGCCGGAAGAGAGCGCGCCTTGCTCGCCGGTGCGATCGGGGCACGCGCGCAACTTGGCACGGAAGGCTTCCAACGTCTCTCGGCGCTGCGGGCGAAGGTCGAGCTCGCCTGGGACACGGTATTGCCGGTGCGGCTGCGCTCGGATCTGCCGGCGGAGGTCGGGGATGCGATAAGCGAGGTCGAGAAGATCTATTTCGTCCTCTATGGTGAAACCCGCGCGGTCACGCTGGCTGCCGGTGAAAGCGGGGACTACAAGATCACCGGATCTGAATACTTCGCGCGTGCCACCGCCGGCATCAATAGCGTGCTGAAGCTCGGCGAAGCCCTAGGGGCTGCCGCAGATCAGGAGGCCACGTCTCAGGCCACCGGCAGCACCCGTAATTTCGCTTTCACAGCTCTGCTGCTGTGCGCCGCTCTGCTGCTCGCCGGCGTCAGCTTCTGGATCACCTTCTCGCGGATTCTCAACCCGCTTTCGGCTATTTCGCATGCGATGGGCCGGCTCGCGGATCGCGACTTCAGCACCGAAGTTCCCGGCGTCAGCCGAGGTGATGAGATCGGCGAGATCGCGCGTACGGTGGAGGTCTTCAAGCAAAACGGCCTTGAAATTGAACGCCTGCGCGGCGAGCAGGCAGCTTCCGAGAAGCTTGCGGCCGCGCAGCGCCGGGACGACATGCACAAGCTTGCGAACGGTTTCGAAGCCGCAGTGGGCGAGATCATCGACACGGTATCTTCAGCCGCGACAGAGCTCGAGGCCTCCGCGTCGACGCTGACCTCGACGGCAGAGCGCGCGCAGGGACTTACGACGATGGTGGCTGCAGCCTCCGAAGAAGCCTCCACCAACGTGCAGTCGGTCGCGTCCGCGACGGAAGAGCTGTCCTCCTCGATCACCGAGATCAGCCGGCAAGTGCAGGAATCGGCGCGGGTGGCGAGCGAGGCGGTCGGCCAGGCCCGTACCACGACCGACCGTGTCGGTGAATTGTCGAAGGCAGCGGCACGAATCGGCGACGTCGTCGAGCTGATCAACACCATCGCAGGCCAGACCAATCTGCTGGCGCTCAACGCCACCATCGAGGCGGCGCGCGCCGGCGAGGCCGGCCGCGGCTTTGCCGTCGTCGCTTCCGAGGTGAAGGCGCTGGCGGAGCAGACCGCGAAGGCAACCGGCGAGATCGGTCAGCAGATCTCCGGTATCCAGACCGCGACGCAGGTCTCGGTTGGTGCGATCAAGGACATTAGCGACACCATCGAAAAGTTGTCGGAGATTTCCTCGGCCATTGCGGCCGCGGTGGAAGAGCAAGGCGCGGCGACGCAGGAGATCTCCCGCAACGTGCAGCAGGCGGCGGAAGGCACGCATCAGGTGTCGTCCAACATTACCGACGTCCAGCGCGGCGCAGGCGAGACCGGCTCGGCATCCACGCAGGTGCTCGCGGCGGCACAGTCGCTGTCGAGCGACAGCAGCCGCCTCAAGCTCGAGGTCGGAAAATTCCTCGACACCGTGCGCGCGGCCTGACGGCAGCGGCCTTCACCGACACGTCGGGCTTGCAACTGTCGCGCGCAAGCGAGCGGCGGATGCGCGCGTGCATATTGCGGCGCCGCGACGATTAGCGTCCAAGGTTAACTTTCCCGAAAAGCGAAGTGGTCATAATCCCCGCAATATTCCGGGCTTCTCGAGTCCCCCATCCTGTATCGCGTATCGCCCGTTTTGGAGCACATTCATGAGCGGCCTTTCCATGCGCCTGACGCACAAGGTGATGGCGATCGGGTTATTCGGCCTTGTTGGTCTCGCAATTTTCGGCGCGATCTACCAGATCGGCAGCCTCTCTCAGGACACCTCCCGCAGCGCCGCTAACCGTGCCCGTGCGATCGTGGACCTCAACCAGCAGCTCTCGATCGAGATGCTGGAGGCTCGTCGCAACGAGAAGAACTTTGAGCAGCGCCGCAACGAGAGCTACGCGAAGGCGCATGCCGAGCTGATAGGCCCGATCAACCGCGATTTCGACGAGCTTGAGCGGCTGACGTCGCGGGGCGGCATCAGCGCGCTCTCCGACAAGACCAAGCAGGCCCACGACGGCTTCAAGCGGTACGCGACGGATTTCAGCGCGCTGGTCGCCGCCGAGACCAAGCTCGGCCTGAACGAGACAGTCGGGTTGTCCGGTTCGCTCCGCGGCGCGGTTCACGACATCGAGGGGAAGCTGAAGGAGCTCGACAATCCGCGGCTGACGAGCTGGATGCTGACGATGCGCCGGCACGAGAAGGATTTCATGCTTCGGCGCGATCCGAAATACGTCACTGAACTAAAGAAGGCCGCGACCGAGTTCTCGAAGGCCATGGAGGCTGCTGCCGTACCCGCTCCCGTCTCCGCTGAGATCACGGCCAAGCTGCAGAAATATCAATCCGAGTTCGTGGCCTGGGCCGAGACCGCACAGCAGAGCGCGGCGCTCGACGCCAGCATGATGAAGACGTTTCGTGAGCTTGAGCCAGGCATGGTCGAAGTCCGCACCGCGGTCGAAGGACTCTACAAGCAGGCCGACGCATCGGAAGCTGCAAGCCGCGACGCGGTGCGCCTGTGGATAATGATCGCCTTCTTCGTCACCGTCGCGGTGCTGGCGATTGTCAGCTTCTTCCTGGGACGCTCGATCTCGAAAGCACTGTCGGGCATGGTCGACGCGATGACTGAGCTTGCGCGCGGCGATTTGTCGATTGCCGTTCCCGGTGTCGGGCGCAAAGACGAGATCGGCGAGATGGCCGGTGCGGTCGAGGTGTTCCGGAGCAACATGGCGGAGGCTGAGCGGCTCCGTGCCGAGCAGGCCGAAGCCGATACCCGTCGCCGCGCGCAGCGCAAGGCGGATATGAAGCAGCTGGCTGACAGTTTTGAAGGCGCAGTCGGCGAGATCATCGAAATCGTCTCATCGGCGGCGACCGAGCTCGAAGCGTCCTCGAACACGCTGACGCAGGCAGCCGAGCGGTCCAGCGGTCTCGCCAGCGCGGTGGCGTCCGCCTCGGAAGAGGCATCTGCCAATGTGCAGTCGGTGTCGTCCGCGAGCGAGGAGATGACGACGTCGATCTCCGAGATCAGCCGCCAAGTGCAGGAATCGGCGCGCGTCGCCGACGTCGCGGTCGAGCAGGCCCAGCGCACCAATGCGCGCGTCGCCGAATTGACCAAGGCTGCCGGGCGGATCGGCGACGTGGTCGAACTGATCAACACGATCGCCGGACAGACCAACCTATTGGCGCTGAACGCCACGATCGAGGCGGCGCGGGCGGGCGAGGCCGGCAGAGGCTTTGCAGTGGTTGCGAGCGAGGTGAAAGCGCTTGCCGAGCAAACCGCGAGAGCGACCGGGGAGATCGGCCAGCACATCGGTGCGATCCAGACGGCGACGCAGGACTCCGTCGGCGCGATCAAGGAGATCGGCGACACCATCGCGCGGATGTCGGAGATATCGTCGGCCATCGCCGCTGCCGTCGAGGAGCAGGGCGCCGCGACGCAGGAGATCTCCCGCAACATCCAGCACGCCGCGCAGGGCACCTCGGAGGTCTCGGCGAACATCGGCGACGTTCAGCGTGGCGCCGGAGAAACCGGCGCTGCCTCGGCGCAGGTGCATTCGGCCGCGCAATCGCTGTCGCAGGAGAGTAACCGTTTGAAGAGCGAAGTCGCGCGCTTCCTGGATACGGTGCGGGCAGCGTGATGCTGCTCGATGCCGCGCTGCGAACTGCGGTGCGCTGGTGTGGCGCAACGAGATATCGGCCCAACTGCAACACATGGTTGCAGCAAAATGACGTCGGCCGGGCTGCTACGTAGTTTTACGCAGCATCCCGTTAACGGCTACTTGCGACTATGAGTGCAATCCTCCGGGATAAGAACCAGCCAGCATTATTGGAATGACTTCCGCCCTGCCGTCCATCGTGACAGTCGCGGCGCAGGTGACTTGTGCGTTGTGAGATCATTGGGATTCATCGTGATGTCGAAGTTGTCGATCGTCTTCAAACTTCTCGCCGTGTTGTCGGTTCTTGTTCTGTCGCTCGCCGGTGTCGGCGTGACGGCGATCGGAACCATGCAGAACATCAATTCTCACACTGTCGAGATCGCGGAGAGCTGGCTGCCGAGCGTGCGTGCGCTCGGCTCGCTTCGCGCCGACATCAACGAGCTGCGTGTCGCGCTCCGCCTGCATGTGATGCAGGACACCGCCGAGGGCAAGGACGCCGCCGAGAAGCGCCTCGCCTCGCTGCGCGAGCGCATCGACCAGACGCGCAAGGTCTATGAGCCGCTCATCACGTCCGCCGAGGAGCGCTCGCTCTATGAGCAATGGAGCAAGGCCTGGGCCGAATATCTGAACGGGGTGCAAGACGTGATGGCGCTGTCGCGCAAGGGCGTCGGCCGCTTCCCGACCGACGCCAACGAGCTGCTGCAGACCAAGGTCGCCAAGATGGCGCAAGCCGCCGATCCCTTGCTCCAGAAGGGCATCGAGCTCAACAATCGGGGCGCCGAGCTCGAGACCAAGCAGGCGGCCGACAGCTACGCCACGATATTCCGCGTGCTGGTCGGCATGATCGTGACCTCGGTCCTGGTGGCGGTCGGCGCCGCCTATTATCTCGTGCGCGACGTTTCGCGCGGCATTGCCTCGATCATCAGTCCGATGCAGGCGCTCGGCGAGGGCGACCTCTCGGCCGACGTGCCGCATCGCGGCGAGAAGACCGAGATCGGCTCGATGGCGGACGCGCTCCAGATTTTCAAGGAAGCACTGATCGCCAAGAAGGCCGCCGACGAGGTCGCCGCGGCCGATGCCGAGGCCAAGATCGAGCGCGGCCGGCGCGTCGACGCCATCACGCGCAAATTCGAAACCATGATCGGCGAAGTCGTCGGAACCGTCTCCTCGGCCTCGACGGAACTCGAGGCGTCCGCGAGCACGTTGACCGGCACCGCGCAGCGCGGTCAGGAGCTTGCGACGGTGGTAGCCGCGGCGTCGGAGGAGGCCTCCACCAATGTCCAGGCGGTGGCGTCGGCTTCGGAAGAGCTGTCGTCCTCCATCACCGAGATCAGCCGTCGGGTGCAGGATTCGGCACGGATGGCTGCGGAAGCCGTCGAGCAGGCGGGGCGGACCAACGAGCGCGTCAATGCCTTGTCGCTCGCGGCGTCACGCATCGGCGACGTCGTCGAACTCATCAATACCATCGCGGGGCAGACCAATCTGCTGGCGCTGAACGCGACTATCGAGGCGGCGCGCGCAGGCGAGGCCGGCCGCGGCTTCGCCGTCGTTGCCTCCGAGGTGAAGGCGTTGGCCGAGCAGACCGCAAAGGCGACCGGAGAGATCGGGGCGCAAGTCGCAGGGATTCAGGCGGCGACGCAGGAATCCGTCAGCGCGATCCAGGAGATCGGCGGCACCATCGAGCGGCTCTCCGAAGTGTCCGCCGCCATTGCTGCTGCCGTCGAGGAGCAGGGCGCGGCCACGCAGGAGATCTCGCGCAACGTGCAGCAGGCCTCGGTCGGCACGCAGCAGGTCTCCTCCAACATCACGGACGTGCAGCGCGGCGCGATCGAGACTGGTTCGGCCTCGACCGAGGTGCTGTCGGCCGCCAAGTCGCTCGCGAACGACAGCACGCGGCTGAAGGTCGAGGTCGCGCAGTTCCTGGAATCGGTCCGCGCGGCCTGATCGTTATGCACTTGGCTGCGGAGCCGGCGGCGGCGCTACCTGCCGCCGGAACAGAATGCGCTGATAGAGCCAGCCGATCGCGACCAGCACGATGCCAAGGCACATGAACGACAGCGCACGATAGACGCCCGTCAGCGTCGACATGTCGATCACGAACGCCTTCAGGATCGTCAGCGCGATGACCACGGCAGACGCCAGCCGCGCCCGCTCGGAGTTGACGAGAAGACCGACACCGAGGAGCACCACGCCGAAGGCAAGCCAGCCGATGGAATAGGTGTATTGCTCGGCGCCCATCGTCTCGCCGCTGGTGAGGATCGGGCCATGATAGAAGCGGCGGATCTCCAGTGTGACGTAGGCCAGCGCAAAAAAGAGAGCGCCGCCCGCGATGGTGTTGGCATAGGCTTTGCCGCGCCCGCCTGCCACCGCGTAGGACAGCAGCAGCATCAGCACCGCCGGCAGCGCGTAGCCGAGCAGCAGCAGGTTGAACACCGCGCCGCCGATATCGATGCGCCACAGCAGCGGGTTCTCCAGGATGAGGAGGCCGAACACGCTGATGAGGCCGGCGATCGCCGTGAGCACGATAGCGCCGACATCATGCACCACACTGCGGCTGCGCAGCCGCAGCCGCTCCAGCCCGATCGCCATGGCGAGCGCCACGCAGACCTGGAGCGCGCATTCGAGCAGCGAGGGCGACGAGGTCATGTCGCCGCCGGTCGCGAGGTGACGAATTTCCATGAAAGCGAGCAGCGCGGTGAACAGGATCGCGGCCGCCTCCACCATGCGCAGCGGTGCGTCGTCGCCGCGGCGGTGCAGGAAACGGCTCGCTGCCCAGAACGATGCTGCCGGCAGGCCATAGCCCCACAGCAGCCAGTTGAAGATCGGCGTGGTGCCGACGGCGTCACCGACGATGCGCGGATCATAACCGATGCGCGCGGTGACGACGCCTGCAAGGATAGCCGCGAGCCAGCGTAGGAACGGGATCGGTCGCTGCATCGAGATCCAGGCGGTGCCGAGCGACATCAGCGCCAGCGCGATGGTGAGCCAGCCCTTCTCCAGCGCAAAGGTCAGCGCCAGCGCCAGCGCACCGAGCGTGCCGGTCGCGAACAACGCGGCGGAGATCGCAAGGCCCGGCCGGGTCTCGCGGCGGGTGAGAGCTTCGGTCGCCGCGCCAAAGGCGGCGGCGAGCAGCACCGCCAGGCTCGCGAACGGGATCGAACGGTCGAGATGGGCGATGCGCGCGTAGAGCGCAACCAGGATCGCGAGCGGGGTTGCGACGCCGGCCGCCGACCACACCACCGGAATGATCGCCGAGCTCGAGCGGCCCTGCGCGCGGAAGCCGGCGATGCCGAAGCCGGCGGCGAAGACCGCGGCCATCAGCAGATGCAGCGTCACCGCGCTGTCTGTGGCCGTTGGTCCGATGCCGGGCAGGGGCCCGTCCGGCAGCACCAGCATGTCCGGATTGGCGCGCACGGCCCATTCGGCGAAGACGATGAAGACGGTTGCCGCGGACGCACCCAACGCGCCGGTCGCCGCCGGCGCGCGCCAGGCCACCAACAGCGTCGCGGCGACGAGCAGCGTGAAGGCGATCAGCGCCAGATCGGCATGCGCGCTCGACAGCACGATCAGCATCGCGCCGAACAGATAGGCGCCGAGCGCGCTCGATGAGACCGGCTCGATCTGGCCATCTTCAATCGTCGGCCCGAACATGAAGCCGCAGACCACGAGGAGTGCGGCCAGCACGAAGCCCGCGATGACATGGAAGGCGTGCGGCGCGACCTGCAATTCGCCGAGATCGAGTCCCGGGAAAATCCACAGCACGGCGAACACGATGGTCGTCACTGCAAGCCAGCGCCACAGCCGGATGCGGGCGAGGCCGAAGCTCGCGGCGGTGACGATGGCGAGATAGGCGTAGAGCGCCCAATAGTCCGGCTTGGCGCTGGAGACGAGGACAGGCGTCGCGAAGGCGCCGACCACGCCAAGACCTGCAAGCGCGGGACCATGCAGAAGCGCCGCGGCGAGCGTGCCGAGCGCGACCAGCCCGAGCAGCACGAAGGCGGTGGCCGGCACGAGGAAGCCGTAGAGTGCGTAGGCTGCGTAGATGGTCGCAAACGCCACCGCCGTTCCTGCCGCGGTGAGGATCGCGGGGATGTTGGCGATCGGCAGCGCCACGATGTCGGAAATGCTCTCCTTGCGTCGCGACCACTCCCCGGCCCCGAGCAGCGCCAGCGCGAACAGGCCGCCGAGGAACACGCGAACGCCGGGGCCGACAAGACCGGCCTCGATCGAATAGCGCACCATGAAGAAGCCACCGAGGGCAAGCGCAAGGCCGCCGATCCACACCACCCAGCGGGTGCCGAGCCGCTCTTCGAAACCGGGCTCTGCCGCCGGCAGGCGAGGCGGCGGCGCGATGTGATCCGTGCTGGTTTCGAGCGGCGGCGGTGAGACATCATCGGTGACGAGCGGGGGCGCCGGCTCGGCTTCGGCCGCAAGCGGGGCTGGCTCTGCCGCGGTCGTCGCAGGCCAGGGCGGCGGCTCCTGCGCGGGCATCAGGGGCGGCGGCTGGACCTGTCGTTGCGCATGCAGCGCGGCTTCCAACGAACTCAGCTGGCGGCGCAGATTAGTCGCCTCCTTGGACGCCTTGAGCGCGATCAGGAACGCGGCGATCGCAATCATCACCGCAAAGACGTCAAACGGAGCGTCGAACATAGGGCCTCCAGGCAATCGGCGGGCAGGGGCCGATCGCGCAAATCTTAACCTAGCGCCGGGAGCGCACGCGCAATCCGGGCGCCGGCCGCTCCTGGAGCACGTCGCGGCGGAAGCGGTAGAGCGCCGCCGGCCGTCCGCCCGTCTGTGTCGACATCACCCCGGTCGGTTCGACCAGGGCCTCCATTTCGACCAGGCGACGGAAATTTTGCTTGTGCAGGACCCGGCCCGAGATCGCCTCCACCGTATACTGCAGTTCGGTAAGTGTGAACTCGGCGGGCAAAAGTTCAAAGACGACAGGACGATACTTCAGTTTTGCGCGCAGCCGCGCGATCGCCGTGGCAAGAATCCGCCGGTGGTCGAACCGCATGGAAGTGCCGAGTGCGGGAAGCGCCTTGCGCGCCAACGCCGCAGGGCGGCCATCGCGCCGCGCCTCCTCGACGAGGCCAGCCTCATAGAGGAGCTCGTAACGGTCGAGCACACGCTCCTCGTCCCAGGCCGCACCCTCGAGGCCGAAATAGAACCGTACGCGATCCCTGCGCGGCAGTGCGCGTGTGGTCTCCGGCGGCTCCTGTTCGGCCCATTTGGTCAATGCCGGGATGATATCTCGGGCAATGATCGCGGGCGGCGCCTCGCGCCAGTCTTCCCAGGGAAAGAAGCGATACCACGGCTCGAAACTGGCCGCATTTGTGGACGCAGGGCTATCGACAGCGCGCGTCAGCGCGAGATAGCCGATCGATACCATGTGCGCGCCAGTGTCACCGGTCTCCGCGTGGCGGCCGCGATCGCCGAACGTATAGAGCTGCTCGACGTAGCCGAGCCGCAAGCCCGCCTGCGCCTCGACCCAGGCGCGCAGGCCGATCTCGAAGGTGCGGTGGCTCGGCGCATCGAACGGGCCGAACGGCAGGCCGGCAAGCCCGTCGCCGCCACGGGCAGTGAGGACCAGCGGCTCATGGTCCTCGATCGCGACAATGGCCGCGGTCAGGCCGATCTCGATCGGCGTCAGCTGCCTCTCGCTCATGCGGGAATGATCGCAGGCGCTGCCACAAATCCGTCATGCCCGGGCTTGTCCCGGGCATCCTCGTTCTTCGCGCCGCGGGAAAGTTCGTGGATGGCCGGGACAAGCCCGGCCATGACGGCGTGAAAGCATCCACGCCCGCCATACACATGTGCAATTGCGCCGCCTGCAAGCGGGAGAGGGGGCGCACCTGCGGTGTTGCGTGCAGTGGTCATTCGAGCTCGATCATGAAGGGGCGGCCATCCACCATCATCGCGCCAGGGCCCATCTCGTCGAGTGCGCGCAGCATGCGGCCGTTGCGGCCCAGCGCGCGATCGGCGAGGCTGACGATGCGGCGGTTCGGTGAGGCGATCGGCGAGGCCGCGCGAATCTTCTTGGCGATATCGATCTCGTCGCGATTCGGATTGAGCGCGCAGACGGTCGCGAACGCGCTCGCGGTGGAACGGCTGATGCCGGCATAGCAATGCACCACCAGCGGCGCATTGCGGTCCCAGCCGCGCACGAAGTTCAGGACCTGCTCGATATGCGCCTCGGACGGGGCGACAAAACCGTCCATCTCCTCGGTGATGTCATCCATCGACACCTTGAGGTGGTTGGCCGGCAGCACAGACACCGGCCGCACCACCTGCTCGACATTGGCCATCACGGTCAGCACATGGCTGGCCCCGGTCAGGCGGACGGTCTCGGGAAGGGCGGCGAGGGAACAAACGTGGATCATGGGGGACCTTTTTGCCGGCCATTATAGCGAGCGCCCGTAGGGTGGGCAAAGGCGCAACGCGCCGTGCCCACCATTTCGCAGCTTGCTCGAACTGGTGGGCACGCTACGCCTTGCTCACCCTACAGGACCTAAGCAAACACCGCGTTGAACCGCTCCAGAAACTGCTTCTCGGCCCGCGCCGCGGTCCAGGGCGTGAGATAGTCGCGCCGAACGCTGTCGGAGAGGCCGGGATCGCGGCCGAACAGGCGTTTGGCCTCGGCATCGCTGAAGCCGGCGAGCTCGGTCGCTTCGAGATAAGCCGCGCCGCGGTCGGCGGCCTTGATCTGTTGCGTGATCTCGTCGGCCAATTCCGGCGGCAGCCCGAAACGGATGTGGATCGCACCGAGCAGGCGCTTCTCGACCGCCTTGTAGTGGCCGTCGAGCACGGCCTTGAACGGCGAGATCATGTCGCCGATCACATATTCGGGCGCATCGTGCAGCAGCGCGGCGAGCCGCACGCGCTGATCGACCCGCGGCGCCTCGTGCCGCATCACGGTTTCCACCAGCAGCGTATGCTGTGCGACCGAGAAGATGTGGGCGCCGGTGGTCTGCCCGTTCCAGCGTGCCACCCGCGCCAGCCCATGCGCGATGTCGGCAATCTCGATGTCGAGCGGCGATGGATCGAGCAAATCGAGCCGCCGGCCTGACAGCATGCGCTGCCAGGCACGAGACGCCACGTCGCGTTCCGCCTTCTTCGCGCTCATTTGACCTTGAGGCGCGGTTTGCGCTGCGTCTTGCCGCAGCTCGCGTGGCAATGGCAGTCGACGAGATGGTCGTTGACCATGCCGGTTGCCTCCATGAAGGCGTAAACGATGGTCGGGCCGACGAACTTGAAGCCGCGGGAGGACAGCTCCTTTGAGATCTGCACCGAAAGGGACGTCGAGGCCGGCACGCTCGCGGTGGTCTTGAAATGGTTGACCTTGGGCCTTCCGTCCATGAAGTCCCACAGCAGCTTGGAGAAACCCGGGCCTTTCTCCATGATCTCCAGATAAGATCTTGCGCTCAGGATCGCGCCATCGATCTTGGCACGGTTGCGAACGATGCCCGCATCATTCATCAGAGCATGGACCTTCTGGGGCGTGTAGCGCGCGATTTTCTCCGGCTGGAAATCGTCGAAGGCTTTGCGGAAATTGTCGCGTTTGCGCAGGATCGTGATCCAGGACAAGCCGGCCTGGAACCCGTCGAGCATCAGCTTTTCATAGAGCGCGCGGTCGTCATATTCCGGTACGCCCCATTCGGTATCGTGATAGGCGACGTAGAGCGGATCTTCGCCCGGCCACGGGCAGCGGGTCAGGCCGTCGGCATGGAGGCGCGGAGCACGGCTCATGCGATGGGCTGCTTCGTTGGAATGCGCACGACCTCAGGTTCGGCGAGGTGCAACTCAATGCCGCCGGCGCTGAGCGGCTGGTTTGCATCGAGTGCATCGGCGACGCGGTCGATGCGCACCAGCGCGATGCCCTTGCCGTCGGCCGTCGAGCCGATGGTGCCGACCGGCTTGTCGCCGGCGAGAATGGTGGCGCCGGTCTCCGGGGAAGGCCCGTCGAGCAGCACTTTGACGCTGCGGGTGCGCGCCGTGCCGCGATGCTGCATGCGCGAGACGACCTCCTGGCCGACATAGCAGCCTTTGTCGAAATCGACGCCGGCCAAGCGGTCCATGTTGGTCTCGTGCGGGAACGCGTCGCTGTACAGGAAATCCAGTCCACCGCGCGGCACGCCGAGCGCGATGCGGTGGGCCTCATAGGCTGCAGCATCGAGCAGTTCGGCGCCGATGAGATCGGACAGCTTCTGCTTGAGATCTTCGGGGATCAGGATGCGATAGCCGAGCTCGCCATTGCGCGGATCGGCGAAGGCGAGGTCGGGCTGAGCGTCAGGCTGGCCGTCCCAACCCGCGAGCACGCCAAGATCGTCGGAGAGGTTTTCCACCATGACCTTGGCGCGCAGCTTGTAGAATTTCAGCTTGGTGACGAGGCCGTCGGCCAGCGCCTTCGGACAGTCGATCAGGAACCCGCCGCCATGGCCGGCCGGCGCTTCCGTAATCAGGAAATCGACGATGATCTTGCCCTGCGGCGTCAGCAGCGCACCGAATCGCCCCAGGCCCGGCTTGAGCCTCTCGAGATCGGTGGTGATGAGGCCGTTGAGGAAGTTGCGCGCATCCTCGCCCGCGACCTTGACCACGCCCCGGTCGGGAAGAAACGCTGATTTCATGCGAAAATCTCTTGCGACATGTTGCTCCGGAACGTAAGCCCGCGAGGCATAAACGACAAGACCTCGAGCCCTGCGCTTGGGGACGAGAGAGGCCTTTAGCCATGACCCAGCGTTTCGACGTCATCCTCAAGGGCGGCACCGTGGTCAACCAGGACGGCGAGGGCGTCCGCGACATTGGCATCGTGAGTGGCCGCATTGCCGAGATCGGCGCGCTGTCGCAAGCCTCCGCCGCGGAGCTGGTCGACTGCAAGGGCCTGCACGTCCTGCCCGGGGTCATGGACACGCAGGTGCATTTCCGCGAGCCCGGGCTGACGCACAAGGAGGACCTCGAAACCGGCTCGCGCAGCGCCGTGATGGGCGGTGTCACGGCCGTATTCGAGATGCCGAACACATCTCCATTGACGGTGAACGAGGCCGAGTTCACCGACAAGGTGAAGCGCGCCCATCACCGCATGCATTGCGATTTCGCCTTCTTCATCGGCGGCACCCGCGAGAACGTGCAGGATCTGCCGGTGCTCGAACGCGCGCCGGGCTGCGCCGGCGTGAAGGTGTTCATCGGTTCCTCGACCGGCGCGCTGCTGGTGGAGGACGACGAAAGCCTGCGACGAATCTTGCAGGTGATCCGCCGCCGCGCGGCGTTCCATGCCGAGGACGAATACCGCCTCAACGACCGCAAATCGCTGCGCATCGAGGGCGATGCGCGCTCGCATCCGGTGTGGCGCGACGAGACCGCGGCGCTGATGGCGACGGAGCGGCTGGTCAAGCTCGCGCATGAGACGGGCAAGCGCATCCACGTGCTGCACATCTCGACTACGGAAGAGATCGAGTTTCTGCGCGACCACAAGGATGTTGCGTCCTGCGAGGCGACACCGCATCACCTCACGCTGGCCGCGCCGGAATGCTACGAGCGGCTCGGCACGCTCGCGCAGATGAACCCGCCGGTGCGCGGCGCCGATCACCGCGCCGGCATCTGGCGCGGCATCGAACAGGGTATCATCGACGTACTCGGCTCTGATCATGCGCCGCATACGCTGGAAGAGAAGCAGAAAACCTATCCGGCCTCGCCCTCCGGCATGACCGGCGTGCAGACGCTGGTGCCGATCATGCTCGATCACGTCAATGCAGGCCGCTTGTCGCTGGCGCGTTTCGTCGATCTCACCAGCGCCGGCCCCGCGCGCCTCTACAACATGGCCTGCAAGGGCCGCATCGCGGCCGGCTACGACGCCGACTTCACCGTTATCGACCTCAAGCGCAGCGAGACCATCACCAACAAATGGGTCGCCTCGAAAGCCGGATGGACCCCCTATGATGGCGTCCGCGTCACCGGCTGGCCCGTCGGCACCTTCATCCGCGGCCGCCGCGTGATGTGGCAGGGCGAACTGGTGACGCCGTCGCAAGGCGAGCCGGTGCGGTTTCTGGAGACACTGAAACAGTAGCCGCGAGGGCGTTGGAACACAGGAGGCGCTTTGTATCCGCAACCTCGTCATTGCGAGTGCAGCGAAGCAATCCATGCTGCCGCCGCGGAGGGATTCTGGATTGCTTCGCTGCGCTCGCAATGACGTAGGGAGAGAGCTACAATTCAGTTCGCCAGGGAGAGTAGTCAATGAACCAACCGACACCCCTCATCACGACCGAGCAACTCGCCGCCCAGCTCGGCGATCCCAGCCTTCGCCTCTACGACTGCACGACGTATCTGGAGCCAGCGCCTCCCGGCAGCGACATGCCCTATCGTGCAGTGCCCGGCGACAAGACGTTCGAGGCCGGCCACATCCCGGGCGCCGATTTCCTCGATCTGCAAGATGAGTTTTCCGACGCCTCCGCGCAGCACTTCTTCATGATGCCTGCCGTGGCGCAGTTGGAGGCCGCCTTCGGCCGCCACGGCCTCGATGGATCCAAAACCATCGTGCTCTATAGCATCGGCACGATGATGTGGTCGACGCGGTTCTGGTGGATGCTGCGTTCGCTTGGCGTCGACGCGTGCGTGCTCGACGGCGGTCTCGACAAATGGAAGGAAGAGGGACGGCCGGTTGCGACGGGCGCACCCAAGGGGTATCCGGTCAGGACGTTCAAGGCTGCGCCGCGCGCTGGGTTTTTCGTCGACAAGAACACCGTCGCGGCGCGGATCGGCGATCCCTCAACCGTTATCGTCAACGCGCTCGGGCCGCAGTTCCATCGCGGCCTCGAGCCGAGCCGCTACGGCCTGCCCGGCCGCATCCCCGGCAGCGTCAACGTTGCGGCCGCAACGCTCACGAATGCCGACAAGACGCTGACGACGCTTGCGGATGCCGAAGCAAAGTTCACCGCCCAGGGCATCACGCGTGACAAGAATGTGATCCTGTATTGCGGCGGCGGCATTTCGGCGACGATCGACCTGCTCATGCTGACGCAGCTCGGCTACGACAAGCTCACGCTGTACGACGCGTCGATGGGTGAGTGGGCGAGGGATTCGGCACTGCCGATCGAGACGGATTAGAGCTTTTTTCGGGAACCTTCTTGCCAGCCCTGCATCCAACGTTAGGAGAGCTGGAGACACGCCGTGACCGCTATTCATCGCACCGCAACATTTCCGGCCCTGGGTGCTGGCGCGCCTGAGACGGAGCTGATCCGCCGCGCGCTGGCCCGTGACGAGGCGGCTCTGCGCGCGATCATGCAGGCCAACAACCGCAGGCTCTATCGCCTTGCCCGCGGCATCCTGCGCAGCGATAGCGAGGCTGAGGATGTGGTGCAGGAGACCTATGTCCGTGCGTTCACGCATCTCGAGCGCTTCCGCGGCGAGGCCGGTCTGTCGACATGGCTGTCGCGCATAGCGATGAACGAGGCGCTCACTCGGGTGAGGGCCCGGAAGCCGCACGTCGAACTGGACGTGTTGCCGGAGGCCGTACTCGAAGCGCAGATCATCCTCTTCCCGCTCTCGTCCGCTGCAAGCGACCCGGAAAGATCTATGGCCCAACGTGAAATCCAGCGCGTCGTCGAGCGCGCGATCGATGAGTTGCCCGATGTCTTCCGCATGGTCTTCATCGCGCGGGTGATGGAGGGGATGAGCATGGAGGAGACCGCCGAACTGCTCGGCGTCAAGGTCGAGACCGTCAAGACGCGGTTGCATCGTGCGCGCACCATGCTGCGCGAGAACGTCGAGAGGAAGATCGGGCCGGTCGTGATGGATGCCTTTCCGTTCGCCGGCCAGCGCTGCGAGCGCCTCACCGAAGCCGTGCTGAAACGTCTCGGCGTCGGCGCGTAATTTTCCGGGAACGTTCGCGCGGAATTGTCATCCAACTCCTGTGCAAGCAATGCCGGCACAGCCACGGCGCCACAGGAGTATCAAACCATGTTCGTTCGATGGAGCGCAGCGATTGCTGCAGTCGCCCTTTTGTCCAGCCCTGCGCTCGCGCAAGGCGCCAAGCCGAGCGATCCGCAGATCGCGCATATCGCCTACACCGCAGGGGTGATCGACATCAATGCCGCCAAGCAGGCGGTGAAGAAAGCCAAGAACAAGGACGTCAAGGCATTCGCCGAGGACATGCTGCGCGATCACGAGGCGGTCAACAAGCAGGCGCTCGCGCTGGTCAAGAAGCTCAATGTCACGCCCGAGGACAATGACACCAGCCGCGCGCTGTCGAATCAGGCGAGCGACAAGCTCGCCGAGCTCGACAAGCTGGACGGCGCAGCGTTCGACAAGGCCTATGTCGCGAATGAGGTCGCCTACCACAAGACGGTCAACGGCGCGCTGGAGACCCAGCTCATTCCCTCGGCCAGCAATCCAGAGCTGAAGAGCCTGCTGCAGACCGGCTTGAAGATCTTCCAGGGGCATGAGCAGCACGCCGAGCATGTCGCGGCCGAGCTGAAATAGGGAGAAGAGATGATGCCGGGACGTTTGTCTTCGATCGTGACAGCGGTCGTGTTAGCAACGATGATCGTCCCGGCGCACGCCGCGACAATTCAGATCACGATGGAGAATCTGGAGATATCGCCGGCCGAAGTCTTGGTGAAGGTCGGCGATACGATCGAGTGGATCAACAAGGACGTCTTCGCCCACACCGCAACCGCGAGGAACGGCGATTTCGACGTGAACCTGCCGGCGAAGAAATCAGCAACGACGGTCGTCAAGAAGGTGGGGACGGTCGAATACTACTGTCGTTTTCATCCCAATATGAAAGCGACGCTCAAGGTCGAGCCGTAACGGACAGGGAACCGAGGGCTATTGCCGGGAGATGTCGACCGAGAACTCGCCGTTGCGGATGCGGCCGGGAAATCCCTCGACGAACTTCGCCACCGCGTCTTCGCCATAGGTGCCGACGAGCTCGGCCAGCGCCGCGAACAGGCTGGCCTGCGCCAGGCAATCGCCGTCGACGCCGTCATGGCGCGCCTCGGCCCAGGCTTCGTTGAGATAGCTCAGCGCGGCCTGTTTCTGCTCGTGATCGGGCAGCGGCGCGCGTGCGGGGGCGTAGGACACTGAATGGCTCATGAAACTCGTCAGGGCTGGGGCGCGATCCACGGCGATGCGCTGTTCGAGAGGTGTAGCACGCGCGTTAACGCCCGCTAGGCCACATCTTTAAGAACGGTTAACGGCTGTGTACAAAGACGATGACAGGGTTCCTTCCCGCGTCTCAGTTCGCGTAACGCGCCGTGAGATCCCGAGAAATCCTCGAGCCTTCTTCGATGTAGCGGCGGATTGCGACGGTCGCGGCCGGCGTGCAGCTCCGGTAGGTCTGCTGAAAGCCGTTATAGCCGCGGTTGAAGCCGGCGATCATGCGGGTGCGGCGCTCGCCGGCGGGCGTTTCGGCATCGATCAATGCCTGCATCTCGCTGCGCCATTTGTTGCCTTCGTTGGAGCCGCAGATGCCGCGCAGATAATGCAGGCCGCCCAGGATCTCGGCCAACCGTTGCAAATCGGCGTCGAACGGCGCCGCCACGTCCTGGGCCCGGGCGGGCGCGGAGGCGCAGGCGAGAATCAGGGCAAAAATGGCCAGAAATCGCGTGGACATCGGCCGCTGTATGCCTCCTCGGGACGATGGACGCAAGGCGGGCGGGAACGGCCGTCAGGGTGCGATCAGGCGGTGGGCGGACTGGATGACCTCCTCGAGGCCCCCCGTCAGCTGGAGGTCGCCCAGGCTGGCCAGTGCGTCCGGTGCGACCCAGCGGACATCGTCGAGCTCGTCGTTCAGGACCGGCTCCCTGGCTATCCAGCGAGCGGCAAAGGACATGATCAGGTAATGGCCGGCGCTGGGTGCGGCCGGCAGCACCTCACGCCAGCCGGCAAGGCCGATGATCTCGATGCCGAGCCCCGTCTCCTCGTCGACCTCGCGCGCCAGTGCCTGCTGCAGCGATTCGCCGAACTCGACCCGGCCGCCGGGGAGCGAATAAAACCCCTTTGCGGGCGAGCGGGCACGGCGGACCAGCAGCACCTTGCCGTCACGAAAAATCGCGGCCGAGACGGCGAGCTGGGGGTGGCTGGGCTGGACGACCGGGGCCATTCTCGTCACCTCCCCAGAGCTCAATTCGCCATGATGGTGTCGATGTCGGCCTCCGCGCCGCCATTGATGATGCCGCCGCAGGCCGCGATCAGCGGCTTGACCCAGAGGGTAGCTTGCTCTGCGAGCCGGACGCGGGTCGTGTCCTTCTCGACATCGCGCATGGCCGAGCCGACCGCGGTCAGGATCGACGTCATGGTATCGGTGAGATGGTCGAACTGGGCGCGCACGGACGGCTCGGCCTTCTCATAGGCTTCGATGGCGAGATCGCGCGCCTTGAAATTCGAGGCGGTGAAGTGCTCCGCGTAGGACAGTGGCGACCAGGTCAAGAAATCTTCGGCACATTCCGGCATGTCCGGGACCATTTCGAGCAACATCACGGCTTCATTGAAATGGTTGAGATAGTCAGTGGCAAGCCCGGTCCGCGGATTGATGTTGGCCACGCGCAGCCGCTCGGCCCAGGCCGCGACCTCGGGCCCCGTCTGTCCATGCGTCCGGGCGGCTTGGGAGACCGTTGAGCTCATCCGCCGCAGTGTTAACGTTGGGGGTTAAAAGGACCTGAACGGACCCTATATGGACGGCCAAGGATGTGTGGACGCTTCGTCATAACTTCGGCCCCCGCGGCTTTACGGCAACTGTTTGGCTATATCGAGCAGCCGAATTTCCCGCCCCGGTACAATGTGGCCCCGACACAACCGATTCCAGTCGTGCTGATCGAGAACGGCGCTCGCCATTTCCGCCTGATGCGCTGGGGCTTGCTGCCGACCTGGGTCAAGGATCCCCGCGGCTTTACCTTGCTGATCAACGCCCGCTCCGAGACGGTGCTGGACAAGCCCGCGTTCAAGAACGCCATTCGCCGGCGCCGCGGCGTGATCCCGGCCGACGGCTATTACGAGTGGAACGCCGTCGACGGCCGCAAGCAGCCCTTCTTCATCCATCGCGCCGACGGCGCGCCGCTCGGCTTCGCTGCGATTTTCGAGACTTGGGCCGGGCCGAACGGCGAGGAGGTCGACACGGTCGCAATCGTCACGGCGGCGGCGAGCGAGGATCTCGCCGCGCTGCATGACCGCGTGCCCGTGACCATCAGCCCGCGCGATCTCGAACGTTGGCTCGACACCCGCGGCGACGAGATCGATGCGGTCCTGCCGCTGATGACCGCGCCGCGCATCGGCGAATTCGCCTGGCACCCCGTGTCCACCCGCGTCAACCGTGTCGCGAATGACGACGAGCAGCTATTGCTGCCGATCAGCGCGGAGGAGATGGAGGTCGAGGCGTTGAAGCCGAAGAAGGTGATGCGCAAGGCGGCAGCCGGTTCGGCGGATGACGGGCAGGGGTCGCTGTTTTAGTCGTGGCCACAGAGCACCGTGTCGTCCGGGACAAGCGAGCTCCAACGCGAAGCCTTGTCAGAGCGAGAGCAGATCCGGGACGACGTTGGAGTTTGTCGCGCCGCCCTCACACGATCTCCCTTGCCCTCAGCTCCGCAATGTCCGCCGCATCAAACCCCAGCTCGGCCAGCACCGCGTCCGTATCCGCACCCAACTCCGGCGCCATCCGGTCCAGCCTGCCGCCGCCATGCGCGAGCTTGAATCCGCTGCCGGCAAAGCGCAGGCGACCGTAGGGGGTGTCCAGCTCCTGGATCGCACCGCGCGCCTTGATCTGCGGATGCTCGATGACCTCCTCGATCTTCCAGATGCTGGCGCAGGGCGCGCCGGAATCTTCCAAAATCGTCTCCCATTCGCGCGCTGGCCTTGCCGCGAGCGCTTCCTCGATGATGGCGCGCAGAGCCGGCTCGTTCTCGTTGCGCGAGAACCAGTCGGCAAAGCGCGGATCGGACAGCGTGTCCTCGCGGCCGAGCGCGGACATCAGCGCGCGATACTGCTTCTCGTTGTTGACGGCGAGCAGGATGTAACCGTCGCCGGCCTTGAAGAGATTGGCGGTGGTCTTGCGGCTCACCGCCTGATTGCCGGACAGCTGCTGGCGGTGGCCGGCGACCGACCAATCGGCGATTTGCCCCGATAGAAACGCCATCGTGGCTTCCAGCATCGAGACGTCAATGAGCTGGCCCTTGCCGGTGCGGTCGCGCTGGTACAGCGCGCTCGATACGCCGAACGCGGCGGTGGCGCCCGACAGCACGTCGCACACCGCAAAGCCCGCGCGCGTCGGCCCGGTCTCGGGATGGCCTGTGATCGCCATGATGCCGGACAACGCCTGCATCTTGCCGTCATAGCCGGGCCGCAGGCGATCCGGGCCGGTCTGGCCGAAGCCGGACACCGCGCAGTAGATCAGCTTCGGGTTGACCGCGGACAGCGCCTCATAGCCGATGCCGAGCTTGTCCATCACGCCGGGGCGGAAGTTCTCCATGACGACGTCGACCTGCGCGGCCAGCCTCTTCACGACGGCGATCGCATCGGGCTTTTGCAGGTCGAGCGTCAGGCTGCGCTTGTTGCCGTTGATGGCCTGGAAGGCAGGGGCGAGCCCGCGTTCGGCCCATTCGCGCGACAGCGGCGTGCGGCGCATATCCTCGCCCTCGCGCCGTTCGACCTTGATGACGTCGGCACCGAGCAATGCAAGCTGGTAACTCGCATAGGGGCCGGCCAGCACTTGCGTGAAATCCAGGATCTTCACGCCCTCGAACGGTCGCGTCACGTCTCTCTCCCCGATGTTGTTTGTTGCTGGAGGACGTCAGGCGGCGCGATTGCCGCGCGCGATCTCCTTCTGCTTGTCGAATTCGGCGCGCCGCCGCGCCAGCTCTTCCGGGCTCATCTGCGCGACATTGTTGTAGTCGAGCTTCCAGGAGGCGTCCTCGCTCCAGCGCAGCGGCGATTGCATGGTGGTCTGCGGGCCGCTCGCGGCCTCCAGCAGTTTTAGCGCCAGCTCCAATGTCTGCGCCTGCGAGGCGAGATCGTGCGGCTTGCCGGCGGAATTGCCGAGCGGGAAGTCCGAGAACAGGAACCGCGGCACGGCGGCATGCTCGATGATGTCCTTGGCGCAGCCCATCACTACGGTCGGAATTCCATGGGCCTCGAGATGCCGCGCCACCAGCGCCGTGGTTTGGTGGCACACCGGGCAGTTCGGCACCAGCACGGCGGCGTCGACCTTGTCAGCAAGGCAGCGCGCCAGGATTTCCGGCGCGTCGATATCGAGCGTGACGCGGTGGCTTCGATTGGTCGGCGCGCCGAAGAAGCGCGGGGCCACTTCGCCGATGCGCCCGGCGGCGGAGGCTTTCAGGAGCTGCGGCAGCGGAAACCAGGTGCCGTTGTCCGTGGCCGTGGTGTGCTTGCGATCGTAGCCGATGTGCGAGATACGAAGGTCGTGCTGTTTCGCGGTGTCGCCGTCATAGACCTGGTAGAATTTGGCGCCGCCATTATACGCCGCGCCGGGTCCCTGGTCGCCCTTGGCCGGATCGTATGGCGCAGCCGTGGTGATGAGGGTGATCCTGGATTGCGAAAGCTTCTTCGTCAGCGGCTGGAACGGCGCCTCGGTGTAATGCGCCCAGCGATACGGCGTGGTGTAGCCGATCGCCGCATAATAGTCGCGCGTGCGCTGCATGTAGGGGACGGGGGCGTCGTAGTCGGGCGCAAAGCCGAATTCATCGTCGCGCGGAGCGGACATGGGCGCGTCTCCTGGTTTGTCGAGTCCAGATTAGAGATAGTCGGTGGCTAGCTCAACAGCGGGCGTTGCGGCGCAGGTCAGAATTGCAGGCATATTAGAGCGGATTGCGTTGGTTTTTCCCTTCTCCCACGGGGGGAGAAGGGAAGAAGGCAGCTGCGCCTACCGAAACAGATGCAGCGCTGCGTATTGCAGCAGCATGATCGCCTTGGCGTCGATAATGCGTCCGTCGGCGATCATGGCGAGCGCTTCGTCGATGCCGAGCTCGATCACCTCGATGTCCTCGCCCTCATGCTCCAGGCCGCCGCCGTCGCTGACCCGCATCTCCGGCTCGTATTCGGCGACGAAGAAATGCAGCTTCTCGGTGATGGCGCCGGGGCTCATGAACGCCTCGAACACCTTGTGGACGTGGTGCAGGCGATAGCCGGTTTCCTCCTCGGCTTCGGCGCGGATGCGCACCTCGGGAGAAGCATCGTCCAGCACGCCGGCGGCGGCTTCGATCAGCAGATCGTCGTAGCCGCGGATAAACACCGGCAGCCGGAACTGGCGCACCAGGATCACCGTGCGCCCGACGCGGTTGTAAGGCAGCACGGCTGCGGCGTTGTCGCGCTCATAGGTTTCGCGGTGCTGCGTCTGCCATTCGCCATTGGCGCGCCGGTAGTCGAACGTCGTCTCTTTCAGTGGTGTCCAGTTGTCCGAGAGCACGCGGACGTCCTTGATGCGGACGCGGTCGGAAATGGTCATGGCTCGATCTCAGTTGTTGGGAGTGGTATCGCGGCCGTCGAGCCACTTCTGGAACATCACCGAGGTGGATTCCTCGAATCCGAGCGAGACGTAGAACGCATTGGCCTGCTCGTTGCCGCGCCGGACCAGGAGCTGCAGCTTGGCAATCCCGGCCTGGCGCAGCCAGTCTTCCACCGCCGCCATGAGCACGCGGCCGTAGCCGCGCTTGCGGCAGTCGGGATCGACCGCGACGTAGTACACCCAGCCGCGATGGCCGTCATGGCCGACCATGGCGGTCGCGACGATGGCGCCGGCCTCGCGTCCGACCATGATGGTGGAATTGTCGCGTCGCCGCGCCAGTGCGATGTCGGCATGCGGATCGTTCCAGGGCCGCGTCAGGCCGCAGCGCTGCCACAGCGCGACGACAGGCTCGACGTCGACATCGGTGATCTCCTCGATCGTCAGGGCAGAGGACATAGACACGTTCACAGCACTTTCCCCGGGTTCATGATTCCAAGCGGATCGAGCATCGCCTTGATCGACCGCATCAGCTCGATCGCGGTCTTGTCCTTGACGTCAGGCAGCTCGTCGCGCTTGAGCACGCCGATGCCGTGCTCGGCCGAGATCGAGCCGCCCATGCGCAGCACGATCGCGAACACGACGGCATTCATCTCGTGCCAGCGCGCCAGGTAATCCGCGGTGTTGGCGCCAATGGGCTGGCTGACATTGTAGTGCAGATTGCCGTCGCCGAGATGGCCGAACGGCACCGGCCGTGCGCCGGGGATCAGCTTGACCACGGCGGCATTGGCCTCCGCGATGAAGGCGGGTACGGCAGCGACCGGCACGGAGATGTCGTGCTTGATCGAGCCGCCCTCCGGCTTCTGCGCCGACGACATCTCGTCGCGCAGCTTCCAGAATGCGGCGCGCTGGCTGAGATTGGCCGCTATCACGGCGTCGTCGACGATCTCGTCTTCCATCGCGCGGGACAGGATGGTCTCCAGCGGCGCGCGGGCATCATCGCCGGCTGAGGACAATTCCATCAGCACGTACCAGGGATGCTTCGCCTGAAGCGGATCGCGCACGTCGATGCCGTGGCGGATCGAGAAATCGACCGCCATCTCCGACAGCAGCTCGAAGCTGGTCAGCGCATTGGCGGCCTCGCTTTGCGCGATCGTGAGCAGGCTCAAGGCCGCCTCCGGCGACTTCAGCCCGGCGAAGGCGGTCTCGATCGCCCGCGGCTTCGGAAACAGTTTCAGCGTCGCCGCCGTGATGATGCCGAGCGTGCCTTCCGCGCCGATGAAGAGGTTGTGCAAATTGTAGCCGGTGTTGTCCTTCTTCAGTTTCGACAGCGCGTTGAGCACGCGCCCGTCGGCCAGCACGACCTCTAACCCCAGCGCCATCTCGCGCGCGACGCCGTAGGCGAGCGCGGCGGTGCCGCCGGCATTGGTCGAGAGATTGCCGCCGATCGTGCAGCTGCCTTCGGCGCCGAGCGACAGCGGAAACAGCCGGTCGACGTCTGCCGCCTTCTGCTGCGCGACTTGCAGCACCACGCCGGCCTCGCAGGTCATGGTATTCGAGGCGACGTCGATTTCGCGGATCTTGTCGAGGCGGCGCAGCGACACCAGGACCTCGCCATTGTGCGGCGTCTGGCCGCCGACGAGGCCGGTATTGCCGCCCTGGGGCACCAGCGCGATTGCATGCTCCGAGGCGAGCTTGCAGATCGCGGCGACTTCCGCCGTCGAGCCTGGACGCAGCACCAGCGGCGAGCGGCCGTGGAACAAATTGCGCTCCTCGGTGACATAGGCCTCGATGTCGGCCGCATCGGTGATCGCATGCTTCTCGCCGACGATCTTGCGGAATTGTTCGATCAGCCCGGGCTCAACCGGAGGGGTGGCAGTCTTGTTGATGTTCATGTCCTCGTCTCTTGATTCACCGCGCAACCGCAGCCCGCCGCAGCCGGTCGTTGATTGCCTCGCCCAAAGCTTCCTCGGGGATCGGCATCACCGCGATCGCCCGCGGGCTCTTCGCATCGAGCGCCCGAAGATAGCCGAACAGATTGGCGGCGGCTTCATCGAGATCAGCCGTGGGCGACAAATTCATGACACTCGAAGCAGCGTCCAGGCCGGTTGGAAGCGCGGGGCCGAACGCCAGCAGCGCTTCGCCCGGGGCGATGTCGCGCACATTGAGCCGCACGGTCGCGCGCGGCGCGTAATGCGACGCAAGCATGCCCGGCGCCAGCGGCTGGCTGTTGTCGCTCTCCGCTTCCGCAGGCGGTCGCGCCAAGGCAGCGCCGAGCACGGCCTCGATCCGCTCGCGTGAAAGTCCGCCGGGACGCAGCAGCATTGGCGCGTCGAAGCAGCCGACGATGGTTGATTCGACGCCGACCTCGACCGGTCCGCCATCGACGATCAGGTCGATCCGCCCCGAAAGGTCGCTTTCGACATGGGCAGCGAGCGTCGGCGAGACGTGGCCGGAGATATTTGCGGACGGCGCCACCACCGCCCCGCCAAAGGCGCGCAGGATCGCCTGCGCCATCGGGTGCGCCGGGATGCGGATCGCGACCGTATCGAGGCCCGCGGTGGCGAGCTCGGCCACCGGGCAGCCCTCCGTCTTCGGCACCACCAGCGTCAGCGGCCCCGGCCAGAACGCCTCCGCAAGCCGCAAAGCGCGCGCGTCGAACCGGCCGATCGCCTGCGCGGCCGCGAGGTCGGCGACGTGCGCGATCAGCGGATTGAACGCCGGCCGGCCCTTGGCGGCATAGAGATGGGCGATCGCCGTCGCATTGGCGGCGTCCGCTCCGAGTCCATAGACCGTCTCGGTCGGGAACGCGACCAGCCCGCCGGCCGCCAGCCTCCGGGCGGCCATCTCGGCGGCGGCCGGGCCAGCCGGCAGAATCAGCGTTTCAAGCCTCGTTTTCACTGGGACGAAATTCCTCAAATCGGCCGCTTGCGGTGCGCCAAACCCAACGCTATAAGCCGGCCTCTTGTCGGAGTGTGGCTCAGCCCGGTAGAGCACTGCGTTCGGGACGCAGGGGTCGCAGGTTCGAATCCTGCCACTCCGACCATTATCTCAAAAGTTGACGTTTTCCAGAGGCTTGGCGGACTAGCCGCCAGCGCCTCGGGAGCGCCTTTTTGCAACGATTTTCGAGACGGGTCCACGGCCGATTTGGCCGGGCAGGGCAGCCTGTCGTGGCGGCATGGCTATTCGCAGAGCGATGGCGCAGGCCGCAGCTCGAAGGAGACGACAACCCGCTTCGCTTTGATCCGGCCGTGCACGCCGTAGCTTGAATCGAAGCTCAGGGTCGTATCCTCGCTATTGGTGCGGACGAAATATCTCGGCGAAGCTCCAGCTCCTGCAGTGTCGCATCATGGAATGTAGGCCCATCTTTGAACCAGGAGCACAACGCTTCCCCGCCTTCCAGATCGGCGATCGTCGCTTTGGTCATCAGTCGACTCTCCTGCAACAACTGCGGTGTCTCGACGGACAACTAAATGCGTTGTTTGGGTCGTTACAACTCCGATCACCAACCCCACCTACTTCCGCAGCAATTCGCTCAGCGCCTCCGTTGCCTCGGCGCAGCGGATATCGTCGATCTCTCGCGACAGGCTGAGCGCGCTCGATCTCAGTTCTTCGACCTTGGAGCTCTCGGGATGATGGCTTTCGAGCTGGCTGAGGCGCTTGTTGAGATCGTCCAGTCTGGATTGGAGCTGCCCGATGCTGGCCGCCCCATTCACTTTCCAAACGCGTTGTGCACGCATCGTCGTTCCCCTGGTAGTCTCACGGCGTTGTGAGCGGGGTTCGTGGCTGGAATGGGAGTTTCTTTTGTCCAGCTTCAGACCGTGGGGAACCGTTGCATATTGGCAACGCAAATCTGCCCCGCCGCCCTATGCCTGGCAGCGGAGCACGTCGCGTTGCCAGCCCGTCAGTACCATTGCATCAGGCGGCACGTGACCATTCGAGCGATTGTTTCTCAAGGCGGTTTTCCAGGATCGTGATGCTCATCCGGATATTGTCGCGCCGGGCCCTCAGGTTCAGCGCGAGCATCGGGTAGGCAAGGTTCTTCGGGTCGGAGATTCCCGCCTTCCGCTCTTCCTCCAAAATGTCGGCGTCGAGCATTTGCGTCCGCCAGCGCAGATCGGAAATCAGCGCGTGGAGCTGTGTCGGGATAGTCGCCTCAAAACGGGACGTCGCCTGCATGTCATCGCCTCACTGTGAGACAGACCCACTGCGGGTCTGAGCAATTGACGGCAACTCAGCAAGGAGGATGCCAGCGCGTCGGCTGATGCAGCAAGCCGCCGTTCGGCCGGGTCCGTCACCGCCGCGCCACCACCACACCCGCAAGGAACGCAACCATGAGCGCCGGCAGCGGTGCCTCGCGGACCATGCCGCGGACGATCTCGGGCCAGCGTCGATCGGTCTCGCGCGCCCGGGACCTGATTTCACCCGCCGATTCGATGCCCCAGTCCGATGCGAGCTCGGCGATCTCGCCCGAGGCCAATCTCTCGCCGTCGCGAATCCGGAAGACAGCGGTGCTTGATCGGTCGCGTGGCTCCAGCGCCATCCACGTCGCAATCGCCGTGCGCAGCGTCATCTCGCCATAACCTTGCAGTCTGACCAATTCCTCGGGGTCAGATGTCATGCGAACCTCTCCTCAGACCGCAAAATGATGCGCGGCGCCAAAGGCGGCGATCGCGCAGAGAACCAGCGCCGAGATTGCGCCGGTGACGCCACGCGCCAGACGCGCTCGTGTCAGATGTCTCGCCATGTTCGTCTCCTCCGCTCTTCGCCTCCTGGAACAATTGAGCCCGAGGCATCTGGTTCCTCGCCAGCCAAATTGCCTCCATGCGGAGCCGGAACGATTGCCACTCCTTCCCGTTGCCGCAGGGGCCTCGATGACGAGGCGATCGAGGCACCCATGCCGCTCATCCGCTACTTCGTCTTTGTCGGCGGCGCTTTGCTCGCGCTCCTGTTCGTTGCAGACCGCTACATGGACAGTCCGGTGAGTGCGGCCGCCGGGATGGGCCCGGACGTCTCGATAGCGCGCATTCATTCCGCGCAGACATGGCCGGAGAAGATCGTCTTCGACACCAGCGTGCGGCAAATTTCACTGTCCAGGACGGTCTCGGATGTGCCGCCGTCCGCGCCGGTCGCGACGGTGGCACCGGCCACGCAGGACAGTACGCGCCAGGCTTTTGCGATGGTGACGCAACCTGCCCCGGAGCTGAAGCAGGCCGTGCCGGCCGTTCCCAACAAGCGCGTCGCGGAGCGGCACCGTCGGCGCCAACCGTCGCGCTTGGCGGCGCGCGGCCCGCCGATGTTCTTCAACGAGCCCTTCTCGGCGGGATGGTAAGTCGCACTCCGTGGCAATCCGAACGGCCGCCGCGTGGGCCCGCTATATCACAGTTTGTCGTCATGGCTTGCTGCGCGGCGCAAGGCCTGCCGCGTAGCTGGGCATCCGTGCCGGCCAGCGAGGCTATGCCCACGGCGCCACGCGCGATAGGCTTGGCTCGGATACGATGCGGGGAAGCGAAGGGCAGACGCGTGGCGAGATTTGTCAATGTTGCAGCCGGCCAGCTGGGTCCGATTGCGAGAGCCGAGACGAGAACTGAGGTCGTGGCGCGGCTGATGGCGTTGATGCGCCAAGCCAAGGCCAATGGCTGCGATCTGATCGTCTATCCTGAGCTCGCACTCACCACGTTCTTTCCGCGCTGGTACTTCGAGGACCAGGCCGAGATCGACGGCTTTTTCGAGCGCGAGATGCCTGGCGCGGAGACGCAAGCCCTGTTCGACCTCGGGCGCGAGATCGGCATCGGCTTCTATCTCGGTTATGCCGAGCTGACGGTCGAGGCCGGAGTTACCCGCCGCTTCAATACCTCCATCCTGGTCGACAAGAGCGGCACCATCCTCTCCAAATACCGCAAGGTCCATCTGCCCGGCCATGCCGAGCACGAGCCCTGGCGCACGTTTCAGCATCTGGAAAAGCGTTATTTCGAGCCCGGCACCGGCTTCGGTGTGATCGACGTCTTCGGCGGCGTGATGGGGATGGCGATCTGCAATGATCGCCGCTGGAGCGAGACCTATCGGGTGATGGGACTCCAGGGCGTCGAAATGGTGCTGATCGGCTACAACACCCCGGTGCACAACCCCCCGGCGCCCGAGCATGACGACCTCTCGCTGTTCCATAACTATCTGGTCATGCAGGCCGGCGCCTATCAGAACGGCACCTTCGTGGTCGGAGTCGCCAAGGCCGGCGTCGAGGAGGGCGTGGACCACATCGGCGGCAGCTGCATCATCGCGCCCTCGGGTGAAATCATGGCTGCCTGCACGACGAAAGGCGACGAGATCGCACTGGCGCGCTGCGATCTCGATCTCTGCAATTCCTACAAGCGCACCACCTTCAATTTCGACGTCCATCGCCAGCCGCGCGCCTACGGACTGATCGTGGAGCGCAAGGGCGTGAGCATCATGGCGGACGGAACGCCGGTGCGGTCGAAGCGGTGATCTCGACCTTGTAGCCCGGATGGAGCACAGCGCAATCCGGGACGTCTGTTGGCGAGGTTCGCGGCGGCCCCGAAGCAGCCCAGAGTCTTTCCGCGGAGGAATTCTGGAGCCCCATCACAACCACGTGTCTTTATTCGGGAACGATCATTCCCTATTGTCCCGCAATGCAAAAAGCTACTCGAAAGTCCAAGCCTGTTGCCCATTCACCCGGTCGGCCCCGCGAGTTCGACATGGACACTGCCCTGGACGGGGCGGTCAGGGTGTTTTGCGAGCGCGGTTATCATGCCACGTCGATCGGCGATCTGACCGCCGCGATGCGGCTTGCCACCGGCAGCGTCTATAAGGCCTTTCGGGACAAGCATGCCGTATTCCTGGCCGCGTTCGAGCGCTACATCGCGGTGCGCGGTGAGCAGACTCGTAGCGCGGCTGCGCGCGGGGCAAACGGCCGTGAGCAGCTGCGCAACGTGCTGCTGTCCTATCTCGATCACTCCCAGGGCAGCGAGGGCCGCCGCGGCTGCATCGTGGTCGGCAGCGCGGTCGAGCTGTCGGCGGTCGATCCGGTGATCCGCACGCGCGTCACTGCGCAACTGAGGAGCAACGAGACCTTCATCGCCGGCCTCATTCGCGAAGGGCAGGCCGATGGTTCGATTCCTGGCCATATCGACGCCGATGACACCGCGCGCCTGATGATCTGCCTGACGCAGGGCCTGCGCGTGGCCGGCAAGGCGCGCCTGCCGCTCGATGGCGAGCGGCTGGTCGGCGTCGCGATGAAGCTGCTCGCCTGAATTTTTGTCAAATTAGGAAATGATCATTTCCTATCTGTGGAGACTTGAAGTGCCGGAGAATCTGGAATGACGATGAATGCCACCATCGATGCCGCGCCCGAGCCGGATGCGGTGTCGCAGCGACTGACCTTCGTGCTTGCCGCGGCCTGTGGCATGGTCGCCGCCAACATCTATTATGCCCAGCCACTGATCGCGCCCATCAGCGCCGCGCTCGGCCTCTCGCATGCCGCGGCCGGGTTGATCGTTACCATGACCCAGATCGGCTACGGCACGGGCCTGCTTTTCATCGTGCCGCTTGGCGATCTCGTCGAGAACCGCGCGCTGATCTGCACCGTCATCACGCTCGGCGCGGCAGCCCTGCTTGCGGCCGCCTTTGCGACCCATGCGCTGCCGTTCCTGATTGCCGCGCTGTTCATCGGACTTGGTTCGGTGGCGGTGCAGATTATCATTCCCTATGCGGCGCATCTTGCGCCGGAAGCCATTCGCGGCCGCGTTGTCGGCAACGTTTCGACCGGCTTGATGCTCGGCATCATGCTGGCGCGCCCGGTGTCGAGCTTCGTCACCGCGGTCCTGTCCTGGCATGCCATCTTCTTCGCCTCCGCCGCGCTCATGATCGTGCTCGCAGCAGTGCTCTGGATGACACTGCCGAAGCGCAAGCCGGTCGCGCGCATGCATTATGGTGCGCTGTTGATGTCGATGCCGCATCTGGCGCTCGCTACGCCGCTGCTGCGGCGCCGCGCGCTCTACCAGGCGGGGCTGTTTGGCGCCTTCACTCTGTTCTGGACGGTAGTACCACTCCAGTTCGCGACTGAATTCGGCTTCAGCCAACAGGGCATCGCGCTGTATGCGCTCGCCGGCGTCGCTGGTGTGTTCTCCGCTCCGATCGCGGGACGGCTCGCTGATAGCGGCCATAGCCGCATCGCCACGATCGTTGCGATGATGCTGGTGGCCGCGGGCTTCCTGGTGACGCATATCGGCGCGGCAGGATCGGAGCTCAATCTCGCTTGTCTCGTGATCGCCGCGATCGCCATCGATTTCGGCGTGCAGGGCAACGTCGTGCTCGGATTCCGCGCCATTTTCCTGCTCGGGCACGAGCATCGCAGCCGTCTCAACGGCCTGTACATGACGACGTTCTTCGCCGCCGGTGCGGCGGGCTCTGCGCTCGGCACCTGGGCGTTCGTGCAGGGCGGCTGGACCCTCGCCTCCAGCATCGGCCTGGCGCTTCCCGTCGCCGCCTTGCTCTATGCCGCTACCGAATAATAGCGGTGTCGTCCGATGTTGCGTTGCGGCGGGTTTACCAAGCCCGCGGCCAAGCTATTTCCGTCTCGCGATTTCGGTGCGGCTGTAGTACTTTGGTCGCAATCGGGCTTGGTGAACAGGCGGCAGGGGAGGCCCATGAGGCGTGCGGGACTGTTTGGCGTACCGCGGGTACGGCCATGGTCGTGGCAGGCATTTCTGCTCGGCTTTGCAATCGTGGCGGCCTCGGCCGCAGTTCAGGGCGTCTGCGTCGCGCTAGGCGCAAAGCTTTATTTTGCGGCGTTCATTCCCAGTATCTTCCTGGTCGGAATTCTGGCCGGCGCGCCCGCGGCTGCATTCGCTTTGCTGCTCATCATTCCGCTGGTGTGGTGGGCATTCATGCCGCCGTTCTTCGAGTTCAGTGCGTTGACCAGCGCCCATACAGATTCCATCAACCTGTTCTTCCTGCTTGCCGTGCTCCTGATCGGCCTCGCCGATCTCTGCCGCGAGACGATTGCGATCATCCGCCGCGGCGGGCTGAAGCCTTCCGGCAAGAGCGCGGCAACGAATCCGCAATAGATGGCGGCACGACAGGCCTCGCGTTGCGCAGCCGCAACAGTCCGGCAACCATCGGCGCGCTTCCCGCGCGCCGCTAACGTTTCGAAAAAGATTTGACCGCAAATTCCCCCACGGGAAGGACGAGGGAGTTTTCGACATGAACGGCCAAATGAACGGTCACGCCATCTTTGAGAACGTGCGCCGCTACCGCGGTATCGCATCGCTCTATCGCCAGACCGCAGCATTTCGGCCGCGCCAGAGCTGGTCGCTGCTGGAGCAGGCGAACCAATGGGAGGCGCGAGCGCTGATGGAACTGGAAGCCTATTTCGCCAGCCGGGCGGATCATGCCGTCCAGCTTGCTGCCTGATCGTTAACCATCGGCGTTCCAGCTCGATTCGGTGCCACTACGGAATTGCCTCGGTGTCCACGTGTGCTAGCAACGCGCCGAACGAGATCTCTCACGTCAGCCGGGGGCCAACAATGATCACCTTTAATCGCATCTTCACAACCGAGCGCCTGCTCCAGATCATTGTCATTCTGGCCGCAACGGTCGCCATGAAGCTCATGGCCTGAACGCTAACAGTCTATCGTCCGACGAGTTCGGGCATATCGGGCAGATAATTCGCGCCCTCCGAGCCCAGAAAATCGAACATCGCCTGCGCCGGCGGCAGAAGCACCTTGTCGCTGCGGCGGATCACGTACCATTGCCGGACGATAGGCAAGCCGGCGACGTCGAGCACGACGAGCCGGCCTTCGGCGAGCTCATGCGCGACCGTGTGCGCCGAGATGAAGGCGATGCCGAGCCCGGCGATCACCGCCTGCTTGATGGTCTCGTTGCTGCTCATCTCCATGCCGATGATCGGCTCCAGGTCCGACTTCTGGAACATGCCCTCCATCAGCGTGCGGGTGCCTGACCCCGGCTCGCGCGTGAGGAAAGTCTCGTGCACAAGATCGGTCAGGCTGAGGCCGGAGTCCTTCTCGAGCCAGTGCCCCTTACGCGCAATGATGATGTGGGGATTGCGCCCGAGCTGACGGACGTCGACGCTGACATCGGCCGGTGGCCGACCCATTACCGCGAAATCGAGATCGTAACCGTGCATGGCGTCGCGGATCTCCTCGCGATTGCCGACGGTCAGCTTGATCTCGATCTTCGAAAAGCGCTTGGAGAACGCCGCGATCGCGTGCGGCACGAAATACTTGGCGGTCGAGACTGCGCCCAGATGCACGGTGCCTCCGGTGCGCCCTGCAAGGAGGTCGAGCGCACCCTGGCAGTCGGCGATTGCAGCCTCGACACGTTCGGCCAATGACAGCACCTCCTTGCCCGCTTCCGTCAGCAGCATGCCGTCGCCGGTCCGTTGCACCAGCGGCAGCCCGGCGAGATCCTGAAGCTGTCGCAGTTGCTGCGTCACCGCCGGCTGCGTCAGCCCGAGTTGGGTCGAAGCTGCGGTGACGCTGCCCTTGGCCGAGAGCGCCGCAAGCGAACGCAATTGCCGGATCGTCAAATGCCGGAGCTGGGTCGCCGCATGGCTAGGACTATTATAAGGAAATTTTTTGGCATCCATCATGAATAGAAATTTTCCTTATTAAGCCGGCACTGTCAATCTCCTCGTACTGGGACCGACCGCACCGAACCTCCGCCGAGGGAATTGGATGCGGCGCCCGCAAGGGGATGGACGCAGATGACCGGGCAACTCAGGCTGGACGACCACCTTCAACGGTATTCCGAGACGGCGGCGCATGCGCTGGCAGTAGCGGCCGCGGTCGATGCCATCGCCGCAGCCGCGATCGAGATCGCCGAGCTCATCGGCACCGGGAATCTCGCGGACGCCTCGGGCCTGACCACGAGCCGCAACAGCGACGGCGATCTCCAACGCAATCTCGACGTCCAGGCGGATGCAATCCTGCGCCGTTGCCTCGGCAAGCTGCCGATTGCGGCACTGGCGTCGGAAGAGATGCACGAGCCGCAGATCAGCGATCGCGCGGCAAAAATCTGCGTCGCTATCGATCCGCTCGACGGCTCTTCCAACATCGACATCAACATGACGGTCGGCACGATCTTCTCGATTCTGCCGGCGCCCGACGATCTCGCGCTCGCCTTCCATCAGCGCGGCTCGGCCCAACTTGCCGCGGGCTTTGTCACCTACGGTCCGCAGACTTCGCTGGTGCTGACGCTCGGCGACGGCGTCGACATCTTCACGCTCGACCGCAAGTCCGGTTGCTTCCGTCTGGCGCGCAGCAGCGTGCAGATTTCCGAGGTGTGCGACGAGTTCGCTATCAACGCCTCCAACCGCCGGCACTGGGATCCGCCGGTGCGCGCCTTCGTCGACGAATGCCTCGCCGGCGTCGATGGGCTCGCCAACCACAATTTCAACATGCGCTGGATCGGCTCGCTGGTCGCGGAGGCCTATCGCATCCTCACGCGCGGCGGCGTGTTCCTCTATCCGTCCGACGCGCGCCCTGGCTATGGCGACGGTCGTTTGCGGCTCACCTACGAGGCCCATCCAATGGCGATGATCATCGAGCAGGCCGGCGGCTCCGCCTCGACAGGGCGCGAGCGCATCCTCGACCTATCGGCGGAGAGCCTGCACCAGCGCGTGCCGCTGATCATGGGATCGAGCAACGAGGTGAGGCGCGTCGCGGAACTGCACTGCGATCCGCTGCTCGCCGCCAGCATCTCCGCGCCGCTGTTCGCGCGGCGCGGCTTCTTCCGGCTGTGATGGGAGGCGATTCATGTCCAGGAAACACCCGATCATCTCCATCACCGGCTCTTCGGGCGCCGGCACGACCTCGGTCAAGAAGACGTTCGAGCAGATATTCTTCCGCGAACGCGTCAACGCCGTCTACATCGAGGGCGACGCTTTCCATCGCTACGACCGCACCGAGATGCGCACGCAGATGGCCAAGGAGGCTGACTGCGGCAACAAGCATTTCAGCCATTTCAGCCCCGAGACCAATCTGTTCGAAGAGCTGGAGCGGGCGTTCCGCGACTATGGCGAGACCGGTACAGCGGTCACGCGGCACTACGTGCACGACGCCGAGGAAGCCGCGCTGCATGGCGCGGCTCCCGGCACCTTCACCGAATGGGAGCGGCTCCCGGAAAATTCGGACCTGCTGTTCTACGAAGGCCTGCACGGCGCCGTGGTCACGGATAAGGTCAATGTCGCGCGTTATGCCGACCTCAAGATCGGCGTCGTGCCCGTCATCAATCTCGAATGGATCCAGAAGCTGCACCGCGACCGCAGCGCGCGCGGTTATTCGACCGAGGCCGTCACCGACACCATCCTGCGACGCATGCCGGATTACATCCACTACATCTGCCCGCAATTCACCGACACCGACATCAATTTTCAGCGCGTGCCGACGGTGGATACGTCGAATCCGTTCATCGCGCGCTGGATCCCGACGCCGGACGAATCGATGGTCGTGATCCGCTTCAAGAATCCGCGCGGCATCGACTTCCCCTATCTGCTCTCGATGCTGCCGCACAGTTTCATGTCACGCGCGAACTCGATCGTGTGTCCCGGCGCCAAGCTCGATCTCGCGATGCAGCTGATCCTGACGCCGCTGATCATGCAGCTGATCGAGCGCAAGCGAAACCTGAAGTGAAGAAGGGCAGGATCCGATGAACATCTCCGTCCACGCCGAAGCCGACCTTACCGCGGTCACGCACAACGATCTCGCCAACGCCGTCCGCTTTCTCGCGGTCGATGCCATCGAGACCTCGCAGTCAGGCCATCCCGGCCTGCCCATGGGCATGGCCGACGTCGCGACCGTACTGTTCTCGCGTTTCCTGAAATTCGACCCGGCTCATCCGAACTGGCCGGACCGCGACCGTTTCGTCCTGTCGGCGGGCCACGGCTCGATGCTGCTCTATGCGCTGCTGTATCTGACCGGCGGCGATATCAGTCTCGACGATATCAAGGCGTTCCGGCAATGGGGCTCGAAGACGCCGGGTCATCCCGAATACGGGCACACGCCGGGTGTTGAGACCACGACGGGGCCGCTGGGGCAGGGGATCGCAACCGCCGTCGGCATGGCGCTCGCCGAGCGCATGGCCAATGCGCGGCATGGTGACGGCCTTGTTGATCACTTCACCTATGTGATCGCCGGCGACGGCTGCCTGATGGAAGGCCTCAGCCAGGAGGCGATCTCGCTCGCTGGCCATCTTCAGCTCGGTCGTTTGATTGTCCTGTTCGACGACAATGGCATTTCCATCGACGGGCCGACCTCACTTGCAACCTGTGATGATCAACTCGCACGCTTCGCCGCCTCCGGCTGGTCGGTGCGCCGTGTCGACGGGCACGATCCCGAAGCAGTTGCGCAGGCGATTGCCGAGGAGCGTGAGAGCGCAAGACCGTCGCTGATCGCCTGCCGCACCATCATTGGCTACGGCGCGCCGGATCGTCAGGGCACTGAGAAGGCGCATGGCGCGCCGCTCGGCGCCGAGCAGACGGCGGCAGCGCGCAGGACGCTCGGCTGGGACTATCAGCCGTTCGTGGTGGCCAGCCCGATCCTGAAGGCATGGCGGATGATCGGGCAGCGTGGGCAAGTGGGACGTCTTGCATGGCTCGATCGCTACGAATGTGCGACGCCCGAGCAGCGTGACCTCTTCATCGAGGGTAAGACCGTTGCCCTGCCGGGAGCCTTTGCCCAGGCCGCGGCGAAATTACGCGAGCGCTTTGCCACCGAGCGTCCGAAGCTCGCGACGCGGCAGGCCTCGCAGCAAGTGCTCGACGGCATTGCCGGAACAATTCCTGGACTCATCGGCGGCTCCGCGGACTTGACTCATTCGAACCTGACGCACGCGAAACCACAGACTCCCATCACGCGCGGACATTTCGCGGGGGACTACATCCATTACGGTATCCGCGAGCACGGCATGGCCGCGGCGATGAACGGCATCGCGCTGCATGGTGGCTTCATCCCCTATGGCGGCACCTTCCTCGCCTTCTCCGACTACAGCCGACCGGCCATCCGTCTTGCGGCCTTGATGCGGCTGCGCGTCATTCATGTGATGACCCACGACTCCATCGGGCTTGGCGAGGACGGCCCGACGCATCAGCCCGTGGAGCATCTCGCGGCGCTGCGCGTCATTCCGAACCTCCTGGTGTTCCGTCCGGCCGATGCCGTCGAGACGCTGGAAGCCTGGGATTGCGCGCTCGAATCCGAGCATCGACCCTCCGTCTTGTGCCTATCGCGGCAGGCGCTGCCAACGTTCCGCAGCGATGCCCGCGGTCGAAACCGCGTCGCGCGGGGCGCCTATCTCATCGTCTCGCCGGATGGCGGCCGCGACGTGACGCTGATCGCGACCGGTTCGGAAGTGTCGATCGCCCTTGAAGCCGCCCGTCTGCTCGCGACCGAGCACGTCCGTGCTGCCGTGGTGTCCGCACCCTGCTTTGCATTGTTCGACGAGCAACCGGACGACTACCGCGCCGCCGTGCTCGGTACCGCGCCGCGCGTCGGCATCGAAGCGGCGGTCGTTGGGGATTGGCATCGCTGGATCGGTATCGACGGCGAGTTCGTGGGCATGCGCGGCTTCGGCGCCTCGGCGCCCGCGTCCGTGCTCTACCGCGAATTCGGCATCACGTCGCAGGCCATCGCGGAAGCTGCAAGGCGGGCGATTATGCGTACCGGCAAGCAATAAGAGGAGGAATTTTGTGGCCCGTATCACCCTTCGCCAACTGCTCGACCACGCCGCCACCCATGGCTACGCGGTACCGGCGTTCAACATCAACAACATGGAGCAGGGCATCGCGATCATGCAGGCAGCGGCCGAGGTCGACGCACCCGTCATCATCCAGGCCTCGCGCGGCGCGCGCAGCTATGCCGGCGATCTCATGCTCTCGCACATGATCGACGCGCTGGAGCGGACCTATCCGGACATCCCGCTCTGCATGCATCAGGACCACGGCAACGACGAAGCGACTTGCGCCAGCGCCATCGCTCACGGCTTCACCTCGGTGATGATGGACGGCTCACTCAAGGCCGATGCCAGGACGGCGGCGGACTACGACTACAACGTCGCGATCACGCGCCGGGTCGTCGATCTCGCTCATTGGGTTGGCGCTTCCGTTGAAGGTGAACTCGGCGTGCTCGGCTCGCTCGAGCATGGTGGCGGCGAGCAGGAGGACGGCCATGGCGTCGAGGGCAAGGTCAGTCACGACCAGCTGCTCACCGATCCTGATCAGGCCGTCGATTTCGTTCGTGCAACAAAAGTCGATGCGCTCGCGATCGCGATGGGCACCTCGCACGGCGCCTACAAATTCAGCCGCAAGCCGGATGGCGACATTTTGGCGATGCGGGTGGTCGAGGAAATCCACCGCCGGCTGCCCAATACGCATCTTGTCATGCACGGCTCGTCCTCGGTGCCGCAGCCACTCCAGGACATGTTCAACCAGTTCGGCGGCGACATGCCGCAGACCTGGGGCGTGCCGGTCGAGGAGATCGTTCGCGGCATCAAGAGTGGCGTCCGCAAGGTCAATATCGATACCGACTGCCGTCTGGCGATGACCGCGGTATTCCGCAAGGTGGCCGCGCAGGTGCGCTCCGAGTTCGACCCGCGCAAATTCCTCAAACCCGCGATGGATGCGATGCGCGAGCTCTGCCGTGAACGTCTCGAGCAGTTCGGCACGGCGGGTCACGCCAGCGGGATCAAGGTCGTTCCGTTGAGCGAGATGGCGCGGCGTTATCGCACCGGCGAGCTCGATCCGACCACCCACGAGCCAGTCGCCGCCTAGTCATACAGAGAGAGAAGAGCAGGAGAGAGCCATGAATGCACACGCAGGAACGGTCCGCGGCAAAGAGCGCTATCGCTCGGGAGTGATGGAATACAAGCGCATGGGCTATTGGGAGCCCGACTATGTGCCGAAGGACACCGACGTCATCGCGCTGTTTCGCGTCACCCCGCAGGACGGCGTCGATCCGATCGAAGCGTCCGCGGCGGTTGCCGGCGAATCCTCGACTGCGACCTGGACGGTGGTGTGGACTGACCGTCTGACGGCGGCGGAGAAATATCGCGCGAAGTGCTACCGCGTCGATCCGGTGCCGGGTTCGCCGGGCTCCTATTTCGCCTATATCGCCTATGACCTCGACCTGTTCGAACCCGGCTCGATCGCCAACCTCTCGGCCTCGATCATCGGAAACGTGTTCGGATTCAAGCCGCTGAAGGCGCTACGCCTGGAGGACATGCGCTTCCCGGTGGCCTATGTGAAGACGTTCCAGGGGCCGGCGACCGGCATCGTGGTCGAGCGCGAAAGGCTCGACAAGTTCGGCCGGCCGCTGCTCGGCGCGACGGTGAAACCGAAACTCGGCCTCTCCGGCCGCAACTACGGTCGTGTCGTCTATGAAGCACTCAAGGGCGGGCTCGACTTCACCAAGGACGACGAGAATATCAACTCGCAGCCCTTCATGCATTGGCGCGATCGCTTCCTCTACTGCATGGAAGCGGTCAACCGAGCGCAGGCAGCCTCTGGCGAGGCGAAGGGGACCTATCTGAACATCACCGCCGGGACGATGGAGGACATGTACGAGCGCGCGGAATTTGCCAAGGAGCTCGGATCGTGCATCGTCATGATCGACCTCGTGATCGGCTACACCGCGATCCAGTCGATGGCGAAATGGGCGCGCCGCAACGACATGATCCTGCATCTGCACCGCGCCGGCCACTCGACCTACACACGGCAGAAGAGCCATGGCGTGTCGTTTCGCGTCATCGCCAAATGGATGCGGCTTGCCGGTGTCGACCACATCCACGCCGGCACGGTCGTCGGCAAGCTCGAGGGTGATCCAAACACCACGCGTGGCTATTACGACGTCTGCCGCGAGGACTTCAATCCGGTGAAGCTCGAGCACGGCCTGTTCTTCGACCAGTCCTGGGCGAGTCTCAATAAGATGATGCCGGTAGCATCGGGCGGTATTCATGCTGGCCAGATGCACCAGTTGCTCGATCTGCTCGGCGAGGACGTCGTGCTGCAATTCGGCGGCGGCACGATCGGTCACCCGATGGGGATAGCAGCCGGTGCGATCGCCAACCGCGTCGCGTTGGAGGCGATGATTCTGGCCCGCAACGAGGGACGCGACTACGTCCATGAGGGGCCGGAGATTCTGGCCAGAGCGGCCGAAACCTGCACGCCGTTGAAGGCCGCGCTCGAAGTCTGGAAGGACGTGAGCTTCAACTATCAATCCACCGATACGCCGGACTTCGTGCCGATCGCACTCGAAACCGTTTGAGGAGACGCACTATGAAACTCACTCAGGGCTGCTTTTCGTTCCTGCCCGATCTGACCGACGATCAGATCACCAAGCAGGTGCAGTACTGTCTTGCAAACGGCTGGGCGGTGAACATCGAATTCACCGATGATCCGCATCCCCGCAACACTTACTGGGAGATGTGGGGCCTGCCGATGTTCGATCTCCAGGATGCGGCTGGCGTGATGATGGAACTCGCCGAGTGCCGCCGGGTGTACGGCGAACGTTACATCCGCATCAGCGGCTTCGATTCCAGCCATGGCTGGGAGTCGGTGCGGATCTCGTTCCTGGTGAACCGCCCGCCGCAAGAGACTGAGTTCGAGCTGGTGCGACAGGAGGTTGGTGGGCGCGCAATCCGGTATAGCACTGTACGCAAGCCGACGGCCCACGCCTCGCAATAACCATTCCTCTCCGCGCGGAGCACTCCCTGCTCCCTATCCTTGGCGGACAACTGCTTCGCCGCTTCCCGGCGGCGAAGCCCTTTTCTTCGAGGTGCTGATGCTCGATGTTATCCATGCGACGACCGCCGAAGGCGGCGAGACCAATTTCGATCTTCGCAAGGAAGCTGAAGCTGCCGGGATCACCGGCACGCTGCAACAGCTCGAACAGGAGTTGATCGGCCTGAGGCCGGTCAAGAACCGCGTCCGGCAGATCGCGTCACTGCTGCTGGTCGAACGCATGCGGCAGCGCGCGGGTCTGGCCTCGGCACCGCCGACGCTGCATATGTCGTTCACCGGCAATCCCGGCACCGGCAAGACCACCGTGGCGCTGCGCATGGCCAAGATCCTGCATGGTCTCGGCTTCGTGCGGCGCGGACAGGTCATCTCGGTGACGCGCGACGATCTCGTCGGCCAGTATATCGGCCACACCGCGCCCAAGACGAAGGAGATCCTGAAGAAGGCAATGGGCGGCGTGCTCTTCATCGACGAGGCCTATTACCTGCACCGGCCGGACAACGAGCGCGATTATGGCCAGGAGGCGATCGAGATCCTGCTTCAGGTCATGGAAAACCAGCGCGAAGACCTCGTCGTCATCCTGGCCGGGTATGGCGAGCGGATGACGAGCTTCTTTGCTTCCAATCCCGGCTTCCGCTCGCGCATCGCTCACCACATCGATTTCCCCGACTATGCGGAATCCGAGCTGCTCGTCATAGCCGAGCTGATGTTCAGGGAACGCGGATATCGCTTCGCGGCTGCGGCACGCGAGGCGTTCGAAAGATACATCGCGTTGCGCCGGACCCAGCCGTTCTTCTCCAATGCGCGCTCGATCCGCAACGCTGTCGATCGCATTCGGCTGCGGCAGGCCGATCGCCTGGTCTCCGATCTCGATCGCATGCTCGATGTCGCCGACCTCGAAACCATTGATCCGGCCGATGTCCTGACGAGCCGCGTGTTCAGCGGCGGGGCCGATGTGCGGAGTGCAAAGCCATGACACCAGACATCCTCATCGCTCCTTCCATTCTGGCGGCGGATTTCGCGCGCCTCGGCGAGGAAATCAAGGCGATCGACGGGGCCGGCGCCGACTGGATTCATTGCGACGTCATGGACGGGCATTTCGTGCCGAACATCAGTTATGGCGCTGATATCATTAAGGCGATCCGGCCGCTGACGAAGCGGATTTTTGACGTACACCTCATGATCGCGCCGGCCGATGCTTATCTCGAAACGTTCGCGAAGGCGGGGGCCGATGTCATCACGGTTCACGCGGAGGCCGGTCCGCATCTCGATCGCTCGCTTCAGGCGATCCATATGCTCGGCAAGAAGGCCGGCGTCAGCCTGTGTCCGGCCACGCCCGAGAGCGTGATCGAATATGTACTCGATCGTATCGATCTCGTGCTGGTGATGACGGTCAATCCGGGCTTCGGTGGCCAGTCCTTCCTCACTTCGCAACTGGGGAAGATCACTCGCATTCGGAGCATGATCGGCGGCCGCCAGATCCGACTCGAGGTCGATGGCGGGGTCACGCGCGACAATGCCGCGGCCGTTGCCGCAGCTGGCGCCGATACGCTTGTGGCGGGCTCCGCCGTGTTTCGCGGCAGCAGCAGCGCCGACTACGCCAGCAACATCGCGGCCATTCGCATCGCCGCCGAGTCCGGCCGGGTAACAAAAGTGCAAGATAATTCCGCGCAATCGCTCCATGCGGGTGCCACCGCGCGGATCCGATAAACTAATTGAACGGTATCGTGATCTGATCGGTATGAGCGCGGAACCTCGCGGGTTACGCTTGGAGCTCATGCCTTGGCGCCCATGCTTTGGAGCCCATGCCCTTGCGAGGCAGGTTCCACGTGCAAAGCCCGAGTCATTGGAACTAAAGTGGGCGAGCGCATTTCTCAAAAGTTAACTGCAATCAAGCGCGCTGTGCAGGCAGCAAATGTTTTGCACAACCGCCATCGGCCTGACGCAAATCAGGGCAATAAGCCTTGTGAACGCGAGGGAGGGTCTCATGGAGAACGTACGTCGCTACCGCGCGCTGGCGTCCCTCTGCCGTCAGCAGGCGGCCTACCGGCCGCTCCAGACCTGGGAGCTCCTCGGCCAGGCCGAACATTTCGAACATCTCGCCGAGATCGAGCTCAAGGCGCACTTCGCCGCGTGCAATGCGAAGGGCGAGGACGACGCTATCGGAGCAGCGGCATGGGAAACCCCCGCCGCGGCGTGACAGAGCTCTTATACGCGCCCTCGGGAGTGCGAGATCAAAGTCCGACAGTCTGAAGTGCATCGACGCGCCGCCGTCGCTCGAAGATTTTTTGCCTGCGGCCGCTCGTCGCATTTCTTTGCCAAGAATTAATCGCGTGGACGGGACACCGTAAGGTGCAAGGACCCATGTTGGATGCAGGGCGACCCCTCACCCAACATGGAGATTTCGACATGAACGATCGCGTCAATTCCGACACCACCACGTCCCGCAAGATTCTGAGGCCGCGCCGGCTGGCGCTGCTCGGCACCGTGGCCGCGCTGGGCGTCGCCGTGCTCGCCGCGTCTCCCATTTCTTCGCCGTTCAATGTGAACTCCCTCATTGCGCCGGCGCAGGCCTCTGAGGTGGCCGCGACGCCGCCGGGATTCGGCGATCTCGTCGCCAAGGTCAAACCCGCCGTCATCTCGGTGCGGGTGAAGATCGACGAGGACAACGACAAGAGCGCGATGCTGCAACAGAACCGGATGGATTCTGACGAGCAGACGCCGTTCGACCAGTTCTCGCGGCAATTCGGCTTCCCCCGCGGCATGAACGGCATGCCGCGCCAGCGTCATCAGGTGATCACGGGCGAGGGCTCCGGTTTCTTCATCTCCGCTGACGGCTATGCCGTCACCAACAACCACGTCGTCGACCACGCTCAATCGGTGCAGGTGACGACCGACGACGGCACGATCTACACCGCCAAGGTGGTCGGCACCGATCCCAAGACCGATCTCGCGCTGATCAAGGTCGAAGGCAAGAAGGACTTCCCGTTCGTCAAATTCTCCGACCAGAAGGCGCGGATCGGCGATTGGGTGGTCGCGGTCGGCAATCCCTTCGGTCTCGGCGGCACGGTGACTGCGGGTATCGTCTCGGCCAGCGGCCGTGACATCGGTAACGGTCCCTACGACGACTTCATCCAGATCGACGCCCCCATCAACAAGGGCAATTCCGGCGGTCCTGCCTTCGACATGAACGGCAACGTCATCGGCGTGAACACCGCGATCTTCTCGCCGTCCGGCGGCTCCGTCGGCATCGGCTTCGACATTCCGGCCTCGACCGCAAAGCTCGTCGTCGCACAGTTGAAGGACAAGGGTGCGGTCACCCGCGGCTGGCTCGGCGTACAGGTCCAGCCGGTGACCGCGGATATCGCCGACAGCCTCGGCCTCAAGGCGGCGCGTGGTGCGATCGTCGACAATCCGCAGGACGGCAGCCCGGCGGCGAAGGCCGGCATCGAGGCCGGTGACGTCATCACCGCCGTCAATGGTACTGCGGTCAAGGACTCCCGCGATCTCGCCCGCACCATTGCCACCCTGGCGCCAGGCAGCTCAGTGAAACTCGACGTCTTCCATAAAGGCGAGAGCAAGACGATAACGCTCGCGCTTGGCGAGCTGCCGAACGAGCGGCAGGCCCAAGGTAAGGCCGACGACGGCAAGACGCAGCCGGACGCCGGCACGCCGCGGCTCGGACTCAGCCTTGCGCCCGCGGGTGATGTCCAAGGCGCCGCCGGCCAGAAAGGTCTCGTGGTGACCGAAGTCGATCCCGAGGGACCGGCCGCGCAGCACGGTATCCAGACCGGCGACGTCATCCTGAACGTCGGCGGCAAGCCGGTCGCCAATGTCGGCGATGTCCGGTCCGAACTGGCGCAGGCCAAATCGTCCGGCAAAAAGAGCGTGCTGTTGCAGGTGAAGAGCGCGGAGGCGACCCGGTTCGTCGCAGTGCCGCTCGCGTAAGTCTCGCGACTTCGACCGCAAATTCAAAAGGCGGCCTGCGGGCCGCCTTTTTTCGTGTGCGCTGACATACCCACAGGTAGCCGATAACATTCTCGTTAACGGCAGCAATGGTGACGGGTTCGTCCGAAAAAGCCGCGTTCGCTGTTCACACTCGGGAGTCGCGTGTTGCACTTTGGCGTGGAAGCGCCAGAGCCTGTCGGAAGAGTGGAACTTCGGACCGTCCGGCTGCTTTGGAACCCGCCGGTGGTTCGCATTTGATCGGTGCCAAGATGGGTCGATTGAAGCTCTCGCTGATGAGTGCGCTGCTCGTGGCGCCCCTGGTATTATCTATCGGAAGTGCGATGGGTCGCGACGACGGCCGCTACGCCGATTCGCCGCTCAAGCCTTGGTTCGACAGTCTGCGCAGCCATCTCGGTCCGTGCTGCTCGGACGCCGACGGCGTTGCGGTCGCCGATCCCGATTGGGAATCGCACAACGGCCACTACCAAGTGCGCCTCGACGGGCAGTGGGTCGAAGTCCCCGACGAAGCCGTCATCACCGAGCCAAACCGCGCCGGCCGCACCATGGTGTGGCCGGTCAAGACGGCGTTTGGCATCTCGATCCGCTGCTTCATGCCGGGCAGCATGATCTGAGGCTGGTCTCTACGACCGCTTGGCGGATTTACGTTTGGAGCTTTTCTTCGATCTTTTGCTCGAACTTTTCCTCGAACTCTTCTTGGCCGTCTTCTTGGTCTTCTTGGCTGTTTTCCGCTTCGACGCCTTCTTCGGGACCTTCTTGCCCTTCTTGCGCGCTTCGGACAGGCCGATTGCGATCGCCTGCTTGCGGCTCTTCACGCGTCCGCCACGACCGCCCGGTCCGCTCTTCGCGGTACCCTTCTTGTAACGGCGCATCTCGCGCTCGACATCCTTGCCGGCGCTGCGCGAGTAACGGCGCTTCTTTGCCTTGCGTGCCATCAAGTTTCTCCCTTCGGTCGAGAGAACTGCTCGAAGCAGGCATGGTTCCGAAACGCGCCGCAACGCGCGAACGCGCCAAGCAAGCTAGAAGGAATTCGCCAGCTCGATTTCCGCCTCCAGCAGCTGGATGCGTCGCGCGGCTTCACCGGAGGACAGATATCGATCGTATTGCGTGGGCTGGTAGGCCTCCTCACTCAGCCGCTTCAGCCTCAGCCCCTGCGCCCGGGTCATCTGATCCATGAAAAAAACCCTGGCGTCGTATTGACCCTGAACCTGCATGTCCGCTCTCCATACGGAATTGGTGACTTGACTATATGTTCTTATTTTGTTCTAACAAGTCATGGACAACAGAATTAATGAAATTCGACGTAAAATCAGCGCCTTGAGGCTGGAAATGGCCCACGTCGAGGCGTCTGTGCGCGATCTCGTCAACCGCGATCGCGACTGCACCGAGCAAGCCCTCGCGCAGATGGATCTGCGCCGGAAAATCAACCTGCTGATCGGCGAATGGAAGGCAGCCGGGGGCGGCGAGGTGTTGCCCGATATCGGCAACCGGGTGCGTCTGCGTTCAGGGATGATCGAGAGCAAGCCGACACGCGCGGCTCTGCGTCGCTGAGATATTGAGAGGGAATCATCAGAGGCGTTCAGCGGATGGAGGCACGTCGTGGACGAAGACCCGGACGCCTACCGGATTCTGAAACTGCGCGCCGAGATCCTCGAACTGGGCTTCGCGATCCGTCAATTGCGGCGTGAGGGCCTCGACGACGCCGCGGCCCAGCTCCTGATCTCGCGTAAGCGGGCGCGGCTTGACCAGCTCGTGAAGACACTTTCGTAAGTCGCGCCTTAACTTCACTTGAGATGCGGCGCAGCTCGCGGAGCAGGCCAATCCCCCGTTCGCGCATCAAAGCAAAAGGCCCCGCGATCGCGGGGCCTTTCCTGGAGTTCGGCGAGCCTACTTGGTGTTGGTCGTGCCCTTATTCGTCATGCTGCCGCCTTGGTCGGAGCCGGGACCAGAGCCGCCTTGGCCGGAGGCGTCAGGGGCCCTTGACTTGGTATTGGCTCCCGTCGTCTGCGAAGACGACATCGAGGATGGGTGTTTCGATTTGTGCGACTTGGCCTGCGCGGCGAACGGCGCGGCGGCAAGGCCGGTTGCCAACATCACGGCGAGGGCGAGCTTGGTGGTCTTCATGCGGGGGACTCCTGAGTTGAATTGACGCAGGCACCCAACCGCTATCTGCGGCAGGAGTTCCAAGGAACCACTCAGGCGTTTTCACCCGGACCTCAAAATTCCTTGTCTTCGGAAATGATGAACACGACGCCTGTGAGCGCTGCGCCGATCGAAAACGTCGTCACCAGCGTGATGACAAAGACGAAAACCGCCTGGCGTCCGCCATGGTTCAGCAGGCTGGCGACCGCTGGATTGAACAGAATAAGTGCAAGACCGAAACCAAGGCCGAGCGCGGCACCCATCATCGCATGCGTCATCAGCTTGATGAGGCCGGTGGGAGAGATCAGGCTTGGCGACTTTTTTGCCCGCATGGAACTGCCGCTCGCTTTGGCATGCAAACGCGCGCAATGATCCAGGGTTCCATCCCGGATGAAGGAATTGTCATGAGTCGCTTCAGGCGACGTTCATGCTCGCTTTGCGAGAATGACGCCACCAACACGGGAATATTCGATATGGGCAAGGTTGTCTTTCTTTATCGCTCGCTGGCATATCGCAACGCGGCCGCCGACATGCTGCGCAAGGCGCGCAAGCTGCCGCGCGGCGCGGAGCGAAGCGCGGCCCTTCGCTACGCGACGGCGTTACGCGATCTCGCGCAAACGGAAGCATGGCTTGAGGGGCGCATCGCCGTTGACCCTCGGCCGACAGAGCAGAGGGAAGCAGTCGCTTCGCGCTAACCCAACGCGCGTTGTAGCTCAGGAAAGGTGTTGGGGTCGAACCTGTCCTGTGCTGCCGACACGGCCGCAGATTTTGGCATCAGGGGCACTTCGAGCCGGCACAACAGGCCTTCCGCGCGCCAATCAAATTGCGCTCGTCCGCCGAGCTGCGATTCGACACTCGCCAGCAGGCTCCTTGTGCCAAAGCCGCGCGATTTCGGCGTCATGACTGCTGGGCCGCCGGATTCCTCCCACGTCAAAATGAGGAGGTCGTTCTCGGACTGCCAGCCGATTGCAAGCCGTCCTGATCGTGTCGAGAGCGCACCATATTTTGCCGAATTGGTGAAGAGCTCGTGCAGAGCAAGTGCCAGTGTCTGTGCCGTGGTGGGCAGCAACTGCACCTGGGGACCTGCCAGCTTGACCTGGCCGCCAAGCGAATAGGGCGCAAGCTCCTCGTCGATCAGCTTGGACAACTCGGCGCCTTGCCAGCTCGACAGCGACAGGATCGTGTGCACGCGCGCGAGTGCGTTGATGCGCCCCTCGACGGCGCTGACATAGGCTTGGACCCCGTCGGCGCGGGTGAGGCGCACGATCGACTGCGCCAGTGCCAGCGCGTTCTTGGCGCGATGGTCGACTTCCCGTGCCAGCAGAGTCTGTCGCTCTTCGGCGCGCTTACGTTCCGTGATGTCGACGGTGACGCCGCTGACCCGCACCACGCGTCCGCTCTCGTCCACCGTCGCGGCCGCCGTGCCGACGCACCAGCGAATCTCGCCATCGGGCCGGCCGATGCGGAATTCCGCCTCATACGCGAGCGCGCCGCTATTGAGCGCGGCGATCGCCCGACGGAACTGATCGACATCGTCGGGATGCAGCAAAGCCTGGATGTTTGCCGAAGTGACGTTGAAGGTCTCCGGCGTCACCCCGAAGATGCGGTACTGGCCTTCGTCCCACATCCAGTCGCCGTTGATCCAGTCCCAGTCCCAGGACCCCATCTTGCCGGCCGCGATCGCCATGCTGCGGCGCTGTTCGCTTTCGCGCAGTTTTGCGGTGGAGTTCTCCAGTTCCGCGGTACGCGCGCGGACGCGGTCCTCGAGCTCCTGGTTCAGCCGTTCGAGCTGGCGCGTCTTGCGGTAGAGTTCGGCGAACACCTTGATCTTGGCACGCAGCACCTCTGGCACGACCGGCACCGGAACGTAGTCGACGGCGCCCATCTCGTAGCCGCGCAGCCGGTCGATGTCGCTGACCTGGATTGCCGAGATGAAGATCATTGCTGTTTTCTGGAACCGCGGATGCTCGCGGATCATCGCCGCGAGCTCAAAACCGTCGAGTTCGGGCATGCAGACATCGACCAGGATCACCGCGATCTCGGTCTTGAGCAGTACCTCCAGCGCCTCGCGCCCCGACGAAGCGATCACGAGATTCTCGCCGAGTTCCTTCAGGATGACCTCGTAGGCGAGCAGCTTGGCCGGCTGGTCGTCGACGAGGAGGATGTTGACCTTTTGGTGGTCCATTCTCGGATCCCGCTCAGCGGTGCAGCCACATGCGGATTGCAAGCAGCAATTGATCGGTGTTGACGGGTTTGGCGAGGTAGTCGGACGCGCCGGCTTCCAGACATTTCTCGCGGTCGCCCTTCATCGCCTTCGCTGTCAGCGCGATGATCGGCAGGCGCAAGAAGGCCGGGTTCTCCCTGATCACGCCGATGGTCTGATAGCCATCCATCTGCGGCATCATGATGTCCATCAGCACGATGGCGATTTCCGGGTTGGACTCGACCAGCGTCACCGCTTCGCGGCCGGTGGTCGCCGTCAGAACCTTCATGCCGCGCCGCTCCAGCACGCTCGACAGCGCGAAGATGTTGCGGGCGTCGTCGTCGACGAGCAACGCGGTCTTGCCGATCAGGTCCTCGTCGGAGCTGTTCAGTTTCTCCAGCATGCGCTGCTTCTCGATCGGAAGTTCGGTGATCACGCGATGCAGGAACAATGCAGTCTCGTCGAGCAGGCGTTCCGGCGATTCCACACCCTTGACCACGATGCTGCGCGCCATCGTGTGGAGTTCCGCATCCTCCTCGGCCGACAGTTCGCGGCCGGTGAACACGACCACCGGAATGTTCGACAGCGCTTCGTCGTGGCGGATCTGGTCGAGCACCTCGAAGCCGCTCATATCGGGCAGCCGCAGGTCGAGCACCACGCAATCGCACGGCGCCTCGCGCAGCATCGAAAGTGCGCCGGCGCCGGTATCGGTGGTCACGATCTCGATGTCGTCGTGATGCAGGAGCTCCCGGATCGAGAGCTGCTCGGCCTCGTTGTCCTCGACGATCAACAGCCGCTTGCGCCGCGGCCTGGCATATTCCTTGATTTGCGACAGCGCAGCCGAAACACCCTCCGTGGTGGTCGGCTTGTTGACGAAGGAGAAGGCGCCGCGCGCCAGCGCATGCTGGCGGTCCTCGTCGAGCGTGATGATCTGCACGGGAATGTGGCGCGTCAGCGGATTGTGCTTGAGCTGGCTCAGCACTGTCCAGCCGAGCATGTCGGGCAGGAACACGTCGAGCGAAACGGCTCTTGGCTGATACTGCTTGGCAAGCTCGAGCGCTTCCGCGCCACGCGAGGCGACCAGGACCTTGAATCCCTTGTCGCGCGCGAGATCGACCAGAATCCGCGCATAATGTGGGTCGTCCTCGACGATCAGGAGGATACTGTCGCCGGGGTCGAGCTTGAGCCGATCGTCCGGCAACTGCTCGACGACGCGCTCGGGCGTCGTCGCTGCCGGCTGCAGTGCCGGCGGCTGGCTGTATTGCTGCTGCGGCGCGGCGCGCGGCGCGAGCGTCGGGCCGGAATATTTCAGCGGCAGATAGAGCGTGAAGGACGAGCCCTTGCCGGGCAAGCTGCGCAGGTGGATCTCGCCGCCAAGCAGGCTCGCGAGCTCGCGGCTGATCGCAAGACCGAGGCCGGTGCCACCATATTTGCGGCTGGTGCCGGCGTCGGCCTGCTGGAACGCCTCGAAGATCAGCTTCTGCTTCTCGAGCGGAATCCCGATGCCGGTGTCGGAAACTTCGAACGCGATCACGGCCGGCGCGGAATTCAGCACAGGATGATCCGTCCCCCAGCCGCCGACCGCGGCGGCGACCTTGAGCCGCACTTCGCCTTCGGCGGTGAATTTGAAGGCGTTGGACAGCAGGTTCTTCAGGACCTGTTGCAGCCGCTTGGAATCGGTGACGATGCTGCGCGCGAGGTTCGGATCGACGTCGATCTTGAACGACAAATTGCGATTTTCAGCCTCGTGCCGGAACGGCCGCCCCACCGTCTCCAGCAGGTTCGCGGTCAGGATTTCCTCGGCGTCGACCGTCACCGTGCCGGATTCGATCTTGGAGAGATCGAGGATGTCGCTGATGAGGTTGAGCAGATCGGTGCCGGCGCCATGGATGGTGCGGGCGAATTCGACCTGCTTGCCCGTGAGATTGCCGTCCGGATTGTCGCTGAGCTGCTGGCCGAGGATCAGGATCGAGTTCAGCGGCGTGCGCAGCTCGTGGCTCATATTGGCGAGGAATTCGGACTTGTACTTCGAGGTCAATGCGAGCTCGGTGGCCTTTTCCTCCAGCGCGCGGCGGGCCTGCTCGATTTCCTGGTTCTTGCGCTCGACCTCGACGTTACGCTCGGCGAGCTGCTGAGCCTTCTGCTCGAGCTGGTCGTTGGTCTGCTGCAATTCGCGCTGCTGGGTCTGAAGCTCGCCGGCGAGCTGCTGCGATTGCTTGAGCAGACCCTCCGTCTGCATCGTCGCTTCGATCGAATTGAGCACGATGCCGATGGAGTCGGTGAGCTGCTCCAGAAACGTCATCTGCGAGGTCGTGAACGAGGTCAGCGAGGCAAGCTCGATCACCGCCTTGACCTGGCCCTCGAACAGCACCGGCAGCACCACGAGGTTCTTCGGCGCGACGCGGAGCAGCGCCGAATTGATCGGCACCACGTCGCTGGGAATGTCCGCCACGACGCGCGGGCGCCGGTCGAGGGCACATTGGCCGATCAGGCCGTCACCCAATGGAAGCACGCGCGGATAGGGGTAGAGGCCGTCGCCGGCATAGGAGGCAAGCAGCAGCAGCCGGGGACTGTCCTCGCTCTCGACCTGGTAGATTACGCCGGTGTGCGCGTTCACCAGCGGCGAAAGCTCGGTCAGCAGCAGTCGGCCGACGGTGGCGAGATCGCGCTGACCCTGAAGCATGTTGGTGAATTTCGCGAGGTTGGTCTTCAGCCAGTCCTGTTCGGTGTTCACGTCCGTGGTCAGACGGAGGTTCGTGATCATCGTGTTGATGTTGTCCTTCAACTCCGCGACTTCACCGCGGGCCTCGACCTGGATCGACCGCGTCAGATCGCCCTTGGTCACGGCGGTCGCGACTTCCGCGATGGCGCGCACCTGCGAGGTGAGATTGGCCGCCAGCAGGTTGACGTTGCCGGTCAGATCCTTCCAGGTGCCGGCCGCACCGGGCACGTCGGCCTGTCCGCCGAGCCGCCCCTCGACGCCGACCTCGCGCGCCACCGACGTCACCTGGTCGGCAAACGTCGCGAGCGTCTCGGTCATGTTGTTGATGGTGTCGGCCAGCGCCGCCACCTCGCCCTTCGATTTCACGGTAAGATTCTGCTTGAGGTCGCCGTTGGCAACTGCGGTCACGACCTTGACGATGCCGCGGACCTGCTCGGTGAGGTTTGCCGCCATGAAGTTGACGGTGTCGGTGAGATCCTTCCAGGTGCCGGCGACGCCGGGCACCTGGGCCTGGCCGCCGAGTTCGCCTTCGGTGCCGACCTCGCGGGCGACGCGCGTCACTTCGCCGGCGAAGGCGTTGAGCTGGTCCACCATGGTGTTGATGGTGTTCTTCAGCTCGAGGATCTCGCCCTTCACATCGACGGTGATCTTGCGGGACAAGTCGCCGCGCGCAACGGCCGTGGTGACTTCGGCGATGTTGCGGACTTGGGTCGTGAGGTTTGCGGCGAGCAGGTTGACGTTGTCGGTGAGGTCCTTCCAGGTGCCGCCGACGCCGGGCACGACGGCCTGACCGCCGAGCCGTCCTTCGGTGCCGACCTCGCGAGCCACGCGCGTCACTTCGGCGGCAAAGGAGCGGAGCTGCTCGACCATGGTGTTCAAGGTGTCCTTGAGCAGCAGGATCTCGCCGCGCACGTCCACCGTGATCTTCTTCGACAGATCGCCGCCGGCAATTGCGGTGGCGACCTCGGCGATGTTGCGGACCTGGGCCGTCAGGTTCGAGGCCATGAAGTTGACGTTGTCGGTGAGGTCCTTCCAGGTGCCGGCAACGCCTGGCACTTCGGCCTGGCCGCCGAGCTTGCCTTCCGTGCCGACCTCGCGCGCCACGCGCGTCACCTCGCCGGCGAAGGCGTTGAGCTGGTCGACCATGGTGTTGATGGTGTTCTTCAGTTCGAGGATCTCGCCCTTCACGTCGACGGTGATCTTGCGGGACAAGTCGCCGCGGGCAACGGCCGTGGTGACTTCGGCGATGTTGCGAACCTGGGCGGTCAGATTACCCGCCATCGAGTTCACGGAGTCCGTCAGATCCTTCCACGTGCCGGCAACGCCGGGCACGTTGGCCTGACCACCCAGGCGTCCCTCGGTGCCGACCTCGCGCGCGACGCGCGTCACCTCGCCCGCGAAGCGGTTGAGCTGGTCGACCATCGTGTTCAGGGTGTCTTTCAGTTGAAGGATCTCACCGCGGACGTCCACCGTGATCTTGCGCGACAGGTCGCCGCCGGCAATCGCGGTCGCGACCTCGGCGATGTTGCGGACCTGGGCGGTGAGGTTGCCCGCCATCGAGTTGACGTTGTCGGTGAGGTCCTTCCAGGTGCCGGCGACGCCTGGCACTTGCGCCTGGCCACCCAGCTTGCCTTCGGTACCCACCTCGCGCGCCACGCGCGTCACCTCGCCGGCGAACGCATTGAGCTGATCCACCATGGTGTTGAGCGTTTCCTTCAGCTGAAGGATTTCGCCCGATACGTTGACGGTGATCTTCTTCGACAGGTCGCCCTTGGCGACCGCGGTCGCGACTTCGGCGATGTTACGCACCTGACCCGTCAGGTTCGAGGCCATCGAGTTGACGCTGTCCGTCAAGTCCTTCCAGGTGCCGGCCACGCCGCGCACCTGAGCCTGGCCGCCCAACTTGCCTTCGGTGCCGACTTCGCGCGCGACGCGCGTGACCTCGCCGGCGAACGCGTTGAGCTGGTCCACCATCGTGTTGATGGTATCCTTCAGCTCCAGAATCTCGCCGCGCACGTCTACGGTGATCTTCTTCGACAAATCGCCGCCGGCGACTGCAGTGGTCACCTCGGCGATGTTGCGGACCTGGGCTGTCAGGTTCGACGCCATCGAATTGACGCTCTCGGTCAGGTCCTTCCAGGTGCCGGCGACGCCGAGCACGTTGGCTTGGCCGCCGAGCCGGCCTTCGGTGCCGACCTCGCGCGCGACGCGCGTGACTTCGCCGGCGAAGGCGTTGAGCTGGTCGACCATGGTGTTGAGCGTTTCCTTCAGCTGAAGGATCTCGCCCGAGACGTTCACCGTGATCTTCTTGGAGAGATCGCCGCCGGCGATCGCGGTGGCGACGTCGGCGATGTTGCGGACCTGCGCGGTCAGGTTGGACGCCATGAAGTTGACGTTGTCGGTGAGATCCTTCCAGGTGCCGGCCACGCCGGGCACCTGGGCCTGGCCGCCGAGCTTGCCCTCGGTGCCGACCTCGCGCGCGACGCGCGTCACCTCGGAGGCGAAGGAGTTGAGCTGGTCCACCATGGTGTTGATGGTGTCCTTCAGCTCCAGGATCTCGCCGCGGACGTCCACCGTGATCTTGCGCGACAGGTCGCCACGCGCCACGGCGGTGGTGACGTTGGCGATGTTGCGCACCTGCGCGGTGAGGTTGCCGCACATCGCGTTGACGGAGTCGGTCAAGTCCTTCCAGGTGCCGGCGACGCCGGGCACGATCGCCTGGCCGCCGAGCTTGCCATCGGTGCCGACCTCGCGCGCCACGCGCGTCACTTCGGAGGCGAATGAGCGGAGCTGGTCCACCATCGTGTTGATGGCTTCCTTGAGCTGAAGGATCTCGCCGCGAACGTCGACGGTGATCTTCTTGGACAAGTCGCCGTTGGCGACCGCGATCGTGACCTCGGCGATGTTGCGAACCTGGTTGGTCAGGTTGTTCGCCATCGAGTTGACGCTCTCGGTCAGGTCCTTCCAGACGCCGGTCACTTCCGGCACCTGGGCCTGGCCGCCGAGCTTGCCCTCGGTGCCGACCTCGCGCGCGACGCGTGTCACCTCGGAGGTGAACACGCCAAGCTGCTTGATCATCGTGTTGACGATGGTGGCCGATTGCAGGAATTCTCCGCGGAGCGGACGGCCGTCGACGTCGAGCTTGACGGTCTGGAGCAGGTCGCCTTGCGCCACCGCTGCGACCGCGCGCGTCACCTCGCGCGTCGGCCACAACAGATCGTCGATGAGGGTGTTGACGGAGCCTTCCATGTCGGCCCAGGAGCCGCTCGCCAGCCCGAACTTGACGCGCTGCCGGGTCTTGCCTTCGCGCCCGACGACCTGGCCGACCAGCTCGAGCTGCTGGGCCATGCGCTGGTTGGCCGCGATGATTTCGTTAAACGTGTCCGCGATCTTGCCGTCGATGCCGAGATAATCGCCGCTCATCCGCAACGAAAAGTCGCCGCTGCGCATGGCTTGCAGCGCGAGCAGCAATTCCGGCCGGGAGTCCGGCTCTGACGCACCGTTGTTTTTCGGCTTTGGGATGCGACGACCGGACCGTGATGCAGTTCCGGGATCGAGGTCGCTCATATGATTCCCCCGCGGCGTCGGCCGAATCCACGCCAAGACGCAATGACTTAAAATAGAGCGTCAGCCAAATTCGAAATCAAGCGCCAAGGTTGGAGCGCGCGAAAATGGAACCTGCCTTGCTCAGCCCGGTACAAACAACATCGGCGGGTGCAATCGGTTCCATTCGGTTCCGGATAATTTTTGGGCCGCCCGGACGCTGCTCATGGTGCTCCCGAATTGCCCGCAATCCGTCCGGGAACAGAGCACTCGAAGTGCCGTTAGCCCGCGAACGATCGGAGAGCGCTCATGAAGGCCGGACTTACATTTGTTATGGTCACGTTGTTCATCACTGGATCGGCCCATGCGCAAGGAGCGCCGAGTGGGCGCGGTGCCGTGACCGGCGATCCCGCCGCAAGTTCTGCGACCCCGCGTGCGCAGCAGCCGACCACGGGGGCTGCGGCCAAATCGAGCCGGAGTGGCAGCGGCACCTCGACCTCGGGCGGCAAGGATGACAATGGCGACGCCGGCCGGGACAAGATGTCCGGGAGCGACCACACCGTGCGGCCGGAGACCCAGCAGCATCCGGACAAAAAATAGGACAGCTACTTGTCGGCCATGGTGCGCTCGGCGTCCTTCAACTGGGCGCGCAATCTCGGCAATTGGTCCTTCGCGAAAGCGGCGAGCGCGGCGTTGTCGGGCGCCTTCAGATAGCGCTCGAGCATGCCGATCGCGGAGTCGTATTCGGGGATCTGCGCGGCATAAAAGCTTCTGACATAGGTCGGCCCGTCCGCACTCTCGGGCTCGGCAACGCTCGCTCCGGCGGATGTTGCTTTGCCGATTCGCGGCTCGGCGCCAATCCTGTCCTGGATCTCCTTCAGCGCCTTGTCGCGCTTGGCGGCTTCTTCGGCGCGCAGAGCGGCAAGGTTCTTGACCTCCGCATTTCCCTTCAGATCGGTGCTCTCCAACAGGCCCTGCTGGAAGCGGCTCAGGGCATAGAGGCCGCCGATGACGTCGGTCGCAGTCGGCGTGCGATCGCCCTGTATCTGCTCACCCGGGCTGTCGGCGAGCGCTGCGGTGCTGATGAACGCCAGGATTATCGCGACAAGAATTCGCATAAGCACCAATGACGTTTGGGACGCGAAGTTCCCGCAAATGTTACGATCCCGTAAGAGCGGTTGCGCAATGTTGGCTCGGTGCCCACATCTTGCTTATGAAACAGTCTGATATTTTCCGGGACAACGCCGATAACTGCCTGCAGCTCGCCGAGCGCGCCAAAGGCCAGCCTACCTACAAGCGCTATTCGCGTATGGCGGAAGCTTGGAGGGCGCTCGCGAACGAGCAGGACTGGCTGGACGGCGAAATCCCGCCGGTCATGGTCCGCGGCCGCCAAAAGCAGGACGCCTGACGCTCTCGTTTTCGTGAATCTGCGTGTGAGACGCGTCACGGTATGCGCGCACCAATTAACGATGATACAGGGATAGTCGATCGCGTTGGTTTTCGATCCAGCAGGAGGTTTGCAATGGCTCCACGTCTGGCACTTCTTTCTCTCATTCTCGCTTTCGGCGTCTCTGTCGCGTTCGCGACGGTGACGACGGTGCGGCAAGTGCATCAGGGGAATGCATCAGTCGCGGTGCACGCTGTGCATAGCTAGCGCCCCAGCCTTTCGCACGCGCCGGAACATTCGGCGCTCCGGTGCGTAAGCGCTTTGAGACATCAGAGGCGAGAGGACAGCATGGCGCATTCCGACCAGGGCATCGTCAAGGACCAAAGGGCAGAGGAGCAGCCGCGCGATAAGCGGCGTGCCCAGACCGTGCACAAGACCGATCCCAAGGGCTCGCCGTCGCGCGAAGCGACGCGCGATCCCGAGTTGAACGACAACAGCAAGACGCCGGGCTCAGGCATGACACCGGACGATTCCGGCGCCGCCCCGAGCGGCTAGAGCATCGACCCGGAAAAAGCGCGAGCGGTTCTTCGAAAGCTCAAACCGCGGGGCCTTTGCGCGAGGAACGAATCGTCTGGCGAAACGTCGACAGATTGCTTCCGGTTGTCATGCCCCCGGTGCGCCGGAAGCAATCTCCAAGGACGGCCCTGGCACCCACCGTGTCGGGGCCGTTCCGCGATGAGAGGCTGGGAATCACTCCGTGCCCTCGCCGTCGGCCTTTGCCGGCGTGTGTCCCGCAGGACCGCGGCCAAATACGCCATACTCGCTTGATTTGACGCCGGCGGAGGAGCCGAGCTCGGTCTCGATCCCCGCTGCTGCGAGCCCGAATTTGAGCAACTCGCGAACCGCCGCGGCGCGCGTCGGCATGCGGTGTTTGAACCGGAAATCGTCGATTGCGGCCAGCTCTTCCGGCGAAAGCATCACTTGGAGGCGCTCGGCGCGAAGGTCGTTCATGGTTCCCAGCACGCAAATTGAGCAAGTTGCGTAGTTTACTCAACTCGCCAACTTGCCGCGAGTTCCACAGCAACCTCAAGAAGCGTCAGTTGAGCGAGATAGTCGATGCAAATCAGTAAGATAATGCTTTGAAACGTTTCGCGCGGAGACGCATTTTAAAGGGGAAGGGAGACGTACCATGACGGACGAGGTCAGGTTACCCCGCAAGCTTTCTGACGAGGCCGAAGCGCAGAAGCCCGTGCGTCCGAGCCATCAGAAGGTAATTGAGCAAGTCGAGCGCTGGGCCAATAGCTCCGGCTTGCAGCCCCCGAGGACAGAAGATGCGAAGACGGTCTGAGCCTCACCACCTTCGAGCAACCCTCTGAGCTTACGACAGGGAGCCCCGGCTTCCTGTTGATCGGACACGGTGTTCGGCCCGGGGATGGCGAGAGACGGCGCGAAGCTTTCGCCTCAGCCACCACGCTGACACCGACACCACGGCCCAAGCCACGATGGCGAGGGCGAACGCGCCGATGATGCTCGCTTCCGCTGTCACGGAAAACACAACGGCGAACGCAACGAGGCCGATACTGCCGAGGCCGGCACCTGCGGCATCGAGCGCCGCGGCCTGCTGGCCGCGTCTGCGCCCGGACAGACCGGCCTTCTCCTTGGAACGGCGTTCATGGCTCTCGACCAGCGTTGCGCTGGCGCAGAAGATCGCGGGAAGCGCGAGAAAGAGGCCGCCGACCGACGCTCCAAAGCGCGCGCCGAGAGCCCCGGCGAGGACGGTCGCCAGTCCGCCGAGTACAAAGCGGATTCCATACTCGTACCATTGTGTCCGCTTCAGCGCCGATGGTGACATCTTGACCAGCATCAGGCCGCACCTCCGAAACCTGCAAGCAGTCCAAAGGCGACCGCAAGCCACACGGCCGAAGCGAGGATGGTGGCCGGCAATGCGTTCAGAGAGTATCGCATCAGCAGGTGGCAGACCGCGACGCTGTAGCAGCCGAGGGCGACGGCACCATAGATCATGGTCCAGCTTTCGGCGGCGGCATAATGAGATCCGTGCTGGACGACGACAATGCCAAGCGTCGCCAGCGCCACAGAAGGGGCGGCGCCGAGCAGGCCTGCAAAGCTCTTCGGCCTGAGCATGTCCCCGAGGATCGCGAACGCGGAGACGATCACGCCGCCGGCAATGAAGCGCACGACATATTCGGTCATGACCGTGCCTGTGACTTGTGCTGCCGGCTGCGCGGCCTTGCCAGCGTCCAGGGCCTGAGCAGTCTCTCCACGGCAGCGCCGAGCGCGAAGCCTGCCACCACGTCGCTCGTCCAATGCGCGAGCACCGCAATCCGTGTCAGTGAAAGCGCGACCGCAACCGAGCGCACCAGCCGGCGCGGCGTTGGCGGCAGCAGGCCGGCGGCCGAGGCAATTGCGCCCATGTGGACGGCGTGACCGGAGGGGAAGGCATCGCGCGCCCGCCCAGAAACAGGGGCGCCATTTTGATGTCCGCGCACCGTCAACCGGTCCGGCCTGGTCTGATCGAACACCGATTTCAGAACATGCGGCAGCAAGGCCGTCGCCACTGAAACAGTCAGAACGTGGTTGGCGATGCGGCGCTGCCGTCGCGGTTGCAGAAGGTGGGCAGAGAGCCACCCGGCCGCCACCAGCGCGAGCAGCACGTGCTCGTCAGCGCCCCAGGTCAGAGTCTCTGCGGCGTGCTCAATGCCTGGATTGGTGTGCGCCGCGATTTGGTTCGCGACCGCCGTGTCTATTCGGGTGGGTTTGACCTCTATGAATGCCATCGTTCTCCGGCGAGATGTCCTTCATGACGCTTTGTAAAGCTTTGATGACAATGAAGGTTCCTCGCTGGTGCGGCGCTGCCCCGACGACGATTACGGATTCCCGGCGCCGCCGGAGGCGCCATACACTTGGCCGGTGGCATAGCTGGCGTCAGCGGCTGCGAGCTGGACGTAAATCGAGGCGAGCTCGGCGGGCTGGCCGGGGCGGCCGAGCGGTGTCACGCCGCCGAACTTTTCGAGCTTGTCCATCGTGGCGCCGCCGGAGACCTGGAGCGGCGTCCAGATCGGCCCCGGAGCGACGCCGTTGACCCGAATGCCCTTCGAACCAAGTTGCTTGGCCAGCGACTTCACGTAGTTCATCGTCGCCGCCTTGGTCTGCGCGTAGTCGTAGAGATCGGGCGAGGGGTCGTAGGCCTGTTCGGAGGTCGTGCCGATGATGCATGAGCCCGGCTTCAGATGCGGCAGCGCGGCCTTGATGATCCAGAATGGTGCGTAGATGTTGGTCTTCATGGTCGCGTCGAAATCTTCGGATGTGACATCGAGGATGGAAGCCCGCGTCTGCTGCCGCGCTGCGTTGCTGACGATGATGTCGAGACCACCCAGCTCCTGCACGACCTGGTCGACGAGCCTCTTGCAGAACGCCTCATCCTTGAGATCGCCGGGAATGGCGAGGCCGTTGCGTCCCTCCTTCTTGATCAGCGCGATCACCTCCTGCGCATCCGGCTCCTCAGCCGGCAGATAGTTGATGGCGACATCGGCGCCCTCGCGGGCATAGGCAATCGCGGCGGCGCGGCCCATTCCGGAATCGCCACCGGTGATCAGCGCCTTGCGGCCGGCCAGCCGGCCCGAGCCCCTGTAGCTGGTCTCGCCATGGTCCGGCCGCGGCTCCATCTTGCCGGCAAGCCCGGGCCACGGCTGCGACTGCTTCTTGAACGGCGGCTTCGGATAGCGCGTGACGGGATCGATCAGGTCCTGCTCGGGCATGGACGTATTTCCTTTCGCTGTTGAAGGGGCCAGCGAAGCAGCAGCAAGCGTTGCGCTCGCCGCGTGGACGACGTGCCGGCGGGACATCGAGGTTTTGGTTTGATCAGCCATGACGGTCTCCCAAAAACGTTGCGCTTCAACGTGCAGGGACCGAGATCGTTGCTAGGTCGAGGAGGACGCCGCGATGCCGGCGTCCTCAGAAGATTCTTTGCTGCAAACTTCTACTTGGACTGTCCGACGTTCGGAGCCCTGCCGAGCTCTTTGGCCATGTCGAGATGATGCCTCAGCGTCGGCAACGTCTTGCCGGCCCAGTTCTTCAGTTCGGCATTGTCGCCGCCATTGGCATAGCGCTCGAACAGAGAGACCGCGTCTTCATGCGCGCTGACCTGATAAGAGTTGTAATCCGAGCTGAAATCCTTGCCGTTGGCGCTCTTGAGCTTGTCGAGCTTGCTCTGGTGCGAGCTGTCGAGCGACGTCGGCACGGTGGCTTGGGCCTTGCCGTTGCCGACCAGGCCCTTGAGTTCGGTGCTGGTCTTGGTGTGGTCGGTCACCATCTGCTGCGCGAAGGATTTTTCTTGCGCGTTGCCCTTCTGCTCGGCGAGCTTGCTCGACTCGATCTCGAACATGTCGCTGATGGCGACTTCCTTGACAAAGTCGGCGGTGGTCGGTGCGACGCCGAGCGTTGAATTCACGCCGGTCTTCTCGCCGAGTGACTGGGCGAGCGCGGGGCCTGCGAGGAGCACGCAAGCGAAAGCGACGATGGTTTTTTTCATGGTTCGGTCCCTCTGACTGACGGCGCAGCCGAAAGGCCGCGCGAACGTTCGCGCCGACCAACCCGCAGCAGGAGCCGAGGTTCCAAGCGGTTAGTCCGTCGGATTCCTGCCGGTGCGGGGATTGATGGGATCGGTCGCCTTGCGCCGGAGCCGCTCCGGCAGGAACGGCTCGGCGGACGTGGCGGACGCATCGGCGCGCACGTCCGCATGATGCTGCGCCCGCTCATGCGGCGTCCGGTTGTCGTCGACCTTGCGCCTCACGTCGAGGCCACCGACGGGATCGTTGACGCCGTGCTGGATATCGCGGAAATCGCTCATGGTTCACCTCATTCCTTTCCGGGCAGGATCGATTCGAACACCTGCCGTGCCGCTCCCTTGATCACCCCGGCTTCATCACCCCGGCTTCGTTCGGATACCCCTTCAACAGAGCAAGCGAGCAGTTCTTGGCTTGCTGCAGCGTGATGTGCGGCGGCAGTGGCGGCACCTCGGGATCGGTTTTCACCTCGCCGGTGATGCCGTCGGCCGGATAACCAAAGATGTGGCGCACGCCCCCCTGATGCAGACGCTGGACGACGAAATCGGAGACGGTCTGAGACATCGCGGGGCTCCGGGTTCGAGGTGCGAAAGTCAGAGAACCGCGCCTTTCGCGCTATTGTTCCAGAGGAGTGGAGGAACGCGCTTCCGGAACGATCAAGTCCGCGTCCGGTTGGTCCACACATCGGCTGAGTGGAGAGAATCGAGATGTTGAATCAAGGCGAACTGGATCGAGCCGAAATGGGACGGCTGATCGGCAGCGACAAGGTCGAGGGAACATCGGTTTACGGCGCGGATCGCAACAAGATCGGATCCATCGAACGTGTGATGATCGACAAGACCAGCGGCAGGGTGTCGTACGCGGTGCTTGGTTTTGGCGGATTCCTAGGGCTCGGCAACGATCACTATCCCTTGCCTTGGCAGGCGTTGAAATACGACACGGAGCTCGGTGGATATGTCACCGGCATTACCGCCAAGGAGCTGGAGGGCGCGCCGAAATACGGCGAAAGGAGCGACTGGAACTGGGGTGATGACGCCGCACTGCGCAGCATCAACGCCTATTATGGTGTTCCCGTCCCGTAGGCGCTTTCCAAGACGAGATCCGACTAATCAGTGAGCGCGGCATTCGCGTGCCGCGCTTCTTGTTGTGCAGAGCATTCACAATTGTGAGTGGTGCTCTGTCATGCCGGAACCATGGTTTGACGCTGCGGTTAGGCCCCGGTGTGCGAGGTGGCTGTGGCCTCTCTGCCGTCGGGTTCAATCCCCAGAAAGGTGTTCACCGTGGATGCTCAGACACGGGAGCGTGGGCCGTCCGCGGAGCAACCGCAGAGGGCGAAGGAAGCTCCAAAAACGTCTCCCGATCAGCCCCGCGACGACAAGCGACAATCGGAGCAGCCGGCCAAGGCGCCATCGTTGCGCGAGCGGCTTCGCGCACACTGGCTGCTGACAAGCATCGGGGCCATCGTGCTGATCGCTGCGCTCGTTGGCGGTCTGCTGTACTGGCTCGAAGTTCGCCACTACGAGTCGACCGACGATGCCTTCGTCGCGGCCCGCAGCTTTTCCGTGGCCCCGAAGGTTGGTGGCTACGTAACCGACATCCCCGTCAGCGACAACCAGCATGTCAACGCGGGCGATCTCCTCGCCAGGATTGACGAGCGGGACTATCGGATCGCGAGCGAGCAGGCGGCTGCACAGGTTGCGGTCTCGAAGGCCAACATCGCCAATGTCGAGGCGCAGATCGTTTCCCAGCAGGAGCAGATCAAGCAGGCCCAGGCTCAACTCGAACAGGCGCAGGCCCAGCTCCAGTTCTCGCAGGAGGAGTTTTCGCGAGCCGAAGACCTTGTCGAGAAAGGCGCGGGCACGGTGCAGCGCCAGCAGCAGACTCGCTCCGACCTTCAAGCTCAACAGGCCAACACCGCGCGTGCCAAGACGGCGGTCGTCGCGGCGCAGCTCGGAATCAAGACGCTGCAAGCCCAGCTCGAAGGCGCCAAGGCGCAGCTCGAACAATCGCAGGCGCAGCTCGATCAGGCGAACTTGAACCTGCAATACACCAGCGTCGTCGCGGCGCAGTCCGGACGCGTCGTCAAGCTCAGCGGCGCCAAGGGCAGCTTCGTGACCGCAGGGCAAAGCCTGATGATGTTCGTGCCCGACGACGTCTGGATCATCGCGAACTACAAGGAGACCCAGCTCAACGATATGCGGCCGGGCCAGCCGGTCGACATTCGCATCGACGCCTATCCCGGCCGCAAGCTCACCGGGCATGTCGATTCCGTGCAGCCGGGCTCGGGCACGGCGTTCAGCCTGCTGCCGGCGGAGAACGCCACCGGCAACTACGTCAAGGTGGTGCAGCGCGTGCCGGTGAAGATCGTGGTCGACAACTGGCCGGACGATCTGCCGGTCGGTCCCGGCATGTCGGTCGTGCCCTGGACCCGGGTGCGATGACCGACGTCGCGGCAGGCGGAGCCTCCGCGGGAGGCTGGTCGCCGGAGCGATCGGCGGCCGGCGGGCACAATCCCTATCTGATCGCCTTCGTCGTTTCGATCGCGACTTTCATGGAGGTGCTCGACACCACCATCGCCAACGTCGCGCTGCGCCATATCGCCGGCGGGCTTGCGGTCGGCATCGACGAGAGCACCTATGTCATCACCAGCTATCTCGTCGCCAACGCCATCGTGCTGTCGATCTCCGGCTGGCTCTCGACCGTGATCGGCCGCAAGCGCTTCTACATGATCTGCGTCGCGACCTTCACGGTGGCCTCGCTGCTGTGCGGGTTCGCCTGGAATCTGCAAGCCCTGGTGCTGTTCCGCATCCTGCAAGGCCTCGGCGGCGGCGGCATGGCGACCAGCGAGCAGGCGATCCTGGCGGATTCCTTTCCGCCGCAGAAGCGTGGCCAAGCCTTTGCAATCTACGGCGTGGCCGTCGTCGTCGCGCCCGTGATCGGTCCGACGCTCGGCGGCTGGATCACCGATACCTATACCTGGCATTGGGTGTTTTTGATCAATGTTCCGATGGGACTGCTCTCCCTGTTCCTGGTCGGCACACTGGTGAAAGAGCCGTCCGGCGCGGAGGAGGAGAGGGAGAAGCTGCTCAGCAAAGGGCTGCGTGTCGACTATATCGGCTTCCTGCTCGTCGCGATCGGGCTCGGCTCGCTCGAATACGTGCTCGACGAGGGACAGCGCAACGACTGGTTCGGCTCGAACACGATCGTCACCTTCGCGGTGCTTTCGGCCGTCTCGCTGATTGCGCTGATCCCGTGGGAGCTGACCCGCGAGGATCCCATCGTCGACCTGCGTCTGCTCGGTCGCCGCCAGTTCGCGGCCTGTTTCCTGGTCATGCTCGGCACCGGCGCGGTGCTGATTTCCACGACGCAGATGCTGCCGCAACTGCTTCAGACTGAGCTAAACTACACGGCGTTGCTAGCTGGCCTTGCCTTGTCGCCCGGCGGCATCGCGACGCTGATGCTGATGCCGGTGGTCGGCCGCCTCGTCGGCAGCGTGCAGCCGAAATATCTCATCATGTTCGGAGCCGCAGTGGTCGCGTTCTCGATGTGGCATCTGACCGGGCTGAACGGCGACATCACCTACAGCTATGCGGCGCTGTCGCGCATCTTCCTCGCGATTGGCCTTCCCTTCCTGTTCCTGCCGGTGACGACCGCGTCCTATGACGGCGTGCCGCCGGACAAAACCAACCAGGCCTCCGCGCTGATCAACGTTGCCCGCAACATCGGCGGCTCCATGGGCGTCGCATTGGCGCAAACGGTTTTGGCGCAACGCCAGCAATTCCATCAGAGCCGGCTGATCGAGCACGCCGCGCCGTCCGACCTCGGTTACCAGCAGACCATCGACACCATGACGCGCTTTTTCGAGGCGCAGGGCTCGAATGCGAGCGATGCTGCCTCGCAGGCCGTCGCCTGGGTTGGCCGCACCTTGCAACAACAGGTCGATTTCCTCGCCTATATCGACGTGTTCTGGACCCTGGCCGTCATCGCCGTGCTGATGATCCCGACGGCGGCAGTGCTGCGTCCGATCGACCTCAGTGCGCCGGCGCGGGGGCATTGACGGGTAGATCATCCGTAGCCGCCTAATGGGGTTCCTGGACGGAACGGGTGCAGTGCGGAAGGTCGCATGACACCGCCAAACTTCTTAACCACGGCGGCAATCGACCGCTGGAATTGCGCGCGAGCCCGCCTAGATAGGGGTAAATTACCTGTTTGATAATCAGTTTCAGGAGGCGGCCGTGGTCCTGAAGAGCGTTCATTCTGCCGTTGCCCTTGCTCTCGTGCTCGCATGGAGCGGCCTGGCACACGCTGACGGCTACAAGCCTGACGAATATTTTGGCCTCGATCTTTCCAAGGCGGTGCTGTCGCCGAAGCGGCTCGGGCCGGAGACGCAGTTCGCACCCGTCGCGCTCGAAGCGAAGGGCGGCAACGAGGCGCAGGCGCGCATTGAGCCCATGGACGTGCCGAAGAAGGTTGCTGCGAAGCGCGTGCACGTGCCGGAGCCGAAGGTCGCGCATGCCAAGCCGGCACAGCGGCGCGGCGCCGCCCGCACCAAGCTTGCCCATCGCCACGGCAATCCGCTTGATGCGCAGGCGATGGACACCCGCATCCAGACGTGGCCGTGCCGGTCCGGCGGCATCTGCAACTGGAAAAACTAGACGCGTCGCGTGGCTGCCCGGGACAAGCTCGGGCTCACGGCGGCAAAGCACCTAACCCGATCTTGATTTGGTCGGACGCGACCCACGCGTTATGCTGAGCGTTCCCGCCACCGCTTTTCCATCACCGAAGAGTCTGCTCACGCGGCATCGCCGCGCGCTTCCGGTGGGCACAAATACCTCAGGAGTTTGCTCATGAACGATCTGAAGACACAGGGCATCAGCGTGCCCAAGCTCGGTCTCGGCACCTTTCGCATGCAGGGCGATGCCTGCCGTGCCGCGGTCGAGAGCGCGCTGTCGATCGGCTATCGCCACATCGACACCGCCGAAATGTACGCCAACGAGGAAGCGATCGGGGCCGCGCTCGCCGCTGCTGGCGTGCCGCGCGGCGAGCTGCATGTCACGACAAAGGTCTGGCACGAGAATCTGGCGCCGGACGCGATTCGCCGCGCTTTCGATGCCAGCCTGGGCAAGCTCAGGCTCGACCACGTCGATCTCTATCTGGTGCACTGGCCGTCCAGGACGGCGAACTGGGGCGCGGTGTTCGAGACCTTGATCAAGCTGAAGGAGGAGGGGCGCACGCGGGCCATTGGCGTTGCCAATTTCACCACGGCGCTGCTCAAGACGGTGATCGAGGATATCAAGGCACCGATCGCCTGCAACCAGATCGAATATCACGCGATGCTCGATCAATCGAAGGTGCTGGCCTATCTCACGGCCAAATCGATTCCTCTGGTCGCCTATTGCCCGCTCGCGCAGGGACGCGTCGCATCCGATCCGGTGCTGGGCGAGATCGGCGCGAAGCACAACGCCAGCGCCGCGCAGGTGGCGTTGAAATGGCTGCTCGACCAAAACGGCGTCGCCGCCATCCCGAAGGCGTCACGCCGCGAAAGCCAGCAGGCCAATCTCGATGCGCTGAAGATCACGCTCGACAATGCCGATCGCAGCAAGATCGCGGCACTGCCGAAGGACAGGCGCTGCGTTAATCCTGGCTTCGCGCCAGCGTGGGACTAGCCATCGAGATACTCTTTCTCCGACGCAAAGAAATGGCCCCGCGAGGGGCCATTTCCATGTTTGCGTTGCGCATTAGTCCCAGTGATGGCCATGACCGCGCTTGATCACCACGACCCGGTCGTGATGGTGCCAGCCACGATGCCAGCCGTTGTCACGATGCTCGCGGAATTCGGCGCGAGCGCCGTAGCCGCGGTCATGGTCGCCTCTGACCACCATCGTTTCGGCACTCGCCACGGTCGGTGCAACGATCGCAAGCGCGCCGAGAGCTGCAATCACGTAACCAAGTTTCGTCATGATGTCCTCCTCCAAGTAATGCAAAGGAGAACGGCGCATGCATAGGAACGTTCCGCAAGAATTGCTGGAGAATTCTGAATGGATGTTCAGGTGGCTAGTCGCAACGTCGCTGGGGCGGAGTCGGCGCGCCGGTCGCGACGTATTTGCCGTCCCTGATCGTGTACTCGCCGCGCTCGCTTCGATTATAGATCGCGCGCAGGCTGCCATCTTTCGAGAGCAGCAATCCGAATTCGCGCGTCTGATGCAGCGAGGGGAAGAACACCATCAGATTGAGCAGCCCTTCCGCGTTGACCGTGGCGGACACGACCTCGCTCTCGTCTTTGGCTTCGCCGAAATTGCGCCGGTACATCACCCGGCCGTCCTTGTTGATCTCGTAGGTGAGCAGCGCGCCCGTGTTGCGGCCTGGCGGCAGTGCGCAGTCGACCGACCATGAGCCGAGCAGGCCCCATCCCTCCACTGTCGCCGCAAGCGACTCGGCCCGGGTCACCGACGCAAACGCAATCCACAGCAGCGCAGCCGTCATCCAGCGGCTCATATAAGGCATCATGTTTCCGGTAAGCCCCGCCCCGAACAATTCCAAAGTGTAGCATCCCGTCGGCAATCGTCCACGGCAGCGGCCGATCGCGCGCGAATTTGATCCGCGTCAATGAGGCCGGCCCGATCCCCGGTAGGATGGCGGCTCCGCAAGGCGAATTGGATGGACCGATGCTGAATCAAGTGGTGGATTTCGCGGGCGAAGTGCTGCCGGGAAGCTGTGCCGTGCCGCCTTATTCCGAGACGGCGTTCCTGGCCGAGCTGGGCGAACGCTTGAGGTCCTCGCGCATGCGTTGCGACCTGTCACGGCGCGAGCTTGCCCGCCGGTCCGGGATTTCGGAGCGCTACATCGCCCAGATCGAGGCCGGCAAGGGCAATGTGTCGATCGTCCTGTTGCTGCGCCTGGCCTCGGCCATTCACGGCAGTCAAAAGCAGGCAGCCTGAAGCTAGGCCGGCGCCTTCTCCACATTGGCGCTGCGGGCCGGCACGCCAAACTCCTTGCGGCAGATCTCCGCCAGCACGGCGACGCCCTCGCGGATCTGCTGATGCGAGGGGCTCGCAAAGCACAGCCGCAGTCGCGATCTGGAACGGTTTTTGTCGGTCGACCATTCCGGCCCCGGATTGATCGAGACGCCGGCGGCGAGCGCAGCTTGATACAGTTTTAGCGTATCGACCTGATCGGGCAGCTTGACCCACAGGAAGATGCCGCCTTTTGGCTCCTCGAACTCGGCAGCGGTCCCGAACTGCTCGTTCAGCGCTTCCATCAGCGTGTCGAGCTTGGTGCGCAGCGCCTTCGCCAGCGCCGGCACGTGGGTGGCGAAGTGCGGCTGGCAATAGGTGGCAAGCACCATCTGCTCCAGCGCACCGGAGCCGGCATCGGTCTTCAGCGCCAGCATCCGCGACATCACCTCCCAGGGCGCGACGATGAAGCCGACGCGCAGTGCCGGCGCGATCGACTTCGAGAACGAGCCGATATGGATCACGCCGCCGTTCGGGCTCATCGCGTGGATCGCCGGCGGTCGCTGTCCTGACCAGACGAGGTCCGCATAGCAATCGTCCTCGAAGATCGGGACGCCGTATTCGCTCGATAGCCGCAGCAATTCGGCACGCCGGCTTTCCGGCATGACGCTGCCGGTCGGGTTCTGCACGGTGGGGATCGTGTAGATGTATTTTGGCCGGATGCCGCGGCGCTTCAGGTCAGCCAGCGTCGCGGCCAACGCGTCCATGCGCATGCCGTCTTTGTCGAGGGGAATACCGATGGTCTCGACCCCAAGTCGCGTCAGTCGTTCAAGCGATCCGTGATAGGTCTCCTGCTCGACGATCACGGTGTCACCGCGCGCCAGCAGCGCGCTATTGACGAGGTCGAGCGCCTGCAACGAGCCCGAGACGATCATGACATCGTCGACTGTGCAGCTGATGCCAGCATCGCGCTTCAGCTTGCCGACGAGGAATTCGCGCAGCGGCAGGTAGCCCTGCGGGCCGTGTGCAAGCCCGTAAGTCGCAAGCGTCCGGCCTTCGCGGCGCAGGGCCAGAGTGGCCGCCTCGATCAGGTCGTCGAGCGGGAGCTGCTCGGAATCGTTGTTGCCGCCCACAAAGCTGTATTTGGCGAGACCCTTCCAGCGCGCAGAAGGGGCCGGCAGCCCCGCAGGAAACAGCGGCGCGAAATCGAAGCTGGACGTCATGGAGCGTTCCTCGTTCATTTTTGTCGCCCTGCCGGCTTTGCGCCGGTCAGTGGTACTTTCTTGCTTACTTCTTGCCGGCCGTCCGAGTCGGACGTCCCTGGCTGATGAAAGCGTAATGCGCATTGGCGACGCCGCCAACCATCAAGGCTTCGACCACCGGCTCGGCGATCTCGCTGGCAGCGGCCCAGTCGACGATGAAATTGGCCCCGGTCCCGCCGCGCACGTCGTCGGTCGGAATGAAGATCGAAACTGTGGCCAACGGTTTCAGCGCGACCGGCGCCTTCAGATAGCTCTCGACCTGTTTGCCGGTGGTGTCGAAATAGGCGATGCGCTTGACCACCAGCGCCTGGGTCTCGGAGGCGTTGTGGATGCTCAGCGTCACCGAGAAATCGACCCGCAGCTTGCCCTGGCTCATTGCGACGCTGGAATAAGCCGGCACGTAGAACCCGCCGGAGACGGCCAGCTCCTCCCTGGGCATCGCGGTGAGGGAATCGGCAGAACTCTGCTCGACATCGACTTTCGGCTGCGCCAGCGCGGGCAGGGCGGACGCGAGCGGGCATAGCAGCGTTGCGATGGCGAGGCCTGCCAGCATGTGAGGAATTGCTCGCTTGCCGCGCCGCACCCGGTCTCTGGGCTGCGGCGAAACGGACCGATCTGGCATGCACGAGCTCATTGCCGACATCACTCTCTGGCTTCTCTTTGCCTGGATGCTGCGCCGGCTCGCGCATTTCTCCCGGCAACCGCTGATCTGGCTTACCTTATCGCCGGCTTCTGAATAGGTCCATTCGGCGCCCGCGCCTGCTATCGCCGGGTATGTTGGTTGCAAGCCTGAAAGCCTGCCCGGAAGCGGCCTCCAGGCATATGCGGCTGCGTCCAGGACACTAGCGCTTGGTCCCGAGTCCGGCTAAGCCTCCGGCCCATAACCGATAGAGATTGGGAAATGCCCGATACCGTTCAGGAAGTTTTGCAGGCCTTTGCCCGGGGCGAGCTCGTTGTCGTGACCGATGACGAGGACCGCGAGGGCGAGGGCGATTTGATCGTCGCCGCCTCATTCTGCACGGCGGAAAAGATGGCCTTCATCATCCGCCACACCTCCGGCATCGTCTGCGCGCCGATCACCACCGAGGACGCGCGCCGGCTGCGGCTCGATCCGATGGTCGCCCACAACGATTCCGCCCACACCACCGCATTCACGGTCTCGATCGACTACAAGCCCGACGGCGGCACCGGCATCTCCGCCGAGGAGCGCGCCTCGTGTTGCCGCGCGCTGTCCAATCCCAATGCCGGCGCCAACGATTTCGCCCGGCCCGGCCACATCTTCCCGTTGATCGCCAAGGACGGCGGCGTGCTGCTGCGCTCCGGCCATACCGAGGCCGCGGTCGATCTCTGCAAGCTCTCCGGCCTGCCTCCGGTCGGCGTCATCAGCGAGTTGATGAACGACGACGGCAGCGTGATGAAGGGCGAACAGGTCGCCCGCTTCGCGGCCCAGCACAAGCTGAAGCATGTCACGATTGCCGACATGATCGCCTATCGCCAGGTGCGCGAGAAGCTGATCGAGCGGGTCTCCACCTTCGTTACCGAAAGCCCGATCGGCCCCTTGCAGGGCTATGCCTATCGTTCGCCGTTCGATTCCATCGCCCACGTCGCCTTCGTCTATAACGGCGTCGGGGACGGCAAGAACGTGCTGACGCGATTCCATAAGCCGAACATCGTCAAGGACATCTTCACCGGCCACAAGCGCATGGCGGCCGTGCTCGAGCAGTTCAAGAAGGCCGGTCGCGGCGTGCTGGTTTACTTGCGCGATGGCGCGGCCGGTGTCCCCGTGGCGCCGCTGCCCGACGAGACCTCGACGGAAGCCGACCGCAACCGCCAGTGGCGTGAAGTCGGCGTCGGTGCGCAGATCCTGCGCGATCTCGGCGTCACCTCGATCCGCCATCTCACCTCCTCGGTGCACGACTACAAGGGATTGTCGGGCTTCGGCATCGAGATCGTCGCCAACGAACAGCTCGACACCTGAGATCGTCATTCCGGGTTCGCGCTGATGCGTGCCCCGGAATGACCGAAGCCAGGATGCAATTGCACTTGTTGCCGCGGCGCTTTACGTTGTCGGGCAAATTTTGACGGAACCAGACGAAAGGACGTTTCATGACCGCGCGCCCTCAGGCCAAGGACAAGCCGGCTTCGGCTTCTTTCCAGTGGGACGATCCGTTCCTGCTCGACGAGCAACTCACCGAAGACGAACGCATGGTGCGCGACACCGCGCGCGCCTACGCCCAGGACAAGCTGTTGCCGCGCGTCGGCAAGGCCTATCTCGAAGAGAAGACCGACCGCGAGATCTTCAATGAGATGGGCGAGCTCGGCCTGATCGGCATCACGTTGCCGGAAGAATATGGCTGCGCCAATGCGGGCTACGTCGCCTACGGCCTGGTTGCACGCGAGATCGAGCGGGTCGATTCCGGCTACCGCTCGATGAATTCGGTGCAATCGTCGCTGGTGATGTATCCGATCTACGCCTATGGCGACGAGAACCAGCGCAAGAAGTACCTGCCGAAGCTCGCCAGCGGCGAGTGGGTCGGCTGCTTCGGCCTGACCGAGCCCGACGCCGGCTCCGATCCGGCCGGCATGAAGACCCGCGCCGAGAAGGTCTCCGACGGCTATCGCCTGACCGGCAGCAAGATGTGGATCTCGAATGCGCCGATCGCCGACGTGTTCGTGGTCTGGGCCAAGTCGGCCGCGCACGACAATCAGATCCGCGGCTTCGTGCTGGAGAAGGGCATGAAGGGCCTCTCCGCGCCGAAGATCGGCGGCAAGCTGTCGCTTCGCGCGTCGATCACCGGTGAAGTCGTGATGGACGGGGTGGTGGTGCCCGAGGACGCGCTGCTGCCCAACGTGTCCGGCCTGAAGGGCCCGTTCGGCTGCCTCAACCGCGCCCGCTACGGCATCTCCTGGGGCGCGCTTGGCGCCGCCGAGGACTGCATGCATCGCGCCCGCCAGTACACGCTCGACCGCAAGCAGTTCGGCAAGCCGCTGGCCGCGACCCAGCTCGTGCAGAAGAAGCTCGCCGACATGCAGACCGAGATCGCGCTGGGCCTGCAGGCCTCGTTGCGCGTCGGCCGCCTGATGGACGAGGGCAAGTTCGCGCCCGAGATGATCTCGATCGTCAAGCGCAACAATTGCGGCAAGGCGCTCGACATCGCCCGCGTCGCGCGCGACATGCACGGCGGCAACGGCATCTCGATCGAGTACCATGTGATGCGGCACGTCCATAACCTCGAGACCGTCAACACCTACGAGGGCACCCACGACGTCCACGCCCTGATCCTGGGCCGAGCGATTACCGGCATCCAGGCGTTCTTCTGAGCCGGGTATTCCGTGGCCGTTGTTTTGCGCAGCTGTCATCGTCCGCGAAAGCGGACGATCCAGTATCCCAGAGACCTCGCCTTCTCCACCGGCGCCGCGGCGTACTGGATACCCGCCTTCGCGGGGTATGACGGCGAGGGTTGGGGCTGCAGTGCACAGGAAGTCCCATGGCCGACACCGACGACGTCCCGTTCAACCGTAACTTTCCGCTCAAGCCTGGAATCGTCGAGCAAGTCCGCCCCGGCGTGCGGCGTGTGCTCTGTAACAATCCGAGCCCGTTCACCTTTACCGGCACGGTCAGCTACATCGTGGGCGAGGGCAAGGTCGCCCTCATTGATCCCGGCCCGGACGATGCGGCACATGCGGCCGCTCTGCTCGAGGCCGTGCGCGGCGAGACCGTGACGCACATCCTTGTCACCCACACCCACCGTGACCATTCGCCGAACACGGCGCGGATCAAGCAGGCGACCGGTGCGCCGGTCTATGCAGAGGGTCCTCATCGCGCCTCGCGCCCGCGTTTCGAGAGCGAAAAGCACAACCCGGAATCCGGCGCCGATCGCGACTTCGCGCCCGATATCAGGATTGCCCATGGCGACGTGGTCGAGGGGAATGGCTGGCGGCTCGAGGCCGTGGCGACGCCCGGCCACACCGCCAATCACCTTGCGTTTGCCTGGCCCGAGCGGAAGTTCAACTTCGTCGGCGATCACGTGATGGGCTGGTCGACCTCGATCGTGGCGCCGCCCGACGGCTCGATGATCGACTACATGGACTCGCTCGACCGGCTCGCGGCGCGCGACGAGGATCTTTATTTGTCCGGCCACGGCCCGGAGATCCCGGACGGCCCGCGCTTCGTGCGCTTCCTGATCCGCCACCGCAAGGCGCGCGAGGCCTCGATCCTGCATCGCCTCGCCAAGGGCGAGACCGACATCCCGACCATGGTGCGCGCGATCTACATCGGCATCGATCCGAGGCTCACGACGGCTGCCGGCTACTCCGTGCTGGCACATCTGGAAGACCTCGTCGCCCGCGGTGTGGTGGCGACGGATGGTGATCCCGTGATCGGCGGGACGTATCGGATGGCGAGCTAGCTTCTGTCATTCCGGGGCGCGCGTTAGCGCGAGCCCGGAATCCAGTTATCCGCGGATGCTGCGGCCCGATGGATTCCGGGCTCGCCGCTTCGCGTCGCCCCGGAATGACGAGAGGGCTACTTCTTCACCGTCTTCGCCGGCGCCTTCGGTGGCGCGACCGGTGTCTTCTTCACCGGCTTCAACGCGTCGGCATCGGCGGCGGTGTTGAGATCGTCGATGAATTTGGTCACGCGCGCGGCGTTGCTGCCGAGATCGCTCTCGAAATAGCGCGAGGCCGAGCGGATATCGACGCGGGAATCGTCGCCATCCGGCACGACCCGGATCGAGATATCCTCGCGGAAACCCATGATCGGGGTGCGCGCCACCGCTTCGATGCGGCCGATGCGGCGCGGCGGCTGCGGCGCGCGCTCGTCGATAACCAGCCATTTGCGCTTGTTGACGAGCTGGAGCGCGATCGCATAGGCGCGGTCGACGGGAATTTCGAGCTCGATCGGCTCGATATCAGGATAGAACTGGCGCTGCTGCTCGGCCGAATAGAGGCCGGCATAGACGGCCGGATTGGCGCCGTCGCTGCTGCGCAGCCGCGCCAGCGCGTCGAAGCGCGGCGGGTCGATCGGATCGGTGGTGATGTCATGGATCGCCGGCAGCTTGCGATATTGCAGGCCGAGATAGGCCGGATAGGCCAGGATCACTCCGTCGATCAGAAAGGCGAGCAGGATGCGCGCCATGCCGCGCGAACCGTTCTGCCAGATCGCGGCAAAGCCGGCCAGACCGAACAGGATCGACAGCGCAGCGATCGCGAGGCCGCCGAAGAAGGTCGCGAGCGCCGGTTTCATCTCCAGGAAGCCGAAGCGGACGATGATGATCGACACCACCACCGCCACCACCGCGAACACGGCCAGATTGCGCGCCCAGCTCGCGAGGCTGGACACGGGCTCCGACTGATAGGGAGCGGAAAACCTGCGGGCCATCGGGAGAGCTCTGCCGGGGTTTTGGGAACGGTGCCAGCCGATCTGGCGCGACGTTGGGCCGTTGAGACCACGCCCCGGGGGCAAATTCAAGAGTTCCGCAGAAGGCTGCATCGTCATGGCCGGGCTTGACCCGGCCATCCACGCCTTTTTGCCGCGAAGACGTGGATGCCCGGGTCAAGCCCGGGCATGACGGTGGTGGTGGCCTTACGCCGCCGCGTTCGGAAAGCGGTACTCCTTGAACTGGTCGCGCAATGCGGTCTTCAGGATCTTGCCCGTCGCCGTATGCGGAATGCCCTCGACGAAGGCAACGTCGTCGGGCATCCACCATTTGGCGATCTTGCCATCCATGTATTTGAGGATGTCCTCGCGCGTGGCCTGCTGGCCCTGCTTGAGCTGCACGATCAAAAGCGGCCGCTCATCCCATTTGGGGTGGTACACACCGATCACGGCAGCCTCCGCCACGGCCGGATGGCCGACCGCCAGGTTTTCCAGGTCGATCGAGGAGATCCACTCGCCGCCCGATTTGATCACGTCCTTGGAGCGGTCGGTGATCCGCATATAGCCGGCCTCGTCGATGGTCGCGACGTCACCGGTGTCGAAGAAGCCCTCGTCGTCGAGGATGTTGGTATCGATCCGGTAATAGGCCTTGGCCACCGACGGGCCGGAGACCTTCAGGCGGCCGAAGGTCTTGCCGTCCCAGGGCAGCTCCTTTCCGGCATCGTCGGTGATCTTCATCTCGACGGCGAACGGCGCGTAGCCCTGCATCTGGAGCACGTCGAGGCGCGCTTCGCCGGTCGCATTCTGGAACGGCGGCTTCAGCGCCGCGACGCTGCCGATCGGGCTCATCTCGGTCATGCCCCAGGCGTGGCGAACGTTCGAGCCCATGTCGAGGAAGGCCTTGATCATCGAGCGCGGCATCGCCGAGCCGCCGCAGATCACCATCTTGAGGTCGGGCAGCTTCAGATTGTTGGCGGCCATGTGCTGGAGCAGCATCAGCCACACGGTTGGCACGCCGGCGGTGTGCGTCACTTTCTCGCTCGAGAGCAGTTCGTAGACCGAGGCGCCGTCGAGCTTGGCCCCGGGCATCACGAGCTTGGTGCCCTGCGACGGCGCGGAAAAAGCGATGCCCCAGCTATTGGCGTGGAATAGCGGGACCACAGGCAGCATCGTCTCGGAAGCGCTGGTGCCGAGCGCGTCGACGTTGTTGGCCATCAGCGCGTGCAGCACGTTGGAGCGATGCGAGTACAGCACGCCCTTGGGATCGCCCGTGGTGCCGGACGTGTAGCACATCGCGGCCGCCGTGTTCTCGTCAAAGTCCTTCCATTTGAATTGGCCGTCGGCCTCCGCGATCCAGTCCTCATAGGCCACGACATTCTTCAGCGTGGTCTCCGGCATATGGGCCTTATCGGTCAGGACAACGTAACGCTCGACGCTCGACAGCTTGTCGGCGATCTTCTCCAGCACGGGCACGAAGGTGATGTCGGTCATCACGATGCGGTCCTGCGCATGGTTGATGATCCAGGCGATCTGCTCGGGGAAAAGGCGGGGATTGACGGTATGGCAGATGGCGCCGATACCCATGACGCCATACCAGACTTCGAGGTGGCGCCAGGTGTTCCATGCGATCGTGGCGATACGATCACCGAGCTTGATGCCGTCGCGCTCCAGCATCTGCGAGACTTTGAGCGCGCGCTTATGGATTTCGGCATAGTTGGTGCGATGGATCGGCCCTTCGATCGAGCGCGTCACGACCTCCTGCTGGCCATGAATCCTGGCGGCGTGTTCGATGATCCGGTGGCAGAGCAGGGGCCAATCTTGCATCAAACCAAGCATTCAGACGTTCCTCCGAGGTGGGCTGGACTTTGTTATCGTTCTCAGCGCTGGGCCAAAGATTTAGCATGAGTTTTAGCCTGCCGGACTTTCGCCGCAAATGGTCTTGTCGCGGCTATATGTCCATCCGCCCGGCAATGGTTACCGCCGGGCTCGGGCTGTTGCTTGTATTGCCGCAGCCGGTGGACGCGCGAAAATATGCTGCACCGCTCGACATCTTTGGCTTCGGTGCACCACGGACGCGCCGAGCAGTTCATTCAGCCAAGGTCCCCCTGCCCAGGCCGCGGCCGGAGGAGGCCCCCAAAGCCTCGGACCAGGGCTCGCCGGAGGGTCCAACCGCCGAGGGTAAGGCAGCCCCCGACAAAGCCGCCGAACCCGCGCCAGCGCCCGAGAAGCAGGCGTCGGCCTGCCGGCTGGCGCTGACCGAGGACATCGCGATTGCACCCTCGATCCCCGACATTCGCGGCCCGGGCGCCTGCGGCGGTCAGGATCTGGTGCGGCTGGAAGCCATCGTGCTGCCGGACAAGCGCAAGGTCGCGGTCAAGCCAGCGGCGATCCTTCGCTGCACCATGGCATCAGCCGTCGCGGATTGGGTGCGTTCGGACATGGTGCCGGTGGCCGCAAGCCTCGGCACGACCATCAGCGACCTCGACAATTTCGATAGCTTCGAATGCCGCGGCCGCAACCGCGTCGCCGGCGCGATGCTGTCCGAGCACGGCAAGGCCAACGCGCTCGATGTTCGCGCGATCAAGCTTGCCAATGGGCAGTCGCTCGGCCTGACCGACCGCACCCTGTCACGCGACGTCCGCGAGCGGGTGCTGCATTCGGTCTGCTCGCGCTTTTCCACTGTGCTCGGCCCGGGCTCGGACTGGTATCACGAGGACCACATCCACCTCGACCTGGCGCAGCGCCGCAACGACTACCGGATCTGCCAGTGGAATGTCTGGGACCCTTTGCCCCAGGTCGCCCCCCTGCTCCCGGCCGAGCGCCCCGAGGAGGCGCCGCCCCGCGATGTCGCGGCCAGGTCAGAGGGCAGCAAGGATGGGGCCGACGATCAGGCGAACCCCACCGCGCCGGCGGCCAAGCCGGCCGCCGACTCTGGCAAGAGCAAGCCGGCAACAAAAAAGCGCCGGTAAAACCGGCGCTTTTCGAAACCTTCAGATCACAAGGATATCAGTAGTTGCCGGTCTGATAACCGCCGCCGCCCTGGAGCGCCAGGCGCGAATTGTAGGGCGAGTCGCCGTGCTTCGGCTCGAGCACCACGACGATGGTGCCGACCTTGACGCGGCTGTAGAGGTCGATCGCGTCCTCGTTGGTCAGGCGGATGCAGCCCGAGGAGATCGAGGCGCCGATATATTCAGGCTGGTTGGTGCCGTGAATGCGGAACAGCGTGTCCTTGCCGCCCGAATAAAGATACATCGCGCGCGAGCCCATCGGATTGTCCGGACCGGGGGCGACATAGGTCGGCACGCCCAGGCGGGAAATTTCGCCAGGAGTCGGATGCCAAGCCGGCCATTCGGTCATGCTGCCGACCTTGGCGATGCCGGACCAGGCCATGGCCTCTTCGCCGACGGTGATGCCGTAGCGGATCGCCTTGCCGCCATCCATCACGTAATAGAGGTAGTGATTGTCGGAATCGACCACGATCGAGCCCGGCGACTCCTTGCGGTGATAATCGACGATGGCGCGGCGGAACGGCTCTGCCACCGGCGTATTCTCGTACCGGATCTTGGCAAGGAGTTCCTTGTCCTTCGGCTTGAAATTCTGGGTGTTGGTCGCCTCGAAATGCGTTGCCTGCATGCAACCCGAGAGCATGAAGCCAGCAGCCAAAATTCCCAACGTAACTTTCAGCGACGACATGGTTTGGTTCCAATCAAAACAATACCGCGCGAGCCTCGGCATAGGTGCCCAAGGCCCTCGACTCCGTTGATCCCATTATCGTCGAAATCTGCCACAATTCCAGCGCTGAGGGGCTTTTGCCGCGCTGCGAGGCCCGACCTGTGGCTTTTCTGCCGCAAGTTTTACGGCCGTGGGCTTATTTTGCGGCAGAGAAGACCGAACTGTCGATTCTGTGCCACAGTTGCGCCATGCGGCGGCCACAAATGCAAACGCCCCGTTAATGTAGTTGTCATCATGAACTTGTCAGAATCGCGCTAAGGGGCTGCTGGTCGGCCACAGGCCTCCGTTGGAGTTGTTCATGTTTTCGGTGTTTGTTCCCTCTGAATCCTCCCTCAAGAAGGCTGTTGTCGAAGATCTCGCGGCGGTGCCGGAGCACGCGGTGTGGATTGATCTGGTCAACCCGACCGCGGCCGAGGACAAGGCCGTGGAGCGGCTTTCGGGGATCGCGATCCCGACCCGGGAGGATATGCAGGAGATCGAGATCTCCAGCCGCCTCTATATCGAGAACAGCGCGCGCTACATGACCGCGACGCTGATGTGCCACTCCGACACCGACATGCCCCGGACCACGGCGGTCACCTTCATTCTCGGCGACCATCGCCTGGTCACGGTGCGCTACGACCAGCCCAAGCCCTTCGCGCTGGTCGAAGCCAAGCTGGCCCGTTCCTGCACGCCGGGGATCACCGGCGAGATGGTGCTGATGGAGCTGCTGGACGCGGTGATCGATCGCTGCGCCGACATTCTGGAGCGCTGCGGCGCCGAGATCGACCAGGTCTCGCATGACATCTTCGAACCCGAGAGCGAGCGCCACGGCCACGCCAAGCAATATTCGCAGATCCTGATCTCGATCGGCCGCAAGGGCGATTTGACCTCCAAGGTCCGCGAGAGCCTGGTCTCGATCGGCCGCGTCGTCGCCTTCCTTTCGGCGGTGGTGGAGGGCGTGAAATGGTCGAAGGATATGCGCGAGCAGCTCAAGACCATGCAGCGCGACGTCGTCTCACTGACCGACCACGCCTCCTACCTCTCCAGCAAGATCACCTTCGTGCTCGACGCCATGCTTGGCGTCGTCAATCTCGAGCAGAACAACATCATCAAGTTGTTTTCGGTCATGGCTGTTGTCCTGATGCCACCGACCCTGATCGCCTCGATCTACGGCATGAACTTCAAGGCGATGCCGGAGCTCGAATGGGCGCACGGCTATCCGTTTGCGCTGGTCCTGATGCTGATCGCCGCGATCGTCCCGTACTGGATCTTCAAGTGGAAGAAATGGCTGTGATCTCGTCGCGCTCTCGGAAAATAGTGACCGAGACCTTACGCCGTTCGCAGCGAGGCGGCTGATGGTGTCGCAGAATAGAGCGGGATTGAGGCTGCGCGGTGATACCTGATCTCCGCCCCAATTCCTCCGGTAAAATTTGAGTGGTGGGCTGAACGTTTACGCGAAGCTTGTCTGCGATAAGGAGCAGGTAAGCCGCGAGGAACAGCCATGGTTGAAAAACACATAACGACGCCCCCCAACGTCATCGATCTGGCGAGCTATCGTCACATCCTGACGAGCGGCAAGGCGCCGGCGTTGTCGGCACGCATGTGCCGGCACTGTGGTGCTCCGCTGCTCGACGGTGAGAACGACGACGACTGCTCGACTGCCATCAACGCAGCCGCTCCGCGGCTGCGCGACCGGTCGCGTCGGATTCGACTGGATTGAGCAACGGAAGGTAAGGGCGATCCAGGTCTTGCGGCGGCGTCATCTGGATCGCCTTACTTCCGCAGCGTTGTTTCCAATTCCGTCATTGCGAGGAGCTCGCGACAAAATTGCGTAGCAATTTTGGGCTGATGCGACGAAGCAATCCAGACTGTCTCCACCGAGGCGGTCTGGATTGCTTCGCTTCGCTCGCAATGACGAGGTAGCCTACACGTGCTGGCCGCCGTTGATGTGGATTTCGGCGCCGTTGACGTAGGACGACGTCTCCGTGCACAGCACGTAGATGATCTTGGCGACCTCGTCGGGCGTACCGAGCCGGTGCAGCGGGATCTGCTGCTCCACGATCTTCTCGGTGCCGGGTGACAGGATCGAAGTATCGATCTCGCCGGGTGCGATGGCGTTGACGCGCACGCCGATGCGGCCGAAGTCCGACGCCATCTCGCGCGTCAGCGATGCGAGCGCCGCTTTGGAGGTCGCATAGGCGGCGCCCGCGAAGGGATGCACGCGCGATCCCGCGATCGAGGTGACGTTCACCACCGAGCCCTTGGCCGCCTTCAATTCCTCGATCAGCCCGCGCGCGATCATGATCGGCGCGAAGAAGTTGACGTGAAACACATGGGTCCAGGTGTCGAGATCGGTATCGATCGAGCCGAGCCTGGAGCCGCCCGCGCCCTTCGGCGAGATCGCGGCATTGTTGACCAGCGCATGCAACATGCCGCCTTCGAGCCGGTCGCGGATGTCGGAGATGGCGCGCGTCGTATCCGCGGGGCTGGCGAGGTCGACCTGGATGTGGTCTTCGGGACCTGCGTCCCACGGGCAATCCTCCGGAAAGGGATGCCGCGAGCAGGTGATGACGCGCCAGCCGGCCGAGGAGAAACGGATCACGGTGGCATGGCCGATGCCGCGGCTGGCTCCGGTCAGGAGCAGCGTACGGCGCGGCGCATTGGACGACTGCGGCATGGACATCTTTCAGGTCGGCCCAAAGATCGAGGCAAAGAGATAAGGATCGAGACAGTGCTCTAGGGGTACATCCGCGTCTTGGACCATGGCTGGCCGGCCGCGTCACGGCGAAATTCGATGCGGTCGTGCAATCGGAACGGCCGGTCGTGCCAGAATTCGATGCGCGTGGGCGTGATGCGCCAGCCGCTCCAGCCCGGCGGCCGCGGCACCTCGCCGATGACGTGCTTGGCCGCGACCTTGGCGATCGCCTGCTCGAAAGCGAACCGGCTCTCCAGCGGCTGCGACTGCTTGCTCGCCCAGGCGCCGATCTGGGCCTGCTTGGGACGGGTGGCGAAATAGGCGTCGGCCTCAGCCTCGGTCACCGGCGTCACGTTGCCGCGGATGCGGACCTGTCGGCGCAGCGACTTCCAGTGAAAAAGTAAAGCGGCCTTAGGATTTGCAGCGAGTTCGCGGCCCTTCTGGCTCGCGATGTGGCTGTAGAAGACGAAACCCTCGGTATCGAAGCCCTTCATCAGCACCATGCGGACATCCGGCAGGCCGTCCGGGTCGACGGTTGCGAGCGCCATCGCGTTCGGATCGTTCGGCTCGCTCTTGATGGCTTCGTTCAGCCAGGCCTCGAACAGCGCAAAAGGCTCGTCGGCGGCGGTGAAATCACCGGATGTTAAGGGTGTCTGGTGTTTCATCGAGGTCGTGTCGGTCATGTCTGGAGTCCGAGTTGCGTCCCGCGGCCCAAAACGCGCTGTTGTCCGCTACCGCCCTATATAGGGTATGGGGCCGCGTTGGCCTATCGGCGATGCGGCCGTCCGGCTTCGTCGTCACAATGATTCTGATTGGGCTTGGCACTGGCGGCTGCAGCTTCTCGCGCAACGAGACCAGCGCATACGCCAAGGCCGACGACAGCGACTTCACCGGCTCGATCGCGCGGCCGGCGAAGGAGCCCGCACCAACCGAGACCGATCTTGCCTTCGCCCGCAACGCCGCGTCCGACGTGCTGAGCAAGGGCGACAAGGATGCGAGCCAGCACTGGGAGAATCCGGAGACGGGCGCTCGCGGCTCGGTGACGCCGATCGCGCAATCCTACGCGGCCGAGGACGGTCGCAAGTGCCGCGATTTCCTGGCGAGCTACGTCAACGGCGCTACCGAAAGCTGGCTCCAGGGCGCCGGCTGCCAAAGCAGCCGTGGCCGTTGGGAGATTCATACGCTAAAGCCATGGCGAAGTTGAGCATGATCCGGAAAGCCGGGAACCGGTTTTCCGACAGGAATCATGCTTCCAATCGTATGGTTTTGGTCCATTCGAGTAGTTGCAAAAATGCCACGCGCCCCCACATGAAGCGCAGGTGGGGCGGGGAGCCCTTTGAACAACTCGATTTCGGTGAAGGAGACGTGACGGATGCGCGACCCCTATGAGGTCTTGGGGGTGCCGCGGGGCGCCAACGCTGCCGCGATCAAGAGCGCCTATCGCAAGCTTGCCAAGAAGCACCATCCCGACAACAACAAGAACGACCCGAAGGCGGCCGAGCGCTTTGCTGAGCTCAATACGGCCAACGAGATCCTTGGCGACGAGGACAAGCGCAAGCAGTTCGATCGGGGCGAGATCGATGCCGACGGCAAGCCGCGCTTCCAGGGCTTTCCGGGCGGCGGCGCCGGTCCGCGTGGCCGCGCCGGTCCCGGCGGGTTTGAAAGCTATACGTTCCGTAGCGGCGGCGCGGGCGCAAGCCCGGGCGCAGGCGGGTTCGAAGACATCCTCAACAGCATGTTCGGCGGCGGGATGCGCGGCGCGCGGCCCGGGGCCGGCGGCGCCCAGTTCGAGTTCGATACCGGCGGGATCGGACTCGATCTCGACGTCAATGTCGCCATGTCCGTCTCGCTGGAGGAATCGGTCCAGGGTGGCGAGAAGCGCGTCCGGCTGCCGAACGGCAAGGAACTCAACGTCAAGATTCCAGCCGGCGTCATCGAGGGTCAGCAGATCCGGTTGAGGGGGCAGGGCGAGAGCGCCCAGGGCCATCCGCCCGGCGACCTCCTGATCACCATCAACATCGCGCCGCATCCCTTCTTCAAGATCGAAGGTGCCGACCTGCGCATCGAGCTGCCGGTCACGCTCTACGAGGCGGTCCTCGGCGGCAAGGTCCGGGTGCCCACGCTCGGCAACGCGGTCGAATTGTCGGTCCCGAAAAACACCTCCAGCGGCCGGACCTTCCGACTCAAGGGCAAGGGCTTGCCGAAATCTGGTGGAACCGGGGATCTCTTCGTCTCCATCAGGATTATGTTACCGGACGGGAACGACGCCGAGCTTGAGGCATTGATGCAGAAGTGGCGGGACCAACACCCCTACAATCCACGTAGCGGGCTCGGTTAAGCGCGATCGACTGAAGGGGTTCTCCTAAAGGCTGAGAGCATCATCCTCGCAGATGATGCTCATCATACGTCCGAGGCGTGGTAGCGCTTCATGGGCTGAGTGTGCGTGTCGGCTGTCCGGCGGGACAGTCGATAAAAAGGTGCGGCCTCGAGAGGGGGACCAGCGCGGTACCAAAAACCCCAATCGAGGCCGCCCGCGTCGATCGGCGGATCGAACGCTGCTCATTTTCGCGTGATCATCCGGTGCGATAATGAGACGCGTCGATGTCTTGATTCCAAATTTTCAATGTCGGAATCGAGGCACGGGCCGCTTCAAGCACGCCCCAGCCAGGCTTGAGTTATCGCGCCGTTGTTTTAGCCGCCGTTTTTTTCTGTCTGGTCGTAGACCGCCTGGGCCACCTTGGTGAGCCGGTCCCGGTCGGCGCCGCCGCTGACGACATAGCCCACACCGCGATCGGCCCAGAACAGCGCCCCGTCCTTGTCCGTTTTGGCATAGCGCATCTGCGTCGCGCCGTTCTCGGTCTTGGCAGTGTAGATCGTGTAGCGCTCGCCCGAAGTGCCCTCATACATCAGGAAGGACGCAGGTCCGTTCGGCCCCGGCAGCAGCCGGCCGCCGACGAGCTTGAGTCCGCTCGCCTCCAGATTGGGCGCGAACACGGTCCAGCCGCAGCGCCTGCTTAGCCAAGCCTGGAGATGATCGCGCTCGTTGCCGGGGACCTCCACGGGATGGCGGACCTCGACGACGTAGAGCCGGTAGGCCTCGAGCGCGTCTTCCGTGAAGCTCTGGAACGTCGAGGGCGCGTTGGCGGCGCCATGCGCGACCCAGCCGACCGTGCCGCCGGCGACGAAGGCAACCAGCGCGGCCGCGACGGCGCCGTAGAACCATTGCCGCGGGCGGCGCTCCAGCCGTTCGAGCTCCAGCCGCGCCGGTACCGGCTCCTGGGCGACGGAATCATAGCGGGCGTGCAGCATCTCGGCCATGGCGCGCCAGGATAGCACCCGCTCGGCATCCTCGGGGTGGCCGGCGAGCCAGGCCTCGACGTCGGTGCGGCGCTCCGCCGGCAGCTCGCCGTCGACATAGGCGTGCAGCTCGTCTTCGGTAACGGGAATGTTTCGGTCGTTCATATCAGTGGTCTCTGGCTCTGCGGCCCAAAATGTCCTTGGTGAATCAACTTCGCTTGGCTCGTCGATGTGCTGCGAGGGGGCAAAAATCGTTGCATCAACCCTGCCATCATTTCACCCGCCTGAGCGCCGGGCGCTGACCCTCCAGCGAGGCTTTGACGTGGGCGCGGGCGCGCGCCAGGCGCGACATCACCGTGCCGATCGGCACACCCTGGATGTCGGCGACCTCGCGGTAGCTCATGCCCTCCAGCATCACCAGCAGCAGCACCGAGCGCTGCTCCTCGACGAGCGTCGAGAGCGCCCTTTCGATGTCGCGTCCTTCGGCCTCGGTCCCGCTGGCATCCGGGTTGTTCTCCGTCAGCTGCATGAATTGCGGTCGCCTTGCCAGCGAGCGCCGCCGGTTCTTGTTGAGGTTGGTCAGGATCGTGTAGAGCCAGCTCCTGACGTCGCCTCCGAGAAACAATCGCTCCGAACGCAACGCCCGAACCAACGTGTCCTGCACCAGGTCGTCGGCCGCATCCGCTTCGCGCGTCAGTGCGCGGGCGTAGCGGCGCAACGCCGGGATCATGGCTTCAACGCTCTGGCGAAACGCACTCATGCCGTTGACGTCCTTCACGTTCGGCGCGAGCGCCTCAACGATGATAACACCCGATTGGAACGGCTATTCCGGCGCTCGAAACACCCTTAACGCCGCGTATTAGGACTGTACCGCAGGGGAGGGCTGGTGTACCTCCAGACCTTAACCCAGTTCGACGGGACGTTACGAAATGGCGCAAAATTCAGGTCTGACGCAAGGACTGATGCAAGGCAAGCGCGGGGTCGTCCTCGGCGTTGCCAACAACCGCTCGATCGCCTGGGGCATCGCCAAGGCGTGCCATGCCGCCGGTGCCGAGCTCGCCTTCACCTATCAGGGCGACGCGCTGAAGAAGCGCGTCGAACCGCTTGCCGCCGAGATCGGCGGCCTCGTGCTCGGACATTGCGACGTCACCGATGCTGCCACCATCGACGCCGCCTTCGCGGTGCTGAAGGAGAAGTGGGGCAAGATCGACTTCCTGGTGCATGCGATCGCCTATGGCGAGCAGCTCGATGGCCGCTACGTCGACACGACGCAGGAGAACTTCAGCAAATCGATGCTGATCTCCTGCTACTCGTTCACAGCGGTGGCGCAGCGCGCCGAGAAGCTGATGACCGACGGCGGCTCGCTCATCACGCTGAGCTATTACGGCGCCGAGAAGTGGATGCCGCACTACAACGTCATGGGCGTGGCGAAAGCGGCGCTTGAGGCCAGCGTACGCTATCTCGCCGCCGACCTCGGCGAGAAGAACATCCGCGTCAACGCGATCTCGGCAGGCCCGATCAAAACGCTCGCAGCCTCCGGCATCGGCGACTTCCGCTATATCCTGAAGTGGAACGAGCACAACGCGCCGTTGCGGCGTAACGTGTCGACCGAAGATGTCGGCGGCAGCGCGCTCTATTTTCTTTCCGATCTCTCGCGCGGCGTCACCGGCGAGGTGCATCACGTCGATTCCGGCTATCACGTGCTGGGCATGAAGCGGCCGGACGCGCCGGACATTTCGCTGGGTGGCAAGGACTAACCTTCCCGCGATGCCCACGATCTACTTCCTTCGCCACGGCGAGACTGAATGGAATGCGCTCGGACGGCTCCAGGGCGCCAGGGACATTCCGCTGAATGCGCGGGGCCGCGAGCAGGCGGTGCATGCCGCGGCCGTGCTGGCGGACCTCTTCAAGCGCGACGGGAAGGACAAGACGGCGCTGCCTTATGTGTCGAGCCCGCTCGGCCGTGCGCGCATGACCATGGAACTCGTGCGCGGCGGTCTCGGATTGCCGCCTGACGACTATTCGCTCGATGATCGGCTGCGCGAGATCGGCTACGGTGTCTGGGAGGGACTGACGCTGGCCGAAAGCGAGGCAACCGACCCCGGCGTCTATGCAAACCGTCTGGCCGACAAATGGACCGTGGCGCCTGCGGGGGGCGAGACCTATGCGGCCGTGCAGTTGCGCATGCTCGATTGGTACGAGTCGGTTTTGACCGACACGGTCGCGGTCGCCCATGGTGGCACCTGCCGGGCGCTGATGGTTGCGCTCGGCATGGAAACACCGGCCAGCGCGGCTGAGCTCTATATCGAGCAGGGTGCGGTCTACGTCTTCCGCGACGGGCGGCTGGAGAGGTATAGTTAAGGCCTGCCGCGGCTGTCCCGCTCCGGCGCTGCGGGTTTGACCCCCGGCTCCTCGCGCGTTACCACACGCCGCAACCAGGCGAGCAGCGCATGTCCTTCAACACCTTCGGCCACATGTTCCGCGTCACCACTTTTGGCGAGAGCCACGGGGTGGCGATCGGCTGCGTGGTCGACGGCTGTCCGCCGATGATTCCGCTCACCGAGGCCGATATCCAGCAGGACCTCGATCGCCGCCGGCCGGGCCAGTCGCGCTTCACCACCCAGCGCCAGGAGCCGGACCAGGTGAAGATCCTGTCGGGCGTGATGGCGCATCCGCAGACCGGCGTGCAGGTGACCACGGGCACGCCGATCGGGCTCCTGATCGAGAACACCGACCAGCGCTCGAAGGACTATTCCGAGATCAAGGACAAGTTTCGCCCCGGCCACGCCGACTTCACCTATGAGGCCAAATACGGCCTGCGCGACTATCGCGGCGGCGGGCGCTCTTCGGCGCGAGAGACCGCGACGCGCGTAGCGGCCGGTGCGATCGCGCGCAAGGTGCTGCCCGACGTGAAGGTTCGCGGTGCGCTGGTGCAGATGGGCCCGCACAAGATCGATCGCGCGAAGTGGGACTGGGACGAGATCGCCAACAATCCGTTCTTCTGTCCCGACAAGGACAAGGCCGCGTTCTTCGAGACCTATCTCGATGGCATCCGCAAGAGCGGCTCCTCGATCGGCGCGGTGCTCGAGATCGTCGCCGATGGTGTGCCGGCGGGGCTTGGCGCGCCGATCTACGCCAAGCTCGATGCCGAGCTCGCTTCCGCCATGATGAGCATCAACGCGGTGAAGGGCGTCGAGATCGGCGCCGGCTTTGGCGCGGCCGAACTCACCGGCGAAGAGAACGCCGACGAGATGCGCACCGGCAATGACGGCACGCGCTTCCTGTCCAACCATGCCGGCGGCGTCCTGGGCGGCATCTCGACGGGACAGCCGGTGGTGGTGCGCTTCGCGGTGAAGCCGACCTCGTCAATCCTGCAGCCGCGCCTGACGGTCGATCGCAACGGCGCCGACACCGAGATCACGACCAGGGGCCGCCACGACCCTTGCGTCGGCATCCGCGCCGTCCCGGTCGGTGAAGCCATGATGGCTTGCGTGCTGGCCGATCACTTCCTGCGCGATCGCGGACAGGTGGGGCGTTGAGTTTTTCACCTTTCCCGGGAGAGGTGAAAGCATACTACGCCTAAACCTTTTGTCTCGCGGTACCAGCCCACCGCGCAGCTTGACGATCCCACAACTTCATCTGCAAATGCGGCGATGGAAACCTCCGAGCTCCAGCGCATCACCAATTGGCTCATCGACGGCGCCAGATCCTCGGCGAGCCCCGCCGAGATGATCGCCGACATCTGCGAACATCTGGTCGCAGCCGGCCTGCCGCTGTGGCGGTTCGGCATCTTCATCCGCACGCTGCATCCCGAGATCTTCGGCCGCAACTTCATCTGGCGGGAGGGCCAGGAGGTCGAGGTCGGCACGGTCGATTTCGAGATCCTGGACACGCCGGCGTTCGCCAAGAGCCCGCTCCGGATTGTGTTCGAGCAGGGAAGAGAGGTCCGGGGACGGATGGATGATCCCGATAGCCACCGCTTTCCGTTCCTCGACGACATGCGCGCCGAGGGCGTCACCGACTATCTCGCGATGCCGATGCTGTTTCTCGATGGATCGATCCACGCGACGAGCTGGACCACGCGGCATCCCGACGGGTTCAGCGACAGCGATATCGCAGCGATCCGCGCCATCGTGACGCCGCTCGCGCGCGTCAGTGAGATCATCACCCAGCGCCGCGCCGCCGAGATTCTGCTCGACACCTATGTCGGCAACCGCGCCGGCGCGCGCATCCTCGCGGGCCAGATCCGCCGCGGTCACAACGACACCATGCAGGCCGCGATCTGGCTGTCGGACCTGCGCGGCTTCACCGCCCTGTCGGACCGGCTGCCGGCCGAAACCGTGGTCGAAATCCTGAATCGCTATTTCGACTGCCAGGTGACCGCGATCCGGGACCATGGCGGCGAGGTCCTCAAGTTCATGGGCGATGGCCTGCTCGAGGTGTTCCCGATTGACGAATATGTCGGCGACGCCAGCCATGTCTGCGGGCGCGTGCTGTAAGCCGCGCGGAAATCCCGCGCCAGCGTCGAGGCGCTCGCGCACCCGGTCGGCGACATCGTCGAGCGCTTCCGCTTCGGCGTCGCGCTGCATGTCGGCCACATCCTCTACGGCAATATCGGCGGTGGCAACCGGCTCGACTTCACCTGCATCGGCCCCGCCGTCAATCTTGCGGCAAGGTTGGAGAAAGTCGCCGGCCGCCTCGGGCGCACCGTCGTGGCCTCGGAGGGCTTTGCCAATGTCTGCCGCGAAGGCTGGCGCGAGCTCGGCGAATTCCCGATCGCCGGATTTTCCAAGGCGCAGCGCGTGTACGGGCTCGCCGAGGAGACGCCGGTGGTGATGGCCTGACCATATCCTTGCATTAGAGCGAGCATCTTATTTCCGGGACGGGCAGATTTTCGGGCACTTGACAAATTATGAGTTTACACTCATATGCTGCTTATAGATGGAAAAATTGCCTGCCCCAGCGCGCCCGCTCTTTTGGGTCGGGTCAAGCCGGAAGGACTACCGGGATTTTCCGCCGGCCGTGCAAGATGCATTCGGCTTCGAACTGTTTCTGGCACAGCTCGGACAGCATCCCCCATCTGCGAAGCCGTTGAAGGGTCTGGGAAACGGTACGGTTGAACTTGTCGAGGATTTCGACGGGGACGCCTACCGGGCCGTGTACACCGTTCGCTTTGGTACCGCTGTCTACGTCCTGCATGCGTTCAAGAAGAAATCTAAGCGCGGGATCAAGACACCCCAGAGCGACATCGATCTCATCAAGCAACGGCTGAAAGCCGCTGAAGCCGATTATGCTGGGAGAACCAGATCGGAGCCGAAGAAATGAGCACGAAGAATATCGAAATCCATGAAGGCGGACCGAACGTTTTTGCCGATCTGGGGCTGCCCGACGCCGATAACCATTTCCTAAAGGCCCAGATTGTTGCCGAACTGTATCGGCTCACTACGGAGCGCAAACTCACTCAGCAAAAGGCGGGAGGCTTAATGGGCATCTCCCAGCCAGAAGTCTCGCGGCTGTTCAAAGGGCATTTCCGCGAATATTCTGTCGACCGTCTGATTGGTTTTCTGACGGCATTTGACCGTGACGTCGAAATCATCGCCCGGCCGCGTGACAAGCGTGCCAAGAAGGCTCGAAGGGGGCACATCACCTTCAGACCGGTCGCGGCGTAACGAGCGGCGACGACCCGCTTTTCTGATTCAGGCCCACGGAGGCGCTCCCCGGGTCTACGGGATTTATCACGAGATCATCATGGCGTGGCTCAAGGCCTAGTCCGAGACGGCGCGCACTATTCCTCCGGCTCGGTCGTGAACAGCAGGGGATAGCCCTTGGCGCGGCCGGCGTCGGTGGCGCGGGTGGCCTTGGTTTCGGCGACGTCCCTGGTGAACACGGCGACGACGCAAGCGCCCAGCTTGTGCGCGGTGATCATGACCTTGTAGGCCTGATCCTCGGTCATGCGGAATTCCGCCTTGAGGATCATCGTGACGAACTCCCGCGGCGTGAAATCGTCGTTGATCAGGATGACCTTGTGCAGCTTCGGCCGCTCGACCTTGGTCTTGGTCCGGGTTTTCGGCTTGGTAACAGTGTCGTTCATTCCGCCTCCTGAATGGCGGGTGTCTGTTGGTTCCAGCTGCCGCGTCAGCCCGCGGCCCTCTCACCATATTGCAGGACCTGGACCTTCTCCAAGGTGATCAGCCCGCTCGACATCATGCCATCCAGGATGGGCAGGAATGCGTTGATGTTATCTTCGCTGTCGACGATTTCGATCAGCAGCGGCAGATCCTCCGATAGCCGCAGGATCTTGGAGGTGTGCAGCCGGCTCGACTTGCCGAAGCCCATCGGGCCGCGCAGCACGGTGGCGCCGGCGAGGTGCTGCTCGCGCGCCTTCAGCACGATCGCCTCATAAAGCGGCTTGCCGTCGCAATGGTCGTTCTCGCCGATGAAGATCCGGAGCAAGACTGCCTGATTGGGAATTTGCATGGTCAGCTCCTTTTCAAACGGTTGGCGCGGCTCGCCATCATATGGCCGAGCCACACCGATACCAGCCAGCAGAGAACGGACGCCGCGACATAGGCCAACGCAGTGTACTTCATGCCGCCATGGACCAGGCGGAAGGTCTCAAGGCTGAAGGCCGAGAAGGTGGTGTAGCCGCCGCAGAACCCGGTCATGACGAACTGCCGGTGTTCGGGCCGCGCCAGCACCCGGCCCTCGGGGCCGGTCAGGGTCGCATAGAAGCCGATGATCAGCGATCCCGTGGCATTGATGAAGAGGGTCGCAAACGGAAAGCCGGGCCCTGTGTCGAGCGCCAGGGAGACCAGATAGCGCGTCAGCCCCCCGGTGATGCTGCCGGCGGAGACCCAGGCATAGAGCATCGCGCTACGCCAACGGTCGGTAGAGGAGGGGACACTCATGTGTGACTAGCCTCCAATCGTGTCTGCGAGGAGGAAACCGCAGCTGACGGCGAAAAGGCCCAACCCGACCGACGCCACGACATTGCCGAGCGCAGCGGCCTTTTCTCCGTTGCGCGCCAAGGTCAGGGTTTGCAGGCTGAACGAGGACACCGTGGTGTAGCAGCCGAGAAAGCCTGTCACTGCGAACAGCCATGGCGTGGGTGCAGCGAAGATCGAGGCGGGGTGGGTCGCCAGCGCGCCGAAGATGCCGATCAGGAAGGCGCCGCTGACGTTGATGGTCATGGTACCCCAGGGAAACGTCTCGCCCAGCCGCCGCGCGATCGCGCCGGAGACGAAATAGCGCGCGCAGCCGCCCAGGATGCTGCCGACCGCGACCGCGATCACTCCGCTCAGCACGACGAATGGTCCCTTCTCATCACTTCCGCTCCACGCCCAGTCCATTGCCGATCGCGAGCAATCCTACAAGCGCGATCAGCGCGAATCCAAGCCCTGCGAAGAACGTACCAGCCGGGCCGTAGGCGTCCCATAGCGCGCCGGCGATCACACTCGCAGCCAGCAATGCGAGGCCTGTGAACAGGTTGAAATAGCCGAACGCGGTCCCCCGTAAATTGGGCGGCGCGGCGTCGGCGACGAGCGCCGAGAGCAGCCCTTGGGTCAATCCCATATGCAATCCCCACAGCACGACACCGAGCGCGAGGCCCGCAAGGCTCGGCAGCAGCGCGAGCGCGAGATCGGCGCCTGCGAGAAAGACGAGGCCGAGCGCGAGCAGGCCGGTCCGGTTGATCCGGTCCGACAGCACCCCGGCCGGATAGGCGGAGATCGCGTAAGCGATGTTCATCAGCACCAGCACCGCCGGCACCCACATCGCATTGAGCCCGATGTTCTGGGCGCGCAGGATCAGGAAGGCCTCGCTGAAGCGCGCGAGCGTGAAGACGACGCCGACCGCCACGATGCGCCAGTAGACCGCGCCGAGCTGCCGCATCGCGGCGAGATTGAGCGGATTGTTCGCGGGCTCCCGGCTCGGGTCGGGCTCCGGCTCGCTCACCGCGAACGCGATCAGGCCGAAGGACAAAAATGCCGGCAGCACGGCCACCCAGAACACCGCGGCAAAATTGCCCGCGGTCCACCACATCAGGCCGATCGCCGCGAGCGGCCCGACGAAAGCGCCGACGGTATCGAGCGACTGCCGCAGCCCGAAGCTTGCGCCCCGCAGGCCGGCGGGCGCGATGTCGGCGATCAGCGCATCGCGCGGCGCGCCGCGGATACCTTTGCCGACGCGGTCGACGAAGCGCGCGGCAACCAGCCAGCCGACGCTGGGAGCGAGCGGGAATAGCGGCTTGGTGATGGCGGCCAGCCCATAGCCGAGCGCGGCGAGCAGCTTGCGCCGGCCGAGCCAGTCCGACAGCGCGCCGGAGAATATCTTTGTGATCGAGGCCGTCGCCTCCGCGATGCCCTCGATGAAGCCGACGGTGAGCGTAGAGGCGCCGAGCACCGTGACGAGATAGACCGGCAGCAGCGCATGGATCATCTCGGAGGAGACGTCCATCAGCAACGAGACGAAGCCCAGCACCCAGATCGCCCTGGGCAGCGCGGTCCGCGCAGCATTCGGTGTCGGGGTCACGTCCCAGCCTTCACGTCTTGACCTTCTCCTGGCCTTCATCAGGCAACAAAAAACCCGCCACGGGCGGGTTTGTCCATGCTCCCGCCAAAGGCAGAGGCTCATTGATGGCCTCACCTCGAGCAGGAGCCATCAGCCCACTACGATCATCGACCGCCGGGCGGTTGTCGGGGGACTCCATCCCCATCTCTCCGGTTAGGGTATCATGAAATCGCGCGGGATAATAGGGCGGGGCATTGCTCCCACGCTCGCTACCGTCGTTGCGTGTGTTCCGGTGGCACGACCATGGCGATGCTGCGGCATCCTTGCGCCGCAGGCGAAATTCCTGACTTGAATGTGAAGCACAAGCGATCTTCGCACTTTGCGGCAAGGCGTTTGCATGTCACCATCGCGTCATACGACGGGAGGCTGCGATGCGCTTGCTGTTCTCGATCGGGGCTGTGCTGGTGGCCGGCATGCTTGCCGGAGCGGACGTCGCTGGCTTGGCTGCACCAGGACCAAGACATCAACCGCAGCGACAGGCAGCCGACGGAGATGCGCAGTCGGTCGACGTCGAACTGATCCTCGCGGTCGACGTCTCCTATTCCATGGACATGGATGAGCTCGCGATCCAGCGCGAAGGCTACGCGCAGGCAATCCAGTCGAAAGAGTTCCTGCAAGCGTTGAAAGCTGGTCCCAACGGCAGGATCGCGGTGACCTATTTCGAATGGGCCGCCTCGACCGACCAGAAGATCATCATTCCCTGGCGATTGATCGAGGGACCGGAGAGTGCGGATGCGGTCGCCGGCGAGATCATGAAGACGCCGATCCGGCGCGCCTCGCGGACCTCGATCTCCGGCGCGATCGGATTCGCGATGCCGCTGTTCGACGAAGATCCCTATCACGGGCTTCGCCGCGTCATCGATATCTCCGGCGACGGCCCCAACAACAATGGCACCCCGGTCACCTTGGCGCGCGACGCTGCGCTCGAGAAGGGCATCGTCATCAACGGCCTGCCGATCATGGTCAAGGAGCCGTCCTACTCGACGATGGATATCGACAATCTCGACTACTACTACGAGGACTGCGTCGTCGGTGGTCCCGGCTCCTTCGTGATCGCGATCAAGGATCGCGAGAAGTTCAAGGAAGCGATCCGCACCAAGCTCCTCATGGAGGTCGCCGGCCGCACGCCCGAGCATCCGGTGGTGCGCGTTGCGGACAAGGAGCCACGGGTGAATTGCATGATCGGCGAGAAGATCTGGTCGGACCGCTGGGGGCGCTGAGGCGCATCCGAGGCCATTTGCCGCTCGCACGCCGCGGGTGAATTAACCGCGTGTTAACCAGGACGTGACCCAATCGGAAGTGTTTCCGAACGTTTCTGACGCTGTCTCACGGCGCTCGACCACGAGCGAGTTCGTCAAACTCGTCCACCGAGCAGATCCATGCCCATCGTCACGCCGAGCACCAGCCAGATTTCGCCCGCCAATGAGCGGCTCTATCACCAGAGCAGTCTGGTCGGTGACTGGAAGGGCAAGTGGGCTGGAAACAATCAGGATGTCGGCTTCAAGGTCGTGAACATTCGCGGCACCCGGGCCCAGATCGAATACACCCATAACGGACACACCGAGCGCGGCTTCGGCCAGGTCAGCGGTGCGACCGTCACCTTCGGCTCGGTCACGGTCGGCACCAAGGACGGCAAGAACCTGGTGCTCTTGTTCTCCGCAGGCGGTGGCAAGCAGACCGCAACCCTGCAGAAGCAGGCGCCGCCAGCCTCCGACAGCCGCCTCGTCGGAAGTTGGGGCGGCTATTCTGCCGACAATGGAAAGAGCGCAAGTTTTCGCGTGCTGGCCGTCGACGGCAAGGAGGCACAGGTCAGCGTCACTACCGACGGCATTACCCGCCAGGGCACCGGCATCGTCTACAACAACGTCATCATGTTCGGGCAAGCGCAGATCGCGACCAACGACGGGCAGAACGGCAACATCATCTACCAGGTCGGCACCAAGTCGTTCACGGTACCCGTGACGAAATATCCGCCGGCGGATTCGTCCTCGTCGGTGGACAGGACGGCCTAGCGGTTACGGCTGCTTCGCGTTCGACTGCGCCAGTGCCTGCAATTGCTGGTCGATGTCCCGCAACGCCTCGCAAGCGGCTGCATAGGCGTCGGTGCCGATCATCCGCCAGATATCGTCCGCCTGCTGCGTCAATTGCGGGATCGTCAGCGGCAGGAACGCAGCCTCCTGGAGCGCGCCCTTTTCGTTGATCAGATAGCGTCCGTTCAATGCGAACAGGACCTGCGCAGTGCAGGCGAGCGACCTATAGAGACATCCGACAACGTGGGTCCGCTCGTTACGTGCGGCTGCGAGCTCGGCATTCTCGATGCTGAACAGGACTTCCCACTGGAAGCGCCGGATCAGGGCGCGGCCCAGGTTCTGCGGGTAGGAAAGCGCAATTGATTTGAGCCGGGCGATCAAGCCATGTGGATCGTGCAGTGGCTGACAATATGCGATCTCGCCCATCCAGATTGCCGAGCAGAAGCCATGCGGATGGCCGGGCTGGTAGGCCATGACGACCGTACCGGACTGGCAGGCCGTCATGACGGGCTCGACGTTGTCGGCATGACGGTACAGCAGATCGACCTTTTGTCCCCCCACCGAGAGCCACGCTCCGCCGACGATCCAAGGTCCCCATTCGTCATATCTTGTCACGGTCGCCGCGCCGGGATCGTCCGCGATCTCTTTCACCAGGGTCCGGAGTCGATCCGTATCGATGAGGTCGCCACCGGAGCAATACAGCCCGATGTCGTAGTCGGAAGCAGGATGTGCGCTGCCACGCGCACGCGAGCCGCCGAGCACGATGGCCTCGACGCCCGGTACCCCGGCAAGCGCGGATGTCAGGCGTGTGAGCAGGGGATCATCTGGCATGTATCATTTGTGTGTGGCAATCCGGCGTGGCGGAGTTCAACGCGTAAGGACGAGGTAACCGGGAACTTCGGAAGCGATGATCTGCGTCGGTCTACTGGCATTCGCGATCTCTGCTGGGTATAATCCGGGCAGTTTTCGACGGAAGCCTGAATGTCCAGCCTTGCAGGTTCTTGCGGTCTCGCAGCTCTCTTTGCCGTACTTTGCCTCGGCGGAACGCCCGTTCATGCCCAAGTTGCGCCGCTGAGGTATTTTTTACCGGGCGCTGGCTTCGGCTTTGGTGGCAGTGCCGACCAGAGCTCCGATGCTTACGGCAATTTTCCGGGCTTCGACGCCAGCGGGCGCACCAATTTTGCGAACGGCTTGTTTGTCGGGAGCCAGCGCGGCAACCTCAATTGGAGCGGCCTCAGCCAGACCGGACCGGCCGGCAATTTCAGCGCGCTTTCCTATGATAGCTCGCAATTCGGTTACAACACCAAGACCGCGGGCGGCCTCCCCGTGACGTTCTTTGCTGGTTTCGACACGATGAAATACGGCGACGGCATTGGCAGTTCGGTTGCGCCGCTGACCTCGGGCGCGGCACCGGGATACGGTGCATTTGGGGGGGTCGAATTCAAGCCGACCTCCAACCTCAGCCTGTCGTTCGGAGCCGGCTTCACCCAGCGGGATTCGGGCCGCATGGACAGCGACATCAGATCGAACATGCTGCCCGGCGAGTCGCCGGCGCTCGGCGCGCTTCGCCGCTAGCGCGTGAACCGCGCCACCAGCTCGACATGGGGCGTGTGGCGGAACTGGTCGACCGGCACCACGGTCTCGATCCGATAACCGCCATCGATGAGCAGCCGCGCGTCGCGCGCGAAGGTCGCGACGTTGCAGGAAACTGCGACGACGACCGGCACCTTGCTTGCGGCAAGCTTGAGCGCCTGTGCCTGCGCGCCCTGACGCGGCGGGTCGAACACCACGGCGTCGAAATCGCGCAGCTCCGGCGCCACCAGGGGACGGCGGAACAGGTCGCGCGGCTCGCACCTGATCGGCTTCAGCCCCGGGGTACGTGCGGCTTTCGCCAGCGCGGCGACAGCGCCAGCGTCGCTGTCATAGGCTGCGACGCGCGATTTCTCCGCAAGCCGCAGCGCAAACGGACCGACGCCGCAGAAGAGGTCGGCGATCTCCTTGGCCTTGCCGATGCGCTCGGCGACGAGAGACGCAAGCGTCTGTTCGCCTGCGACGGTTGCTTGCAGGAATGAGCCCGGCGGCAGCGTCACTTCGGCGCGGCCCATCTGCAACGTCGGCGACAGGCGCTGCAGCACCAGCTCGCCGTGCCGCGTCAGCCGCGCGAGGCGGTGCTGCTCGGCGACGCGCGAGAGCGCCGTGACCAATGCCGTCGGCAACGGACCGGAGCCGCGCACATCGACATCGAGGCCGTTGGCGGTCGCGGTAACCTGGATGTCGAGTGGCTTGGTCACCGGCATCCGCGACGTCAGCGGCTCGGCGAGCGCCCAGGCAGCATCGATCGCCCCGTCGAGCGCGGGATCGAGAACGGGGCAGCGATGGATCGGGATGACGTCATGCGAGCTCGCCGCCGCAAAGCCGACCTTGAGCACGTCATGCGTGCCGAACCGGCCGTGCAACGTGACGCGCCTGCGGCCCACGCCATGGGCATCGATCAGCGGTGCCACCTCGCAATCGATTCCCGCTTGCGCCAGCGTCTCGACCACGATGCCGCGCTTCCAGGCCTGGTACGGCTCGGTCGCCCAGTGCTGGATCGCGCAGCCACCGCAGACGCCGAAATGCGGACAGAATGGTTCGACGCGCGAGGGGCTCGCGGCGTCGACCGCCAGCAGCTTGCGGCGGTCGGGATGGTTGCCCGCAACGTGCTCGACTTCGACGGTCTCGCCGCCCAGCGTGTAGGGCACATAGATCGTATCGCCCGCGTCGAGCGAAACGCCGTCGCCGCGATGACCGACGTGATCGATGTTCAGGCGCTCAACCACGGCGCGCGCCCAGGAAGAATTCGATGTTGCCGTCGCCGCCCGCGATCGAGGAGGGAAACACCTCGATGTCGGTGCAGCCGAGCGAAGCCGCGAACGCGGCGATGTCGTCGCAGATCTCCTGATGCACGGCGGCGTCGCGGACGATGCCCTTCTTGTTGTGTTTTCGCTCGGCCTCGAATTGCGGCTTGATCAGCGCAAGCAGGCTCATCGGAGCCGCCGCCAGCGACAATGCAACCGGCAGCACGGTCTTGAGCGAAATGAAGCTGACGTCGATGACGACGACGTCGGGTCGCGCCGGCAGGCGCTTGCCTTCGTAGGCGCGGATGTCGGTCTCCTCCATCGACACGATCTTGGCATGACCGCGCAACGAGGGATGCAACTGGCCGGTGCCGACGTCCACGGCGAACACCAGGCTCGCGCCATTGGCCAGCAGCACCTCGGTGAAGCCGCCGGTGGAAGCGCCGACGTCGAGGCAGACATGGTCCTCGATCTCGATCGGATAGCGCTCCAACGCGCCGGCAAGCTTGACGCCGCCGCGGGAGACGAAGGGATGCGCCGGCTCGGCCTGGATCACCGCGTCTGTCGCGATGGTCTCGGACGGTTTTGCCACGGGCTTGTCGTTCGCGGTGACGAGCCCGGCCTCGATGGCCGCGCGCGCCCGTGCCCGGCTCTCGAACAGGCCGCGCTCGACCAGCAGAATATCCGCACGCTTGCGGGGAGGGGACATCGGGCCTCCGGTTACGACTGAAGCGGTCACGCAGTGATAACTCGCGCCGCCGCCATCCGGACGCAAGCCTCGAACGCGGCGAGGTCGTGCCAGACGTCGACGGGCATCTCGGCCGGCGTCACCAGCGGACAGCCATGTAGCTCCAGCGCATGGATCATCATGAGATTGTCGACCAGGCCAAAATCCTCGACCGTCAGCCCCTGCGCATCGACCAGCCGCCCGTCCTCGGAGGTGACTGTCATGAAGCGGCCGACGCGGTCGGCATAGGTGGCAGGATCGTTCGAATAGGCCAGACAAAACTTGCCGCGGCCGGCCATGTAGCCGAGCTCGTAGACGGTGCCGGGGTCGGCGCCGGCCCCGCGGAACGGGGTGAGATTGGCGATGATCGCATCCGCCCGGTCCATCATCGCCTCGTTGCCGGCAAAGATCTGCCGCGAGGCATCGGGGGCGGCGAGAGGGGTGGCGTTGTCGAGCGGATAGAAACCGGCCAGACCATGCGCAGCGCAGATTGCGACCTTCTGCCGCCCGATCTCGATCGCATCCGGCAGGAACACGTCCGGGCCAGCCAGATAGATTTTCATGGGGGGATTGCTCAGGAGAGATTAGGCGAGCTGCAAACCGTCGCGAAAACTGCGCGCCCTCCCCCGCCTGCGGGGGAGGGTTGGGGAGAGGGGGCCTCCTCAATCGGGAACCCCCAAGGGGAAAGAACCCTCACCCGGATCGCTTCGCGATCCGACCTCTCCCGCAAGCGGGAGAGGTGAAGAAAGCAGCGATCAAGCCAGCTTGACCGTCTCGGTCTTGACGTCCTTGCCGAGCGCCTCGAACACCTTGGCGACGATGCCCTTGGCGTCGAGACCGGCGCGGGCATACATCGCGGCCGGGGTGTCGTGGTCCTGGAACACGTCGGGCAGCACCATGGAGCGGAACCGCACCATGCCGCTGTCGAGCACGCCCTGGTCGGTCAGGAACTGCGCGACATGCGAGCCGAAACCGCCGACCGCGCCTTCCTCGATCGTGATCAGGATCTCGTGGTCATGGGCAAGCTTGAGCACCAGCTCGGTGTCGAGCGGCTTCATGAAGCGCGCATCCGCGATCGTGGTGGAGAGGCCGTGAGCTGCGAGCTCGTCGGCCGCCTTCTCGCATTCGGCCAGACGCGTGCCGAAGGAGAGCAGGGCGATCTTGCTGCCTTCGCGGATCACGCGGCCCTTGCCGATTTCGAGGGGAACGCCGATTTCGGGCATCTCGATGCCGCGGCCTTCGCCACGCGGATAGCGCAGCGCGCTCGGGCGGTCGTTGATGGCGACCTGGGTTGCGACCATGTGCACCATGTCGGCTTCGTCGGCGGCCGCCATGATCACCATGTTCGGCAGGCAGCCGAGATAGGCGTTGTCGAACGAGCCGGCATGGGTCGCGCCGTCGGCGCCGACGAGGCCGGCGCGGTCGATGGCGAAGCGCACCGGCAGGCACTGGATCGCGACGTCATGCACGATCTGGTCGTAGCCGCGCTGGAGGAAGGTCGAGTAGATCGCGCAGAACGGCTTGTAGCCTTCGGTCGCAAGACCGGCGGCAAAGGTCACCGCGTGCTGCTCGGCGATGCCGACGTCGAAGGTGCGGTCCGGGAACGCCTTGTTGAAGATGTCGACGCCCGTGCCCGACGGCATCGCCGCGGTGATGGCGACGATCTTGTCGTCCTTCTCGGCTTCCTTGACGAGGCTTTGGCCGAACACGTTCTGGTAGGCCGGTGCGTTCGGCTTGGCCTTGGCCTGGGTGCCGGTCGCGACGTCGAACTTGACGACGGCGTGGTACTTGTCGGCGGAGGCTTCCGCCGGACCGTAGCCCTTGCCCTTCTGGGTCACGACGTGGACCAGGATCGGGCCGGTCTCCATGTCGCGGACGTTCTTCAGCACGGGCAGCAGATGATCGAGGTTATGGCCGTCGATCGGGCCAACGTAATAGAAGCCGAGCTCCTCGAACAGCGTGCCGCCGTCCATCATGAAGCCGCGGGAATATTCCTCGACGCGGTTGGCGCGGTTGGCGAGGATCTTCGGCAGGCGCTTGTTGATCTGCTTGGCCGCCTCGCGCAGCGTGCGATAGGTCTTGCCTGAATAGAGCCGCGACAGATAGGCGCTCATGGCGCCAACCGGCGGCGCGATCGACATGTCGTTGTCGTTGAGGATCACGATCAGGCGCGAATTCATCGCGCCCGCATTGTTCATGGCCTCATAGGCCATGCCCGCGGACATCGCGCCGTCACCGATCACGGCGATAACGTTGTTCTTGCCGCCGGCGAGGTCGCGCGCGACCGCCATGCCGAGGCCGGCGGAGATCGAGGTCGAGGAATGCGCGGCGCCGAACGGATCGTAGTCGCTCTCGCTGCGCTTGGTGAAGCCCGAAAGGCCGCCGCCGGTGCGCAGCGTGCGGATGCGGTCGCGGCGGCCGGTCAGGATCTTGTGCGGATAGGCCTGATGGCCGACGTCCCAGATCAGCCGGTCGCGTGGCGTGTCGAAGACATAATGGATCGCGGTCGTGAGTTCGACCACCCCGAGACCGGCGCCGAAGTGACCGCCGGTCACCGAGACGGCATCGATGGTCTCCTGACGCAGCTCGTCGGCGACCTGGCGAACCTGCTCGACCTTGAGCTTGCGCAGGTCGTCCGGCGTCCGGATAGTGTCGAGAAGCGGCGTTTTACTGTATGCGTTCACGGCGATTTCCAATTTGTCAGCGCCGGAAGATCGTTCCGGTGCGCGATGGGTTTGCACAATATCGGCGCAGCGCGAGTCCCCAAACCATCGGAGCCACCTGCAGGGGCAAAGGCCCTTCTTCAAGCTTAGGTGAGCTTAAGTGCGCTCCGGTTCAGTCTCTGTGATCCCTGTCACTTAGATCGGCTTCGTCCGTCCAAGCCAATTCATCAGCAATTTGAAGCACTTGTCGTCGGTAATCGATGCCCACGCAAGGCTAACAAAAAGCCACACTCCGCGCAGCTTTACACCAAAGCTGAGGCCAAAGCCAACCCACCGGACCGACTACGGCCATGCACGTGCAACCGGCGGGCCAATTTAGTTAATCCCGGTGCGTGAGCGGAAGTTCCAACTTGCCCGGTTCCTCGCGAGCTTTTTTGGCGAGAACGAGGCCGTTTCGGCGAGAATGCGCAAGGCTCCTCGCGGACCCTCGTCAATAGACGTTCCGGTGGGCGGAACCAGGGCAAACCAGCACGACGAAATCGCAGATGGCGATCGCCCGAAACGCGCCGCTCTAAGCGGGCCTTACTGCACGTCGAGCGGCGCGGTGCCGGTGGCTTGGCCGCTGGCATCGGTGGTGATCTTGTCGACGCGCGCCTCGGCTTGGCGCAGCAATTCCTCGCAGCGGCGCTTCAGGGCTTCGCCGCGCTCGTAGATCGTGACGGATTCCTCGAGCGGCACCTTGCCGTCCTCGAGCCGCTTCACGATCATCTCGAGTTCCTCGATCGCGCGTTCGAAGGTGAGCGTGGAGACGTCGACTTGAGTATTTTCGGCCATATCCGTTTCCGATTGCCCGATTCGCTGCTCTTGCAAAGCAACAGAGTTTTGCGGGCGCAATGTGGCGGGTGCGTTTAAGCGCCCATCAGGGCGCCGACATGCGCCGTAACAGATTCTTTCAATCCTTGCAGGTCATAGCCGCCCTCGAGCACCGACACAATTCGGCCCTCCGCGGACTTGTCGGCGAGGTCCATCAGCTTGCGGGTGACCCATGTGTAGTCTTCGGCGCGCAGATTCAGCGAGGCGAGGGGGTCGCGGTAATGCGCGTCAAAGCCCGCGGAGATGATGAGGAGCTCCGGGCTGAACTTTGTGAGTTGTGGCAGGATCAAATTCTCGAACGCGTTGCGGAACTCCGGTCCGCCATCCTCGGAGGCGAGCGGCGCATTGACGATCGTGTCGTGATCGCCGCGCTCGTCCTTGGCGCCGGTGCCCGGAAACAGCGGCATTTGATGCGTCGAGCAGTACATCACGGTCGGGTCCGACCAGAAAATATCCTGCGTGCCGTTGCCGTGATGCACGTCGAAATCGACGATGGCTGCACGCTTGATACCGTATTTGCGCTGCGCATGGCGCGCGGCGATCGCGACATTGTCGAAGAAGCAGAATCCCATCGGCTTGCCGATCTCGGCGTGATGGCCGGGCGGACGCACCGCGACGAAGGCGTTGCGGTACTCGCCCGCCATCACGGCTTCGGTCGCGGCGACCGCGCCGCCGACGCCGCGCATCACCGCTTCCCAGGTGCCCGGCGACATCGAGGTATCGCCGTCGACATAAACCTGGCCGCTGGTCGGCGCGATGTGGCGCAGCTCCGTGACGTAATCCTCGTTGTGGCAGAGCGTGACGAGATCGAGATCGCCCTCCGGTGCCTGGTCGCGCACCAGATACTGGAAACGCTCAACCGACAGCGCCTCCTCCACCGCACGCAGGCGGTCGGGCCTTTCAGGGTGGCCCGGCGGCGTGAGGTGGTCGAGGCAGGCCTTGTGGGAGAGGAGGAGCGTGCTCATCAGGTCGGTCTCACTAGGAACGGACTCTCGACGTCGCTTGGCGCATCCGGCGCCAAAACGCAACGCAAAACCCAATCTAGGCGTTTGTCCGGCAATGGCAAAGGCTGGTTCCGGGCCAGCCCGTTTGCGCCAGATCAATTCACGCGCAGGATGCGGGTCGGCGGCAACGGGCCGATCGGCCCGTGCGCCCTGAAGAAGGCAAACAGCGCGTCGGCGTCGTAACCGCCATATTGCGGCGATGCGCCTTGTTTTGCGACCGTAAAGCCGTCGCCTCCGACGGCGAGATAGTCGTTGAGGGTCACGCGATAGCCGCGCGCTGGTTCGATCGGGCTGCCGTTGAGCGTCATCTTCTCGGCGATGACGCGCTCGCCGAACGGCTTCGATGCGTCCCAGCTGTAGCTGAATCCGTTCGACACCTGGAGAATCCGTGGCCGCTTCGGATCGAGCCATTGCTGCTCCAGCATCTCCTTGAGCTGGCTGCCGGTGAGCGTCATGGTGACGAGGCGATTGCGGAACGGCTGGCTCGCGAACAGGTCGCCGTAGGACACCGCGCCGTTCTCCCTCGGGATGATATCGGTCCGGATGCCGCCGGGATTGGTGAGCGCGATGACAGCGCTGCCATCCTTGGCGTCTTTCGTGACGGCAAGCTGCGCGTCCGCGATGACATCGCCGAGCGCGCTTTCGCCGGCCTCGTTCGGCACCCGCGACAGCGCCTGCGTCACCGATCCTGCCGGCCGGTTGGCGATTGGCGCCGAAAGCCTGTCATAGGCGTCGATCAGCGCGGTCTGTTCGGGATCCTTGGCCAGCGAGGCGTTGGCGACGATCACGTTCTCGGCCTTGGCGCTGATCACATCGCGGCTGGCCGGATCGAGCTTGAGATCGATCGCGGTGACCAGCGTGCCGTATTTGTCGCCACTCGTCACCAGCCGTCCGTCGATGTTGCAGACATAGGCGCGATGGGTGTGCCCGCTGACCACGACGTCGACGGCGCGGTCGAACTTTTTGACGATGTCGACGATCGGCCCGGAAATGCCAGGACACTGATTGTAGTCGCCGGCGGGCTCGCCGCCTTCGTGGATCAGCACCACGATCGCTTCGACGCCTTGCGCCTTCAACTGTGGCACGAGCGCGTTGACCGTCTCCGCCTCGTCGCGGAATTCGAGGCCGGCGATGCCCGCGGGCGACACGATGCCGCCGGTGCCTTTCAAGGTCAGTCCGATGAACGCGACGGGGATGCCGTCGAACTTCCTGATTTCGTAGGGCGGCAGCACGCTCTTGCCGGTCGCGGTCTCAACGGTGGAGGCGGCGAGATAGTGGAATTTGGCGCCCGTGAAAGGATGCGGACCCTGGCAGCCGTCGACCGGATGGCAGCCGCCGTTCTGCATCCTCAGCAACTCGGCCTTGCCCTCGTCGAACTCGTGATTGCCGACCGAGGTGATCGCAAGCCCCATCATCGAGAGCGACTCGATCGAGGGCTCGTCGTGGAACATCGCCGATAGGAACGGGCTGGCGCCGATCAGGTCGCCGGCGGCGACGAAGATCGTGTTCTTGCGGCCGTCGCGCAGTTGCTTGACCAAGGTCGCCATGTATTCGGCGCCGCCGGCCGCCACCATCACCTTCCTGGCCTTGTCCTCGGGATCATCGATGCGGATGCCGCCCGGCGGCGGCCGGAGATTGCCGTGGAAGTCGTTGATCGCGAGAATGCGCAGCTCGACCGGCGCGGCCGTTTGCGCGGAGGCAGGCAGGGCGGCGAGAGCGAGGACGGCAAAGGTGATTTTAAGGGCGTAGCGCATGGAACAAGATTACTCGTTCCACGCGAAGATTTCACGAAGCTTGTTTGCGAGCTGCTCGCCGATCCTTCCTTCTCCCCTTGTGGGAGAAGGTGGCGCGAAGCGCCGGATGAGGGGTTCTATCCGCGAGGATACCTGTGAGTGTGAGGAACGATACCCCGCACCCGTCTCGCCGCTTTCGCGGCAAGCCACCCTCTCCCGCAGGAGAGGGTGGAAGCTTCACCGCTTCTTCCTATTCGCGAAGGCATTGAATGCGGCGACCGCCTCGTCCGATTTCAGCCGCTCGCCGAACAGATGGCCTTCCTGGTCGATGCGACGGCTGAGCTCTTCCGGCGGGGCGCGCAGCAATTTGCGCGAGATGGCCACGGCCTCGGCCGGCAGCCGGCAGATCTCGCGCGCCACCTTGCGGGCCTCGACCTCGGTATGTCCCGACGAGACCACGGTGTTGACGAAGCCTGCGGCATGGGCCTCCGCCGCGCTGAAAGTCCGTCCCATCACCAGCATGGCGAAGGCGCGCTGGTAGCCCATGGTGCGCGGCATCAGCAGGCTCGCGGCGCCGACTGGAACGAGCCCCAGATTGATGTAGGGCGCGGAGAAGGTCGCGGCGGTGGAGGCGAGCACGTAGTCGCAGTGGAATAGCATCACGGTGCCCATGCCGATCGACGCGCCGTCCACTGCTGCGATGATCGGCTTGACGTTGAGCGCCAGCGAATAGAGGAATTTGGCGGCGTCCGACAGCGTCTCGGGCCGCGACGTGTCGGCCTTCAGGAAGTCGTCGATATCGTCGCCGGCCGTGAACACGCCGGAGCCGCCGGTGACGATCATGCAGCGGATCTCGGGATTGTTCTGCGCGGTGTCGATCGCGCGGCTCATCTCGCGATACATGTCCTGCGTGATCGCGTTCTTCTTGCCCGGGCGGCGCAGGGTGATCACGCGGGTTGCGCGCTCCTCCGTCACGATGATGTTGCCGTTCGGCATGAGGGGCCACTCCGATCGCCGCGGCGCCTGTCATCCGCGAGTCTTGCAATGCTCAGCCTACATCATCCCGCAGGCGTGCCAATCCTGCGGCTCAACCTTTTCGACGCGATCCCGGCGAGCGGGTGCAAGACGCCCGTCGGACGGCTGCCTTCGTCCGGGGAACCGTGGCGCGAGAGGCGCGCTGCATTTGTGCTGTTGCGCGCTGCAACAAACGGCTACAACGTTTCATTTGAAAAACCGGTGGTTGTGCGGCACGATGGCTAGTCTCGTTCCATTTGGTCGATTGCCCGATTGATGATTGCCGCGACAGGCGTTGACGAATCCTCGCTGCACTATCGCGGCTGGCGCGTGGTGCTGGCCTGTTTTCTGATGGCCTTCTTCATGTTCGGCTTCGGCCTTTACGGCCAGGGCGTCTATCTGGCAGAGCTCCAGCGCGCGCATGGCTGGCCGGGCACGCTGGTGTCCGCCGCTAGCACCTTCTCGTTTCTGCTGACCTCCGTTCTCGTCATCTTCACCGACGATCTGCTCGCCCGCATCGGACTGCGGGCGCTGATCCTGTGCGGCCTCTCGGCGCTTGGCGCCTCGACGGCGCTGCTGGGACTCATGCAGACGCCATGGCAGCTCTATCTCGCCTATGCGCTGATGGCGGTCGGCTGGACCGGCATGGGCACGGTGGTGATCGCGACCGTGCTGAATGCCTGGTTCGAGCGGCGCCGGGGGCTCGCGCTCAGCCTTGCCTTCAACGGCGCCACCTGCGGCGGCATCGTTCTCGTTCCGCTGCTCCTGGCGCTGTCCGATCGTATCGGCTTCCGCTCCGCCATGCTGGCAGCCACCATCGTGATGGTCGTGCTGGTGCTGCCGGTCGTCGTGATCTTCACGGGATGGCCGGCCGAGATGCCGCCGGCATCGGGCAGGCATGCCCTGGGCGGCGACACGGCCGCGCCTGCGGATCACTCGCGCAGGGCGCTGCTCGCCAACGCGACGTTCTGGACCATGGTGTTGCCGATCGCGATCGCGCTGTTGGCGCAGATGGGGTTCATCATCCACCAGGTGACGTTCCTCGAGCCGATGATCGGCCGCTACGCCGCGGGCCTTGCCGTCACCGTCATGGCGGCCATGGCAGTGGTCGGGCGACTGTCGCTCGGCCTGTTCGTTGACCGGCTCGATCCACGGCTTGCCTGTGCAGCGTCGATGACAAGCCAGGCGGCGGCGCTGTTCGTGCTGCTGCAAAGCGAGAGCCCGACCGTGTTGTTGCTGTGCTGCGCCGTCTACGGCTTCTCGATCGGCAACATGATCACCTTTCCGCCCCTCATCATCCAGCGCGAGATCGGCAGCGCCGCCTTCGCGGCCGCGATGGGACTGGGAACCTCGGTCAGCGGCATCGTCAGCGCGTTCGGTCCCGGCCTCGTCGGCCTCGTGCGCAGCCTGACCGGAGATTACACGACGGCCTTCGCGATGTGCGTGGTGCTTGATCTGGTGGCGGCCGGCGTCGTGCTGTGGCGGCCGGGTAAAAGAGCGAAGCTCGCAGCCTCGTAGCGCAAGCGCCTCCCCACTATGATCTGAGAGCGAGATCAAACATTCCGTGTCGTCCCGGCGAAGGCCGGGACCCATACCGCGCGATCTATCGAGGGAGTATGGATCGCAGTATCACGGGATGACCGCCTAACCGCCAATCTTCGCCAAACTGCTTGCTGGGGTTATGGGTCCCGGCCTTCGCCGGGACGACACTGAACATGTGGCGCGCACATGCCAACTTACCCCAGCAGCACCGCATCCGCCGCCGCGACCGAGTCCGCGCTCTCCGTCACGGTGCGCTCCAGCGCGCCCGCCTGCACCGTGATGTTCTCGGCGAAGAAGCGCGCGAGTGAAACGTAGCGCGCGGCGTCCGCATTGCCGTCGGCTTTCGCGGCGAGCGCTTCGGAGGCCAGCATGCAGCCGCCGAGCGTGGCGCCGAACTGCTGCAAATACGGCGTCGCACCGGCGAGCGCCTCGTTCGGCGCCGACGCAACCCGCTCCAGCAGCCATTTGCTGCTGCGGCTCAACGCCTCCAGCGCCTCGCGCAGTTTTGCACCGGTCGTGCCGAAAGCGGGATCGTTGGAGGCTTCGACCTGCTTGACCGTCGCTGCCAGTTCCGACAGCAGCGCCCAGACCGAGGCGCCGCCATTGGCTGCGAGCTTGCGCGTGACCAGGTCGATCGCCTGGATGCCGTTGGTGCCTTCGTAGATCGCGGTGATGCGCGCATCGCGATAATGCTGCGCGGCCCCGGTCTCCTCGATGAATCCCATGCCGCCGTGGACCTGCACACCGAGATAGGCGACCTCGTTGCCGATATCGGTGGAATAGGCCTTTGCCATCGGCGTCAGCAGCGCCGCGCGCGCGGCCGCGTCAGCCCGCACCTTCGGGTCCTTGGCGCGCGTCGAGACGTCGAGCGCAACCGCGGTCGCATAGCAGATGGTGCGCGCGGCCGCAGTCTGCGCCCGCATCCGCATCAGCATGCGCTTGACGTCGGGATGGACGAAGATCGGGTCCGAGCCGTCGCCCTTGCTGCCGACGGCGCGGCCCTGCTTGCGCTCCTGCGCGTAGGCGAGAGCCTGCTGATAGGCGCGGTCGGCGACACCGACGCCTTCGAGACCGACGCCGAGGCGGGCCTGGTTCATCATTGTGAACATGCAGCGCATGCCCTGGTTCTCTTCGCCGATCAGAAAGCCGATCGCACCGCCATGGTCGCCCATGGTCATGGTGCAAGTGGGCGACGCATGCATGCCGAGCTTGTGCTCGACGCCGCTTGCAAAGATGTCGTTGCGCGCGCCGAGCGAGCCGTCTTCATTGACCATGAACTTGGGAACGAGGAATAGCGAGATCCCCTTGGTGCCGGCCGGCGCATCCGGCAGCCGCGCCAGCACGAAATGCACGATGTTGTCGGTCATGTCGTGCTCGCCATAGGTGATGAAGATCTTCGTCCCCTTGATGCGATAGGTGCCGTCGGCCTGCCGTTCGGCGCGGGTGCGCAGCGCGCCGACGTCCGAGCCGGCCTGCGCTTCGGTCAGCTGCATCGTGCCGGTCCATTCGCCGCTGACGAGCTTCTCGAGATAGATTTTCTTCAACTCCTCGCTGCCATGCGCATCCAGCGCCTCGATCGCGGAGGCCGTCAGCAGCGGGCAAAGACCGAAAGCGACGTTCGAAGCGCTCCAGATTTCGGTGCAGAGCGCGTTGATTGCAATCGGCAGGCCCTGGCCGCCGAACGCTTCGGGCCCGGACACCGCGTTCCAGCCGCCGTCGGTCCAGCGCTTGTAGGCATCGGGCCAGCCGGGTGCGGTCGTGACCTTGCCGTCGTCGAGCTTGATGCCGTGCTCGTCGCCGACCCGGTTGAGCGGCGCCAGCACGTCGGTTGCGAACTTGCCGGCCTCATCCAGCACGGCAGTGACGATGTCGGCGTCGAAATCGCCGTAATGACCGGCCTCCATGGCAGCCTTCAGGCCGGCGCCATGGTTGAGCGATAGCAGCATGTCAGAGATCGGCGCGCGGTAGGTCATGGCTCACTCCCGGGAACGTCATTGGCGCCGTATTCCCATGAAACGCCGGAGGTCTCAACTGCCGGGGCGGCTCCAGCCGGAACAGGGCCATGGACGGGCTATATGGACGGGCCACATGAAGCCTGGCGGAGCCGGCCTCGGGCCCGAGGTATTTTGCCCCTCCGGGCGGTTGAAATGCCGCGCCGCTCCCTATAGACCGGCAGCACTTGAAGGAATCTGCGGTAGTCCGTTCTTCCGCCGGTCCTCGTCAGTTGGGGCGTAGCCAAGCGGTAAGGCAGCGGATTTTGATTCCGCCATTCGGAGGTTCGATCCCTCCCGCCCCAGCCAGATCTTCCGCTGCCCTGAAATACCTCACGAAACCGGCCTGGCTGGGGAGCTGCGCTCGGTTGCCAGTTTCCTGGAATGTCCGCATCTTTTTCTGAGCCTCAAGCCGACGAGCCGGGCAGTGGCTCGTCGGCTGGCTGCTCAGCTTGAGGGTCAGCCGTTCCGCGGCGTCTTGCTCTCGTTCGACGCCAGCAACCGGTCAAGCTCGGCACCTCGCGGGCCCATCTTCGGAAGAGGCTGCGTCTTCAGGCAGACCGGTCATCGCTGGTCCAGCTGGGAGATGTCCGAGATGGTCAACTTGAGAGTGCGGCTTTGCCCAGCTCGGTCGATGGTCAATTCGACCTGCTTGCCGATCCCTTCATCCTCGAGCACAGAAGTCAGTTCCTCCATGCTGTGAATCGGCTTGCCGTTTGCTTCTGTAATGATGTCCCTGACGACTCCGTCCTCGCTTGCGCCCTCGAGTCCCGCTTGCGCAGCGGGAGAGCCGGGCAACGTTCGCAGGATAATGACCCCGTCGATTCCGAGGCTTGTTGCCTCATCCTGCTTGGCAGCGACGATACCGATGCCCGGCAAGGGCACGTGACCATCGCGGATCAGCTGGGCCGCAACGCGGTTGACGATGTCGACGGGAATCGCGAATCCGATTCCCGCGGAGGCACCCGAGCCCGAGAGGATGGCGCTGTTCACCCCGATAAGCCGTCCGGCGCTGTCGAGCAGCGGTCCGCCCGAATTCCCGGGATTGATGGGCGCGTCGGTCTGAATCATCCCTTTGACCTCACGCGCCGTCACCGACGGCAGTCTGCGGCCGAGTGCGCTCACGATTCCGGAGGTCAACGTCTGATCGAGACCATAGGGATTGCCGATTGCGAATGTGCTCTGGCCGACCTGTAGATCAGCCGAGCGGCCAACAGCAATGGGATGCAGCGCCGACCTTGGTCGCTCCAATTGAAGAACGGCGAGGTCGTAATTTGGAGCGGCGCCCACCACTCGTGCCGCAACAAATTCACCGGAGGTCAGTCTAACTCCAATCTGGGCCGTGCCATTGATCACGTGGTTGTTCGTGACGACGTGACCGGCCAGATCCCATATAATTCCCGAGCCTGATTGCGTCACGCTTTCCTGTTCGTCGGAAAAGACGGATGTGCTGCGCGCGCTGCGAGCGAATACATGCACGACCGACGGCGAGGCGTCCTTGAACAGACGAACAGTCGCTTGTTCGCTCGAACCAAGATCGGCGCGGGGAGCGACAGGGCGGGGATCAGAGGCGGAAAGCCACAGCGCCGAAAGATAGGGCTCTATCAGCCAGATCGTTGCCAAACACAGCAGCCAGACCGTTATGACGCGCAGGAAACGAATGGGCACCCTCCTGCCTCCTTTGCCGCGGTTCTAATTTCAGGTTATCCCGATGGTTCCTAACGACGTTTCTCGACGGCGCCGGCAAGTGCGTTGCCGGCAAGTGCGTTTCTTGAACTTGCTCTTTAGGAACGAGCGCCTCTGGCCATTGTTGCCCGCCGAAGGAGCAGCCGATGCGCAGCCTGAATCTCGGTCAGATCTTGGTTATTGCAGCATTGATCGCCATGCTGGTTCTCGCCGGGATCGGCATAGCATCGGTTTGGGATGCGACCAACGGCGTCGACGATGCCGCAATGGACGACAATGGCTGGATTGCTCTGGGCCTCGGCGCCTTCGTTTCGGTTGTCCTGGGTTGCGGGTTGATGGCGCTGATGTTCTTCAGCAGTCGTCGCGGCTACGATGAGGCCGCCGATCCATTCCGCAAAAGGCGCCCGAAGGCCTGACTGAAATTCGGGGCGTCCTGACCAGGGACGGTCAGCCCGCGCTGCAAGACAACTGAAATGAACCTCCGGAGCCGCTCTGCGACCGAGACTTCGGTCTTCCGAAATTGCCGCTGTTCGGCGCGAGCCTCGCCACTTCCTTATCCTTCGTACTGATCCGGCCCCATCGCCCATGACGCCTGATCGTGGCCGAATGCGTAATTGCGGTTGCTCACCGCCGGATTGCGATTAACCATCGGCCGCATGAACATCGGATGCGTCGCGCTGCGCACCTCGTGCTCGACCGTGAACAGCGGCTCGCCGCTGCCGAGGCCGACGATGTCGCAAAAGCGGTACTGATACTGATTGTCCTCGCGGGAGATCAAATTGCGCGCCAGCAGCTTGCGATACGGGCCGGAGAAATCGATGATGTACATCTGCACATGGTGGCCGTCATAGTCGCCCTGGGGCCGATCGCTCTCGCGGAACAACAGGTGCTGCTGACGGCCGGTCTTCACCGCTGCAACCTTGCCGTCGCCGTTCCACAACTCAGCGGGCATGCCCATGATCTCCGGATAGAACGCGCAGATCGCCGCTGCGGTCCCGACCGGCACCTCGAATTCGACATAGGGGATGCCGAGCGTGATGCGCCCGAAGCGCGCCGCGTCCGGCTCGTAGCAGCGCAGGCGGTTGCCCCAGGGACAGGTCGCCTCGACATAGCCGTTGTGCTCCGCGAATCCGAACGCCGTGCCCTCGAGCTTTTTGGCAACCGATGCCAATCGTTGCAGTAGCCCCTCACGGCCTTCGATCACGAGCCCGACATGGCCGCGCAGCACCTGCGGCCTGCCGCTCGGCAGGTGAAACTGGCTGCGCCCGGCGTTGATCCACATGTTGGTGTCGGACACCATCAGATAAGGGTCGCGTGTGAGCCCGAGCCCCGCGACGTAAAACAGCGTGGCGAGGCGCTGGTCCGGCACCTGGACGTTGACGTGCTCAAGATGAATCGCGTTGCCGAGGTCTTCAGCGGACCGGTCGAATTGTTGAGGCATGGATGCGGCTCTCGGGTAGGATGATGGACCATGTCATAGTAGCGCAGAATTCCGCCAGCCGAACTGTTGGCCGATCACATCTTGAAGGCAGGGCATGATGCCCCTTGCCACCTTGTCGCGGCAACCAGTCTCTGTAATCTGACAGAAACACCAAGGGAAAGAGACCGATGGGGGGAGTTCTGGAGGGCGTGCGCGTCCTCGATTTCGGGCGCTACATCGCCGGGCCGTATTGCGCGACGTTGCTGGCCGAATTCGGCGCCGAGGTGATTCGCGTGGAAAAGCGCGACGGCAGCGAGGATCGCTTCGTGGCGCCGGTCGGCGAGGGCGGCGAAGGCGCGCTGTTCCTCCAGATCAACCGCAACAAGAAGTGCATCACGCTCGATCCGATGAAGCCGGAGGGGCAGGAGGTGATGCGCGCACTGATCGCGACCGCCGACGTCGTCGTCGCCAATCTACCGCCGCAGACCCTTCGCGCGATGAAGCTCGACTACGATTCGTTGAAGGCGATCAAGCCCGACATCATCCTGACCACGGCAACCGCCTTCGGCGGGCCGGGTCCGTGGTCCGACCGCGTCGGCTTCGACGGCGTCGGCCAGGTCATGTCGGGTTCGGTGTACATGACCGGCACCGGCGATCCGCCGTACCGGGCCGCGGTCAACTGGGTCGACTTCGGAACGGCGCTGCACTGCGCATTCGGGACTCTCGCCGCGCTGATCGAGCGCGGCAAATCCGGGCGCGGGCAGATCGTCGAGGGCGCGCTGCTCGCAACTGCTTTATCCTTCACCAATGCAACGCTGATCGAGCAGGCGGTCATCAACGTCAATCGCGTTCCGACCGGCAATCTCGGCCAGACCGCAGCGCCAGCCGACATCGACCGCACCAGGGACGGCTGGGTGCTGTGCCAGGTGACGGGACATCCGCTGTTCAAGCGCTGGGCCAGGCTGATGGGCGAGGAGGAGCAGTGGCTGAACGATCCGCGCTTTGCCGACGACATCAGCCGCGGCAACAACGGCCCGATCATCAGCGAGCGGATGGCGCGCTGGTGCGCCGAGCGCACCACGCAGGAGGCCGTCGACGCGCTCGGTCAGGCGATGATTCCGACCGGGCCGGTTCTGAGCCCGCAACAGGCGCTCGATCATCCGCACATCCGCGCCGCCGGCTTCCTGCAGGACGTCGATTATCCGGGCCTGCCGAAACAGGCCCCGGTCGCGCGCGCCGCCGTCCGGTTGTCGGAGACGCCGGGTGAAATCGCGTCACGCCCGCCGATGCTCGGCGAGCACACTGATCTCGTGCTCGCTGAACTCGGCTATGACGGGGCTGCGATTGCGGCGCTTCGGCAAGGCGGGATCGTCTAGCGCCGCCCCGCGCCTGCGGAGCAGCACATCCTCGAAGCACTGCTGAAGATGATCGATGTCATGTCCCCGGTGAACAGTCCGTTTCGCAAGGACGGGCGTGGAACACCAATGAGGGCCCGCCGTTGCTATTCTCAGGCCGGAGAGGGAGGATCGACATGAGCGACGAACGCTTTGCCAGACTGCTAGGCCACGCCGCCATCGACGTGTGGGGCGATATGCCGCGCGACGTTCAGGAGGCACTGTTCGAGACGGCCATGAAAGGGCATGCGGCGGATCGGGAGGCCTTGGCGCGGCTGCTGCACGACCGCCATCCGCGCACCGCGCATCCGGCCAAGCCGGCGTAAGGGAGCCGCCCGCCGTGACGTGTCAACCGTGCGATGTCCCGCAAGCTGCGCAAGCATTCGATGGTGAAGGGCGATGAGGGACAGCAACTCAGATGTCGCCCGGATCACGGATGCCGTCCACCTCTGCGTCGACATGCAAAACATCTTTGCGCCGGGCGGTCTGTGGGCGACGCCCTGGATGGAAAGGGTGTTGCCGACGATTGCCTCGATCGCTGCGCGCTATCAGGCCAGGACGATCTTCACGCGCTTCATCACGCCGCGGGATCCGGAAGATCGCCCCGGGCAGTGGCAGAGCTATTTCAGGCGCTGGCAGCAGGCGACCCGGCAGCATCTGCCGACATCCGCGCTCGACCTCGTGCCGGCGCTCGCGCGCTACGTTCCTCCGGCCCGCATCGTCGACAAGCCGGTCTATTCCGCCTTCAGCAATTCCGGCCTGGCGAGCCTGCTGATCAACAACAACATCGGCACGGTGGTGATGACAGGGGCGGAGACCGATGTCTGCGTGCTCTCGACGGTGATGAGCGCCATTGATCTCGGCTTCAGGGTCGTCCTCGTCGAGGACGCGGTTTGCAGCTCCTCCGACGTCGGGCACGACGCGCTCATGACGATGTACCGCACCCGCTTCCACGGCCAGGTCGATCTTGTCACCGCGGAAGAACTTGTGGAATTCTGGCAGGAGGAGGGATAAACGTCACGTCGGTTGACGGCCGGCCGCGTGTCCGCGCGCGATTGCCGGCAACCTTCATTTTGTGCCAGACTAGCGGGGAACGTGCGTTCGCACGCCATCCCAGAGCATGACGACCCGACGATGCGAATCGCAAGTGAGCTCGCTCGCGTGCGGTCGACGGTTGTTGACTACCAGAAACGGATTCACGTGCGGCATTCCAAAAAAACGCGGCCAGCCAAAACCTTGGTCAAAAAGACCTTGGCGAAACAGACTTCGGCAAAAAAGACCTTGGCAAAAAACAACTCTGCAAGAAAGGGTTTGCCAAGGACGCCTTCGCCAAAGAAGGGCAAGGGCTCGCATCGCGCCACGATCTCGTCGTCCTCGCCGCTCGGCATGATGGCGCTTCATCTGCTTGCGCAATGGAAGCAGTCCGGCCGCGGCGGGCTCGTGTTCCTCGCCGAAAATGAAAACAGAGCGGAGCGGCTCGGCAGCGTCATTCACGCGCTCGACCCGTCCTGCGAGGTCCTGGTGTTTCCGCGCCTGAACACCCTGCCGTTCGATCAGCTGGAACCGTCGCGTGAAATCGCGGGGCGTCGCGCCGCGGTCCTGAGACGTCTGGGGAAATCGAAAAAGCCGATCTTCCTGGTCTCGACGGCGGAAGCCGTGATGGAGCGGCTGCCGTCGCCGGCGAGCCTGGCGCGCCTCAATGTCAGCTTGAAGGTCGGCGCTGCGTTCTCGGAAGCCGACCTTCGCGTGCGTCTCGAGGCGCTGGGTTATGATCCCGATGACGAACCGGATTATCCGGGCGGCGTCCTGTTTCACGGCCAGACATTCGAGATATTTCCGGCGGGTGCGCTTGGCCCGTTCCGGGTGGAGCATTCGCGCCGCGCCATCACCCGGATCGTGGCGTTCGACCCGAAAGAGCACGACATCATCTTCGAGACCAAAGAGCTCATCGTCGATCCCATGTCGGAGCGGCTCGGCTTCGCGGCCAAGGGCGGCAAGCGTGCGACGCTGTTCGACTATTGCGGACGCGCGAAGTGGCTCGCCGACGCAGGGGTCCCGTCGCACGCCGATGGTTGGCTGAGCACGATCGAGGACGCCGCGGGCCGTGTCGAGCGGGAGCGCGAATATCTCGGAGCACGCGACTGGAAGCAGGCCAGCAAGGGCATGAAGGTGTTGCCGCGCAACGCTCCCTTCCAGGCAATTCCGGAATTTTCCAAGCTGACATCCTCGCGGAAAGCCTTTCGCGCGTTCGTCGAGCAGACCCGGCGCGATGGTTCGCGCCTGGTCTTCGTCGCGGCGCAGGAGGAGGACCTGCGCGCAATGGAGCGGATGGGCGGCGTCAAGGCGGAGCGTCTTCCGGACTGGGACGCGGTGACGAGCGGCCGCAACCGCGAAGTCGCCATGCTGGCGGATCTCGACGCGGGCTTCGTCGTGCCGGGGAAGACCGCTCTCGTGGTCGTGACGGCGTCCGACGTGCTCGGCAGCAGGGCCCATCATCCGCAGCCGATGGTTCGCGCCTGGAGCACGGCGTTCGACCATGCCGATGTGCCGCAGCAGGGCACGGTGATCGTTCATCTCCAGCGTGGCCTCGCCGTGCTCGATGGACTGCAAACCGTCAACACCGGCGGCGGTGCGTTGCGCGAGATGGTCAGGCTGGTGTTCGCGGGCGACAATGCGGCTCTGGTGCCGCCGCCTGATCTGGCCCTGATGTGGCCTTACGCGACAGAGCGCGGCAGGCTCGCGCTCGACAAGGCGGATGGAAGCTCTTGGTGGGCCCGCCGCACCGAGGCCGAGCGGGAAATCCAGATCGCCGGCAAGGTGCTAGCCAAGCACATCAGCCAGCGCCGCCGCCGGCGGACCGCGAAGCTGGAGCCGCCGGGATCGGTGTACGAGAAATTCGTTGCGCGCTTTCCCTATTTCACGACCGCCGATCAGGCCAAGGCGATCCGGGACGTCCTCGACGACCTCGCATCCGGTCACCCGATGGACCGCGTGGTCTGCGGCGACGTCGGATTCGGCAAGACCGAGGTGGCGCTGCGGGCAGCGGCGGCCGTGGCGTTGTCGGGAAAGCAGGTGGCGATCGCGGTGCCGACGACCGTGCTGGCGCGGCAGCACCTCGCGACCTTCCGCAGGCGCTTCGCCCCGTTCGACATCGAAGTGGGGATCCTGTCGCAAGCCGCGTCAGGCGCAGAGATGCGGGAGACAAGGGAGGGCTTGCGAAGCGGCCGGATGAAGGTCGTGGTCGGAACCCAGGCTCTCACCTCAAAGGATGTGAAGTTCGCCGATCTCGGCCTCGTCATCATCGACGAGGAGCAGCATTTTGGCGCGGCCGAAAAGGCAAAGCTCTCCAGCCTCGCCAAGAATGTCCATACGCTTTTGATGAGCGCCACGCCCATTCCGCGAACCCTCGCCACAGGTCTCGCCGGCTTCAGGGATTTGAGCATCATCGCATCGCCGCCGGCCTATCGGCTTCCGGTCGCAACCAAAATCGCGCCCTTGTCCGATGCCGCCATCGCCTCGGCGTTGCTGCGCGAGCAGCGGCGCCACGGGCAGAGCTTCCTGATCTGCCCACGCATCCAGGATCTCGATGGCATGCTGGCGCGCGTGCAGGCGGTGGCGCCCGATCTCCGCATCGTCGCTCTGCACGGCAGATTGCCGGCCGGCGAGATTGACGACCGCATGATGAACTTCGTCGAAGGCCGCGCCGATGTTCTGCTCGCGACCAATATCGTCGAGAGCGGTCTCGATATCCCGCGTGCCAATACCATCGTGGTCTGCTGGCCTGAAAAATTCGGGCTCGCCCAGCTTCATCAGCTGCGCGGGCGCGTGGGTCGTGGCGGCATACGCGCGTTCGCGTATCTGCTCACCGAGTCGGCTTCCGACCAATCCGAGAAGCGGCTCGCCGTGCTCGAGGAATTCAACCGGCCGGGCGCGGGTTTTGCCATCAGCGAGCGCGATCTGGATCTCAGGGGCGCCGGCGACCTGTTTTCGGAGCAGCAATCCGGCCACGTCCAGGTGTTCGGGCCCGTGCTGTACAGCCATCTGCTGAAAATGGCGTCGGAGAAGGTCGACGGAAGGGCCGAGGTCTGGGTGCCAGACCTCAATCTGCCGATCGCCGACATGCTTCCGGAGAGTTACGTGCAATCCGAGCCGGTGCGGCTCGAGCTCTATGCCCGCGCCGCACGGTGCCGGAGCGAGGACGAGCTTGACGATCTGGAGGAGGAAACCTCCCGCCGCTTCGGGCAACTGCCGCCGGGAGCGCGCGACTTCTTCGCCGTGGCGAGGCTCAGGCTGGATTGCAAGCGCAGAGGCATCATCCGCCTGGACGTCGGGCCCGAAGCCGTCGCCGCGACGTTCCTGCCGGGGCGCCTGCGGAAATCCAAGGGGAGATCTACCGGGAAATCCAGCGGCCGATCGCTGCAACGCCATGGCGATCGCGTCGTCTATCACGGCCCGATGCGGGAGTCGCCGTTCGACAGGGTCGAGGAATTGTTCGATATCCTCGACGACGCCTGATGATCCCGGCGCCGCGTTCTAGTTCGCCGACAGCGCCGTCCTGGCGATTTCGGCCATCCAGCGGGAGGCGACCGGCAAGATCGCGTCGTTGAAATCGTAACGCGGGCCGTGCAGCTCGGCGCCGTCGCGCAAGGGTCCATTGCCGATCCAGACAAAGGCGCCGGGCCGCTGCTGGAGATAGGACGCAAAATCCTCGCCGGCCATGCTGGGCGCGAGGTCGCGCCGCACCGTCGCCTGCACCTTGGCCGCGGCCATGCGCGCGAGGCCGGCTTCCTCCGGCGTGTTGATCACGACGCCGACGCCCATGACGATGTCGGGCGTCACCTTGACGCCGAAGCTCGTCGCGATGCCGGCGCAGATATTGCTTATCCGCGCGAGAATGATGTCCTTCACGGAATTGCGGTGATATCGGAGCGTGCCGCGGATCGTCACGCGCCCGGCGACCTGGTTCGGTGCGGTGCCCGCCCTCGATCGTGCAGAGCGACAGCACCGCGGTGTCGAGCGGATCGACGCTGCGCGACACGATTGCCTGCATGGCGACGATCAGGTGCCCCGCCGCCATCACCGGATCGCGCGTCAGATGCGGCATGCCGGCATGTCCGGCATGGCCCTCGATGGTGATGGTGACGCGGCCGCCGGAGGCCATGACCACGCCGTCATGGACCGCGATGGTGCCGGCCTCGAGGCCCGGCCAGTTGTGGAAGCCGAACACGCGATCCATCGGGAAGCGGTCGAACAGCCCGGCCGCGACCATCGCGCGCGAGCCGCCGTAACCTTCTTCCGCCGGCTGGAAGATGAAATCGACCGTCCCGCTCCAGCTCTTATCCGCCGCCAGCAGCGCCGCCGCGCCGAGCAGCGAGGCGGTGTGCCCGTCATGGCCGCAGGCATGCATCACGCCGGGATTTTGCGAGGCATAGGGCAGGCCGGTGTCTTCGGTGATCGGCAGCGCATCCATGTCGGCGCGCAGGCCGACGCGACCTTGTGCAGATCCGCGCGTCAATGTCGCGACGACGCCATGCCCGCCGATGCCGGCCTCGAAGCCGATGCCGAGCTCGGTGAGCTTGTCCTGCACGAAGGCCGCCGTGGCCTTCTCCTGGAGGGACAGCTCGGGATGCGCATGCAGGTGCTGGCGCCACGCGGTCAGTGTCTGGTGCAGCTCGGGTGTCAAGGTGCTGATCTCTTGTGTCTGCTTTTGGCACCATAGCGGATTATCCGCTCCGTACACCCGGCGCAGACGAATGCCTCGCGTGCAGCAACGCTGCTCGCCATGGTGTCAGGCGCGTGCCAGCCCCGCGAGCAGAGAGCTCCCTCTCCCGCTTGCGGGAGAGGGTTGGGGAGAGGGTCTCTCCGCAGAGAGACTCCCGGCGAGGAAAAAACCCTCACCCGGCGCTTCGCGCCGACCTCTCCCGCAAGCGGGAGAGGTAAGCAGGAAGCCGAGTTCTACACCGCCAGCTTCGCCAGCCCGTTCCAGTCGAAGCTGATGCCATGGCCCGGCCGCGCCGGCGCCAGGGCCTTGCCGTCCTCCAGCACCAACGGATGCTCGATGTACTTGTCCAGCCCGAAGCCGTGGGCCTCCAGATACGACCGGTTCGGGCAGGCCGCGAGCAAATGCACGGTGATGTCATGCGCGCCGTGGCTGGTCACGGGCAGGTTGAAGGCCTCCGCCAGCCGCGCGATCTTCATGAACGCGCTCACGCCGCCGCAATTGGTGACGTCGGGCTCGGGATAGGACACGGCTCCCGCCGCGATGTAGTTCTTGAACTCCCACAGCGAACGCAGATTCTCGCCCGCCGCGATCGGCACGCAGCCCTCCCGCATGATGCGTGCGTGTCCCGCGACGTCGTCGGGAATGATCGGCTCCTCCAGCCAGGTGAGATCGTAGGGTTGCAGCGCGCGGGCGGCGCGGATCGCGTCCTCGACCGTCCACTTCATGTTGGCGTCCGCCATCAGCGGAAAGCCGTCGCCGAGATGCGCTCGCATCGCGGAGACCTTCGCGACGTCGGACTTGAGGTCGGGACGGCCGACCTTCATCTTGATGGCACGAAAGCCCTTGGCGAGATTGCCGTCGGTCTGTGTCAGCAGCGCTTCGACCGAGAGGTCGAGATCGATGCCGCCGGCGTAGCAGAGCACGCGCGCGTCGAACCCGCCGAGCAATTGATACAGCGGCAGCTTCGCGCGCCGCGCCTTCAGATCCCACAGCGCGATGTCGAGCGCCGATAATGCCAGCACCGCCGGTCCGCCGCGCCCGCCATAATGCAGGCCCCACCAGACGTGATGCCAGATGGCTTCGGTGTCGTCGGCCTCGCGGCCTTCGACCAGCGGCGGAATCTCGCGCTTGAGAATGTCGGCGACAGCCCCGCCATTGCGCCCGACCGTGTAGGTGTAGCCCACACCTTCAGCGCCGTCGGCATCGCGGATGCGGCAGGTGATCAGCTCGAACGCCGACATGTCGCCATGCGTGCTGTCGGAAAGCGTGACGGGGAGGGGGATCCGGTAGAGTGCGGACTCGATTGTTGCGATGCGGGGCATGTTTTCTCCCTGTGTTTTTTCTTTTGGTTCGTAGTTTGTAGGGTGGGTTAGCCCTGCAGATACGCGAAGCGCATCTGCTCGGCGTAACCCACCACTTTCTTTCCGCGGCGACGAAAGCGGTGGGTTACGCCTGCGGCTAACCCACCCTATGCAATTAGCTCACCGCATCGTCGCAAGCTGCACGGCCAGCGCACAGGCGCGATCATATTCGTCCAGATTGATCCATTCGTCGATCGTGTGCGCCTCGTTCTGGCCTGCGCCGAAGGTCACGGTCGGAACGCCGTGCCGCACCATCCAGTTGGCATCGAGCCCGCCATTGGCGGCGCGCACGTTCGGTATTCCGCCGACCGCAGACACAGCTTCGATGGCGCGTTTCACGACGGGCAGGTTTTCCTTCATGCGGAACGGATAATAGTCGGTCTCGGCCTTGAACTTGATCTTGCCGGACTTGCCCTGCGCGTTGGTGACTTTCTTCGCGGCCTTCTCGAACGCCGCCTTGTAGGCCTTGGTGATCTCCTTGAAGAATTTGCCGTCATGGCTGCGGCACTCGCCGCGCACATGGACGTAGTCGGTGACGACGTTGGTGGCGTCGCCCGCCGGGCGGCCCTCGCCGCCGGTGACGGGGCCGACATTGCTGGTGCCCTGCTGCTTGCCTTTCACCACCTTGCCGAACCAGCCGCCGGCCTTCACCTCGGCAAGGGCCAGCGCCATGATCATGGTCGAGGAGATGCCGCGCTCCGGCGCGACGCCCGCATGCGAGGCACGGCCGAAAATCTCGACGGTCCAGCGATCCGCACCGACGGCGCCGATCACGACGTTGGAGGCGGAGCCGCCGTCATAGTTGAAGGCCATCACCGGTGCGCCGAGCTCGTCGAGCTTGACGTGGCGCGCGCCATAAAGCCCGCTCTCCTCGCGCACGCAGAACAACAGCGTGATCGGCGGATGATCGAGCTTCTGCTTGGCAAGCTCTGCGGCGAGCGTCACCAGCACGCCGCAGCCGCAGCGATTGTCGCCGCCGAGCGCGGTCCTGGCCTCGTTGACGATTCTGCGACCCGCCTTCTTCGGCTTGGCGCCCGCACAGAGCGGCACGGTGTCCATGTGGGTCATGAACATGATCCGCGGCTGGTTGTGCAGCGCGCCGCGGCCGGGCAGGTCGACGATCAGGTTGCCGGTTTCGGTTGGCACCGGAATGCGCGTATTGGCATCGTCGAGCCGGATCGCCTTGGCCGGCACGCCGCTCTCCTTCAGCGCGGTCGTGAGCTCACGCCCGATCGCCGCCTCCTGTCCGGTGACGCCCTCGACGGCGAGAAAGCGCATGAGGCGGTCGGTGGCGGCTTTGGTGTCGACAGGCATGAAACGGTCCCTTGATGTACGATTGACGCGACAAGATTGAGAGAAGGCGCAACGAGCCTTAGCTCTTTGACACAGGTTGCAGCTGCCAAAGTGTCGTGTAGTTCATGATCGGCCGCTCGAACGTTCCGCCCATGGCGACAAACGGTTTGCCCGAATCCAGCATCGGCTGGAATCGATCGAGCTGCTTCGCCGCGTGCAGATCGGTCCACAGGCTTACATTCGAAAGTGACGAGGTCGCCTCGTCCGCGCCGACATAAAACGCAATCAGACCCGGCATCGACTCGATGCCGGGGCGAAGTGCCTTTTCGGTCTCGTTCATCATTTGCTGCATTTCGCCAAACCTCGCAGGCGGGCATCGAAGAATAGAGACCCTTACGATTGGGGGCATGGAGAGCTCCTCTCTTTGCATCGCCCGAACCCCGGGTCTATTCTATCTTCGGCTGTGGCGAGGTATAGACCAAAAACACAAACACCCCGCCCAGCAGCGCCGCTGCCATGAACAGCAGCACGGCCGGCAGCCCCGCGAACGCCGCCACCGCGCCGGTGATCGACTGCATCAAGGCCGTGCCGAGGAAGAAGGCGAGGTTGACCGCGGCAAGGGCCTTGCCCGCAATCTGCGCGTCGACCAATTGCCGGGACATGCCGAACAGCAGCGGTTGCGCCGAGCTCGCCAGTCCAATCAGCACGAACAGCACCAAATCGTATTGCGGCGGCATCACCGCCACGCCGAACAGCAGCGACACCGCACCATCCGGCGCGCCGAGCGCCATCAACGCGACCAGCAGCGCCGCCATCATGTGCGCGCCGGCCACCAGCTCGCGCCGGCGGCCAACCTTGCGGTCGATCATGCCGATGCACAGCGGTCCTGCGATCATCGCCAGCGTGTAGGCGCCGAGCTGGTTGCCGGCCTCGACTCGCGACAATCCCTTGACCTGCATCAGCCACGGCCCGCCCCACAGGCCGCGCAACACCAGCGAGGTCGCCAGCGACACCAGGGCCAGCGCGATCAGGCCACGCAAAGGCCGCGACAGGCCGAGCCGGAGCACGTCGATCATCTGCGAGAACGGCGAGGCGGTGTCCTTGTGCTCGGCCGGCTGGTTCGGCACCAGCAGGAACACGGCGAGCGCGACCACGATGCCGCCGAGGCCTGCGATCCAGAACCCGGCGCGCCAGCCGAAATGATCGACCACGAAGGCGAGCGGGCTCGACGACAGCAGCATGCCGATGTTGCCGATCGACAGGATCGCGCCCGACCACAGCCCGAATCGCGCGGCCGACAATTGCTTGGCCGCGAGCGTCATTGGGCACATCAGCATGCCGGAGGTCGCGACACCCAGCAGCAATTGCCCGAAGGCAAAGCTCTCAGGTCCCGTCGCAAAGCCCGAGGCGATTGCACCGACCACCGTTCCCGCAAGCAGGCCGAGCGACACCGGCCGCACGCCAAAGCGATCCATCGCGGCTCCGACCGGAATCTGCGATGCCGCAAAGGCGAAATGATACACCGAGGTGAGGCTTGCGAGTGCCTGCGGCTCGATGCGGAAATCCGTCGCCATCAGGTCGAGGCTGATCGCCGGTATGGTGCGCAGCAATGTCGACAGCATGTGCCCGCACGCGAGCGCCACCAGCGCAAAGATCAGCGCGCGGGTCGCGTGTCCCGCGTCATCGGTGCTGGCGGTCATGAGCGTTCCGTCCCGGGAAGGTTTTGGGTGGGGTACAGGATCGGGAGGGCGGTGCCAATGGGGGGAGAAAGCAGGCCTCTTATTCCGGATTGTGCTCTTCCGGACAATCGTTGGACGGGCAGGGCAAAGCGAAACCATCTCTCTCTCGCGACGATGATGGGTTTCGCGAAGAGCTCAACGCATCCTACGACCCGCGGGTGGCATCCTGGCAGCTTTCATTCAACAAGCTTGACCAACGCCTCCGGAGCATCGACGAAGGCGAACGCGTTGAGGAATTGCCGCCTCCACAGGAGGTTGCGGTCGACCTCCGAAAGCGCCGCCGCGTCGCACACCTTTTTCCAGAGCCTCTTGATGGCCTTGATCTGTCCCGCAATAAGGTCGATCGCCTCGCTGATGTTGAGCAGGAAGAGCGGCGCGGCCTGAAGGCAGACCGAAATCTGGCTCGTGCGTCGTTCGCCCGTGATGAACATCGCCTGCGTTGCCTCTCCGCCGGTCCTGGCTTGCGGACAAATGTCGTAAGCTGGGGTCAGCGAGAGTTCCCTTCCATTCCAGAACGCCGAGTGGTTTCGCGCATGGTCGTCCGTGTTGCCACAGAGGATGTTGAATACCATCCTTCCGAACAGTTCACGAAGAGTCGCCTTTGGTGAAGTGAACCTGTGACGGACGATCGTCGCGAGGTCCTCATAGCTCGCGTAGCGCGCCATCATTTCCTCGAGTTCGAGCAGCGTCAGCGCAGATACCACGGCGCGGCGCTGCCACCCGTCACCGGTCCTTTGCCGGTCGAAACGTTCGATCAGCAGGACGTCCTTTCTGGCGGCGCGGTCGAGGCTGACGGGAGCCACATCAAGGCCGGCTTTCGCGGCGAGCCGCATGGCCACGAACTCTGCTTTCACGACGTTGTAGAGGTCATTCTGCGACGAGAACTTGGCAACGTATTTTCGATTATCCGCGATGATCGTCGTTTTCGGTCGGGCACCGCCGATCGAGCTTCCATGCAGGAGGGCGCGATCCAGTTCCGGCGTGAGCGGCACGCCTTGTTCGACGAGCGTGGTCGCGGCGTGAAGTTCTGCAAGCGTTGCTGCGGAAGCCTCTCGCGGTACATAGCTCTCCGCTGACTGCTGAAAATCCAAGGCACCGATGCGGTCCGAGCCGGACTCGAGCAGATAGGTCAACTCATCGATATCTCCGGTATCGACCTCCTTGCCGCTCTTTCCGAATGTCCGATTGATGATAACACGGCGGCCCCACGCGTCGGGTGCAGCGTCGCGAATGCAGTTCGGCATCATCAACCCGGGCGTCAGCGGGAGCACTCCGCTCCGCAGCGGAAGCTCCGGGTCATAGAGCGAGATCGCGTTGTTTCGCGCGAGATAGCTTCGCCCGTAGTGGAAGAGGATCTGGTTGCTCTCGGCAAACAGTCGCCCCGCCACGACCGGCGCGGTGGCGTCCGGCAGCCAGACCCATACGAAGGCCTCGGCTGGCCTCTCAGAAATCGTCATCGGGCTTCTCGCGCGACGTGCGGACGGATTTCGGCAAGAGTGCCATCATGGCGGAATTGGAGGCCAGGGCGCTGGCCAGGGCGCGTTCGTCAGCGTCGAACAGCGGTACGCCGGCGATGGCCGCCGCTTCAAATACGGCGCCGAGTGTGCAGCCGAGATCGCCGTTCTCGATGCGACGCAACAGTCCACGCGAAAGGCCTGCCCTGCCGGCAAGTTCTTCGGACGTCATCTTCCGCTCGATACGGGCCTTGTGGATGAGCTGGCCCAACAGCGCAGCCGCATCTTTGGCGTATCTGGAATAAGGCCGCGCTTTCTTGGGCATGTATGGTCCATTAATGGACCCAGAGGCCCAATGTGAGCTGTATATAGCTCGACATCGAGGGGGATGTCAACAGATTGATCCACAAATGACTCATGAGGAGCCATATGGTTCATTAATAGAGCATGGTAGAAATTCAACTGGTTAGTCCCTTCCGCGGGTCCAACTTCATCTCTTGCAGCAGTTTCCGCGTCTCCCCCAACAATGCTTGGACCCGCCTCCGTTCGGCAACCGCCACAGCGGCAAACAGCCCATGCTTCCGCGCGTTTCCGTTTCCCCGCGGTGCTCCCGATCTTGCCGCGCCGCCGTGCATGCGGCAGCGCGCCTTTCCGTGCACCGCCGGCGCGCGGCAGGTGCTGCCGTCGCGCGTGGTGGCGCCGCAGCGCGGGCTCGACAGCATCGCGTTCGTGTTGCGGATGTGGTCGTCGCTCATGCGGTGGCACGCTGTTTGACATCGCGGGCCGAGGCCAGTCCTGCGTCCATCATTGCGTCCGCAGCTTTTGGCCCCGAGGCGATCATGTTCGTATGCGTGACGTTCCCCACGATGGCTTTCCCGCCATCCTGCACTGACAAGTTCTGCACGGTGATCGCATAGGCGCCGTTGCTGCGATGGCGGGTCAGGGCCTCGATCTGGGCCGCGAACGTGCGGGCCAGCCGGGTCAGTGCGCGTGTGAGGCTCTCCTGCTGCGGCACGTCGTCGGTGCAGGCGAGGCGACAGGCACTGCGCATGCTCGCCACGTGGACCGACACCATCTGCGCCGCCAGCATGGCCTCGAGGGAATCCCGCGGCGCGATGCTCTTCACCATCGAGATCATGAAGGCGAGATTGGCTTCATCGGGCTTTTGCCCGATCACGCTGGCCTTGACCAATTGCTTGAGCAGGCCATCCATCGCGTCGCGGTCGACCGCGCCGAGGGCATCGGCCAGCAGCCGCTCGCCGGCATGCGGGTCCGGGTGGTCGATCCTGATCCGCCTCCGGGAGATTTTGACCCGCGGGGTTGGGGCGACGCGCCCGTGATCGATTGTCGCGAGCGCTGCTGTGCTGTTATGCGTTGGGGATGTCGTCATGGCGATGGGTCCTTTGCGGGTGCAGGCGTGTGGGCGCGGTGCCTGCAAGGGCGACCGCGGCGCGCGGGTTACGATTTTGCGATGTCGATGAGTGGCTTACGCATAGTCGCGTCGCCGCGCCCATGGCTGCGTGCGGTCTGACGTTCACGATTGCTGCGATGATGCCATCCTGCCAGTGTTTTGCCCGACGAGTCAAACGGCCTTGCGGGGGCGCAAGTCCTTGATCTCACTCACGCGGGCTACTGTGCATGGGGTTGTTTTCGCGCTTTTTTATTTTGCGGCAGTCAATGCGGCCGACATATTTGCGAAAGCCGGCCGAGCAGCGGACGCTGCCCTTCGTTGATCTTCTCGCGTGCTTCATCGAGCGAAAACCATTCCGCCCGATCGACCTCCGGGAAACTTTGCCGCTTGCCGCTGCGTGGCGGCCATTCGATGTCGAACATGTTGCTGCGAATGCTGCCCACGTCGACATCAAATTCTGCGGCGAAAGCGGTGACGATCTTGCCGCCGCGCTGCTTGACCTGACCGAGCGCGACCAGCGGCACCGTCAGCTCTACTCCGAGCTCTTCGAAAAATTCCCGTCGCGCGGTTGCCTCGGCATCCCCTTCGTCGGCGAACTCGCCCTTCGGGATCGACCAGGCGCCGAGGTCCTTGTTGCGCCAGAACGGCCCGCCGGGATGAACAAGCAGGACCTCGAGGCCTGTAGGCCGGCTTCGGTAGGCGATGATCCCGGCGCTTCTCGACGGCATCGCAGGTTCCTTCGGATCATGGCGGCTTCGCCGGGAAAGCCTGGAACTGTGCATGTCAACGCAAGTTGGTAGCTCGAGGATACACCGGCTGGCTCTTCGCGAGCAGGTCGGGCGATCGCGAGAGACGCAGGATGTCCCGAGTTCTTGCCGCGCTGGTACTCTGGCTTGTTGCCGCAACGCCCGCGCTCGCGGCTCGCCTTGACGCCGCCGCGATCAACGAGGCGGCTCTGCCGACGAAGCTGCCCGGTCGTGACAAGCCCAACGCATCGATTGCGAAGCTGGAGATCCTGCTCGACCGTGCCCGCTTCTCTCCCGGCGAGATCGACGGCAAGCTCGGCGAGAACGCGCAGAAGGCGCTTACTGCGTTTGCCGAGGCCAACGGCCTGACTTTCGACAAGGCGATCACGCCGGAACTCTGGGACAAGCTTGCCGCGACCGCCGACGGCCCTGTCATCGTCGATTACAGGATCGCGGATGCCGACGTGAAGGGACCATTCCTCAAGAAACTACCGACGAGGATGGAGCAGATGAAAAGCCTGCCCGCGCTCAGCTATACCAGCCCGCGCGAGGCGCTCGCCGAGAAATTCCACATGAGCGAGGAGCTGCTCGCAACGATCAATCCCGGCAGGAAATTTGACAGACCCGGTGAGACCATCGCCGTTGCGAATGTTGTCCCAAAGCCCGATCCGATGCCGGTCGCGCGCATCGAGGTCGACAAGACGCGACAGACGCTGAAGGCATTCGATGCGTCGGGACAGCTGCTCGCCTTCTATCCGGCGACGGTCGGGAGCTCCGAGAAGCCGACGCCGAGCGGAACGCTGAAAGTGACAGACGCGCATGAAAACCCGACCTACCGCTACAATCCGGATTACAAGTTTGCCGGCGTCAAATCCAGGAAGCCCTTCACGATCAAGCCCGGGCCGAACAATCCGGTCGGCTCATACTGGATCAATTTGTCGGCGCACGGCTATGGCATTCACGGCACCGCTTATCCCGGCAAGATCAGCAAGTCCGAATCGCACGGCTGCGTGCGACTGACCAATTGGGACGCGCATACGCTTGGCGCGAGCGTCAAGCGCGGCACGCCGGTGGCTTTCCTGGACGCGCCGACCGAAGCCTCATCCAAGGTGTCGCAACAGGCAACGACGAAAAGCCCGCCGAACTGACGACGGGCTCATCGTGTCGTTCCGCCGGCGGCTTAGCTGGCGGAACGTTCGCGCGACGCGACGTGGATTGCGCGAGCCCGTGCGTTCTTGCCGGCGGCCCGCGTCGCCACGATGCTGCGTGCCTTGCCGCGAGCCGACGCATTCTTCCTGAGCAAGGACGCGAACCGCTTGCGTGCGCGGTTGGTGATCGCGGCCTCCGCATTGCGAATGATGGTGGTGACCGCCGGCGCCAGGTTCACCGGAACCCAGGCGACGTCCTTCGTCTTCGAGAGGTTTCCGACACCTTCGCAGGGTGCTTCGCGCGGCAGGTCGATCCGGATCGCCAGGGCCGCAGAACGCTCGGTCCAATCCTCCGCTTTGGTGCCGGTGATGATCCGGACATAGTCGCGCGTCTCGCGCGGCAGCTCGCTTTCCTTGGCGAGCCATTTCTGGATGCGGCCGGGGCCTGCGTTGTAGGCGGCCGCGGCGAGGCCGAGATTGCCGAAATCGTCGCGGAGCTTGCGCAGGAACTTTGCCGACGCGGGTAGCGCCTTCATGGCATCGAAGGGATCATCGAGACCGACTTCTGCTGCCGTCTGCGGCATGAACTGCGCGACGCCTTGCGCGCCTGCCTGGCTGACCTCGTCGGAGCGAAATCGGCTCTCCTGCCAGAGCAGGCGGGCGAAGAACGGCACTGGAATGCCGCTCTGCTCGGCCGCTTCCCTGAGCGCGTGGCAGAATTGTTCAGTCGGCGAAGCCGACGGTTGCGCGGCGGTTTCATCCGCGCGCGCCGGCTCGATTGGCTCCGCATACGACGCCCGCGCATTCGCGAGCTCGATCGCCTGTACGCTTGCGAGGAAGAGTTCGGCGAGTGGGACCAGTGAAGATCCACGATCGGCTTTGGGGGGGGCGTTGTCGACATGTGAGGCTTGCGAGGGCGGCGGCGAGCCGACGTCGCACATCAGAGCCAGAAACGCAGCGCAAGCCGCGACGAGAAATCGCATCTCGGTCAAAGTCCTCGAACTGTGGGGGGAACAACCGGCGTGCGCCGGTGACAAGGACTTATTAACCGCAATTGCGGCGAAGCTGCGATTCCGGAAGACGGCCCGGTGTTAGTACGGTGTTCCCGCAGCAGAAAGTGCGATCCCGCCCGCTGATCCGGAACCCGGGCAATATAAGGTTCCAGGCGTAATGACTGAAGACGGGTGTTGCTTACGCCTTCGGAAAGTCCTTGCGCATCGCGATCTCGGCAGCATCGCCGGGCGACAGCACGGTCTGTTCGAACGCCGCTTGCGGCGGCGTCATGATGTCGTAGAGCGAGATGCCCTTGATCGGCTTTTCCATGAGTTCGCGGACGCAATCGGCGAGCGTGCCGTTGTAGACGAGATAGGGCGGACCTCTGTCCTTCTGCCTCTCGCCTTTCAGCGACGGCCACTTCTTCAGTTCGGCCGGCGCGTCATAGGCGATCGGCGAGCCCTCTTTAAACATGCGCTTGGTCCCGGCGGCGTGGATAGCTGAAATCCTAGGGCCGGCGCGGTAAACGCTTGTTAAAGAATTAGCTCAAATCAGCCGGCAATGAAGGCGAGCAGGGTGCCGTTGGCTTTGGCCGGCGGCACGCAGATGGCCGCCCCGCTACGCCCGCCCGCTGAACCCAGCGCCTTCTCGGTCGCCGCGAGATCGCCGCTGACAAGAACCAGCGCCGCGCCGCCGCGCTCCGAGAGGCCCGCGAGCGGCACGCCGGGATAGCGTTTCCCGAGCTGGTCCAGTGTCAGATAAACGAAGTCGGCACGATCACCGCCGGAGGGCACGGTCACCGCGCCGTCGGCTTCCGCCGCGGGTTCGCGATCGATCAGTCGACCCAGATGCGCAGCTTCCTTTGCGGGCTGCGGCGTTGCGATCAACGTCTGCTTGATCCGCTTCGCCGCATTGGCGTGTGCCATCAGTTCGGGTATCCAAACCGTTTCGCGCGTCTTGTGCTGGCAGGCGAAGATGCGCACGCCGCCGGGCGCTTCAGCGGTCGGCCACATGAAGGTGCGGAATTTTGCGGCGGAGACCGTGCCGTTTGGCAGCATCACCGGCCGTTCGAAGTCGGTCGGGCCGATCGGCTCGAGCCCGCGCGCGCGGATCTCCTCGGCGCCGGCGGCGGAATCGACCGCGGTGAAGGCGATGCGCTCGATGCCCTCGCCGCGCTGGTCGAGAAAGGCGCGCGCCGGCGCGTTGTGTTCGGTCGCGGCGAGCACGCCGAGCAGCTCCATATAGTCCGGGTCGAACATGATCGTGTAATTGCCGGTGCCCATATGCGCGCTATGGGTGCCGCGCGGCGAGATCGTAAAGCCGAGCTTTCTGTAGTTCTCGGCAGCCTTGTCGAGGTCTTTCACCATGACCACGGCGTGGTCGATACCGATGACGTTCTTGAGGGCCACTGTGATGTCCTTAGGCGCAAATGCAAACTGACTTTCGACGGCCCAACGCGGCCGCCCGCCTTATCTACGCCCGATAGGCGCTCAAGTCATTTTGAAATCGCCGGCAGATGCGGAATTTCGTTCCGCGAAACGCCGCATCGACGCGCCGCGATCGATGGCGTCAGTGATCCTGCTCGCTGAGATAGGCGGCGAGGATGGCGCGCTCCTCGCTGGTCATCTCGGTGATGTTGCCCGGCGGCATTGCGTTGGACCAGGCGGCGACGCGGCCGATCAGGCGGATGTTGCGATGGATATGCTCGGGCGCGTCGAGCAGGATGCCCTTCGGCGCGGTCACGATGCCGGCCCAGACCGGCTCGGCCGCGTGGCACATGCTGCATCGGGACATCACGATCTCCTCGACATCGGCGACCGTGGGCTGCGCCGACAGCGCGCCCGTCTTCACCTCGCGGGGGCCGGCGGCGGAGAGAAAGAAAATCGCGATCGCTCCCGCCGCCGCGATGCCCCACACCCACCACGGCGATTTGCGGCCGGCGTGCCGCTCGTTGAAGAAGTGGCGGATCACCGGCCCGAGCGCCAGCACGATCGCGACGATGATCCAGTTGAAGCGGGTAGCGTAGAGCAGGGGATAGTGGTTGCTGATCATCAGCACGATCACCGGGAGCGTCAGATAGTTGTTGTGGACCGAGCGCTCCTTGCTGGTCTTGCCGAGTTTCGGATCCGGCGCCTGTCCCGCGATCAGTGCTGCCACGATCTTCTTCTGGTTCGGGATGATCAGCGCGAACACGTTGGCGACCATGATGGTGCCGATGATCGCCGCGATCTGGTTGAAGGCGCCGCGGCCGCTCAGCACATGCGTGAACACATAGGTCAGCGCGACCAGGAACAGATAACCGCCAATGGCGAAGGGCAGCTCGCGCTGCGCCAGCCCGGTGCGGCAGGCGATCTCGTAAAGCAGCCAGGCCAGCGCCAAACTTGAGAAGCTGAACAGCCCGGCCTGGAGCGGCGTGAGGTCGAGGATCGATCTGTCGACCAGGAACAGATCGGCATCGAGATAGTAGACCACCACCATCAGCGCAAAGCCGGACAGCCAGGTGGTGTAGGCCTCCCATTTGAACCAGGTCAGCTCTTCCGGCATCTGACTCGGGGCCACCAGATATTTCATGATCCGGTAGAAGCCGCCGCCATGGACCTGCCAGGCTTCGCCCTGCACGCCGTCCGGCAGGTCAGATTTCGGCTTCAAGCTGAGGTCGAGATGGATGAAGTAGAACGAACTGCCGATCCAGCCGATCGCCGCCACCACATGCAGCCAGCGCAGCAGCAGGCTCACCCATTCCGATAAGATCGATCCCCACATGATCACCCCATCAATCGCGACATCGATGCCGCAGCTTTGATGACCGCAACCGGCGGTCGTCCCCTTACAATGTGTCGCACCGATCCGCAGTGTTTTCCAGTACGATGGACCCGGGCTGTTGCACATCGTGCGGGCATGAGCTGACGTGGGATTTGGCAGTGAAGTCCGGGAGGAAGATGACGTGAGGATTCATGTTTCGCTCATGATCGTGCCAACCTGGCTTTTCGCAGCCTGCGCCGGCGCGCAAGCAGAACCCGTGCTGCAAGGCAAGGACGCGTACGGCAGCTGGCACGCCGACAAGCCCGGCATGGTCAGGCTGATCCGCCCGCAGGATCTGGCCAAACCCGGCGCCACGCCGTCGGTCGCCAACCCCACGCGCGTGACGGCGCGCGGCAGTGCCACGCCGCTCGTGCCGGAAGGATTCAGGATCGAGCTTTTGGCTGATGGCCTGTCCGACCCGCGCGTGCTGCGTGTCGCGCCCAATGGCGATATCTTCGTTGCCGAGACCGGGTCAGGGCGTATTCGCGTGCTGCGTCTCGGGGAGGGCGGCACCAAGGTCGCAACCAACGAGGTCTATGCCAGCGGACTCACCCGTCCCTTCGGCATCGCCTTCTTCCCGAGCGGCGACAACCCGCAATGGGTCTATGTCGCCAACGCCGGCAATGTGGTCCGCTTTCCCTATCATGCCGGCGATCTGAAGGCGTCAGCCAAGCCCGATGTCGTGGTGGCAAACCTGGCGCAGGGATCGGGCCATTCCACCCGCGACATCGTGTTCACGCCTGATGGCAAGCGCATGCTGGTGTCGGTCGGTTCCGCCAGCAACGACGGCGAAGGCATGGGTAACCCGCCCGGCGGGCTCGAGGCGTGGTCACGCACCCAGCCGCTCGGTGCGTCCTGGGGCTACGAGGCCGAGCGCGCCGCGGTGCTCGCTTTCAATCCCGAAGGGAAGGACCGCAAAGTCTATGCGACCGGCATCCGCAACTGCGTCGGCCTTGCCATCCAGCCGCAGATCGGGCTGCTCTGGTGCTCGACCAACGAGCGCGATGGCCTCGGCGACGATCTGGTGCCCGACTACGTCACCAGCGTGAAGGAGGGCGCGTTCTATGGCTGGCCGTGGTTTTACATTGGCAACAACGAAGACCCGCGCCACGCCGGCGCACGACCGGACCTCAAGGACAAGGTGACGATTCCGGACGTGCTGGTGCAGGCGCACTCGGCCTCCCTCGGCATGACCTTCTACCAGGGCACGCAGTTTCCGTCCGAGTATCAAGGCGACGCCTTCGCCGCCGAGCACGGCTCCTGGAATCGCTCCAAGCGCACCGGCTACAAGGTGATCCGCATCCGGATCAAAGACGGCAAGCCGACCGGGGAGTACGAGGACTTTGTCACGGGCTTCGTCGTCAACGACACGCAGGTGTGGGGACGGCCGGTCGGGATCGCGGTGGCCAAGGATGGATCGCTGCTGATCTCGGAGGACGCCGGCGGCACGATCTGGCGGGTGACGCGCGCGCCGCAGTGAGCGAGGTCCCTTCGTCTCTCCCCGCGTGCGGGGAGAGGCCGGAATTTGCGAGAGCAAATTCCGGGTGAGGGGGACTCTCCGCGAGTCCAACTGCCATTGTGATTGCGGAAGCAGCCCCTCACCCCAACCCTCTCCCCGTAAGAACGGGGAGAGGGAGAAGACTACCCCCGTCTCACACTCGCGCCACCATCCACCGGCAGCGTGACACCCGTAATAAAATTCGCTTCATCCGACGCCAGGAACAACGCGGCGTTTGCGACGTCCCATGCTGTCCCCATCTTCTTTCGCAGCGGCACCTTGCTGTCGCGCTCGGCTTCGACTTCGGCGCGGGTCTTGGACCATTCGCGGGCGCGAGTATCGACCGCCATCGGCGTGTTCATCAGGCCCGGCAAAATGACGTTGGCGCGGATGCCATACTCGGCGTTCTGATAGGCGAGCTGTTCGGTGAAGGCGATCATCGCCGACTTCGTTGCCTTGTAGGCGACATAGGGATAGGTGGTGATCGCAGCCATCGAGGAGATGTTGATGATGACACCGCCGTTCAGCGCGCGCATCATCGGGATCACCTCTTTCGCCGTCAGAATGCAGCTCTTCAGATTGATGGCGACGACGCGGTCGAAGGCTTCTTCGGTCAGCTGAAGCAATTCGGCGTCGCCGCCGGACAGGCTGACGCCGACATTGTTGTGCAGCACGTCGATCCGGCCCCAGCGCGATTGCGCGTCCGCCACCATCGCCTTGATGTCCGAGGATTTGGTGACATCGGCCCTGAAGGCGGCTGCAGTGCCGCGTTCGGCGGCGATCATCGCCGCGGTTTCCTGCGCCGATTCCAGATGATGATCCACGCACAGCACTTTCGCGCCCTCGCGCGCGAAGGTCAGCGCCGTGGCACGGCCGTTGCCCATGCCTTCGCCGGGGCTCTGGCCGGCGCCGACGACGATCGCGATCTTGTCTTTCAAGCGCATGTCAGTTCACTCCCGGGATCGGGTACTGCTGGAGTACCTCTTTGTAGGTTGACTCGTTGTCGATCTTCATGGTGGCGAGCACGCGCACCACGCCGCAATAGAAAGCGATAGTCAGCACGAGATCGACCATGTGCTCGTCGGAGAGATGTGTCTTGATCTCGGCGAAGGTCGAATCCGACATCGCAAGCTGGCGCACCATCTCGCGGGCGCCTTTCAGGATCGCGCTCGCCAGCGGCTCGAGCTTCGACGGCTTGCCTTCGGTCTCCGCGATCAGGCCCGCGATATCCTCGTCGGTGACGCCGAATTCCTTGCCGATCTTCACGTGATGGGTGAATTCGTATTCCGACTTCTCCATCCAGCCGACCTGGAGGATCGCAAGCTCCCGCAGGCGCGGGTCGAGCTTGCTTTCGAAGCGGATATAGCCGCCGACGCCGTTGAAGGCGCGCGCCATCTCCGGTGAATTGACCAGGAGCTTGTGCAGGTTGGTGTTGCGCTTGAGCATATCGCGGTATTCGGGCGCGACCTGGTCGGCCTCGAGATAGGGCAAGCGGGCCATCCCTGTGTTTCCTCCTTGCTAGTGTTCTTGTGACTCGCGTTCGGGCGCTTGCAGCGTCACGCCACCGTCGACCACCAGCACCTGGCCGGTGATATAGCGCGCAAAGTTGCCGAGCAGGAATTTGACGGCGTGGCCGATGTCCCAGCCGGTGCCTTCGACTCTCAGCACGGAAGCTTTGGCGCGCTGGGCCCGGGCCTGCTCGCTCATGCCCCGCGCATAGACCATCGGCGTGTAGATCGGCCCCGGGCAGATGCAGTTGACGCGGATGTTGTCGCGGCCGTGATCGACCGCCATCGCCCGGGTCAGGCCGATAATGGCCGCTTTCGAGGTGGTGTAGCTCGTGAGCCCCCGCGGCCGCAGTGCCGAGATCGAGGAGATGTTGACGATCGCGCCGCCTTTGGCGGTTTTGATCATTGCGGGGATCGCGTGCTTCGACAGCAGGAACATGGTTTCAACATTGACCTGCATGACGCGCCGATATTGCTCCGGCGTCTCATCCACCACGCTGCCGCGGCTGCCGATGCCGACATTGTTGTCGAGGAAATCGAGCCGGCCCCAGCGATCCAGCGCGGCTTCGACCAGCGCCCTGCAGTCGTTCTCGCTGGTGACATCGCCGCCATGCGCCGCGGCCGTGCCGCCTTCGGCTGCGATCATCTCCACCGTGCGCTCGGCGAGCTTGAGGTCGCGATCGGCGACCAGCACCTTTGCGCCGGCGCGGGCGAGCAGGATGGCTGCGGCGCGACCGTTGCCGATCCCGTCGCCTGCGGCGCCGCCGCCGCTGATCAATGCCACCTTGCCGGTGAGGCCGGCATCGTCCTCAGGGCCTTGCATGGCGTTTCTTCCCTTTGCCGTCTCGTTGTTTTTTTTCGACGATAGCAACCGGGCGCGGGGGTGAGAAGGCCGACTGTCCCGCGCCCATGTCATTGACATCGCATGGAATTGCATGCCGCCGCGCGAGATGATGGACGATTGAGCAGCGTCATTAGGAACCGACCTCGCGCACTCGCGTTTGCTGCCGGGGCCTTTCTCGCGCTAGGCTCTCCCCAGGGGCTTCCCAACCGCCAGTGGTTGCCGATGAATCTGCTCGATCCGCAAGGGCCCGTCGCTGCGGCCAACAGCACGATCCTGGTCGATTCCGTCTTCATCATGCTCGCGATTGTGGTGCCGACCATCATCGCGATCCTGGCCTTCGCGTTCTGGTTTCGCGCCTCCAATCCGAGAGCGCAATTTCAGCCCGACTTCGTCTACTCCGGTCGCGTCGAAATGGTGGTGTGGGCGATCCCCGCGCTGACCGTGATCCTGCTCGGCGGCGTCGCCTGGATCGGTTCGCATCAACTTGATCCCGCAGCGCCCGTGCCAGGGACTGGCAGCCCGGTGCGGATCCAGGCGGTCTCGCTCGACTGGAAATGGCTGTTCATCTATCCGGACCAGCGCATCGCCACCGTCAATACATTGACGGTTCCGGCCGGCGCCGAGCTGAATTTCCAGCTGACGTCCTCAAGCGTGATGAACGTGTTCTTCATTCCGCAGCTCGGCAGCATGATCTACACCATGAACGGGATGGTGACGAAGCTGAACCTGCGCGCCGACAACGAAGGCAAGCTGCAAGGCCTGTCAGCGCATTTCTCCGGCGACGGCTTTCCCGACATGATGTTCGACGTCAATGTGATCTCGCCGCTTGCGTTCCCGGATTGGGTGGCGAACACCGCGAAGTCGGACGCCGTCCTCAACGAGGACAGCTACAAGAAGCTGATGCAGCAGGGCATCGAGAAGGGCAGGCCGACCTATCGGCTGGATGATCCCCGGCTGTTCGACCTGATTTCGAACCAGCACATTCCGCCAGGGCCGGGCCCGGAGTTGATGTCCGAGGCTGGCCGGTCGCAGAGTGGAGGAGACCATGCTCGGTAAGCTCGATTGGTCGGCGATCCCGTTCGACCAGCCGATCCCGCTGATCGCAGGCGCCGTGGTGCTGGTTGCGATCCTCGCCGTGCTGGGCTGGGTCGTGGTGAAAGGACATCTGCCCTATCTCTGGCACGAATGGATCACCAGCGTCGATCACAAGCGCATTGGCGTCATGTACATCCTGCTCGCCTCGGTGATGCTGCTGCGCGGCGGCAGCGACGCCATCATGATGCGGATCCAGCAGGCGATCGCCTATCAGTCGCAGGGCTATCTGCCGCCGGAGCACTACAACCAGATCTTCTCGGCGCACGGCACCATCATGATCTTCTTCGTGGCCATGCCATTCGTGATCGGGCTGATGAACCTCGTCGTGCCGCTCCAGCTCGGCGTCCGCGACGTCGCGTTTCCGACGCTCAATTCAGTCGGCTTCTGGCTCACTGCGACCGGCGCGTTGCTCGTCAACCTCTCGCTCGTGATCGGGGAGTTCGCGCGCACCGGCTGGCTCGCCTTTCCGCCGCTGTCGGAATTGTCCTACTCGCCCGGCGTTGGCGTTGACTATTATGCATGGTCGCTGCAGATCTCGGGCGTTGGCACGCTGGTCGCCGGCATCAATCTCGTGACGACTGTGCTGAAGCTGCGCACCAAGGGCATGAACTACCTGCGCATGCCGATGTTCTGCTGGACCACGCTGGCCTCGAACCTCCTGATCGTCGCGGCCTTCCCGATCCTCACCGCCACGCTCGCGATGCTGCTGCTGGACCGTTATCTCGGCTTCCACTTCTTTACCAACGAAGCCGGCGGCAACGTCATGATGTTCATGAATCTGATCTGGGCCTGGGGACATCCCGAAGTCTACATCCTCGTGCTGCCCGCGTTCGGCATCTACTCCGAGGTGGTGTCGACCTTCTCCGGTAAGGCGCTGTTCGGCTATCGCTCGATGGTGCTCGCCACCATGGCGATTTGCGTGATCTCTTTCATGGTCTGGCTGCATCACTTTTTCACGATGGGCGCGGGGCCCGACGTCAACGCGATCTTCGGCATCGCCAGCATGGTCATCGCGGTGCCGACGGGAGTGAAGATCTACAATTGGCTGTTCACGATGTACGGCGGCCGGATCCGCTTCACCACACCGATGCTGTGGTCCGTCGGCTTCATGGTGACCTTCATCATCGGCGGCTTGACCGGCGTGCTGGTCGCGGTGCCGCCGGCCGACTTCATGCTCCACAACAGCATGTTCCTGGTGGCGCACTTCCACAACGTCATCATCGGCGGCGTGCTGTTCGGTGCATTCGCCGGGTTCGAATACTGGTTTCCGAAGGCGTTTGGCTTTCGCCTCGACGAGCGCTGGGGCAAGATCGGGTTCTGGTTCACCTTTCTCGGCTTCTACGTCACCTTCATGCCGCTCTACATCGCCGGCATGCTCGGCATGACCAGGCGGATGCAGCACTATGACGTCGCGGCCTGGCGGCCCTGGATGATCATCGCGGCGTTTGGCATGGCGCTGCTCTCGATCGGTGTCCTGAGCCAGGTCATGCAGGTCGTGGTCAGCATCCGCAACCGTGAAAGCCTACGCGACCGCACCGGCGATCCCTGGGACGGACGCTCGCTGGAATGGGCGACCTCGTCGCCGCCGCCGGTGTTCAATTTCGCCTTCAGTCCGGATGTGCGCGGCGAGGATGCCTATTGGGATTTGAAGGCCCATGCCAAACAGCAATTGCTCGAGAACCCTGAGCCGGAGTATCGGGACATCGAGATGCCCCGGAACTCGCCCACCGGATTTGTCTGCGCGTTCTTTGCCACCATCATGGGCTTTTCGCTGATCTGGCATATCTGGTGGTTGGTGATTGTGGGCGGCATCGGCGCGTTCGCGACCTTCGTCGTGTTCGCCTGGCGCGATCATGACGAATACGTCATTCCGGCCGCGGAAGTCGCCCGCGTCGACCGCATCAATCGCGAGGAACGACGCAACCTCGTCAGCATGGCGGGGGCGGTCTGATGTCGATGACGGCAACGGTCGGCCGTGCCCACGCCGATCCCCATCATATCGGCCGCGCTGCCGAGCACGAAGGGCCGGCGCCGAAGCGCATCGTCACGGCTTACGGCTTCTGGATATTCCTGCTCTCCGACATCGTGATGTTCTCTTGCTTCTTCGCGGCTTACGCGGTGCTGTCCGGGCAGACCGCCGGCGGCCCGAAAGGCTCCGAGATATTCGATCAGAAGAACGTCGCCATCGAGACGGTCTGCCTGCTGCTGTCGAGCTTCACATGTGGCATGGCCAGCATTGCGGCCGATGTGCGCAACCGGCTCTGGTTCTATCTCAGCATGGCCGTGACTTGCGCGCTCGGGCTCATATTCCTGTCGATCGAGTTCCGCGAGTTCGCCGACCTCGTCGCGCGCGGCTATGGTCCGTCGCGTAGCGCGTTCCTGACCGCGTTCTTCTCGCTGGTCGGCTGCCACGGGCTGCACGTCTCGGCGGGTGTGCTGTGGCTCCTCACCATGATGGCGCAGGTCTTCGCAAAAGGCTTTCGCGCCGACATCCTGCGCCGGATGATGTGCTTCGCACTGTTCTGGCACGCGCTCGACATCATCTGGGTTGCGGTGTTTTCGGTGGTCTATCTGCTTGGGAGTGGCGCATGAGCGATCAGACGCACATCGAACATGACCTCGCCCCCGGCGAAGCCGAAGAACACAGTGTCGGCGCCAGGAGCCTCGGTTACGTCGTCGGCCTCGGCCTCGCACTGCTGCTCACGGCAACCTCGTTCTTCATCGCCGGCACCAATCTGGTCTGGCAGCCTTCCATCCCGGTCGCGTTGATCGTGCTCGCGATCGCGCAGATGGGCGTGCATCTGGTATTCTTCCTGCACATCACCACGGGCCCGGACAATACCAACAACGTGCTGGCGCTGGCCTTTGGGCTCCTGATCGTCTTCCTGGTGGTTGGCGGTTCGGTCTGGATCATGTCGCATCTGAACGCCAACATGCCGCCGATGGACCAGATCATGCGGATGCGGATGTAGGGGCGCCCATAAAGAAGGCCGCCTGTCGTGGACAAGCGGCCCAAGTCTAGGGAGGAAACGCCCGTGCAAAGACAATCGGGCCGGAGCCGGATCGTCTGCCAAGGATGCGCTAGCGCAAGCGCTACCGCATGCGCCTAGAAATGCAGCAACTCTCGATAGAGTTCAATTCCGGATCAATACTGTCTCCAGCGACCCCCTCACGAGCGCGTGAGGAGATTCGTCGCTTGAACCCTCGCTGACCCTTATTTGGGGCGGCGGCAATTGTAGGCTTTGCGGAAGCCTGCGGCCTGCGCGTCGTCCTCGGAGCAGAACCAACGGTCCGGCTTCGTGGTCGCGGCGTAGCTCGGGCAGCCCCTCAAATGGTAGATGCCGATGTTGCCGGTGACCCGCGCGCGCACCGCGAGCTTGCCCTTGATGCCGCAGCTTGGCGGCATCGCCAGGTCGTCCGGAAACAGCGCCGCACGAATCTCCTTGTCGCGGTCGGAGCGGCAGGCGGCGCCCAGCAGGGGGCCGTCCTTCTTGCCGGTCCGGAATTCTTGCGGCGCAACAAAGCAGCCCTTCCAGATGCCGGCCGAGGCGGTCCTGGCGTCGGCGGCCGCCGGCTTGAGGTTGGCCTTGATCGGCTCGCGCGCGATCGCGAAGCCGAGCCTGATGAGCTGCTCGTTCAAGCTGACCTTGTCGCCCTCCGCCGTACAGATCGCCCGGTGCCGTTTGCCAAAGTTCTTCTCGGGGCCGACATCGTCGCAGCGCACGGAGCGTCCGCCGATCAGCTTCGACAGCTGGTCGCGGGCCTCGATGCCGCAGGTCCAGGGATCGGCGTGGTCATCGATGCAGACCTGGTCCAGTTCGGGTGCGTCGACGCCGTCGAGCCGGTAGGTGACGTCGCCAAGCTGGATCGAGTTGGCGTCCCGGACGGTCGCGGCTGCGGTCAGCGCGGAGGCTGGTCCGGACACGGCCAGAAATCCTGACAGCGCGAGACATGAAACGAGCGCGAACGCGCGGACGGCGGCAAAGGAATTTCGGAAGGACATGCGGTCTCGCTATCGATGGCTCTTGCGCCTCGTTCCTAGCATCCGGAACCGGCAACACCAATGGTCTGCGCCCAGCGAAGTGCGACATACCAGCCTCGCGGCTTTACTCAGCCGTCGCTCTGATCCTATCGTTTGCGATAAGCCTTGCGAGCCGTGATGGCTGAATCGCCCGGAAAGCGGCGAGGGCGGGAGGACGATGATTCGATGAAAGACCCTGTGGACGTCCTGATCATCGGCGCCGGCGCTTCGGGCGCCGCGGTCGCGTGGTCGCTGGCCGAGACCAAGATGCACATTCTCTGCCTGGAGCAGGGCGGCTGGATGAATCCAGCGGAATATCCGAGCACGGGCCGGGACTGGGAAGCCAAGTTCTTCGGCGAGTGGTCGTCGAGCCCGAACATCCGTGGCCGGCCTGAGGACTATCCGATCAACGACGACAATTCGCCGATCAAGGTCGTGAACTACAATGCGGTCGGCGGCTCGACGGTGATGTACACCGCGCACTGGCCGCGGCTGCACCCCTCCGATTTCAAGGTGAAGACCCTCGACGGCGTCGCCGACGACTGGTCGATCGGGTACGACATGCTGACGCCGTTCTTCGAAGAGAACGACCGGATGATGGGCACGTCGGGGCTGTCGGGCGATCCGCTGTCGCCGCTGACGCATCCGCCGATGCCGCAACAGCCGCTCGGGTTGTCAGGTGCGATCATCGGCAAGGCGATGAACAAGCTCGGCTGGCACTGGTGGCCGTCCGATACCACGGTCGCGACCATGGACTATGAAGGCCGGGCGCGTTGCATCAATCTCGGCCATTGCACGCCCGCCTGTGCGCAAGGCGCAAAATCCTCCACCGACATCACCTATTGGCCGCATGCGATCCGCGCCGGCGTCGAACTACGCACTCATTGTCGCGTGCGGGAGATCACGACCGACGAGAACGGCATGGCTTCGGGCGTGGTCTATTACGACAAGGACGGCGTCGAGCAGTTTCAGCCGGCGCACGTCGTCATCATTGCCTGCAACGGCGTCGGCACGCCACGGCTGCTGCTGAACTCGGCGTCCGGCCGCTTCCCGAACGGCCTGGCGAATTCGTCGGGCCTTGTCGGCAAGAACCTGATGTTTCATCCCTATGCGCAGATCTACGGCTATGTGACGGAGCCGACCGACAGCAACCGCGCGCCGCCGACGTGCCTGTGGAGCAAGGAGTGGTACGACACGGATTTGTCGCGTGGCTTCGTGCGCGGCTACGGCGTCCAGTTCGTGCGTGGCGCAGGGCCGGTGTTCGAGGCGGTCGTGAGTGAGCAGAAGGGCATTTTGCCGTGGGGCGCGGATCATCACCGCGTCTTCCGCAAGCTGAACGGCCATCGGCTCGGCTTTTCCGCGATCTGCGAGGACCTGCCGGAAGAGCACAATCGCGTCACGCTCGATCCGGTCCTCAAGGACAGCAACGGCATTCCCGCGCCCAGGATCGACTACACGATCAGCGAGAATAGCCGGAAGATGATGGACCACGCGCTTGCGCGCGGCCGCGAGGTCCTGGAAACTGCGGGCGCGACCGACATCTGCGTCAATGCGCCGATCCCGTGGGGCGGCTGGCACCTGCTCGGCACCGCGCGGATGGGTACCGACCCTGAACGTTCCGTGGTCAATGAATGGGGCCGCTCGCACGACGTGAAGAATCTCTTCATCGTCGACGGCAGCGTCTTCGTCACCTCGGGCGGGGTCAATCCGACCTCCACCATCCAGGCCCTCGCGCTCTACGTCGCCGACCAGATGAAGCAGCGCCTCGCCAATTTGTTCGATTGAGGCCGTCATGTCCGCAGACAATCCACTCACGCCGCCACAGCGCGACGATCTCCGCACCATCGCTGCGATGATCGTGCCCGCGAGCGAGGAGTACAAGGTGCCAGGCGCGGACGACCCCGCCATCCAGGCCGACATCCTGGCCACGCTCGGCCGCGACAGCGTGCTGGTGCGACAGGCGCTGGACCATCTCGTGCGGCTCGCCGGCCAGCCGCTCGCCGAACTCGATGCCGCCAGGCGCGATGCAGTGGCGCAGGCGTTTCGCAGTTCCGGTGGTGCGGCGGCCGCAACTCTCGTTCGCGTGGTGCTGCAATGCTATTACCGCGACGACCGCGTGCTGCGCTCGCTTGGGCTGGAGCTGCGCGCGCCGTTCCCCAAGGGTTATGTGCTGGAGGATGGCGACTGGTCGCTGCTCGACCCGGTGAAGGCCAGAGGCGGCACCCTGCGACGAGCACCCTAGCCAACGGTGTAGCCTTGTGCCCCCAAACCGGCCACTTGCGCGAGAGGAAACAGGCCACCATTTGTGTGGGCCTCAAGGACTCTTGCCATGTTGGATTTGACCTCAGACATCGCCGATGACGCATCGTCATCGCGAGCGGCGGCGGCTGCTCCGGTCGATCACCGGGCCCTGCTGGACGCCTATTCCAATGCCGTCATCGACGTGACCGATCGCGTCGGCCCTGCCGTCGTGCGCGTCGAGACCGGGCCAAAGGTGCCGAACGGCCGCGAGCGCGGCGGGCTCGGCTCCGGCATCGTGATCTCGCCGGACGGCCTCGTCCTCACCAACAGCCACGTGGTCGGCTCCTCTAAGGAGATCCGGCTGCGGGACGTCGAGGGCAATGTCGGCGACGCCAGGGTGCTCGGTGTCGATCCCGATACCGATCTGGCACTGCTGCGTGCCAACGGGGTGCGCGACTTGCCCTATGCGTCGCTCGGCAACTCCAAGACCTTGCGCCGTGGCCAGCTCGTGATCGCGATCGGCAATCCGCTCGGCTTTGAATCGACCGTCACCGCCGGCGTGGTCTCGGCGCTCGGGCGCTCGATCCGCTCGGTGAGCGGCCGCACCATCGAGGACGTGATCCAGACCGATGCGGCGCTCAATCCCGGCAATTCCGGCGGGCCGCTGCTGTCGTCGAACGCCGAGGTGGTCGGCATCAACACCGCCATCATCAGCGGTGCGCAAGGCATCTGCTTCGCGGTGGCCAGCAACACCGCGCAATTCGTGCTGTCGGAGATCATCCGCCACGGCTATGTCCGCCGCGCCTATGTCGGTGTCGCCGGGCAGACCGCGCCGATCCCGCGGCGGCACGCGGTGCTGGCCGGGGTCGACAACAAGATGGGCGCGCTGCTTGCCCAGATCGAGCCGGACGGGCCGGCGGCGAAAGCGGGCCTGCTGCCGGGCGACGTCGTGATCAGGCTCGACGGCGTCGAGATCAACGGCGTCGACGATCTGGTCCGCGTGCTCGACCGCGACCGCATCGGCCGGCGGCTCGCTATGGATGTGCTGCGGCTCGGCCGCCTGCGGGCGATCGACATCGACCCCGTCGAGCGCAAGCCGACGCGCTAGCGCCGAAGCTCCGCACGTCGTTCCCGAGCGACGCGCAGCATCGGTCCCGGAATCCATATGTCACCTCAAATATTGCGGTCCGATGGACGCTCAGATGCGCAATGCGCATCACAGCTCGCGAACTTCGTCGCGTCCGGGAATGACCGCGGAAGAGAGTTCGCGGTCGCTCATCCTCTAGGCAAATGCCCGTCACAAAGCCGTCGCACAGGGAATAAGCAGCCGTCAGGTCCCGGCGTAAGTTTCTGAGCACGCATGGGATTCTCTCCCGCCGGGCGCCGGCTTGCAATTGTACACAATGGCACGGCGTTTGCAGAACTCCTCGCAAAGAGAGTTCTCGTGGAGGCCTGTGTTATGTTGAGCTCGAGCAAGCCGACACAGGGCGTCATCAGCGCTGAGCCCGAGCCAATCAAGCTCGACTGGGCGAGCACCGCGCTCCTCATCATCGACATGCAGCGCGATTTCATGGAGCCCGGCGGCTTCGGCGAGACGCTGGGTAACGACGTCAGCCAGCTCGCCCGCGCAGTGAAACCGATCGGTGCGCTGCTGAAAGCCGCGCGCGACACCGGCATGCTGGTAATCCACACGCGCGAAGGCCATCTGCCCGATCTCTCCGATGCGCCGCCCGCGAAAGTCGAGCGCGGCGCGCCGAGCCTTCGCATCGGCGATCCCGGCCCGATGGGGCGCATTCTCATTCGCGGCGAAGCCGGCCACGACATCATCCCCGAACTCTATCCGCTCGACAGCGAAGTGGTGATCGACAAGCCCGGCAAGGGCGCGTTCTACGCCACCGAGCTGACCGACGTGCTGGAGAAATACGGCATCGAGAACCTTCTGGTGTGCGGGGTCACCACGGAAGTGTGCGTCAACACCACCGTGCGCGAGGCCAACGACCGCGGCTATCGCTGCGTCGTCATCTCCGACGGCTGTGCATCCTACTTTCCCGAGTTTCACGAGATGGGCCTGAAGATGATCAAGGCCCAGGGCGGCATCTTCGGCTGGGTCGCAAGCTCAGCCGCAGTTCTGGAGGCAATGAAGATTTCCACATCAGTTTAGGGGCATCACCATGAGCACGAGTATGACGGGGACGGCCGGCAAATCTGATCTGAACACATCCGGGTTCAAGCCGGCACTATGGACACCGGGCGACTGGAACGCCTTTTTCGGCTTCGGCACCAATATCCTCGTCAACATGCTGGTGCTCACGGGCCTGTTGCGCTTCGTGTTGAAGATGCCGGACAGTCTCGTGTTCGGCCGCATCCTGCCAGCGCTCGGGCTGATGATGTGCCTCTCCACCTTTTATTACGCCTACCTCGCCTATCGTCTCGCGCAGAAGACCGGCCGCAGCGACGTCTGCGCGCTGCCCTCGGGCGTCAGCGTGCCGCACATGTTCATCGTCACCTTCGTGATCATGCTGCCGATCACGATCAAGACCGGTGATCCCTTGAAGGGCTGGTCGGCCGGCCTGGTCTGGGTGTTCTTCCAGAGCTTTATCCTCATGATCGGCGGCTTCATCGCCCCCTTCATCCGAAAAATCACGCCGCGCGCGGCGCTGCTCGGCACGCTCGCCGGCGTCTCCGTCACCTTCATCTCGATGCGACCGGCGTTGGAAATGTACATGACGCCGCAGATCGGGCTGGTCTGCTTCGCCATCATTCTGGTGAGCTGGTTCGGCGGCGTGAAATATCCAAAGAGCATTCCGGCGGGCCTGATCGCGATCGCGGTCGGCATGATCATCGCCTGGGGCTCGAACCTGTTCGGGCTCAATCTGGGTGGATTGAGCGTCAAGGGCGTCGGCGATGCCTTCGCCAGTTTCGGCTTCTCGGTGCCGATCCCGGCGGTGGGGCAGGTATTCTCCGGCTTCGAATTCCTCGGCGTCATCCTGGTCACGGCGATTCCGTTCGGCATCTATGACCTCGTCGAGGCCATGGACAATGTCGAGAGCGCGGAAGCCGCCGGCGACGAATATCCGACCACGCGCGTGCTCACCGCCGACGGCATCGTCAGCCTGATCGGCTGCCTGATGGGCAATCCCTTCATCAACGCGGTCTATATCGGCCATCCCGGCTGGAAGGCGATGGGCGGCCGCATCGGCTACTCGGCTGCGACCGGCATCATGGTGGTGGTGCTGGCGTGGTTCGGCATCATCTCGGTGCTGCTGGCGCTGGTGCCGGTGGTCGCGATCTCGCCGATCCTGCTTTATATCGGCATGCTCATCGGTGCGCAGGCGTTTCAGACCACGCCGGTCAAGCATGCGCCCGCGATCGTGCTGGCGCTGACGCCACATCTCGCCGCCTGGGCCAAGCTCCAGATCGACACCATGCTGGGCTCGACCATGAATGCGGCTGCGACCGTCGGCGGCATGGCGGCCGACAAGGCCGACGCGGTCAAGGCCGCCGCGATCGCCGCCCTGCCGCAGCAGGGCGTGTTCTACCACGGGCTCGAGATCATGGGCGGCGGCTCCATCCTCGGCGGCCTGATCCTGGGTGCGATCGGCGTCTTCATCATCGAACGCGATTTCGAGAAGGCTTCGGCCTTCGCGCTGGTCGGTGCGGTCCTGACCTATTTTGGCTTCATGCACGGTGAGGCGGTCGGTATCGGTGGAGGCTTCGGCGTCACGCCATCTGTGGCTTTCGCTTACGCCGTGATGGCGGCAGGCTTGTACGTTCTCGGCCGGCGTAGCAGCGAGCACTATATCTCGCATGCGGAAATGCACGCGGCGCCGGCGGAATAGGGCAGGCAAAGCATGAGATGCGGCCGGGCGTCGTGTCGCCCGGCCGATTTCTTGTCGGCGTCCGGTGGGCCGTTCGAGCGATGCCATCCATCGAATAATGGCGGGTCAACGGCGGGTCAACCTTCCTCCGCGCGGTGCGATCAATCGCCTAGCTGATTTCTGGTCGCGCGCAAAATATCGTCCGACAGCTTGGGATCGTTCACGGCGCGGGCCAGCACGAGTGCCCCGACCAGAGAGGCGGCGATCGCGAGCGCCTTCTCTTCGCGCTGCCGCGGTTTTAGCGTTAACGCCATGCGTCCACTCAGCAGCCCGATCATGCCGCGCACGCCGGCGGTGAAACGCTCTCTCACACCGGCGCTTTGGCGCGGCATCTCGCAAGACAGGGCCGCGAAAGGACAACCGCTTCCTAAATTGTCGCGATGCCCCGCCGAGAGGTATTCGGAAAAATAATCGCCGAGCGTAAATCCGTCGGGCACCTCTCGCCCTTTGGCGATGATGGCGTGGGCGACCGCTTCCTCGACAAGCCGTTCCTTGGAGCCGAACTGACTGTACAGGCTGCCATGGGTCATCCCGGCGGCGTCGGCCAGCGCGTCCACCCCCATGCCGGAGATGCCGCGCTCTCGCATCAGGCGGGAGGCGGCCTCAAGGATACGCTCGCGATTTTTGGCCGCCTGTTCCTTTGAAACGCGCATGTCGCAAATCCTTGATTCCGGGCCTTGACAATTATAATGGCGATCGTCATGTATATCAATAGTTACGATCGTAATCAAAGCAGTTCGGGGCTGGCACCCTTACAGGAGAAGCTCGTGAATAGGATCAACACAAGGGTCGCTCTCGTTACCGGCGCCTCATCAGGCATTGGCGAAGCCACCGCGGAGCGGCTCGCGAAAGCCGGTTACAAGGTCTACGGCACCAGCAGACGAGGCGCACAGGCCGGCCGGCGGCCGTTCGAGATGCTTGCCCTCGATGTGACCAGCGATGAATCCGTTGAAGCCGCGGTCAGTGAAGTGATGCGGCGCGACGGCCACATCGATCTGCTCGTGAACAATGCCGGCTTCGGTGTTGCGCCTGCCGGAGCTGAAGAGAGGTCGATCGATCAGGCCCGATCGATTTTCGAGACGAATTTTTTCGGATTGGTCCGGATGACGCGCGCCGTCGTGCCTCACATGCGACGCCAGGGGAGCGGTCGTATCATCAACATCGGCTCCGTGCTTGGCTTTCTGCCGATGCCTTATGGCGCGCTCTATGCCGCGACCAAGCACGCGGTCGAAGGTTATTCGGAATCGCTCGACCATGAGCTGCGGACGAGAGGCATCCGGGTCTCGGTCATCGAGCCTGCGTACACGAAGACGTCCTTCGACGCGAACTTCATGGAGCCGGACGCCAAGCTCGAGGAGTATCGCGAGGCTCGCGCGGGCGTCATCAAGCGGGTGAACGAGGTGATGACAACGGCCGAGCACCCGGAGGTCGTGGCCGACACCGTTCTGAAAGCGGCGAGCGCAACGCATCCGAAACTCCGCTACGCGGCCGGCAAGCTTGCGAACCGCCTGCGGCTGCTTCGCAGATTTGCCCCCGCTAGTCTGGTGGACGCCGGGATCCGCAAAGACCTGCGGCTCGATACTGTAGCCGCATCGCAGCCTGCGCGCGCCGTCCGCGCGTTCTGACGGCAGGCGGCACTTGCTCACATCCGAGACCCGAAAAACCGCACATAGGCAAACATGCGAGCACTCGTCCTAAAGCGTTATGGCAGGCCAGACCAGGTCGCGTTCGCGGATATGCCTCGGCCGGTGCCGAAGCCGAACGAGATTCTCGTTCAAGTCCGCGCGGTCGGTTTGAACCCGATCGATAACATGATTCCGAAAGGAGCCTTCAAGCCCATTCTTCGGTTTCAGCTTCCGGCCACGCTGGGTAGCGACCTCGCAGGTGTAGTAGTGGAGATCGGAAGTCGCGTCACCCGCTTCAAGCCGGGCGATGCCGTGTTCGCCAGCATCTTCGACCTAAGCGGCACGGGTGCTCTCGCTGAGTTCGCAACGGTGCCCGAGAATGTGGCCGCGCTCAAACCGGAAAATCTGGACTTCGCGCAGGCGGCCTCAATGCCCATGGTGGGACTAACGTCCTGGCAAGCGCTCAAGGAACGAGCACGGCTGCAGCCCGGCCAAAAGGTATTCATCCCGGCAGGTGCGGGCGGCATTGGGACTATCGCGATTCAGCTCGCGAAATATCTTGGCGTGAAAGTGGGGACGACCACGAGTACCGGAAACCTGGATCTTGTACGGAGCCTTGGAGCCGATGAGGTGATCGACTACAAGAAGCAGCAATTTGAGGATGTTCTGCGCGGCTACGATGCGGTGCTGGGCACGTTGAAGGGCGACACAATCGAGAAATCCCTTCAGATCTTGAAGCCCGGGAGCACAATCGTCTCCCTCGTCGGACCACCCGACGCGGCGTTCGCTCGCGCCCGCGGCATGAATGTCTTCATGGTGTTTCTGTTCGGCTTGCTGAGCCGCAAAATAATTCGGCGTGCCAAGGCTAGCCGTGTGGCGTATTCGTTCCTGTTCGTACACCCGGACGGCAGCCAACTCGCAGAGCTGGGCAAGCTTCTCGGGGCTGGGCACGTCCGGCCGGTGATCGACAAGGTCTTTGCGTTCGAACAGGCAAAGGAGGCGCTTGCATATCTCGAGACGGGGCGAGCCAAGGGAAAGGTCGTCGTGCAGGTCGGATAAAGGCCCGATCGGGATCAGCAGCGATCATCCGCCCTTGACGGCACCCGCAGTTAGCCCGGCGACGATCTGTCGCTGGGCCAACACGGTCAGCAGCAGCACCGGGAAGGTGACGATCAGCGCGGCCGCGGCCAGCGGGCCCCAGCTCAGCTGGTCGAACGAGATCATGTTGTAGACGGCAACGGGCAAAGTGCGTGTCTCCCGGCCCGCCAGCACAATACCGAAGACGAAATTGTTCCAGGAGAAGATCACCGCGAGGATGAAGGCAACCGCGATGCCGGGTTTCGCGATCGGCAGCGCGACATGCCGAAACACCTGCCAGCGCGTGGCGCCGTCAATGAACGCTGCTTCTTCCAGCTCCAGCGGCGTTGTCTCGAAATAGCCGATCATGATCCAGATCACGATCGGCACGGTCACCACCAGATGGATGATGATCTGCGGCACCAGAGTGCCGAGCAAGCCAAGCCACTGGAACAGCAGAAACAGCGGGATCAGGTAGGACAGTCCCGGCGTGATCCGGGCGATCAGGATCACGATCGCGGATTTATGCGCAGCCATGCGCGCGATGCCGTAGCCGGCGGGGACACCGGTGAGCAGTGCAAGCACGGTCGCGCTGCCGGTCACGATCACGCTGTTGATGAAATAGGTCAGGAAGCGATTGGAGGCGAGCACGTCCGCATAGTTCTTCCAGGCGAAATGTTCGGGGATGAACACCGGCGGGTAGGCGGCATTGTCGATCTCGAATTTGAGCGACAGCGAAGCCATCCAGAGGAAGAACAGGATCGCGGGCGACACGATGACGAGCACCGCGAACCACAGCCCGATCCGGCCGAGAAGGCTGCGCAGGTTCATGCCCCGTCTCCCGTCTCGGTCCACAGCATGCGCTGGCGGAAGTAAAGCATCACGGCGGCCAACACGACGATCAACAGGAAGAAGATGACCGCGATCGCCGAGCCATAGCCGATGTCGTAATAGGCGAAGGCGACGCTATAGAGATAGAGGTTGATGGTCTCCGACGCTGAGCCGGGGCCGCCCTGGGTGATTGCGAAGATGATGTCAAAGCTCTTCACCGCGTCGATCATCCGGATCATGCCGGCGACGAACAAGAATGGCATGATCAGCGGCAGCGTGATGAAGCGAAACACCTGCCAGAAATTGGCGCCGTCGATCTGCGCGCTCTCGTAAGGTTCGGTCGGTATGGCAGCGAGGCCGCCGAGCACGATCAGCATGACGAGGGGTGTCCATTGCCAGGTCTCGACCAGGACCAGCGACGGGATCACCGTTGCCGGATGAAACACCCAGAGCTGCGGCGGGATCCCGACCAGCGACAGCAGGTAGTTCAGCACGCCGAGCTGCGGATGGAACATCATTGTCCAGACCAGCGCGATCGCGACGGGCGTCGCCATCATGGGCATGATGAAGACGCCGCGCAGGAAGCCGCGGCCGGCAAACTTCTGGTGAAAAACCACCGCCGCGAGCGTGCCCAGAACCAGCGGCAGCAGCACCGAGAGCAGAGTGTAGACCATCGTGTGGCCGACCGCCTCGATAAAGCGGGGATCACTGGGTAGCCGCAGATAGTTGGAGAGACCGACGAAGGTGGTCGGCGCGCCGACCTTCCACTCGTTCAGGCTCATCCAGATCGTGAACAGCCACGGGAAGATGATGATGGCGAGCACGACGACCAGCGCCGGCACCACGAAGGGCCAATAGGACGGCCGACGCAATGGCTTATCCGCCGCGGCGTCTTGCGCCGCGGCGGGGGACGTCTGTGTTATCGCGCTCACGCTTTTTCGCTGCGCTCCAGGATCGGGCGGAATTGCTCGTGCGCCTTCTTCAGCTCCGTCGCGGGATCCGCGCCCGACAAGGTCGCGGTCAGTGCGGCACCGACGAGGTCGCGGAATTCGGCGACTGGGATCACGACGGGCAGTCCGAGCTTGCTGATCTTGCCGGAATCGATCACCGATTGCAGCCACTCCTTGGGCATCTTCACGCCCTTCTGGACCTCGGCATCGTTCAGGATCGAGTTGCGGAACGGCACGCCACCGCCGGCCTGCAACAGCCGAGCGCCCTGCTGCTTCGAGACGATCCACTGGCACAGCAGATAGGCCGCTTCCTTGTTTTTACTCGCGGCGGCAATACCGACGCCGTCGCCATAGGTGGCCGAATACTGCCCCTTTGGTCCGGCCGGGACCACGGTATAGCCGACTTTGCCGACCACGCGCGAGGCGGTCGGATCCTCGAGCGGCGGCGCCCAGCCGACACCGTCGATCCACATCGCCGAACGTCCTTGTGTGAAGGAGGCCATCGACTCCATCCAGTTGAAGCCGGCAACGCCGGGAGGTGCCGACTTCGTCAGTAGCGTCTGGTACAGCTTGGTCGCGGCAACGGCTTCCGGGCCATCCGTCAGGATGTTGCCTTTGGCATCGAGGAATTCGCCGCCGTAGTCGAGGAAGAAGTTGGTCCACAAGGTCATGTTGGCGTTGCGCAAGCCACGTCCGACGAAGCCGAAAGTGCCTTCCTTGGCGTCGGTAAGCTTCTCCGCGGCCGCAACCATCTCATCGAGGGTCTTGGGGACGGCGACACCCTTTTTCTGGAACAGCTCCTTGTTGTAGTAGAGAATGAAATAGTCGACCGACCAGGGCAGTGACAGCATCTGGCCCTTGTCGTTCTTGGCGTATTGCAGGCCGGCAGCCGAGAAATCGCCCTCGACCAGGTCGGGCGCGGTCAGCGTCGGATCCTTCATGAAGGGGGTCATGTCGGCGAGCCAACCAGCCTTCTCGAACTGACGCTTCTGCACGTGATAGCTGACATGGACCACGTCGAAGCTCGGTCGCCCCGAGGTGAGCTCGATGACGCATTTCTGGCGCTGCTGCTGCTCGGGAATCTGCTCGGATTCGACCTGGATGCCGGTGAGTTCGGTAAATTCCTTGACGTATTTTTGTAAGTTATCGCCGCGCGGTCCCTTGGCGAGGATCACCTCTAGTTTGGTCCCGGCGTATTTCTTCCAGTTCACCTCGGCGCGCGCGGGAAGCCCGGTGAGGCTGAGCGCGCCTGCCGCCGCCGTCCCCGTCAAAAGCGTGCGGCGCGAGATCTTATGGTCAGCCACTTTAGTCCCTCCCTATGATTCAATTCTTTGAGAGGATACTAGCGTCCGTGCCGCGCCTGCCTAGCCCTAATCTCTGCGGATCATGGTCGCACAGCCGGCGTCTCCACGGGCATGCCGCGCGCCCGTGACATCAGATAGAGCTCGAGCGCGACAAGTTCGGGCGAACCATAGTCGTAGGCCTGGGCGCGGACACCGCTCATGCAGCTGCGCAAGCGCCGCTCCAGCGATCCCAGTGTCTGCCATTCCAGCCGATACAGCGGGTAGCCCGTCGGCTGTCCCTGGGTGATCGGCGCCCCCGCGAGGCGCTTGTCAAAGTTGTCGTCGTGGCAATTGGCGCAGGCCAGGTTGAGCTGGCCCTCGCGCTGCATGTAGAGATCGCGGCCCTGGTCGAGGAAAGGCTTTGCTTGCGGATCATCGCCCGCCGTGATCGCGGCGCCGCGCGACTGATGCGCAACGAAGGCGGACAGCGCCAGCAGGTCGCGGCCTTCGTAAGGCAGCGGTGTTGCTTCCTGATGATTGGCGCGGCAGAGATTGATGCGCTGATCGATCGTGACAGGCCGTCCGAGCGCCTTGTCGAAGGCGGGATAGCGCGCCGCGACGCCGTTCATGCTGGTCCGAGCATCGCCATGGCAGTCCGCGCAGGCTTTGTCGGCGTTCCCGGCTTTCTTGGTCCACAGCGCCTCGCCCTCGATCACGAACAGCATGCCGGGATTGGAGCTGTCGTCGTCCTGGATCGCGCGCGTTTCGGGCCCCATGAAGGCATAGCCGGAGCGGCGTGCCTCCAGCGGAATCTCGCCGGCGAGCAGGGCCGGGGTCGTGGCGAACAGGGCCGCCACCGCTATTGCGCGCCAGAAAGTCATTCGACCGTGATCGATGCCGATGCGGTGGACGAATAGCCGTTGTCGCCGATCCATTCGAACTCGAACCTGCCGCTCTCCTTCGCAACCGTGAAGAAAGACAAGTAGGGATTGGCCGCGATCGCGGGAAACAGATCGGCGCGAAAGATTTCGGTGCCGTTGTAGCGGCAGATGAAGCTCGTGATGATGTCGCGTGGTACGAGCGCGCCGTCCATCGTGTGCCGGAAGCCGGTTTCCATGATGTGCGAGGTCAGCGTGCGGATCTCGATGATGTCGCCGCGTTTTGCGCGTGCGGGAACGTTGATGAGGGCTGCGGCCATCAGTTTACCTCTTCGGTGCAGGCAGCCAGCGTCACGACGACATCGACTGTGACCTGCCAGAAGGTGTCGTCGGAGAGGCGGGCGATCGCGACCACCTTCTGGGTGTCGGCCAGCCGGATCCTGGTCGAGACCTGGGCGTGACCGGCCCAGGGGCCGAGATGGAAATTGCCAATGTTCGGCTGCGGGTTCTTTTCGTTAAACACATGGATGCTCTTGACGTAGTCCTCCGCCGTCATCGGGCTTGCAACACTGATCGTCATCGGGACCGTATTGCCGTTCTCGACCAGCGGCGGAATGTCGAGCTTGACCTTGCCTGTGCGGATCGGCGCTTCACCGACGACATTGCGGATCGCGCTGTTGAGCATGGCGGGCGTGGCCGCGAGCGGCCGCAGCGTGACGACCGGAATCGTCCCGGCGGCCGTGACGCTTCCTGCGAGCGTCAAAAACTGTCGTCGCGTGGTTCGCATGAACAGTCCTAGTCCCGAAGCGTTGCAAGGTAGGCCACGATGTCCTCGATCTCGCCGGCCGATAGTATCGGCTTGCCGGCAAAATTGCGCCCGACGCGGATGAGCCCGTCCGTGCGGTAATAGGACGGCATGATGGTCTCAGCGTTGAAGCGCGACGCATCCACCAACCGAAGCCGCAACTGGCTCGTCGACCAGCGGTTCCCCGCGCCCGTGAGATCGGGCGCGAGATCGCCCTGGAACCGTGTTTCCGGGAACGGCCCGGAATGGCAGAGGATGCAGGTCGTGGTGCGTGCCAATACCAGAGCGCGGCCACCTGCGGCATCGCCGGGCGCGCCTGTCAGCGATTTCGGAATGCCGTCGCCTACGATCTTGTAGGGCGTGGACACCTGCGCCGCCGCATCGACGGCGAATGCGAAGCTCGCTGCGATCAACACGGCGATACGGAAAATCGATCTAGCCAAAGGTGTCCGCCGTGATGGTTTGAAACCAGCCCTCCGCCTCGGCCGCCTCGCGGGCGCGCAGCTCGCGCGGCGCATCGACAGGGCTGGTCGCGCCGCCCTCGACTTCGGCAAAGATGTCGCCCCTGGGCTGATAGTTGCCGGCGAGCGAGAAGCCGTAACCGGGCGCGACGGTGTTGTAGCAGACGCCCGTGAGCCGTGGCACCTCTGGCGTGCGGCCTGCGAGGAGGCTGGCGATCGCGCCGGCGCAAGCCTTGCCTTGCGCGCTGGCGGCCGAGGCTGATTTGGGAATGCCGCCGCCGAGGCAGGCGTCACCGATCACGTGGATGTTCGGGATGAGTTTCGACTCGAAAGTGACGGGATCGATCGGGCACCAGCCGGTCGCATCCGCAGCGCCGGCGAGCTCGGCGATGCGTCCGGCGCGCTGCGGCGGAATCACATTGGCGACGTCGGGGGTGTAGTTGCCGAACTCGGTGATGATGGTTCTGGTCGAGGAATCCACGGAAGTGACGCGGCCGCCTTGCGACAGCGCCACCCGCTCGATCATGTCGCCATAGAGCTCCTTCCACGCCTTCTCGAACAGCCGCTGCTGTGAAAAATTGTCCTTGGCATCGAGGATCAGGACCTTCGAGCGCCGCTTGTTCGGCTTGAGATAATGCGCGATCAGGCTGGCGCGTTCGTAAGGCGCGGGCGGGCAGCGCGAGGGATTGGCGGGGATCGCAATCGCGACCGTGCCGCCGTCGTCCATCGCTTCCAACTGCCGGCGCAGCAGCGCTGTCTGTGCACCGGCCTTCCAGGCGTGCGGCATCGTTTCCGACGCGGCTTCGTCGTAGCCAGGCAGCGCCTCGACATGAAAGTCGATGCCGGGTGATAGCACGAGACGGTCGTAGGGCAGGGCGACGCCATCGGCTGTCGTAACGCTGCGCTGCTGCGGCTCGATGGTGGTCACGGCTTCGCCGATCACGATGACGCCCTCGGCGGCAATTTTGTCATAGCCAAACTGCTGCGCTTCGAGATCACGCAGGCCCGCAATCACTTCGTTGCTGAAAGGGCAGGAGGTGAAGACCGCGTTGCGTTCGATCAGGATGACCTGAAGGTCCTGCTGCACACGCTTCAGAGCACGGGCGCAGGCCGCGCCGCCAAAGCCGCCGCCGACCACGACGACGCGGCCTGCGGATTGCGCACGCGAAAGCGAGGGCCCCGCCAATGCGGCCGCCGCTGCGGTGATGCCCAGTAAGGCATTCCGCCGTGTCACCGGGCGCGTGGTCATCAGGATCATCCAGACAAGAGGCTGCGACGGCATTCTTGCGCCGCCGCAGCCGATCTCTCAAGCGAAGGTGATGTTCTGGTCGCGCAGCGGCACGGAGCGGATGCGCTTGCCTGTCGCCGCGAAATAGGCGTTGAGCACCGCGGGTCCGGCAACGCCGATGGTTGGCTCGCCGACGCCGCCCCAGAAGCCGCCGCTCGGCATCACGATCGACTCCACCTTCGGCATCGCAGCCATCCGCATCGAGTCATAGGTGTCGAAATTGGTCTGCTCGATGGCGCCGTCCTTGACGGTGCAGCCGCCGTAGAACAGCCCGCTGAGGCCGTACACGAACGAGCCCGCAATCTGGCGCTCGATCTGGGCTGGATTGACGGCGTAGCCCGGATCGGTCGCCGCGACGATGCGATGCACCTTGATCTTGGTGCCGTCGGTCACCGAGATTTCCGCAGCCGCCGCGACGTAGCTGCCGTAGGAGGCGAAGTGCGCGAGCCCGCGGAAGACGCCCTGCGGCGGTGGCGTGCCCCAGCCGATCTTCTCGGCCACGGCCTCCAGCACTGCAAGATGCTTCGGGTGGTCCTTCATCAGCTTGCGCCGGAACTCCAGCGGGTCCTGGCCTGCCGCCTGCGCCAGTTCGTCCATGAAGCATTCGACATAGATCGCGTTCTGGTTGACGTTCACACCGCGCCAGAAGCCCGGGATGATGTGCGGGTTGCGCATGGAGTGCTCGATCAGGAGATTGGGGACCGAGTATCCGAACGGCGCGTCACCCTTGGCATTGAGGCCGGCGAAAGTCGCGGGATCCATGCCGTTGACCAGCGCTTCCGGCCGCAGGCTTGCAAGGATCGACTGGCCGGAGATCCGCATATGGAATGCCGTCAGATTGTTGTCGGCATCAAAACCCGCGGTCAGCTTGCATTGCGTGATCGGATGGTAGCGGCCATGCGTCATGTCCTCTTCGCGCGTCCATAGCAGCTTGATCGGCGTGCCTGGCATCTGCTTGGCGATCAGCACCGCCTGCCGTACGTAGTCGGTCTGGCCCCGCCGGCCGAAACCGCCGCCCAGCAGCAGCTTGTTAACGTCGCATTTCTCGGCCGGAAGCTCGGACGCTTCCAATGTCGCAGCGAAGGCCGCCTCGCCATTCTGCGTGCCGCACCAGACCTCGCACTTGTCCGCCGTGTAGAGCGCGGTGGCGTTCATCGGCTCGAGCGTGGCGTGGTTCTGGTAGGGATAGTTGTAGGTGGCTTCGATCGTCTTCGCCGCGCCGGCCAGTGCTGCCTTGGCGTCGCCGTTGGAATTGCCGACATAGGCCGGGCCGCTGTCGAGGCCTTCCGCCAGCCACTTTGCGATCGAGGCGCTCGAGACCTTCTTGTTCTCGCCTTCGTCCCAGACGATCGGCAGTGCATCGAGCGCGCTCTTGGCGTGCCAGAAGGTGTCGGCCACGACCGCCACCGCGCTGTCGCCGACCTTCACGACCTTCTTCACACCCTTCATGCCGGTGATCTTGGCTTCGTCATAGCTCTTCAGCTTGCCGCCGGTGACGGGACAATCCTTGATCGCGGCGTTGAGCATGCCCGGCAGCTTGACGTCGATGCCGTAGACGGTAGTGCCGGTGACCTTGTCCGGCGTGTCGAGCCGCTTGACGCCCTTGCCGATCAGCTTCCAGTCCTTGGGGTCCTTCAGCTTGACGTCGGCGGGCGGCGCCAGCTTTGCTGCGGCCTCGGCAACCTTGCCGTAGGTCGTGGTCTTGCCCGATGGCGTATGAGTGATGACGCTGTTGGCGGCCGTGCATTCGGAGGCCGGCACCTTCCAGTCATTGGCCGCCGCCTGGATCAGCATCATGCGCGCGGTGGCGCCGCCCTTGCGCACATAGTCGTGCGAGGCGCGGATGCCGCGGCTGCCGCCGGTCGAAAAGTCGCCCCAGATGCGCCTGCGGGCGACGTTCTGTCCGGGCGAGGGGAATTCAGTCGTGACCTTCGTCCAGTCGCATTCGAGTTCCTCGACGACGAGCTGGGCGAGGCCGGTGAGCGAGCCCTGACCCATCTCGGAGCGCGCAATACGGATCACGACGGTGTCGTCGGGCTTGATCACGACCCAGGCGTTGATCTCGGGCGATCCGTCTGCCGCGCGGACCACGGCCGGACCGCCGAAGGGAAGATCGAGGCCGATCGCCAGGCCAGCGCCGAGCGCGGTGCTGCCGATGACGAAGGCGCGGCGGTTCATTCGGGGTGAAACATGCTTGTTCATGGCAGCTCCTTACGCGCTTGCGATCGTGTGGATCGCTTCGCGCACCTGTTGGAAGGTGCCGCAGCGGCAGATGTTGGTGATGGACTCGTCGATGTCGGAGTCGGTCGGTTTCGGGTTCTCGTTCAGGAGTGCCGCAACCGCCATGATCATGCCGCTCTGGCAATAGCCGCATTGCGGAACGTCCTGGGCGATCCAGGCTTCCTGCACCTTGTGCAGCGTGGCGCCGGAGGCGAGCCCCTCGATCGTGGTGATCTTCTTGCCCTCGGCCTCGCTGACCGTGACCCCACAGGAGCGCATGGCGACACCGTCCATGTGAACCGTGCAGGCGCCGCATTGTGCAATGCCGCAGCCATATTTGGTGCCGGTCAGGCCAGCATTCTCGCGGATCGCCCAGAGCAGCGGGGTATCCGGCTCGACGTCGAGCGAGAAGGTTTTTCCGTTGATTGTCAGGTTTGCCATCGCAAGTCCCCTAGATTGGCCCGATCCATCGATCGGACTCGCGCGCAATGTGTCCGGCAAACCGGAACTGTTCAAATCAACAGTCTGAGGGTGGCAGCCGAAGATTCGCCCCGCCAGTGCCGCGGTCTGGGGCGACATCAAAGCTTCAGCCGCGAGCGACGGTTTGTTCCTTTTCTAGGGGTGCAACACGGAGATGCTCTGCTACACTGGGTCGAAGCCAAAAGGGGTTCCATGAAGGTGCAGCGGCGTTGCAACGTACTGATGCTCTATCCGCTGTTCACGGCGGAGTCGTTCTGGAGCTTTGGCGAATCCTGCAAATTGATGGGTGTCCGACGCCCGGCTGCGCCGTTAGGCCTGATCACGGTCGCCGCGATGTTGCCCGAGAGCTGGACGGTCCGCCTGATCGATTGCAACACGCAAGCCTTCGACGACGACGATCTCGCCTGGGCCGACGTCGTCTTCACCGGCGGAATGCTGCCGCAACAGGCCGACACGCTGCGCCTGATCGAACTATGCCGCGCAGCGGGCAAGCCGGTGGTGGTCGGTGGTCCCGATCCGACGTCCAGTCCACACGTCTACGAACGGGCCGACTTCCGGGTGCTCGGTGAAGCCGAAAGCGTCCTCGACGAATTCATTGCGGCCTGGGACAGCGGCGCGCGCTCCGGCGTTTTCACCGCGCCGAAATTCCAGGCCGACGTCACCAGGACGCCGGTGCCGCGTTTCGATCTGCTGAAATTCGAGGACTATCTCTATCTCGGTGTGCAATATTCGCGCGGCTGTCCGTTCACCTGCGAGTTCTGCGACATCATCGAGCTTTATGGCCGCGTGCCGCGGACCAAGACGAACGAGCAGATGCTGATCGAGCTCGATACGCTCTACAACATGGGCTATCGCGGCCATCTCGATTTCGTCGACGACAATTTCATCGGCAACAAGAAGTCGCTCAGACTGTTCCTGCCGCAGCTGGCCGAATGGCAGCGCGCGCACGGCTATCCCTTCGAACTTTCGACCGAGGCCTCGGTCAACCTCGCCGACGATCCCGAGCTGCTGGAGCTGATGGGCGCGGCCAATTTCTTCGCCGTCTTCGTCGGCATCGAGAGTCCGGATCCCGCGACGCTGGTCGCAATGCGGAAGAAGCAGAACACACGGCGCAACATCGCCGAGAGCATCCACAAGATCTACGCCGCGGGCATGCTGGTCACCGCCGGCTTCATCGTCGGCTTCGACAACGAGAAGGTCTCGATGGCGGATGCCATGGTCGACTTCATCGAGGAAGCCGCTATTCCCGTCGCCATGGTCGGCCTGCTCTATGCCTTGCCGAACACGCAGCTCACGCGCCGCCTCGCCACGGAAGGCCGGCTGCATGCGGACCACGATCTGGCATCGACCACGGGCGGCGACCAGTGCACCGGCGGCATCAATTTCGATCCGGTGCGGCCGTTGCGCGATATCCTGACGGACTACAAGACCGTGCTGGAGCGCGTCTATAGTCCGGCCGCCTATGCCGGCCGTGTCGACAAACTGATGACGTTGCTCGACCGCTCCAGGCAGCGCCACGAACTCACCGAGGGCGACATCCGTGCCAAGGTCGGCGCGATGGAGACGGTACATCGCGTGGTCACCGCCATTCCCGAGGCGCGCGGACCGCTCTGGCAGACCTTCATGAACTGCGCCAAGCGCGACACGTCGTCGGCGCGAATCGCGGTGCAGATGATCGCCGCCTATGCGCATCTCGGACCGTTCTCGCGCAAGGTCATCGATGCCATCGATGTGCGTCTGGCCGAGCTGGACGATCAGACGGTGGTCCCGCCGGCGACTGCCGACGCACCGGCAGCGCGGCACCTCGCTTGACCTGACGGTTCTATTTCACCGCGAGCCGCAAAAAGCTCATCACGCTGCCGAGCGCGCCGAAGCCTGCGCCCAGCGCCAGCGCGACTGTCGCGCCGTTATGGCCGGCCACGGCGAAGCAGGCCGCGGCGACCGCCGCGCCCGTGGTCTGTCCGATCAGGCGCGCGGTGGCGACGATGCCCGAGGCGCTGCCGCTGCGATGTGGCGGCGCGCTTGACATCACCGCCTTCATGTTCGGCGCCTGGAAGAAGCCGAAGCCCATGCCGCAGATCGCCATTCGCCAGATGATGTCGGGAATGCCCGGATTGGCCGGCAGCATCGCGAGCAGGGCCATGCCCAGTCCGAGCAGCACCAGCCCAATGCCGCCCAAAAGGCCGGCCGCGTAGCGATCGGACAGGCGGCCGGCGATCGGCGCCATGATCCCGACCACCAGCGGCCATGGCGTCATGAAGAAACCGGTCTCGACCTGCGAGCGCCCGAGCACATCCTCGAAATAGAACGGCAGCGAGACGAAGGCGAGGCCCTGGACCGCGAAGGAGCAGACCGCAGTCGCGGCCGACAGTGCGAACATCGGCCGGCTGAACAGGTCGATCGGCAGCATCGGTGCGGGATGGTCGGCGTGACGGCGCATCAGGACGAAGCCGAGTACCAGCGCCGCAACCAGCTCGATCGCCACCATGGCAGGCGACAGATTATGCGCGGCGCTGCCGATCCCCGTGATGAACAGGCCGAGGCAGGCCGAGGCGAGGGCGGCGCCGAGAAAATCGAAGCCGTGATCCGCCCGCGGCGTCTTCGGCAGCATCGCAAACCCGATGCCGATGGCCACGAGGCCAAAGGGGATGTTGACCGCGAACAGCCACGGCCACGGACCGACCGCGAGGATGGCGGAGGCGATCGAGGGTCCGAAGGTGAAGGCGGTCGCGACCACCATCGCGTTGTGGCCGAAGCCGCGGCCCTGCATCCGGCCGGGATAGACGAAGCGCACTAGCGCGGTGTTGACGCTCATGATGCCGCTCGCGCCGAGGCCTTGCAGCGTGCGCGCCACCAGCAGGCTCTCCAGCGACCAGGCGACCGCGCAGAGCAGCGATGCCACGGTGAACAGGATCAGGCCGCCGAGATAGATGCGCTGGTGTCCGACGATCTCGCCAAGCGCGCCGAGCGGCAGCAGCGTCGCGACCAGTGCGATCTGATAGACGTTGACGACCCAGACCGATTGCTCCGGGCTGACATGCAGATCGGCCGCGATGGCGGGCAGCGCAATGTTGGCGATCGCGGTATCGAGCGAGGCCATTGCCAGCGCGGTGAAGATCGCGGCAATGGCCCAGCGCCGCCGCTCCGTTGGCAGGCCGTCTGAAGCTGTGCGTTCGGGCTCGCGCGCGGCGGCAGGTAGTGTCATTGTCATTGCCTGCGCGTGCTCCGGCAGCTGGGCTTCGATGGTCTGTCCGGCATGTACTACGCCCAACGCTGCTTCCACAGGCATATGGTTGCATGCTGTGTATGCGCGAAGGTCAGTCGATCGCGCCGGCTGCAGTATGCGGTCGGGCATGCGAGCCTGAGCCCTCAAAACAAAAAGATCGAAAACAACCCCATGCACAGTAGAAGCAGCCTTGATCGGTAAGGGATTTTCGAATTGTGCCGTGACAACATTCTTCACCGCGACGATGTTGACTCGTCGGGCAAAACACCGGCACGATGTGATCCTGGCAAAAAGGCTGGTGTGTGCGCTTGAACGCGCAATGTCCGCCGCTGGAGATGGGAGCGGCCATCGCATATGGGGCCAATTTCTCTGTGGCGATCCTTCGAGACGCCCGCCTTTGGCGGGCCCTCAGGATGAAGACCGGGTGTGCGGCAGCAGACTACATTGAATCGGCACCATCCGCTCAGGAGTGAGGAATTGAAGCGCCGCGACGTCATCGTGTTGCTGGGTTTGTCGATGGCATCGCCAGCCGCAGCGCAGATGCCGCAGCCGACTTTGGGATTGCTCAGCTTCAGCGAATTGGCGGATTGGGCCATCAAGCCTTTTCGGGCCGGTCTCGAGCAGGGTGGCTACATTGAAGGCAGGAACCTGACGATCGTCTATCGTTCGGCGGAGAAACAGTTCGACCATTTGCCGGCTTTGGCGGCCCAGCTCGTAGAGAGCCGGGTGTCTGTTATCTTTGCGACCGGCTCGCCGGTGCCTGCGCGAGCGGCGAAAGCGGCCACGACGTCGATTCCGATCGTCTTTGCCTATGGCGGCGACCCGGTCGGCGACGGTCTTGTTGCGAGCTTCAGCCGTCCTGGAGGCAATGTCACCGGCGCAACCTTCATCGGCACCGAGCTCGTGTCGAAGCGGATGGGCATTTTGCGTGAAATCATGCCCGAGGTTTCAGATGTCGCGTTGCTGGTGAATCCCAAAGGCACGCTGGCCGATGTGCAGATCAAGGAGGCGACAGCCGCAGCTCAATCCCTGGGATTGACGCTGCATGTCGTGAATGTCTCCAGCGAGAGCGAGTTCGATGACGCTTTTGCGACGATGCGCAAGTTGAAAGTCGGAGCATTCCTGTCCAGCACTGATCCTCTGTTCGGATTCAGTGGCCGCAATCTGCACATCGAAAAGGGACTTGGAGCCGGGATACCGCCCATTTGCGTAGGAAACGTCGATGTCGCTGACGGATGCCTGTTCAGCTACGGTCCCAACCTGTCGGACACGTGGCGACAGGCGGGTGTCTACGTTACGCGCATCCTCAAGGGTGAAAAACCCGCTGACTTGCCGGTCGTGCAGCCCACCAAGTTCGATCTCGTCATCAATCTCAAGGTCGCTACGCAGCTCGGCATCCATGTTCCGCCGACGCTGATCGCTCGTGCCGAGCAGGTCATCGAATGAAGGCGGGGGCGCGGTGCGGTGTTGGCGCGAATAGCCGATCGGTTCTATGACGCGATGTCAGATTCGGAAAAGGCGCCCGGAGAACGACGCGTCGCGTTTCTCCGGGCGATGACTGTCACTTGACGGGTGGAAGGCCGGATACCGCAGCGGGCAACGGATTGTTCAGGCACTTGGGGTGGCCGAATCCGCTGGCGCTTTGACCGACGCCGCCCTGTCCGTTCGGCGCCTGACCCGTGCCGCCGGTACCGTCTCCGTTCGCGGCAATGTCGAAAATGATGTTGTCGGGATGGCTTGCATCGGCCACGCCCCCGACCCCCTGGAGTTCGTCGAATCCAAGGGCATGGCGGGTTCGCCACGCCACCATGTGGTCGGTGCAGGACGTATCGCCGCTGACGCCGACAGCGCCCACGCGCTGCCCGGCCTTGTAGAGCGCGAGCCCGCCGCCGAACACGTTCACGCCGCCGACGCGCTTGCCGATCATCGGGTCCGCGGTCGTGCCGAAGGCCTGGCTGTTGACCGGCGCCGGATTGAAATTGGCCTGCGTGACGCCGCTAAAGCCGGGGTGATTGCCATACGCAACCTCGGTGTCGACCGGATTGCTGTGCTGGAGGCCGTAGAGGCTGCCGCCGGGTTGAACGGCCGAGAACAGATTGGCCGTCGACAAAGCAAGGCCGGTCGGAAACGCACTTCCGGCGGGAGTCGCGTTGTGACCGAGGCTGAAATCATTGGCCGTGTTGGCTTTCTGCGCCGAAATCACGCGGCTGCCCAGCCATTGCGACGTGAACTGGCTGCCCGAGAATGCGACGGCGCAAACCGTGCCGTCCCGGTCGACGATTGTGCCCCACATGTTGAAACCAAGTCCGCCATTCGCGCCGCCTGTGGGCGTGATGGCACCGACCAGCGCCGAACGAAGCTGCGACAGATTGGGCAGCGAGCCGCAGTCTGCGAGAGCGGGACCGGCAACAAGCGTGAGGACGGCACTGAGGGAATATGAAAGCGCGCGCGGCTGGATTTTCATTGATTGCTCCTCTGCGTGATGAAATGCATGGGACGAGCGGATGATGCGGAGCAAGCCCGCATCTATTTTGGTCTGAAAGAGTTCGGTGAGGTTCACGCCCAGATCGAATTCAGAACGTCAGCAACCCTTACGTGAGACTTGCTGAAACAGTTTTGCCATGTGACGGGGTACCGTTGCGCGATCAGGATTTTGCAAGTGAGTGAGTTTTTGCTTTTCTTACAGATCGCGTTGATCGAGGGCGGGTGTTGCCAGACCTCTACCAATCGTTCCGTGATGGTGCCGCTTCTGCAGACACGTCAACATTGTCTCAACTCGCTTTGACCCTACCGGCGAGATCGCCTTTTCCCGCTTGCGAGCGAGATTTCACAGCAGGAACGCAGCCGACAACGTTTTGGAAACGCATTTTTCACCAACAATAACGGTAGCGCCAATCGTGAGATGCAACTCTACAGCGTAGGCGCTAAACTTGTGGGAGAACTGTCGTAAATTGCACGTGCGTTGGAATGGAAATTGGAATGTTCGGTGCGCCGCCTTTTGCGAGAGCAAATTGTGCTGTCAAGGAGGAGCGGCGCTTCCTCGCTCACGCCGAACGACGGATTGCGAACAGGTTGCTACTGGTCAACTGGAGCCTTGTGGCTGGATGTGCGCTGGCGCTCTGCATCGGGCTTGCCGTTTCAACCTTCACACTGGAAGGTTTGATGACGACGGAGGTCCTCACAGCTCCGGCGCTGGCGGTGGCCGGGTTGTGGCTCATGCGGTGGGGCTGGGGCGAGCGGCCGGCGTTCACCATGATCGCATTTGCGCAGATGGGTTGTTTCGTGATGTTCGCAGCGCCGCTGTCCTACATCGGCTTGGGCGCGGGGATGCCGCTGCAAGACGCGAGATTTGCCGAGCTTGACCGATTGCTTGGCCTGGATTGGCCTGCATATTTCCATTTTGCGATGGCCCGTCCGGAATTGCTGCTCTATGCCAAGGTCTTTTACGCAATGATCCTCATGCCGGCCTTCGGCGTCCCGGTTGTACTGGGGCTGACGGGGCAGTATATCCGTCTGCAGCAGTTCGTGATGGCGTCAACATTGGCGCTCTCCGTGGTGATTGTCGTCTCCTCCCTGCTTCCGGCGGTCGGAACCTATTTCGAGTTCGGGCTGCCCTCCGATACCGAGCTATTCCACGCGAACGGATATGGAGGACAGGCACGCGAGATACCGATGCTGCGCGATGGCACGTTGCGAGCTCTCAACATCGCGAAGCTCGGCGGCATCCTCACCTTCCCGAGCTTTCACGCTGCCACGGCACTTCTCAGCATCTGGAGCTTATGGAGCATTTGGTGGCTGCGGCCTGCCCTACTGATGCTGAATGCGGGAATGCTCGTGGCCACTCCGCTCGTCGGGGGGCATTACTTCGTGGATGTGATCGCGGGCGTATCGGTGGCTGCGCTGACGATCCAGGCATCGAAAGGCCTGACCGCGGTCTTCGTCGCAAGTCCGCTGGCGGTCTCGACGCCGCCGAAATCGGCGGCACCGGGCTGGCGGGTCGCGCTTGCCTTTGCCGCCATGTTTGTGCGGCCGCGCCGCCGCAACATGTCCCGGGATGCGATACGCCTATGAACGCCGGCTCTTGGCCCTCCACCGATACGCCAGCCCAATCTGGCGGCGTCCGCAGCCGAGAGCAGATCCGACATAGGCGTCTTCGCGGCTGATCGCTTAGCCGCCCCCGCGCCTCAAAACTGATACCGCCGCAAGCCGCCATCCACCGGGATCACCGTGCCCGTGATGTAGCGCGCCACCGGTGAGGCCAGAAACACCGCGAGTGCTGCCAGATCCTCCGGCTCGCCCCAATAGCCGACCGGGATCTCCTCTTCGGCAAAGCGCTCGCGATAGTCCGGCGGATAGTTGCGGCGAATCTGCTCGCTCATGATGCGGCCGGGCGGGATGCAGTTGATGGTGATGCCGTGCTCCCCGATCTCGCGCGACAGGCCCTTGGCCCAGGCGTGCACGGCAGCCTTGGCCGCGAATGCGGCGTTGAGGCCTTCCGGCTCGGACTTGCCGGTGATGTTGACGATACGGCCCCATTTGCGTGCGATCATTTGAGGCAACAGCGCATGCGCGATGCGGCGGTAGCTCGTGAAGTTCAGCGCGATCGCGTCGTCCCATTGGCTGTCGGGCGCATCAACCGGCAGCGGCCGGCTGCCGCCGGCATTATTGATGAGAATGTCGACATGGCCGAGCTCCCCGAGTGCGAAGGCCGCGATCCTTTCCGCCGCGTCCTTGGCCATCACATCTTGCGCGAACGGTGTGATCAATCCGCCGCCGATTTCCTGCGCCAGCTCTGCGAGCAGGTCGGTCCGCCGTGCCACGCCCACCACGCGGACGCCTTCTGAAGCCAAGCCCTTGGCGATGGCGCGGCCGATGCCGATGCTGGCTCCGGTAACGACAGCGGTTTTCGATTTGAGCCCGAGGTCCATGGTCACACGCTCTCTTGGTTGGTTCTTATTGCCGTTCGTTTCCTGCCCTGTCCGTGACGGGTTGATTTGCCCGACCGGGACGAGCAGTGGTAACCAAGAGAGACAGTGAAGGAAACACCAAAAAGAAAAGGCGCCAGCCGATGGTCTGGGATCCGCAGCAATATCTCAAATTCTCCGGCCACCGACTCCGGCCCGCAGTCGACCTGTTGATGCGGATTCCGGATTTTGCCCCGCGTGAGATAGCCGATCTTGGCGCCGGTGCCGGCAACGTCACGAAACTGATCAAGGAGCGCTGGCCGGATGCCACGGTGACCGGCGTCGAGGGCTCGGCCGAGATGGTAGCCGCGGGCCGGAAGGCGGCGCCGGACGTGCAATGGTCACATGAGGACCTGGGCCACTGGCATCCCGCCGGGCAATACGATTTGATTTACTCCAATGCCGCACTGCACTGGCTGCCCAATCACGCGGCACTGTTTCCATCGGTGATGGCAAAGGTCGCGCCCGGCGGCGTGCTCGCGGTGCAGATGCCGCGCAACTTCCTGGCCCCTTCGCATGTGCTGATCGGCGAGACCGCGCTGAACGGCCCCTGGCGGTCCAAGGTCGAACATCTCGTCACCCCGCCGCCGGTCGAAGCGCCGGCGTTCTATCACGACCTGCTTTTGCCCTTGTCGCAGAACATCGACATCTGGGAGACCGAATATCTCCAGGTGCTCGAAGGTGAGAACCCGGTGAAAGAATGGACCAAGGGCACCTGGCTGACGCGCTATCTCGACGTGCTCGAGGGCAATGAGAGGATCGCTTTCGAAGCCGCTTACGGCGAGCGGGTCGCAAAAGCCTATCCGAAGAATGCGGCGGGACAGACGCTGTTCCCGTTCCGGCGGCTGTTCATCGTCGCGCAACGCAAAGGTTAATTGCGCCGCCGCAATGCGACATAAGCGCTCGCTTCCTCGGGCCGGAGCGGGCGCCGGGTTGCGTATCCAACAGCGATCAAGCTAGCCTAGCTGCGGCAAATTGGGCTTAGGTCTAGTTGTTCGGTTGGTCGATTGCTGCCACTACTGAAATCGGAAAACAAAAAGAACCCGGTTTTAGAGGTTGTTGGGAGGTTACTTCATGCGCAAGCTGCTTCTTGCAGTCGCGGCCACGGCTATTCTCGTGGCTGCGCCTGCCGTCCAGGCCCAGAGCCCGATCATCATCAAGTTCAGCCACGTCGTCGCCAATGACACGCCGAAAGGCAAGGGCGCGCTCAAGTTCAAGGAACTCGCCGAGAAGTACACCGACGGCAAGGTCAAGATCGAAGTCTATCCGAACTCCTCGCTCTACAAGGACAAGGAGGAGATCGAGGCGCTGCAGCTCGGCTCGGTGCAGATGCTCGCGCCCTCGACCGCGAAGTTCGCGCCGCTCGGCATCAAGGAGTTCGAGGCGCTCGACTTGCCCTGGCTGTTCAAGGACGAACAGACCTATTCGAATGCGATGAAGGGCACGATCGGCAAGTGGCTGTTCCAGAAGTTGGAGGCCAAGGGCATCACCGGGCTCGCTTACTGGGACAACGGCTTCCACATGGTGTCGGCGAACCGCTCGCTGGCGAAGCCGGAGGATTTCAAGGGCCTGAAATTCCGTATCTCCGGATCGAAGATCGCCGACCAGTATTTCCGCATCCTTGGCGCGATCCCGCAGATCATGGCGTTCTCCGAAGTCTACCAGGCGCTCCAGACCGGTGTGGTCGACGGCTGCGAGAACACGGCGTCCAATTACTGGACGCAGAAGTTCTACGAGGTGCAGAAGGACATCACCGTGTCCTATCACGCGCATCTGCAATATGCGGTGATCGTCAACTCGAAATTCTGGTCCGGCCTGCCGCCGGACATCCGCGCCCAGCTCGACAAGGCCATGGCGGAGGCGACCGAGTACACCAACTCGATCGCGCGCCAGGAGAACGACGAGGCGCTGGCCGAGATCAAGAAGACGGGCAAGACCACGCTGCATTATCTGACTGACGCCGATCGCAAGGCGTGGCAGGAAGCGATGCAGCCGACTTACAAATGGGCCAAGGGCCGGGTCGGGCAGGAAGTGCTCGATCTTCTTGCCAAGGAACTCGACGTCAAGATGAATTGACGCGCGTTCCGGGGAGACAACAACGCAAACGGTCGGGAGTGAATGCTCCCGGCCGTTTCGCATCGATATGGGGGACTTGATCTTGCTTCGCGTGCTCAACCGTACGCTCAACCATCTGGAAGAATGGCTGATCGCGGCGCTCATTGCGGCTGCAACCGGCCTGATCTTCGTCGCCGTGGTGCACCGCTACGGCGCCGGCGAATCAATCGTTTTCTCGCGATGGGCCGCCGCGCACGGGCTGACCTGGCTCGCCACACTGTCGATGGCGGTGTTCACCTTCCTGTCCGAGCTGGATCTCTCCTGGGCGCAGGAGCTCTGCATCTACATGTTCATCTGGATGGCGAAGTTCGGCGCGGCCTATGGCGTGCGCACCGGCATCCATGTCGGGGTCGATCTCCTCGTCAACCGCCTGCCCGAACATTCGCGCAAGCAGGTGATCCTGTTCTCGCTGCTCTGCGGCGCGCTGTTCACCGGCATGATCGCCGCCTTCGGCGTCTCCTTCGTGCGCGAGATGTTCCACACCGGACAGCAGTCCAACGATTTGGAAGCACCGATGTGGTTCGTCTATCTGGCGATCCCGCTCGGCTCGGGGCTGATGTGCTTCCGCTTCCTTCAGGTCTCCTGGTTTTATTTCTGGACCGGCGAGCTGCCGCATCATGACGAGACCCGGGTCGAGGGCGTGGAGGCCGATATTTCGCCCGCGCTGCATCCGCAGCCGGCGGGTGCCGCAACCAGGGCGGCTGGGCGAAAAGTCTCGCCGCTCGGCGTCATCCTGATCCTGGCGCCGATCCTGATCTTTGCGATGTGCCTCGCCGAGAAATCGGGTGTGGTCGTGCTGCCGCACTGGCTGCGCGCGGTCACGGTGTTCGCGTTATTGATCGCGCTGATGCTGACCGGCATCCCGGTCTCGATCGCGCTCGGTCTCACCGTGATGACGTTCCTGTTCACGCTGACGACGGTGCCGATCGAAGCGGTCTCGATGAAGCTGTTCACCGGCATCGAGGGCTTCGAGATCATGGCGATCCCGTTCTTCATCCTCGCCGGCAATTTCCTCACCCATGGCGGCGTCGCGCGACGCATGATCAATTTCGCGACCTCGTTGATCGGGCACTGGCACGGCGGCCTCGGGCTCGCCGGCATCGTCGCCTGCGCGATGTTCGCGCTGGTCTGCGGATCGAGCGTCGCAACCGTGGCGGCGATCGGCGCCATCGTCCTGCCCGAGATGGTCCGTCACGGCTATCCGATGCGCTTCGGCGCCGGCATCATCACGGTGGCGGGGTCGCTCGGTATCCTGATGCTGCCGTCGATTCCGAAGATCGTCTACGCGGTCTCGACGAACACCTCGATCGGCGCGCTGTTCGTCGCGGGCCTCTTGCCCGGCATGCTGCTGACAACCATGCTCTGCATCGTGACCTGGTGGCTGGCACGCAAGCGCGACTATCCGCGGATGCCGAAGGCGAGCTGGGGCGAGACGCTGCACGCCTTCCGCGAGAGCATCTGGGGATTGATGCTCGTCGTCATCATCATCGGCGGCATCTACAGCGGCCTGTTCACCGCCACCGAGGCGGCCGCCATGGCTGCGGTCTACTCCTTCATCATCGCCGTGTTCGTCTACAAGGCGATCAAGATGGTGGACGTGCCGCGGGTGCTGCTGCGTGCCGCCAACACCAGCGCGATGCTGCTCTACATCGTCACCAACGCGGTGCTGTTCTCCTTCGTGCTCTCCAACGAGAACCTGCCGGCGACGCTCGCCGACTGGATCGCGGCGCAGAATCTCGGCTGGGTCGGCTTCCTGCTGGTGGTCAACGTGTTGCTGCTGCTCGCCGGCAACTTCATGGAGCCGAACTCGATCATCCTGATCATGGCCCCGATCCTGGCGCCGGCGGCCAAGAAGCTCGGCATCGACCTCGTGCATTTCGGCATCGTGATGGACGTCAACATGGAGGTCGGCCTCTGCCATCCGCCTGTCGGCTTGAACCTCTACGTGGCATCCATGATAGCGCGCATGCGCATCACCGATCTGGCCGGCGCGGTGATGCCATGGCTGCTGACGATGCTCGGCTTCCTCGTCATCGTGACCTATTGGCCGGATCTGACGCTATGGCTGCCACGGGTGCTGGGGATGCATTAGCGCGCCGCGAAGACGGTGCACCCTCGCCCCTTGTGGGAGAGGGTGGCTTCGCGACAGCGAAGCCGGGTGAGGGGTCTCTATCCTCACGAACAGCCTTGCGAGTGGAGACATACCCCTCATCCGGCGCTTCGCGCCACCTTCTCCCACAGGGGAGAAGGGAAGAGAGCGCCTGTGCGCTTCGCTTCGCCCTCCTCACGATGGCAATCACCCGCAAGATGCGGTTAGATGCCTGCAAAGGCCGGGAGGAAACAAATCATGACAGAGACCAGCAGCAAGCCGAAGGACGCGACGCCGTCCGTGATTGCGCAGCAAACGGCGATGTTGAACGCGTTGCCGTTTTCCGACACGCGGGATTTCGACGATGCCGCGCGCGGCTTTCTCGGCACCGTCGAGAACGCGAAGGTCACCAATGCGCAGGGGCGGACGGTGTGGAGCCTCGAGCCGTACGGCTTCCTCGCGGCCGAGCAGTCACCGTCGACGGTCAATCCCAGCCTGTGGCGCCAGTCGCGCCTCAACATGCATCACGGCCTGTTCGAGGTCGTGCCGGGCGTTTATCAGGTGCGCGGGCTCGACATTGCCAACATGACGCTGATCGAGGGCGACAGCGGTGTCATCGTGGTCGACACCCTGACCTCGATCGAAGGCGCGCGCGCTGCGCTTGATCTCTACTATAAGCATCGCGGCACCCGGCCGGTCGCGGCTGTGATCTTCACGCACACTCATACCGATCACTGGGGCGGTGCGCGCGGAGTGCTGGCGGAGGATGCGCTGGCGACGGACCGGGTGCCGATCATCGCGCCGAACCTGTTCATGGAGCACGCGGTCTCCGAGAACATCATCGCGGGGCCGGCGATGCTGCGCCGCGCGCAATATCAATTCGGTCCGTTCCTTGCCAAGGGTGTGCGCGGGCAGGTCGATTGCGGCCTCGGCAAGTCGATGGCGGCCGGTTCGGTCGCGCTGCTGCGGCCGACCGACCTGATCATGGCGACCGGCGACGAGCGCGTGATCGACGGCGTCGAATTCCATTTCCAGATGGCGCCGAACAGCGAGGCGCCCGCCGAGATGCACTTCTTCATCCCGCGCTACAAGCTGTTGAACCTCGCGGAAAACTGCACCCATAATTTCCACAATCTGCTGCCGTTCCGCGGCGCCGATGTGCGCGACGCGCTGGCCTGGTCGAAATATCTGGGCGAAGCCCTGCTGCTCTGGGACGGCAAGGCGGAGGCGATGTGCGGTCAGCATCACTGGCCGGTGTGGGGCCGCGAGCGCATCGGCAGCATGATCCGGCAGCAGCGCGATCTCTACAAATTCGCGCACGACCAGACCATCCGCCTGATGAACCACGGCCTCACCGCGGCCGAGATTGCCGAGACGATCCAGCTGCCGAAGAGCCTGGAGGGGGCCTGGCACGGCCGCGGCTATTACGGCCACATCCGGCACAATGTGAAAGCGATCTATCAGAAATATCTGGGCTGGTACGACGCCAACCCGGTCAATCTCCATCCGCTGCCGCCGGTGGAGTCCGGCAAAAAGTATGTCGAGTATATGGGCGGCGCGGATGCCATCCTTGCTCGCGCGCGGAAGGATTTTGACAAGGGCGAATTCCGCTTCGTGGCGCAGGCGCTGGGCCATCTGGTCTTTGCCGAGCCGGACAATGCGGCGGCGCGCGCGCTATTGGCTGATACGCTGGAGCAACTCGGCTATACCGCCGAGAGCGCGACCTGGCGCAATGCCTATCTGTTCGGCGCGCAGGAATTGCGCGAGGGCATGCCGAAGGCGGCGCCGCGCCCGCCGATGCCGCGCGAGACGCTCGCGGCACTGCGCACCGGGCAGCTGTGGGACGTGCTCGGCATTCGTCTCAACGGCCCCAAGGCCGAAGGCAAGCACATCGTCCTGAACTGGAGCTTCTCCGATACCGGCGAGAGCTTCGTGCTCAATTTGGAGAACTCGGCGTTGACCTATAGCGAAGGCGTGCAGGCGGAAAATGCCGATGCCAGCTTCACGCTGGCGCGGTCGACGCTCGACGAGGTGATCGCGAAGCTGACGAGCTTTCCGGAAGCCGTTGCCGCCGGCAAGGTCAAGCTCGCCGGAAACCCGATGCGGCTCGCCGAACTGATGGGCCTGATGGACGAATTCCCGCGCATGTTCGAGATCGTTGAGCCGAAGCGGGCCGTGGTGGTGTAGGGCGCTGTTGCAAAATTCAGCGTCGTCCCGGCGAAGGCCGGGACCCATAACCCCAGGGAGACGTCGTAGGGCGAGACTGGTCACTCCGAGTCTTCGCCAAACGGCGTCCTGTGGTTATGGGTCACGGATCTGCGCTTCGCTTGTCCGGGACGACAGCGACGGTTACTCCGCGCTGCTCACCAGCTTGATCCGCGGCGCCTGGGCCTCGGTCAGGCTGCGATACGCCGCCAGATAATCCAGCGCCATCCGGCGCGCCGTGAAGCGCGACTCGAACTGCCTGCGGATCGCGGCGCGGTCCAGTTGCGCAAGGCGCTTGACGACGCCCACCGCGCTCATGACGTCCTCGACCACGAAGCCGGTGAGGCCCTCGTCGATGATCTCCGGCACCGAGCCGCGGTTGAAGGCAACGACCGGCGTGCCGCAGGCCATGGCCTCGATCATCACCAGGCCGAACGGTTCCGGCCAGTCGATCGGCAGCAGCAGCCCGAGCGCGCCGCTCAGGAATTCCGACTTCTCGTGATCGCTGATCTCGCCGATGAATTCCACCAGCGGATTGTTCTCGATCATCGGGCGGATCAGCTCGTCATAATAATCCTGATCGGCGCGATCGACCTTGGCCGCGATCTTCAGCGGAATGCCGGATTGGACCGCGATCTTGATGGCGCGGTCGACGCCCTTTTCCGGCGCGATGCGACCGAGCACGGCGAGATATTCCTGCTTCACAAGCTTCGGCGTCAGCAGCTTCTCCGGCAATCCGTGGTGAATGGTCCTGATCCAATTGGCCTGCGGCACCGGCCGACGCTGCGCGTTGGAAATCGAGATCACCGGGACCTTCGAGAAATTGTGGAACACGGGCTGGTGCTCGGGCAGGTCGAGCCGGCCGTGCAGTGTGGTCAGGAACGGCGTCGGCTGCCGGTAGAATAGCGACCAAGGATAATAGTCCAGATGGAAGTGGAGGAAGTCGAACTCCTCGTCGTCACATTTCTGCCGCACCCGCTCCAGCATCACCATATGGAGCGCATTGGCGTCGCGCACGGAACCGTCGAGGCGGAGCGCCGTCGGCCAGGGTGCATCGAGTTTCCCGGAGGTCTGCGAATCGCCGCTTGCGAACAGCGTCACGTCGTGCCCCAGGGCAACCAGCTCTTCCGTCAACCAGTGCACCACCCGTTCGGTGCCGCCATAAAGCTTGGGTGGAACAGCCTCCGTCAACGGAGCTACCTGCGCGATGCGCATCTCACCATCTCCTCTGCGATCATGAACGTTGAAACCCCCGCCGTGTCGGGCACCGGCATGCCAATCAGGGAACGTTTACGCAGTTGCGAAGTTCCTTTCCACGAACGTTACTTCTTCGACACAGTGCAGCGTCGTCGCGATGATGCCATCTCCCGCTCTCAGATCGTCCGCATCCGCGTGTCGTGATGGCTTTGCCCGGGAACCGAGGCGAAGCGGTCGATGTTCAATCGACCAGTAAGAAAATTCGACATCATTTCCGATGTCATAACGGGGTCGCAGCCATATGGATCAACTCTCTGGATACGCACGCCGGCCGTTGGCCTTTGTGTTGCGCTATCTCCGGCACCGCCTCGCGTCGCATCTCGTGATCCTGACGGCTGTAGTTGCAGCGGTTGCCTGTTCGGTGGGCACGCAGTACGGCGTCAAATCCTTGGTCGACAGTTTGTCAGCCGGGGCCTCGCATGGCGGAAGCGTATGGCTGTCATTCATTTTCCTCATGTCGCTCATCGCCGCCGACAATTTCCTGTGGCGGATCGCAAGCTGGACCGCGAGCTTCACCTTCGTCCGCGTCACCGGCGATCTGCGCCGTGACATTTTTCGTCATCTCACCGGGCACGCACCGAGCTATTTCTCGGACCGCATGCCTGGCATGCTGACCAGCCGCATTACCGCCACATCGAACGCCGTGTTCACCGTCGAGAACATGGTGGTATGGAATGTGCTGCCGCCGTGCATCGCCACATTTGCGGCCATCGCCCTGATTGGAACCGTCAGTCCTTATATGGCGCTCGGGCTGATCGTGATCGCCGGCGGGATGGTAGTCGCGATGTTCCGCCTTGCCGCGGCCGGCAAGCCGCTCCACGACGATTTTGCCGACAAGGCGGCCGTTGTCGACGGCGAGATGATCGACGTCATCAGCAACATGCCGCTGGTCCGCGCGTTTTGCGGCATCGGCCACGAGCACGAGCGCTTCGACGCCACCGTCAATCGGGAAGTGACCGCGCGCGGGCGCAGCCTGCGTTACCTGGAGAAGCTGCGGCTCTTTCACGCCGGCGTGACCGTGGTTCTGACGATCGCCTTGATGGCGTGGGCGATCTCGCTGTGGCAGGACGGCGAGGCGACCACCGGCGATGTCGTCCTGGTCTGCACGCTCGGCCTCTCTATCCTCAGTGCCACCCGTGATCTCGCGGTCGCCCTGGTCGACGTCACCCAGCACGTCGCCCGGCTGACCGAAGCCATCGCAACGCTGCTGGTGCCGCACGAGTTGCGCGATCACCCCGCGGCCGAGCCGCTGGTGAAGAGCGGCGCCGCGATTGTGTTCAACAATGTCACCTTCGGCTATCCCGCCGGCGAGAAGATCTTTGAGCGGTTCAGTCTGCGCCTCCAGCCCGGCCAGCGCGTTGGCCTGGTCGGTCAGTCCGGCGGCGGCAAGTCGACGTTGTTCACGCTGCTGCAGCGCTTCTACGATACCGACGAGGGCAGCATCACCATCGACGGGCAAGACATTTCCAAGGTGACGCAGCAGAGCCTGCGCGAGGCCATCTCGGTCGTGCCGCAGGATATTTCGCTATTCCACCGTTCCATTCGCGAGAACATCCGCTACGGCCGGCCCAATGCGACCGACGACGAGGTGTTGCGCGCCGCGATCGCGGCTCGCTGCGATTTCATCGACAGCCTGCCGGAAGGTCTCGATACCATGGTCGGCGACCGCGGCGTCAAGCTGTCGGGCGGCCAGCGCCAGCGCATTGCGATCGCGCGCGCATTCGTGAAGGATGCGCCGATCCTGCTGCTGGACGAGGCGACTGCTGCGCTCGATAGTGAATCTGAAGAGGCGATTCGCGAGGCGCTGTCGCGGCTCATGCGCGGCCGCACCGTCATCGCGATTGCCCATCGCCTGGCAACGCTGCGCAATTTCGACCGGGTCATCGTGCTGAAGGCCGGCAAAATCATCGAGGATGGCGCGCCCGACCGCCTGATGCAGGGCCACGGTCCCTACCGCGAGCTGGTGACGCAGGAAATGAGCCGGCTCTCGAAGTTCGCCGCGTAATCCAACATCTGCGTTTGCGTTGGTGGCGTTTCGAAACACAGGCCGCAGGGGAGCAGCCGATGGCAGCCGAGGTCGTATCCAAGTTCGTCTCCGTGACGCGGACCGCGGAACAGGTCGCGGAGCAGCCGTTCTATATTTCGATGACGGGGCCCTCGGCACGGCCGCGGCGCTCGCTCAAGCACGACGACACCTTCATCGTGCTCGACAGCCACGGCGACATCGGCGCGTCCGCCGGCGGTCCCGACGGCTTGTTCCACCACGATACGCGCTATCTCGCGCGGCTCGAGCTCGTGCTCAACGATCTCCAGCCGCTGCTGCTCGGCTCGAATCTGCGCGACGACAATTCCGCCCTGACGGTCGATCTCACCAACCCCGACATTTACCGCGACGGAAGCCTCGTGCTGCAAAAGGATCTGCTGCACATCGTGCGCACGATCTTTCTGTGGCGCGGCTCCGCCTATCAGCGCATCGGCGTGCAGAACCATGGCGACCGCCGCGCCAGCTTCGAATTGACATTGCTGTTCGACAATGACTTCGCCGATCTGTTTGAAGTCCGCGGCGAGCGGCGCGAGCGCCGCGGCACCGGGGCGAGCCGTCTGCTGGGGCCGACCGACGTGTTGTTCGACTATCGCGGCCTCGACGATGTCGAGCGCACCACGGGGCTGCATTTCGATCCGCGTCCGTCGCGGCTGTCGGTCAACGCGGCCACGTGGCAGCTCGAGCTCGATCCGCATCAGTCGAAGTCGGTGTTCGTCGCCGCATCCTGCAACCGGCCGCTGACGCAGAAGCCGGCGCGGTTTTTCCAGGGCCTGCTCGCCCATCGCCGCGAGATGCGTCAGTCAACCATGGGTGCCGCCAGCATCGAGACTTCCAATAACATCTTCAACGAGGTGCTGTGCCAGGCGATGGCCGACCTCAACATGCTGATGACGCAGACGCCGCAGGGGCGCTACCCCTATGCCGGCATTCCCTGGTATTCGACGACGTTCGGCCGCGACGGCCTGATCACCGCGCTGCAGATGCTGTGGGTCGACCCGCGGGTGGCGAAGGGCGTGCTGCGCCGGCTTGCGCATTTTCAGGCCAGGGCAGTCGACCCGCTCGCGGACGCAGCGCCCGGCAAGATCCTGCACGAGATGCGCGGCGGCGAGATGGCGGCGCTGCGCGAGGTGCCGTTCTCGCAATATTACGGCAGCGTGGATTCGACTGCATTGTTCGTCCTGCTCGCCGGCCGCTATTTCGAACGCACCGGCGACGAGAAGACCTTGGCCGAGCTGTGGCCTGCGATCGAGGCGGGGCTTGCCTGGATCGACGGTCCGGGCGACCCTGATCAGGACGGCTTTGTCGAATATCAGCGCGCGACGGAAAAGGGGCTCGCCAACCAGGGCTGGAAGGATTCCTACGACGCGATCTTCCATGCCGACGGCCAGCTCGCGGAAGGCAATATCGCGCTTGCTGAAGTCCAGGGCTACGTCTATGCCGCCAAGCAGCTCGCCGCCCGCTGCGCGCTGCGGCTCGGGAAACCGGACCGCGCCGCGAAACTGGAGGCGGAAGCCAAGGCGCTGGCCGAGCGCTTCGAGAAAGCGTTCTGGTGCGAGGAGCTCGGCATCTATGCGCTCGCGCTCGATGGCAGGAAGCAACCTTGCAAGGTGCGGACGTCGAATGCCGGGCAGGTGCTGTTCAGCGGCATGATCCGCGAGGATCGCGCGCGCCTGGTCGCCGCCGAGCTGATGCGGCCGCACTTCTTTTCCGGCTGGGGCATCCGCACGGTTGCGCAAGGCGAGGTGCGCTACAATCCGATGTCCTATCACGACGGCTCGATCTGGCCGCACGACAACGCGCTGATCGTGCTCGGATTTGCGCGTTACGGGCTCAAGCATTCGGTGGCGCACATCTTCAAGGGCCTGTTCGATGCGGCGGCCTATATGGATTTGCGTCGATTGCCGGAATTGTTTTGTGGCTTCCGGCGCGAGAAGCGGCGCGGACCGACGCTCTATCCGGTCGCCTGCGCGCCGCAGGCCTGGGCCAGCGCGACGCCGTTCACGCTGCTCGAGGCAGCGCTCGGCATCGAGTTCGATGCCGCCCGCAGCGAGATCCGGCTGCGCAATCCTCATCTGCCGGTGTTCCTGAACGAGGTCATCCTGCGCGACCTGCGATTGGGCGATTCCAGCGTCGACCTGCGCATCAGCCGGCACGGCGACGACGTGGCGCTGGAGGTGCTGCGTACACGCGGTCAGATCCAGGTGTCGATCGTGCTGGCGCGATAGCGAGGCGCCGCGAGGAGGGTGCATGCGTCCGATCGGTTGGTTGGTTTTGGGTGTCGCGATCGTCGCGGGTTTGACGGGCGTGGTGTCGCGCGCCGCCGAGCCGCAGGGCAAGGCACCAAGCGAGACCAGCGCGCCCTCGGCGGCGCAGCCGCCGGCCTCGGTGGTGCCGGTCACGCCGAAGGATGCAGCGCCGCCGCCGTCGGTGACGATCATCGGCGCAAGCGACGCGCATGGTGTGCTTGGCCGTGAGGTGCTCAGCTCGGCGAACGAAAATATGGGTCGCATCGTGGATGTCATCGTCGATCGGAACGGGCACGTGCGAGCCGCCGTGATCGATTTCGGCGGCTTCCTCGGCGTCGGCAGCCGCAAGATCGTGGTCGACTGGAACGCACTGCGTTTCGGCAAGATCGTCAACAAGAAGGACAGCATCACGCTGGAACTGACCAAGGCGCAGGTCGCGGCCGCGCCTGAATACAAGGAAGATGCCCCGATGGTCGTGCTTGGCGCGTCCGGCAGCTTGCAACCCCTGCAAGCGGTTCAGTGAGGCTTGGGAAGGAATGGCCGCCGGTGCTGTTGTCGAGCAAGCCGAACCATTCAGCCGGCGATCGTGACCGCCACGTCAAGCAAGACAACGTTGCCGGCCTGCAATCCGTCGCGGCCATTCCGGCACCGTCGCGCCGCAGCCTGCGCGGCCTCGACTGGTTCATCTTCTTTCTCGCCGACGTGCAGACCGGATTCGGTCCCTTCATCGCGGTCTATCTGACGACACAGAAATGGACCCAGGTCGAGATCGGCCTGGTGCTGTCGATCGGCGGCATCGTCGCCCTGATCGGCCAAATGCCGGGCGGCGCGATCATCGACGCCGCGCGATCCGAACGTCTGGTGGCCGGGCTTGCGATCGTCACCATCGGCTGCTGCGCGCTCGCTTATGCCGCGCTGCCGATCTTTCCCGTGGTGGTCGCTGCGGCGACATTGCATGCGGCGGCAAGCTGCGTGCTGGGGCCGGCGATCGCGGCGATCAGCCTCGGTCTCGTCGGCCCGTTCGCGATCGGCGAGCGCCTTGGGCGCAACGCCCGCTTCGCGTCGCTCGGCAATGGCGTTGCCGCCGCGGTGATGGGCACCGCCGGTTATCTCCTGTCGAGCCGCTCGGTGTTCCTCGTTACCTTCCTGCTCGCGATCCCGACCCTGATCGCGCTGTCGCGCATCCGCGAGGAGGAGGTCGACATCGCGCGCTGTCACGGCGAGATGCCCCGCGAGGCGGACGTGCAGGGCGACACCAATGTCTGGCACCTGCTCCGGCAACGGCCGCTCATCGTGTTCGCATTCAGCGTGCTGCTGCTGCAGCTTGCAAATGCTGCCATGATGCCGCTGATGGCGAGCGCGGTCACGGCGCGCTCGAGCCAATGGGCGACAGTCCTCGTCGCTTTCTGCATCGTCGTGCCGCAGGCGATCGTCGCGCTGTTGTCGCCAACCGTCGGGCGCAAGGCGCAGCTCTGGGGCCGCCGCCCGCTGCTGTTGATCGGGTTCGGTGCGCTGATGATTCGCGGCCTGCTGTTCGCAACCGTACGCGATCCCTATCTGCTCGTGCTGGTGCAGGCATTCGACGGGCTCACTGCGGCGGTGTTTGCGGTGATGATCCCGCTGATCGTGGCCGACGTCGCCTTCGGCAGCGGCCATTTCAATCTGGCCCAGGGCATCGTCGGCACCGCGACCGGCATTGGCGCTGCGCTGAGCACGTCGCTCGGGGGCTATGTCAGCGACAAGTTCGGCAATGCCACCGCTTTCGTGGGGCTGGCGAGCGTCGGTGCGGCAGGTTTTCTGCTGATCCTGCTGGTGATGCCGGAGACCCGGCGCACGGCTTGAGTGCGCAAACGAAATGCCGGCCGAAACGGGTTCGGCCGGCCAGAGTGAGGTGGGGAGGATAAAATCAGGCGTCGAGATTGTGCAGGCGGGCCCGGTTGCGCAGGACGATCTGGCGGGCGCCCGAGAAGCCCAGAGTGCCCTGGGCGTGAAGCTGCGACAACGCGCGCGACACGGTTTCCAGCGTGAGGCCGAGATAGTCGCCGATGTCACGCCGGCACATCGGCAGCGCCATCATGCCGGCAACCGCAAGGCGGCGATCCATTTCGAGCAGAAAGGTCGCAACGCGCTCCATCGCAGTCTTGCGTCCGAGCAGCAACATATGATCTTCGGCGTGACGCAGCTCGCCCGCCGTCATTGCCCACAGCTTGCGGGCGACCTGGACGTCGGTGCCGGCAGCCTTCTCGAGGCTGGCGCGCTTCACGAGGCGCACGCTGGTGTCGATGATTGCTTCGGCGGCGAGGCGGTGGGTGGGGCCGGATTCGAGGCCGAACACGTCGCCGGGAAGATGAAAGGAGCCGATCTGGCGGCGGCCGTCGGACAGAAGCTTGTAGCTGCGGACTGCGCCGGTGACGACCTGGTAGACATATTCGGCCGGCTCGTCCTCGCCGTAGATCTCTTCTTCCTTGCGGTAGGAAAATTCGGTGGCGACAAGGCCGACATGGCCCGTGATCGCGCCGAATTGGTCGGAGACGGGGCGAGGAGGAGCAATCTTGCCACCGATCTCGGTGTTGATCGCCTGGGTGTTGAGTGTCTGGGTCAGCATCTGCGCCATCTCCGTTGTGATGGTGCATTGGTACGCGGGATCGTCCGGTCCGGAAATTTCGCGCGATATCTTAAGGGGAGGGCCTTACGTAGAATCCCGTAGGTCAGGTGTCCCGCCTCTCCTGGATGGCGCGGCGGATGCGCTTGAGCAGGCTCTCGTCAAGAAGCGGCTTGAAAATCACGTCCTTGACGCCTGCCGCCGCAGCCCGAGCCGAGATATTCCCGTCCGGATAGCCGGTGATCAGGATCACCGGCGTGTCGCCATAGGACCGGCGCAGGCGGCCGGCGAGCTCGATGCCGTTGATGTCAGGCATCTTGTAGTCGATGACATAGCAGTCCGCGCCCTCCTCGACGCCGCTCGCGTTGAGCAGGGTGGTCGCATTCTTGAAGGTTCGCACGGCGAAGCCGTCGGTTTCCAGCAGGAAGCGCAGCGACCCAAGCACAGCGGCATCGTCGTCGACGACGTAGACAGTTGGCTTTGCGGGTGACGACATCAGGGGCCGCTCAGGATCGAGCTATCACAATCATAGCTGGCCCTGCTAGCACAGGCCGGCGCCAGCACCTTGACCTGCCTCAATCCTTCAGCATGCCGGCCCGCATCGCCAGCCGCACCAGTTCCGACAGGCTGTTGGCTTGCATCTTGGTCATCACGTTCGCGCGGTAGACTTCGATCGTACGCGGGCTGATGTCGTATTCGCGGGCGATCAGCTTGTTGGAGAGGCCCGCGACCAGCCCCTCCATGACCTGGCGCTCGCGCGGGCTCAAGGAAATGACGCGCGCGGCGACGTCCTGGGCGACGGCCTCGCTCCTGGCTGCAGGCTCAGCCTGGCGGATCGCGGATTCGATCATGATGATGAGGCGGTCATCCTCGAACGGTTTTTCCAGGAAATCGATCGCACCAAGCTTCATCGCCTCGACCGCGAGCGGCACGTCGCCGTGGCCGGTCATGATCACGATCGGAAACGGGCTCGACTGCGCCTTCATACGCTTGAGCAGCTCGATCCCGTCGAGGCCCGGCATCCGTATGTCGGAAACGACGCAGCCGAAGGTGAGGCCGGCGAGGGCGTCGAGGAAGCCCTGTGCGTTGTCGAACAGCGTGACGCCGAAGCCGGAGGAATCCAGCAGGAAATTCAGCGAGTCCCGCATCGCCTCGTCGTCGTCGATAACGTAGACATGTCCCTTGGTCGTCATAAATCAGCTCTCGTCGGCTGCCGGTAGGGTGAAGCGGAATGTTGCGCCGCCCGTTGCATTGCTCTCGGCCCACATCCGGCCGCCATGAGCCTCGATGATGGAGCGGCTGATGGACAATCCCACGCCCATGCCGGTCTCCTTGGTGGTGAAGAAGGTCTGAAACAGATTTGAAGCGACGTCGCCCTGGAAGCCGGATCCGGTGTCGGACACCTCCACCTCGATCATGTCGTCGGCGACGCGGCTGTTGGCGACCACGAGCTCGCGCCGGGGCGACTGCGCCATCGCTTCCAGCGCGTTGCGGAACAGATTGACCAGGACTTGCTGGATCTGCACGCGATCGGCGAGGACGAGATCTGCGTCGGGATCGAGATTGAAGCGAAGCTGCACGTTCTGCTCGCGCGCGCCGGCAAGTCCAAGCGCGCCGGCTTCCTCGATCAGCTTGGACAGACTCTCGACCCGCTTCTCGGATTCCCCGCGCGAGACGAAGTCGCGCAAGCGCCGGATGATCTGGCCGGCGCGCAGAGCCTGCTCGGCGGCGCGATCCAGTGCGCTCTCGATCTTCCGCGTGTTCGGATCGGTGCTGCCGGCGAGCAGCCGCTGCGAGCCCTTCATGTAATTGCTGATCGCGGCGAGAGGCTGGTTGAGCTCGTGGGCGAGCGCGGAAGCCATTTCGCCCATCGCGGTCAGCCGCGAGACATGGACGAGCTCGGACTGCAGTTCCTGCAGCCGCGCCTGGGTCTGCTGATGCTCGGTGAGGTCGCGGACGAAACCGGTAAAGTAGGGCTCCCCGCCCGACTGCATCTCGCCGATCGACAGATGCATCGGGAAGGTGGTTCCATCGCGCCGCTTGCCGGTCACGATACGCCCGATGCCGATGATGTGCGGATCGCCAGTGGTGCGGTAGCGCGCGATGTAGCTGTCGTGGCGGGAGCGGTCCGGCTCCGGCATCATGATGCTGACGTTCTGCCCGATCGCCTCGTGCTCGGACCAGCCGAACAGGCGCTCGGCCGCCCTGCTGAAGAGCTGGATGATGCCGTGGCCATCGATGACGATCATGGCATCGGGAATGGTCTGGAGGATCGAGCGGAGGTGAGTCTCGCGCGTGCGCAGTGCTTCCTCGACCTGCTTCTCCTCGTCGATGTCGAGAAAGATGCCGCTGAGATGGCGAGCGGCGCCAGCCTCGTCCCGAATGAGGCCCGCCCGCGCGCGAATCCAGCGCCCCAGGCCTGAAGCATTGGCAAGTCTAAAGGAGACGTCGAAGCGGCCGCCATGCTCGGTGACGTGGTTGATCGCGCTCTCCACGCGCTCGCGGTCTCCGGGCTCGAGCCGCGAGAGCAGGCGCTGATAGCTTGCTTGTTGATCCGGCTCGACCCCGAGCAGGATTCTGGCGGTTTCCGACCATTCCAGCTCGCGCGTGCTGAGGTCAAGGTCCCAGGTGCCGACGCCAAAGCCTTCGATCCGGACGCGGAAATGCTCGCCGCGACTGTCGGTTGGCGGATGCGTCACGCGGGTCGGCGACAAGCGATTGCTCCCATTTTTCCGCGGTAGCGGGATGCGGTTCTGTTGCGGCAATGTCGCCCAAGGCCGGTCTGGAGGCAAGTTCCGATGTCCTGATTGCACTGGCGGATTTCCGGCCCCGCGACGGAGGGCGATTTTGATCTATCTCATCTTCGCAAACCGCGGCGGCCCTACAGTTCATGAAGCGCAGCCCCCAGCGGAGACTCCCGATGATATACGCGACCGTGATGGTCAGCCTGGCCCTCGACCAGCCCAACGAGGCACGTCTTCAGGTCGCGTGCGAGCTCGCCGAGCGATTCGAGGCGGGGATCGTCGGGGTTGCGGCGGCGAATCTCGCCCCGCCGATCTATTTCACGGATGGCGCCGCGGCGCAGGCGCTGATCAACCAGGAGGAGGCCTCGATCAACAGACGGCTCGCCGATCTGGAGGCGCAATTCCGCGTCGCGACGCGAAACCGCGGCGGACGCGCGGAATGGCGGAGCGCCATGGATTTTCCCGCACGGTTCGTGCTCGCGCAGGTACGATGCGCCGACCTCCTCGTCAGCGGCGGGCAGAGCCCGGCGTTCTCCGATGCTTTCGCGCTCGCAAGCCCCAAGGATCTGGTGATGCAGGCCGGTCGGCCGCTTCTCGTGGTGCCCGATCGGATTAACTGGCTCGATCTGCGCAGCGTGCTCGTGGCGTGGAAGGATACGCCGGAGGCGCGGCGGGCGGTGGCGGACGCGTTGCCGATGCTGCGCAAGGCGAGGGACGTCGCCATCGTCGAGATCGCGGAGCAGGACGACGATCGGTCGGCGGTCATGGCCCGTGTGGGCGACGTTGCCGCCTGGCTCGCCCGCCACGGCATCACCGCGACCGCGCGCGTCCCGGAAAACGCGGGAAATGAAACCGCCGCCGTGCAATTGGAGAATATCGCCGACGAGGTCGGCGCGGGCTTGATCATCGCAGGCGCCTACGGTCATTCGCGTTTCCGCGAGCTGATCCTGGGCGGCGTCACCCAATATCTGGTCACGAAATCCGCTCGCTGCGTGCTGCTGTCGCACTGACGGCCGGCGAACACAGACCAATCGAGGAGGACGCGCCGTGTACAAGTTTCTCGAGCAAACCGTCGGCGGCTACATGACGCGCAACGTCCGGACGGCCAGGCGCGATCTCGACCTGCTCGAGCTCAGCGAGATGTTCGAGCGCGACGATTTCAACAGCTATCCGGTCGAGGATGACGAGCAGGTTGTCGGCATCGTCACCAAGTTCGACATCCTGAAGTGCTTCGCCTTCACGCCGAGCCAGATGCTGCCGCGCTATCACGAGCTGATGGGCCGCAAGGTCGGCGACGTCATGACGCCCGAGTTCATCTATGTCAGCCCCGACACGCGGCTGACGCGCGTGCTCCAGATCATGGTCGAGCACCGCATCCGGAGCATCATCGTGCTCGACCACGCCCAGAAGCTGGTCGGAATCATCGCCCGCGAGGACGTCATCGCAGCCCTCAAGGCGAGCGCGCGGGATTGACTTTCTTCCTTCTCCCCTTGTGGGAGAAGGTGGTAAGTAAAACTGACATAGAATTCAATAACTTGAGCGTATGGTGTCCTTATAGTGTCCTAGCCAACTCTGGCGAAGTTCGCGTTCAGCCGAACCGTAGCTCCGCCAATGCAAATGATGGCCGCTTGCCGCGAGGCAGCAGATAGGAGGCTGCTCCCCGCGATGGCAAGTTAGGCGCGTCCGTCGGAAGTGGTGCACTTTTCGCAATTTGTTAAGGAATTGGACCCACTCTGTCGCGAGTTTTCGACGCGGGAGAGTTTCATGGTCATTTTCACCATCGCCGGTGCCGTTCTTGTCCTGTTGGAAGTTGCGGCGGCCCTCCTGAAGGACACGGATAAGAAGTTATTGCCGCTTGGGGGGTCGCAATCGTCGCAGATGGGAATAATCTTCGGGTTAGCGTTCGCTTTCCACGAATTGTTAGGAGTGCTTCGCTGATGGCAGTCGCGAATCGAATCTCCGTGTCGTTCAATGATCAGGAATTTACCACACTGGAGCGGCTGTCTGCACACACCCAGAAAACGAAAGCAGAATTAATCAGGACGATTGTGGAAGAATATCTGCGCGAGCATCCAGATCGCTTCCGCCGTGAGACAGCGATCCGTGTAAAACGTCAGAAGAATATTCTCTCTGACTAAATCATCATCTCCGGCAGCGCTGCTCCGCTTTGCTGCCTCCTCGATTACGAGAGGCATTCTATGACCATTAAACTGATGCTGGAGGAGGTCTTCAAGACAGAGGGCCTACCTGAATTCACCTTTGTCCCCCCGCCAAACTACAACGAAATACTGCTCGACATTCGCAATTCCCACAAGCCTGTCATCCTTGAAGGCCAATCAGGAACTGGCAAAACCACTTGCGTCCGTCACATCCTCGCTGAGCTGAACCCAGAGAACAAGCCGGAGTATCTAACGGCAAGAAATCCTGTACACGTATCTCGCATTGAGAAGGTGGCGCGCGAACAAACTCCCGGTCAATTTGTCATCGACGATTTTCATCGGCTCGCGACTGACCTTCAGGAAAGCCTCGCGAACGTTGCGAAGCTCGCGGCGGATTTGGGGATGGATGCCAATCTTCCGAAGCTGGTTATTATTGGCATCAACCAAATTGGCTCTGATCTCATACAGCTCGTCCCCGACATCGCCAAACGAACCGGAATACACAAGATCGCCCCTGGCACATCTGCTGACATCGATAAGCTCATCGAGAGTGGGTGTGAGCGGTTGAACATCAAAATACGCGGCTCCGGCACAATCTATGCTGAGACACGGGGTGACTATTGGCTTACCCAACAAATCTGCCGGTCGATCTGCACCGCAACTAACGTGATGAGCACGCAAGACGAAGCCCGGGAAATTGAATTCTCCATTGAAGATGTACGGCATCGAGTCGTCGATCAGCTTCGCTCCGCGTATTATTCAGCGGTCAAGGAGTTCTGCCGGGGCCAGCGATTCCGACCGAAGAACGATCCATACTTTAAACTGCTTAGAGCCGTTGGTCAGCAACACTCTTCCGTCGTAGATTTGACGGAAATGGCAAACGCGTTGCCGGAGGTACGGGGTAGCATCAACAACATTAAGGAACGGCGGCTTCAGGTTCTCATCGACGGCAAGCCAGCTGTAGCCCGCTCATTCTACTACAATGCAGAGACCAAGACGTTCGCGATTGAAGACCCTGCACTCTTCTATTTTGTAAAACACCTCGATTGGAATCAGCTCCGGCAGGACTGCGGATTTCGCGAGCATGACGGAGAAGACTTCGAATTTGAGATCGCCATCTCATTTGCAGGCGAGAACCGCCCGCTTGCTTCGTTCATCAACGAGAGTCTACAAACGTTGGATGTGCCTGTTTTTTATGACGAGCAATACGAAGCCAACTATCTCGGAAAAACGTGGTCCAAACAGTTTGCCGAAATTTTCGGCACAAAGAGCCGATACGTCTTGTGTATCCTCGACAAGCACTACGCGGCCAAGATTTGGCCGACCTTCGAGAAGGAACAGTTTTTGCCCCGAGTAGCCACGGAAAGTGTTTTTCCGGTATTTCTTGATGACACCAAGTTCGTTGGCATTCCGCACGACATCATCGGGATGAAATTTAGGTTCGACCCGACGGATGCCAATGACGCTGATTGGCCCGCCCGTGCAACGAATGAAATCGTCTACAAATTGATCGACAAGCTCTCTGAGTAGTATGCCCGTATGACCCGCTACGTCGGCAACCTGCCGCCAATGCCCGGCGTATTCCCGACCAACCGAGCGCCTGTGATCCGCAACACGGAAGCCGGGACCGGTATGACGATGATGCGGTGGGGCATGCGACGATGCCACTCCCAGCTTGCTTTTAATGCAGCCTCTGGTCTGGAGCACGGACCCCACTCATAAGCGCCAGCTCGTGCTCCAACTGCTCATTGAGGAGCATCAGCGCTCGGAGCGCACCGCGCAGGTCACCGTCACAAGCGGCGACGATCTCATCGACGGCCAGCTCGTATTCATCTAGGGCGGAGTTGGTGGGTTGGCGTGGCATAGACACAACATAACAACAAAAATCTAAGTTGATCGTGTCAGTCCGCTCTTGATTTCCCCGCAATTCACAGGCTGTCAGTGTTGCCTAAATTCGCTCTCAATCTTCAAATTTCCACCCGCATATCCATTCAAGGTAGTAAGCTGTTGGCCGGGACAACCGAAAGATAATTCGTGATCGGGGGGCGACATGTACGAAGTCTATCACAGTGACAAGCGTGACTTGCTGGTTCTAAGCACCGGCTCTCCTATGCCCACGTTTTGCTACAAGAAGAAATGGCGCAGGACCAGAAGAAGAGTTCAGAAGGTCAGCGACGAGATCAAGTCAGCCGTTCAGACACAGGGCTATTACGTCCGACCCTTGCGGGCCGCTAAGCAGGGAATGAGCCGGGTCCAGTAGGGCCCGACCAGTTTTGGCTCACAACAATCGCGGCATCACTACCGACCAGCGGCGCCAGTGCAACTGGCGGCCCGCTTGTCACACCCGGCCTCTTCACGCAGGTTAGCAGCAGGGCGCTCGTCCTGCCGCCTATCCGTCCCACGAGCGCCACCTTGATCCGCAGGATGGTCATCCACTTGCAGGACCTGAGGAGTTGCGGGGGCGATGAGGAGCTGCTTCCGCATTTCAGCGAGGCGAGCGCGGCAATATTCCCGATAGAGCAGGTCGAATATGGCGGGCATGGATACCCCCATCGTTTGAGCATCACTATAAAAAATTCCACCGTGAATATCCGGTAATCATAGCGCCCGGCGATCATTGTCCGATGTGAGCCCATTCACAGGCTGCGCCAATTCCAAACGCTCAAAGGACGATTGGCTTACTTGCTTGCTGATGCAAAAACGAACTCAAAGATACTGGAGCGAGAGGATCACAAGATCGCCAAGGCCGCTGTTCGGCTGAACCGGAGCGATTTCAAGCTGTCCCGCTCCATTTTCAGTCAGCCGTGTTGCCACAAGTCCGGGCGTTCGCAGGATGGCGCCTGTTGTGTTATTGTGAAATTGCTACGAGAGCGGGAATTATTTTCACCTTACGGCGGGAGTATTATGCCATGCGCTTCAGTTCTTTTTTCTTCTCAGGAGCACTTCTTACGTTGGCCTCGACAGCATTTGCCGGCGAGCAGGTCCTTGAGTTCAAGCTCGTTACTAGGCCAATCGATCTCAAGGTTACAGAGGTCGCAAACGTGGAAGGTGAGATGGTGATGTCCGGCAAAATGTTTGGCGTGGCCTACTTCAAAGATGGCCGCGTGGCTGTGAAGGAGTTCGTCCACTCTGCAGACCTGCTCAAAGGTTCAGGGCCGATGTTCGGATACAGCACCTATACATTCGAAGACGGGTCTTCGATTACAGCGCGCTACACCGGGGCGATCAAGGACGGCCAGACGAAGGGTGAATATACGATCCTGTCCGGAACGGGCGCTTACGCAAACGCGACAGGCACCGGCGGCTTTGAGAGCGTCAAGAGCACGTTCAAGGGTGCCGGTCTCTTCGATGGGCGGTTTATTGTGAAGACACCCTGATCGCCGCTCGCACCCATCTCGCGCGCTCGCGCCGGCTTGGCTGAGCGCGAGCGCGACCACTTGATGATCGGCTTAAAGCGTTCTCTGCTGTTTCGTAAACAGCCGACATACTCAGCACATGGTTGGTCGGCAGCGATGAGCCAATGCAGAGCGGCCCGCGATAAAGCGCACCGGCGCTTAGTGCTGTTCCCAGTGAGCGAAAGCTGGTGAAATTTCGATATCTGTTCATAGGTCAAAACCTAAACTGCGCGGCAACACTTCGATGCCGCGCAGTGTCGCCGATCTCTTCTATTGATGCGTACCGTAGCGATTGCCCGTATTCACGTTGCGGTACTGCCCACCCCGGTGCGACGATCCTGATCCACCGGCGTAGGACCCGCCGTGGCTATACGTATGATGGCCTCCTCCATACGAGACGCGGAAGCCGCCGTGACCGCCTCTGGCTTGAGCGAACGTGGCAGAGCAGAGCAGCGCTGCAGCGACAATGATCATCTTCTTCATGGTTTCTTTCCTGAGGCGCAAACTGAACGGCTCACGTTCTCCTCAAGTCGCCGCCTCATCTCAAGCTGGAACTCGTTCGTACGCACACAACTAACGTCTATATGCCGCGATTGCAGTGCTAAGGTGCTTTCTATTGATCTCGCCCGCTGGCTGCGCTTTTATCAGCGCGGGTCTGGGGGTAAGTCATGCGTAAAATGGGCATCCTGGCGCTATGCGCCACGTTGGGCGGTTGCGTAACCAACGCCGAAACGGTTCAGTTTCGGCCATCTAATCCACAGCAGCAGGCGATGATGCGAGACGGGCAAGCAGCTCTAGTGTCTCGCCAGAAGAATTCGCTGGTGCTCGTCCGCCCTGCGTCTCGGCAATTTCAAACCAACGGCCGGCCGGTCTTTGTCGTTGGCATTAACAACCTAGGCAAGACCCCCGTAGATTTCCGGGTAGCGCAGGTCGAGGCGACGCAGCATGTCGCAGGCTCCGACTACGGCATGCAGGTCGTCACTTACGAGATGCTGGTCCAAGAAGAAAAGAACCGGCAGGTCGCTGCGGCGATCTTCACAGGCTTGGCAGCGGCAGGAAACGCATACAGTGCGTCGCAAGCCGGGTACGGCCATTACACGACCCCAAGCGGTAGGACAGGCACATTCTACAGCCCGACCGCCGCCGCTATCGCGCAGGGCAATGCGAGCGCGCAGAATGAAGCTATGATCGCTTCAACGGTGGAAGCCGGGCAGCGCAACATGGCGGTCCTTGAGCAGTCGGTTATTAAGGACAACACGCTCATCTCCGGAGAGTGGTACGGTGGGCAGCTACACCTAGCCCCGCCCGTTGCCAGCGACGGCGGAGGGCCGAAGACTTACACCATCGTCATCACTGTCGGTTCTGATCGGCACGTTATTGACATCGCGCAAGGACCGGCTGGAGCTTAGTACAGCCAAAGGGAGCCATGCGGGCCGGAGCAGTCATCGTCCTTCTGGGGCTTACGGCTTTGGCGGCCTATTCGGTGGGCCGCCACGACACGCCGTCGGTCGGGCCAAGACCGCCTGCGGTGCCGGCCGCTGCTGTCGGAAGGAGCGTTGCCTTCGCCGATGCGTCGCTGGATGCACCAACGGCGAGGTCTCAGCCCGGCTTCGCTCCTTCGCTGCCGACGCCGAATGCAAGCCAGCCGACCCAGTCGCCACAGCAGAGCGGAGTCAAACGGAAGGTCGAGGTCGCTCTTACGGCGGCAGCTATCGCCGCGATCATCGTTCGATCCAGCAGGGATCAGTATCACGCGACGGGTCATCCTTGCGCATGTCCGGACGATCTCATGCGCAACGGCAGAGCCTGCGGCGGACGAAGCGCATATTCTCGTCCGGGCGGTGCTGCGCCGCTCTGCTATCCGGGCGACGTGCCTACCGCGATGATCGAAGCCTATAAAACTAAAGCAGCGTCACGGTGAAATGCTGTTATCGAGGGGCGTACTCATAATGGGGATGCGCTGGTTTGGCCGACGTCCGCACTAATTTCAGGAGCAGACATGCGGGCTGGTTTTCGGGTCGGCCTGCTTTGGGCCACAAGCAGACAAACGATAGCGGGTCGCTCTGGCTACCGAGTTCGTTTCAAGTCGCGGGTCTGCTCGAAATCCGACCAGCTCAGAATGTTAGCCAACTCCCGCTTCGCTCCGTGGCCGGCTCCATCCAATCTGAGATTCTTTTCAAAGTATTCTTGCAACCATGGCAGCTTACTATTGATGTTTTTCGTGACGGGCTCAGCGGTAACCTCAAGAGTGACCTTAGCCCAGCTCACGTTTTGTCCAAGTGAGGCCGGGAGATTGTGACGATCAACTTCCATGACACTGCTCGGCACATTGACGTCCCCGAACGTCAAGAGGTCAGGAAGATCATCGGGACGGATCTCATGAGAGCCTCTTTTTGTTGAGAGCGAAGAGATTTTCTCAAGAAGATCATCGCCCTTTAGTTGGGCACCGTAAAGCTCGGACAGTAGGCTTTCGCTTGGCCCTCCGTCACGCGACCAACGCACATCGTTGCCATAACGGGGATGAAGTCGGTTCCCGATTGAGACGATCAGTGGACGTTTTCCGCCACCAAGATCGAGGTATAGGGCTTCACCGTTCAGTTCGTGCATCACGCCACGCGCGGGAACTGAGACGCCGGAGAACTGAACTTCGACGACGTTAGACGTTCGTTTGACGCCCTCCGGCGTATTGACCTCCACAGTCAGCTTGTAACGATAGCTCTCGCTTTTCCCGCATCCTGCAAGACAGAGCGCAAGGAGGGCTAAAGCGCCGAGGCGCAAAGGGGCAAATCGCATCTGGTCCACTTGGTTGCATCCAGCCCTTGAGTCAACCAAAAGCGTCACGCATGCTGAATTTTCAGTATGTGGGCCGAAGGTCAGCTATGGGTCATTCGCGTCGATTTGCTCGCGTCCTCCCGATGTCCGGTCTGGCCTCGACTGCCGACGTGCCGGACGCGATGGCGATCTTCGCCTTCGGGCCAGAAGCTGACATCCTTAAATTGTTCTTATAAGTTAAATTTACGTATTTGGCAGAGGGTGCCGAGCTATGTGGTCGCCTCGGTTTCTTTGGACAGGAATGCTCAGCGCCGTTGCGGTTGCAGCATTGACCTTAGCTGTGATGTTCGTACTGCTATTTGTTTGGTTTGGGGACAAGAGCCCGCACTCCACGCTCGCAAAGATGGTCGTCTTCGCGTCTCCTGGCCTGATTGTTTATCCGGTGTGCTGGTACGTGATGATCTTTCGTCAACGTGACTACTCGCTGAGCCAGACATTGATACTTGTCGGAGCGGCTTTCAGCATCGTCAGCGCGATCATTGCGTCACTTATGGTCGTTGGCTGCGTTGTTTCATTGATCGTTTTTCCTGTCTGGAAGATCAACCCTATCTTGCTCATCTTTGAGCCGCTGGGCTTCGTGATCTGGTTCGCGTTTGGAGTCGTTTTTCTTTCTGTCCCATACGCAATCGTTGCTCCGCCAATAGCATTGCTTCAGCGGTACCTTCTCTTGAAAAGCTTTCAATTCTCAGGCTCCGCAGCCTGAACGGCGGCATGTCGGCTTTGGGTCAAAAGCGCCCTTTCGGCATCGCGGCTCCCTACTTCCGGTCGAGCACCGGGAGCGGACATCACCGGCGCCGGTTGGGAGGTCAGAGATGGGCCGTTCGGTTGGATGAGACTGCTTAAAAGGCTCGAAATCTTAGGAAGGTAGCCTTAGCCTTCTAACTCCACCTAAATGCAATCTATTACAGCGATCCTTTGGCACCAGTGCTTGGAGGAAAGCTGTGCTTAACAAGATGGTTGACCGAAAAAGCGATCTGCCAGAGGGCGTAAAAGCGAAGCTGCAAGAACAGGTAGTATTCGCTGAACCTTCTGCGTTCGGGGTGTACGGGGCCGGGTTCGGTTTAGCCACTGTAGTCCTCTGGTTGCGAACGCACGACAATTGGCTCATTGCGCTTGCGGCGGCGATGACCATTCTTTCGGTCAGCAGAATGGTTATTACCTTGATCTTAGCGCATCTTTATAGCCGGAATGGAGGTCCAAAACTGGCGACCTGCTCGGCTGTCATAATAATCGGGATAGGCTGTTTGTTGTCGTCGCTTTTGGCAGCTCTAGCAATTCGGGCGGCCTATTTGGAAGATGCAGTGTCAATCGAGATTACTGCGATCGGAGCTGCTACTGCCGTGATTGGTTTTGTGAGCCGCGGCGCGGGGGGGTTCCCGAAGGCGACAATTGTTCATTCGTGTCTGTTGTTCGGTCCAATCATCGTCACAGCGATAGTTGCTGGGACCCTAGAAAGCTTCTTTGTCGGCGTCATCCTGACGTATTTCTTGATCGCTATCGCAAGGACAATTTTGGTCGTCCATGAGCGGATGAAGGCTCAAGCACTCGCTGAATACCGTCTTTCCGTAGTGGCACAAACCGACCACTTGACCGGACTGACAAATAGGGGCGGCTTTGAGGAACGGGCTCAGCATGCCTTAGAGAGCAGTCGTTCGACCCGCTCCAACTACGTTATCGCATTCATCGATCTGGATGGCTTCAAAGCGGTCAACGACACACATGGACATGGAGCCGGTGACGATCTGCTAAAGGAGGTCGCCATCCGGATAAGAGAAACGCTCGGAACCAAGCATCTTCCCGCCCGGCTCGGCGGGGACGAATTCGGTATCTTGTTTGCCCCAGATATTAATCTGGACACAGGAAGGGAGCTGGGCGAGAAACTAGTGAAGGCCCTGAAGCTCACGTACACCATCGGGGATATTGAGCTGCAGATTTCTGCAAGCGTCGGCCTTGCGTGCGGCGAGAACGGAGCGGACACACTAAGTTCGATAAAGGAGCGAGCGGACAGGGCACTTTATCATGCAAAAAGCGCAGGAAAAAATCGAGTGCACTCGCTAAGAATTCATGAAACTGCTGCCAACCTCGATGTTGAGTTGGGCCACGCGAGCGTCCTTATTCCAACGAATGTAGCGGCGTAGCAGGATCAGGCCGTATGGAGCGGACGCCGGAGACTAGCGAGCGCAGAATGGCGTTCTGAGATCAACCTTCTACCTGCAGCACCTACGCGCCGCCGGGGTAGCGCGGTTAATCTCTGTCTGTGGGTAAGCGTGTGCGCAATTCCTCGTCTTAGAGCTGGATGTATTCACGAAACTCACGCGGCGAGCGTTCGAGACGCCTCCGCGAAAGCATCGGGCAAATTGGCCAGTCCTGCCTCGGCCGCCGCGATGTCTTCCTCGATCAACCGAATTGAACGGCTGCAATCGAAGCCCTTCATCGCCTTGAGGTCGTCGGCGATGCATTCGCAGGTTTTCCAAGGCCCGCCGGTCCCCTAGCCGGGCGTATCCTTCCACAATCAACTGAATCGCACTCGACATAACGCCACCTCACAAAAAATTCGGAAATCCAACCGGGCGATCCTAGAGGCTTTGGCTCTTTCTGATCAAATGGTGCTGTTCAATGGAGCAGACCGAAATCGGCCCCGACCGGCATGGGGGGCGTTGCGGTCGGGGCCGTCATTCCAATGTGCCGGGACGGCGGTAACCGGCACAGGCCATATCCGAGCCTCATTTTGGGGTTCCGTCAATTGGAACTGCTGTGCGCTGGGGCGCGCAGAAGACGCGCTGCCTTCCCATGCGCAGGATTCGATCATAGTCGTCAGAATAATGGGGCGGGCGTCCACCCGTGCCGAGCCAACCAGCCCAAAGCAACCGAGCCAACGACCGAAAGCAAACCGCCCCAGAACCACGAACGACCACGCGCAGCGCTGATGGACCTCAGGTAAAGGAACGCTCCGAGTAGCGCGCCATAGTTTCGTTTGAAGTCGCCATTGAGCTTGGCGATCTTTGCCAGCTCGGAAGCCTCGCCTTCCTCCGTCATATGAGACAGCTCCTCTATGCGATCAGGAGCACCCCATAAACCACTGTTTTGCCCGACGGCGCAACTGCAGATTCGCTAAATCAGAATAATTAATCCTCTTGCGACTTGCTCCGCAATTTCCGTTGGATTTGTCCTAACGGATCTTTGAACGCGGTTTCTAGCCGGATCATTGCGTCGATCATGAATGACATAAGTGCTGGGCGTTGCGCCTCATCAAACGGATCGCCGGGCGTTTCACACTTGATCCTCGACGCGCGCTTATCGTCCAACCTTTCCCAGACCAGCGGACCGCCAAACGCCGTTTCAATGACGGTCTTCTGTCCACTTAGCTCATCAAATATCGCCTTGCTCTCCTCCTTCTCGCCGCGGTCGATGTAAATTTCCACGCGCGCGAAGGACCTAGCCGCAACAAAATTGTATGGCACTCCGCGCAAACCTGACCCGGCAGAGATGTAGTGGGAATGATTGGGCGAGAGGTTCGCGAACCGTGGCATCTTTGATCCAGCCGCCTTGAGCAGTTCCGCCCAAAATTGTCGTCTTACGTTGTTTCGAGCTTTCTCTCCTGCTGCGGCCTCCACTTCGTCCAGCGATTTGGACGCTAGACCAATCATGTACTCCTCAGCGTCTTTGGTCGGAATAATCTGGTCTACGCCTAGGAAAATGTCGTTGGCCGAACGCCATGGCGTCACTCGAAAACATTGAATGCGCATTTTGAAGTTCAGCAGCCACAGAATGGTCGAAGTGACCTCTTTGCGAAAGTTAGCCGCGATCAAGATTATTCGCTGTGTCGAGCCCTTGTTGACGGTTACCTCGTCGTAGTCTTCCGCGTCCAAAAACTCCACGAGCGCGCTTTTTGCATCTTCACCTTGACTGGTCCTGTCCAAATAGTCCTGAAAGATGCTCCTAATGTTCTCTTTCGAGAGGCTTGAGCAGTACGATGCGTATTTCAACGCCTGCCACGTTACGTCGCGTCCTGTGTCATCCAGTTTGTTCTCGATCAGAACGAGCGATCCCTGCTTGTCAATGGCAAGAAGGTCTAAGCGCTCATTGGTGTCTGAAAAGCCCGCGAACTCCTTCTGGATAATGAGCAATTCTTCGCCGAGGCAAGAAGGGCTCTTGGCTATCCACTCTTGGAGATGCTGTCGCTCCCGGAAGCCTAACTCGCTAAAGGTTTGAGACCTAAGAGGCTCAATTGAATTTGCATCCTTGTTGATCCTGAACATTCCACCCTGCCTTGCTGGGTCCTGAGCGACCATACGAAGCCTGCACGTGCAGCGGAAGTTACTAAGGCATGGTATACACAATCAGTTGATGGTGAGGACCTTCATGCTTGGCCTCGCCGAAAACTCGCGCCTCTGGTGCAGACGCTTGCCAACATTGCGGCCGGTGCGTTCACATTCGGCGCGATCATAGGTTTCTGCTAACCTTCAGCGGACCGCAAGCGCCTACGGATTGCTACCGCCCTTTCAGAGACCTGCCGCCAAGGCGCTCGGCGCTCCTGTTCGAGGCCGAAAGCTATCAGGCGATCGATCTCGTCTCGATCATCCAACGTCCGCTTCTGTACGAGTGCATTCGCGACCGCCTTCACTGCGCCGCGATGCTTCCAAAGGAGAGCCGATGCCTCGGCGAGCCCAAATTCGACGAATGCAGCCCCAGACTCGGCGGAAGTGCAGATGATTGATGCGAACGCCACGGCTTCGGCGCGGTCGCTCTCGGCTTCCCAGGGGGCTTCGTCAGGGCGAAACAGCCGCTCGGCTGCCATTCCCGCCATCTTGATCACGATTTGCGCGAACACCGTAAGATACTCGGCGGCAGCTCCGTCCCGGACTTCTCCGTCCTTCGGCATAAGCTTATGAAGCAACTCTGCGACAGCAGGGACGTTGGTGTCGTCGTTATCGCCCTCTTCCGAGCGCCTGTAGCTTTCGTTCCAGCACAAGCCTGAGAAGGTTTCGCCGGGCTCGATGGTGGCGAATGCTGGAATGCCAAGCGCTCTGGACACAATCAGATGTCCAGCCTCGTGAAAAGCAATCCGCATGTCGTCAGCGGGCGAACGCTGCGCCGTCGCAATCGAGGCACCTTCCTCACTCCGGTCCCGTTCTATATTGGTAGTCATATCTGCCGCATCCGATCAATCATCCGTTGCCGCGCGCGCATGCGTAAGAGCGCGTCTCGCGTGGTACCTTGGATACCGAGCTGCCGCATTCGAGCTTCCATGCGCGCCAATGCGCTAGCGCGGAGCCCATCTTGGTGGTCGATGGGAAGGCTCCTAATGGTCGCCTTACTGTCGGCAGGCACCGACACGAGTGACGCTTCCAACAGCTCCCACCGTACAGCGGTGTACGTGAGATCGTCATCCAAACGGACGCGATCCTTTTCCGGATCGAGCACCTTGCCGTCGCCGTCGGAAATCTCCCAATCGCAAACGATGTACCCGGCCGAAATACCTGCAATCTCGCCACGGGCAACCATGCCCTCTGCGACGCGACCGCGCTCGGTATCGTTGAAAACGATCTTGCCCATCAGCGCGTTTCGGTTGAACCAAGTATCGGTGATCCGACCGAGATGGTTCTCGATGCCGCGCTGAAGGTGCGAGTCGAGCAAGGGCACGCCGCTGGTCGTCAGGCGATCAAGGATCACAGCATCGGGTGCAATTCGCAATACCTCCGTCCCATACGTCCGCCGCACGGGGCTGCCCATTGAAATGATGGCATGCACGCTGCGGGTGCTGCTGTCATATGTCTGCGGCTGAGGTGCAGTGTTCGCAAACCGCGTCTGTTGACCGCAAATATCCTGAAGTTTCATTCTGCTTACTCGTTCGTTCAGGCCGCCAATCCCTGCAAGGCAGTGGAAAGGACCTCATTGCTGTTTTCAAGGGTTGACGCCCGTTGAGCGACCTCTCTGAGAGCGACGCCAAAAGCGACTTCGAACTCTAGAGAAACTTGAGCCAACGAACGACTCAGAGAGCCAGCATTCCAAGATGCAGGCTCAAGGGCCTCAAGACGCGATGACAACTCACGCGTTTTGGCCAACCATTCTTGGATTTCCACCCCGACCATTTCACCCTGTTGCTTGAGATGTTTGGAGATCGCGAGACGCATGGTCCGGTCGTTCTCCGCATTGCGCCGCCTCTCTGCGTTGCTAATATCTTCGCTGAGCGTGGCCAGCGCATCCTCAAGCGCTCTCAAATCAGATTGCGCCATACCCACACGACTGTGGTGAGAATTCGTCGCTTCTGCGTCTTCTATATCTCCACTCAGCAAGTGCTGCTGTCGCTCTGCTACCGCCGTCGAGAGCGCGGTCTGCGCACCATGGCGGCGAGCATTCAATAGCACCTCTCGCCCGCGCAACTTCTCAAGTTCGGCCTCAATATTTTCCAGTTCGGTTCGCTGTTTTCGCATAAACATTTTAGTTCTTGTCCTTCTAAATGCGCTGGATTGCGCCCTCACGTTTGAATGTAATCGATGACGCTCTATTTCGCTCGTGATTGGGTGTGGCCGGAGCCACAGCGCTGGCAACTTACTGTGGCGCCAACCTCGTTTTGACAACATTTCTCCAGCGAGTTTGCGCCGCCAGACGCGCATGCAAATCTTGATCTCTTTCGATCCAATCGAGGAGACGACTCGCCGAAATCAACCAAGTGCTCCCAGCGAAACGCCGTCCGATGGGGCTACCTTGCTGCGCGGCTCTTTTGCACCATCGCCGGATAGTCTCGGCCGAGCAGCCTGCTACGCTTGCTGCTTCTTCGGCGCCGAGCACGTCGCCCTGATCACAGGCATCAAGCCAATGCAAATTAGCTTGAAACCTGTAACCACATTTCGCATTGATGCTTTGGAGCGCTTTCGCTTCCTCTTTAGTCAAGGAGAGGCGCAGATCGCCTCCGCCATCAACATTATTGTCGTCGATTGGCATTGGGTGACACTAGTCCATATCGGAGAGACTGGCTTCGCGTTCAGCGCTGTCGGCGGCGTCCATGGCTTCGAGCATTTTGACCCAGAAATCGCTGTGGCGAGGCCACTCCGCTGCCCTACTGACCGCTTCCATCTGCTCGGTGAAGATCAAACCAGCGCGGCTCTCGATTGCGATCTCGTCGCACGCGTTGATCGCGCGGGCGATCTCCACGAATGCCACCTGATACCGATCAAGTAGCGGTGCCATGACCAGGGCCAGTTCGCGTTTGCGCTCCGGTGACTTCTCCTCCAAGATCGCGAGGAGCTGCGCGTCGTAGTCGGAGCGCAGCGCATCGAGGCGGGTCGGCCGCTGGAAGGAAAAAAGGTCAATATATCGTCCGGTGCTGCGCAGAGGGCGGTATGACCGACGCTCCAGGGCGGCGACTGCGTTTGCAAGGAACCAGCGCGGTTGATGACGATCATAGCCGTCCGGTGCCACCTCACGGAGGGCCCGCCGTATGGTGCCGCGATCCCTCTCAAGTTCCAGCGAGAGGGCATTGATAGAATATAGCTTGGTCATTTGCATCCGTCGTTTCGCTTAGTGGTGGTGTAGTAGCAGAATTGCAATTTTGCTGGGGCTGCACCCATGGAACCCTTGCGCGTGACCCGATGCGGCGCGGGGCCTCCGAAGTACCTTTTCAATTTGAGGAGAGCCCCGAGGCCGCCGCTCAAAAAGGCACGTCGTCGTCAAAGGTATGCTCTGGGCAATACACGACCTTTCCTTCGGAGAGCCTCCACCGGCTCACCAGCCAAAGGTCGTTTTCGAGCTGCGCCAGTTCGCGCGTCGCCTGCTCCCGATCCAATTCCGCCTGTTCCTCCCGGCGAGACTTTGTTTGCTCCAGTATGTACGCCGCTTCCTCCTTGGCTCGGCTGATTTCAGTCTCGGTTGCGCGCGAGTATCTTTCGCGAACGTAAGACAGCAATTCCTCAGGCGACCGAAGGCTGCGGGGAGCGGACAGGAATGTTTCGACGATTTCACGATGATTGTTCATTGATGACTCTCTGTTCATTCAACATTTTGATGATTTGCGACGCGAACGTTTGTGTCGCCTACTGAGCGGGTGAATTAGGATTGACTCGCATCATATGCGTTCCTTTCGAGGTGACGTTCAGAGATGGCCAACCGCCGTGCGGAAACCACTGCCCGCGCCCTTATAGGGGCGCGGTTGCAGTTGTTTCACGTGGTGCGGTGTGGGCGTTGCCACTCGGCTGCGCCCTGTTTTCCACGTCGGTTTCGTGACGTTTCGTCGATTGCGCTCGAAGGGTTTCGACGCTGTCCTGGCTCACGACTACGAAGTCAGCGTCTCGAAAGATAAGCTTTGCGGCGCTTAGCTCGCGCATGTATTTCGACATCAAAGCACGGGCGCTTGCCGGCTTCGCCCTATCGACCAAGCCATCGCGCATACACGCATCGCGCCAAGAAATGAGCGGCAGTTTGAACTGGCCAGCCTCACACGCTAGTCGTTCGAGGGTGGCAAGCGCTCTGATCGAGGCTGGGCTCGGCCTCCTGTTGCCCGACTGGGACGCAACCTGATGAGAGGCAGAGGCGATGCCGGCTGTGATAGGATCGCCGTCTTCATCCACGCCTACCGAGAACTCTTCGATTGAAAACGTTCCAATCGCCCGGACTGCCTGATCGTTGGCTTTAACAACTTCGATTGTCTTAGCGTGTCCCTTCCCGCCAATCTGCATCAGCAAATCCACGTCGGCGAGGTGCGCATTTGAACCGCGCTCACCGCGATCTACGCGCTTCCCTGTATGCCCCACACACGCGACATGAACGTCGAGGCGCTGGTGCAATTCGCGAATGTGTATTGCAGCCCTGTTCTGGTCGCGGGCCTTGTCTTCATCTCCTCCGCCCGCCGCGATCCCTTTCGAAAACGTGTCGATTATGATAAGACCAATCTCGCGTGCAAACTCATCCCCGGCAGCGTGTGCAGTCGCGGCGACGATATCGACGCATCTCTCATCGAGGAGGTCGAGAGACGCATCGCAGATAGCAATCGGCAGTTTGCTGACGCTGTCGCGCACCGAGTAGGCGTGGAGCCTGCGTCGATAGAGGTCGCCCCGTTCGAGGGCAAGAATGAGGACTCCACAAGGGCTCTTCACTTTACATCCACACCAGTCGCTACCAGATGCGCAATGCACTGCGATATCCGCCTGCACGGCAGATTTGCCGCAGCCGGGAGGGCCTATGAGGGACGAAGTCTCGCCTCGATTTAAAAGGCCTTTGAGCAGAAAGCGCTTGCGCGCGAACTGACCGCAGCGATCAAAGATGGTGTAGGGTAGCGAGGTCATTGGTGTCCTGGAGGGGCGCGAAGCCGCTCGCTAATTCAGGCAGCAGAAAGCCGTCGCCGTCGCCACGAAGGCGGCTGCGGATGCTCGGTGTGATTGTGGATTGAAAGGCTAGTAGCTACTGAAGTTTGGCTATGCGCTCGTCGGCGCTGACATGTTTGCTGTGTCGCTCTCGCGTGCACGACGCCATTCAGTGGCTGCTTCGACGCTGATCGTTACCTTACGCATGAGGCGCATCTCACGCGGCCCCAGCCCTGCAGAACGCAGCTTAAAGTACATTGCCTCAGAAAGCCGGTGCGCTGCGCAAAATTCTCGAATGGTATAGGCAGCCCGCGAAGCGGTTGTGCTTGTATCAGCGGATTGATGTGGACTTGTCATGGTTCCTGTCTTGATGTCCTCACGCTTCTGAATTGCGGTGCGGATGGACGGGCTATAGAGCAAGACCAGTTTCAGTGCATTCCAATAGCCACGCGCGGGCATCAGATGCTGGCTTTTGGATTGACAAGCGTCAGCCATTCATTCGGGCGTTGCGCCGCTTCCTCAGCCATTCGACCACCGCTGGCTCCGTTGGCGTGTTACGAATTAGCGGACGTGACACATCGATCAGGAATCGGGCTGCATCATTGCCGGAGTCCTTGCCTCCTGCAGTCACCCACAATTCAATGAGGTGACCCCAAAGGAGATCGCGGCGGGGCTGCGCCGCATTCTTGCTTCGAGGCTTCCAAGCGCGAAGCACCGACGCTCGGGCCTTAAGAAACACCGCTATCTCTGAGAGCACCCCATAGGCTTGAGCCGCGAGTTCTTCCGCTTTTACTGGATCGTCGGTCCGAAAGAAGTCCTCGGGTCTCATTGGATCGTCGATCCGGCGCTCCCGACCGTTCAATCGCTCGAATATCCTGTCCCTCGCTTGCTCGACGAATGCAATCTCATCATCTATCGCATCTGCAACTCTGTTCTCCGGCGGAAGCGTTGTCAGCTCAGCGTTGAGCTTCACAAATGCCCGAATCTTGCGTTCAACGTCTTCGACGAAGAGTTGCAAATGATCGGCATCGAGTCCAAGAGGCGCCGCTGCCTTCTCTATAATTTGTGGCTGAACCGACGTGGCTTTGAATTGGACCATCGCGAGAGCTTTCTATGCCACGGATTTGTAGGTATCCACCAAGCACCCGCTCAAGCGGCAACTGCAGCACCAACCTTGCACAGATCGAGCAATGCAGCGCGCGTTACCGCCTCTGTTGCATCTCCAATGATGTATCTGCTGTAGTTTCGCTCAATCATAGCAACAGACGTATCGTGGTGAGCTGCAACGACGCGGGTAGGCACGCCCTTCAAGAGCTGACGGACGATGGAGCTGTGGCGCAAGGCATAAGGCGTCACCTCCGGCCCCAGCGCGAGCCGATCAACCACTGGACGGAGAAGCGCAGCCAAGTTCCATATCTTGCTAAAAAGAGGATGGTGAGTGGTTCGCCCTGCAGCCTGCTTCCGAAGCGCCCTGGCCAATCTCGGGGAGATCGGCAACGGACGATATTCTATCTTCCGGCTCTTTCCCTTTTTGCTTGTTGGCATCATTAGGCGAGGTGCCGCTGGATGATGTTGCTGTAGATCGTGCGGCGTCAACTTGAATACCTGGCTTTCGCGCGCCCCGGTTTCCGCCAAAACGTCGATGAGAAGGCCAAAATCTGGATCTTCATCATAGGAGCCGCGCACTAAAGCAACGACGGTGTCATCTGGCAGAACTACGTTACGCGCGACTTCGCTGTCAGGCAGCTTCTTCAGGCCATTCTGCCATGCGGAAGTGTTTGTGACGCGCTTGTCATTCCGTGCGGCCAGAGCCAGCGCTGCTTTCAGTGACCGCGCAATACGGTCAGCGGATGAGGGCTTCAGTCCTTCCTTCACCAGACCGGCGCGCCAGTCCCTCAACTCGCGCTCGGTGATTAGCGCGACCGCTTTGGCCTTCAGAGCATCGCTCAAGTGCAGACGGAGCTGGGTCGCATTGTATTTGCGCCCATCGCGCGTTTCTAGATCGGTCTCATATGCATCGATGGCCGCCGCGATGCTGATTGGCTGTTCGCTGTTGCCTTCGCCGGCACGGGCCAGCGACTTGGCTTTCTCCAAGGCTTGCCAGTACGTCATCACGCTCTCGCCGTTGGCATCTTCGTGGTCATCCGCGAGGCTGAAGCGCTTGAGCCAACCGTTTGCCTTCACGGACCAAGTGCCTGGGCCTGCGTTGCGGCGATACGCCAGGAAGATGCCGGGCGCGATCAACGCTGTGTACGGCTTCTTGCGAGTCGCGAGTTTCAGGCGTTGAGTGCGATTTTCGAGCGACGTAGAACGTGTCCGGCGAGCCATGATTTTCCCTGAGTGTCCCCCGAAGTGTCCTCAATATGGGGGTAAATGGGCATGGAGCCGATACTAGTCCAGTAGATATAACTTAAATAATTACAATGGCTTGATGGCGACGTATGGAGCGTCGTAGAGTGCCATGTAGTCAATCTTCTCCCCTTGTGGGAGAAGGTGGCGCGAAGCGCCGGATGAGGGGTTGGCTCCGCAGAGAGGCTTTCGATGCGGAGACAACCCCTCACCCAAACGAGATTGCCGCAATTTCTCGCTGCCCTCTCCCACAAGGGGAGAGGGCACTTCAACTGGCGCCGTCGAATCGTCGAAGACCTGAAGAATTTGGCCAGCCTCCCGATTGGCCCGTCATCGGCATCAACAGAAATCCATCTCCCTTGATTTCAATCAATTCCCCGCGAGCGTGGATGTGGTTTCTGGCTTCGTGTTCTTTCAGAGAGAATCCGCGATGCAGCAGCCCTCCATCTCCAAATCCATGACAACAGGTGAAAGCGGCCTGGCGCTCGTGTTTGCGGTCACCGCCTTTCTCTGCGTGATCGCCTCGGCCAAGGCGGTCGACGCGCCCTTCGCCTTCCACGCGGCGCTCAGCGCGGCTGCGAGCCTGGCCGCGGTGTTTTTCATCATGAACCGCTACTTCGAGCGGCCGGCGGCGCTGCCGCCTGCGGAGATCAACGGCCGCCCCAACTACAATATGGGCCCGATCAAGTTCTCCTCCTTCATGGCGGTGTTCTGGGGCATCGCGGGCTTCCTCGTCGGCCTCATCATCGCCTCGCAACTGGCCTGGCCCGCGCTGAACCTCGACCTGCCCTGGACCAGTTTTGGCCGCTTGAGGCCGCTGCACACCTCGGCGGTGATCTTCGCCTTCGGCGGCAACGTGTTGGTCGCAACGTCGTTCTACGTGGTGCAGAAGACCTGCCGCGTGCGTCTTGCCGGCGATCTCGCGCCCTGGTTCGTTGTGGTCGGCTACAACTTCTTCATCCTGATCGCCGGCACCGGCTATTTGCTCGGCGTCACCCAGTCGAAGGAATATGCCGAGCCTGAATGGTACGCGGATCTCTGGCTGACGATCGTCTGGGTCACCTATCTTCTGGTGTTCCTCGGTACCCTCATCAAGCGCAAGGAACCGCACATCTTCGTTGCGAACTGGTTCTATCTCGCCTTCATCGTGACGATCGCCGTGCTCCATCTCGGCAATAATCCCGCGCTCCCCGTCTCGGTGTTCGGCTCGAAGTCGTACGTTGCGTGGGGCGGCATCCAGGACGCCATGTTCCAGTGGTGGTACGGCCATAACGCGGTCGGCTTCTTCCTGACCGCGGGCTTCCTCGCCATCATGTACTACTTCATTCCGAAGCGCGCCGAGCGGCCGATTTATTCCTATCGGCTCTCGATCATCCATTTCTGGGCGCTGATCTTCCTCTACATCTGGGCCGGTCCGCATCATCTGCACTACACCGCGCTGCCGGACTGGACGCAGACGCTGGGCATGACCTTCTCGATCATGCTGTGGATGCCCTCCTGGGGCGGCATGATCAACGGCCTGATGACGCTGTCGGGTGCCTGGGACAAGCTGCGCACCGATCCCGTGCTGCGCATGCTGGTGGTCTCCGTCGCCTTCTACGGCATGTCGACCTTCGAAGGTCCGATGATGTCGATCAAGGTAGTCAACTCGCTCAGCCATTACACCGACTGGACCATCGGCCACGTGCACTCCGGCGCGCTCGGCTGGGTCGGCTTCGTCTCCTTCGGCGCGCTGTACTGCCTGGTGCCGTGGGCCTGGAATCGCAAGCAGCTGTACAGCCTGAAGCTCGTCAACTGGCACTTCTGGATCGCGACGCTCGGCATCGTTCTCTACATCTCGGCGATGTGGGTGTCCGGCATCCTCCAGGGCCTGATGTGGCGCGCCTACACCTCGCTCGGCTTCCTCGAATATTCCTTCATCGAAACCGTCGAGGCGATGCATCCCTTCTACATCATCCGTGCCGGCGGCGGCGCGCTGTTCCTGATCGGCGCGCTGATCATGGCCTACAATCTCTGGATGACCGTTCGCGTGGGCGAAGCGGAAGTTCAGATGCCCGTCGCTCTCCAGCCGGCGGAATGAGGAGTTCTCCATGTCGTTCTGGACACGCCACCAAGTCTTCGAAAGAAACTCGATCATTCTGATCGCCGGCATCTTGCTGGTGATCGCGATCGGCGGTCTCGTCGAGATCACCCCGCTGTTCTATCTCAAGAGCACGATCGAGGCGGTCGACGGGGTACGGCCCTACACGCCGCTGGAGCTCGCCGGGCGCAACATCTATGTCCGCGAGGGCTGCTATCTCTGCCATTCGCAGATGATCCGGCCGCTGCGCGACGAGGTCGAGCGCTACGGCCATTTCTCGCTTGCCGCCGAGAGCATGTACGACCACCCGTTCCAGTGGGGCTCCAAGCGTACCGGGCCTGATCTGGCTCGCGTCGGCGCCAAATATTCCGACGACTGGCACGTCACCCATCTGACCAACCCGCGCGCGATCGTACCGCAATCGGTGATGCCCGGTTATCCGTTCCTGGCGCATACCGAGGTCGATCCCGACACGATCGCCGATCATATGCGCACCTTGAGGACCGTCGGCGTGCCCTATACCGACGACCAGATCGCCAACGCCGGCGCCGATATGAAGGCGCAGGCCGATCCGGACAATGCCGGCTCCGACGCCTTCACCAAGCGCTACGCCAAGGCGGTAGTGCGCAATTTCGATGGCAAGGCCGGGACGCCGACCGAGATGGACGCGCTGATCTCGTACCTGCAGATGCTCGGCACGCTGGTCGACTTCAAGATCTACAACGAGAAAGCCAATCTTCGCTGAGAAGGCATCAACGATGAAAGCCATCCTGACACTCGACAATCTCGCATCCGGTCTCGTCACCACGATCTGGACCCCGGTCTTCGTCGCAATCTTTCTCGCGATCATCACCTACGCATTGTGGCCCCGCAACAAGGGCACGTTCGACGAAGCGGCACGCCTGCCGTTGCGCGAGGAGTAAGAGATCATGACAGATCATCACGGCGACTTCGATTCCGTTTCCGGCAGGTCAACGACCGGGCACGAGTGGGACGGCATCAAGGAGCTCAACACGCCGCTGCCGCGCTGGTGGGTGATTACGTTCTACCTCACCATCATCTGGGCGATCGGCTACTGGGTCGTCTATCCGGCCTGGCCGTTGATCTCGGGCCATACGCGCGGCGTGATCGGGTATTCCTCGCGCGCCGACGTCGCGGTCGAGCTCGCCAACCTCGAGAAGATCCGCGGTGACAAGATGGTCGCGCTGGGTGCGGCCTCGCTCGCCGACATCGAGAAGGATCCCGCGCTGCTGGCGCTCGCCCGTGCCAAGGGCAAGACCGTGTTCGGCGACAATTGCGCCCCGTGTCACGGCAGCGGCGCCGCCGGCGCCAAGGGTTTTCCCAACCTGAACGACGACGACTGGCTGTGGGGCGGAACGCTCGACCAGATCATGCAGACCATCCAGTTCGGCGCGCGCTCCGGTCACGCCAAGACGCATGAAGGCCAGATGCTCGCCTTCGGCAAGGACGGCGTGCTGAAGCCCGACGAGATCGTCACAGCAGCTAACTATGTTCGCGCGCTGTCGGGTCTTCCGACTCGCAAGGGCTATGACGCCGCCAAGGGCGAGAAGATCTTCGCCGAGAATTGCGTCGCCTGCCACGGCGAGGCCGGCAAGGGCAACCCGGAGCTGGGCGCCCCGAACCTGACCGACAAGATCTGGCTCTATGGCTCCGACGAGGCAACCCTGATCGAGACCATCAGCAATGGCCGCGCCGGTGTCATGCCGGCCTGGGAAGGGCGGCTCGATCCCGCCACCATCAAGGCGATGGCGGTCTACGTCCACTCGCTGGGCGGCGGAAAATAGTCGATTTGGATGCGGACAGGGGCGAACAAAAGCGCCCTCGTTTGCGCTGGATCAATCGACGCGGCGGCGCCGGGTCTAGGTTTAATCGCACCTTTCGAGATTTCAGAGCGATGAACAAACCCGTGAATCCTAGCGAGCTCACATCGGAAGACGACTACGGACCGCTCTACGCAGCCCGCAAGAAAGTCTATCCCCAGAGCGTGTCCGGTACCTTCCGCCGGATCAAATGGGGCCTGATGGCCTTTTGCCTGGGCGTCTACTATTTCCTGCCGTTCGTGCGCTGGAACCGCGGCCTCGGTGCCCCCAGCCAGGCGGTGCTGATCGATCTCCCCAACAGCCGCTTCTATTTTTTCTTCAGCGAGCTGTGGCCGCAGGAGGTCTATTACTTCACCGGTCTGTTGATCGTCGCCGCGGTGGCGCTGTTTCTGATGAATTCCGTCGGCGGCCGCATCTGGTGCGGCTATCTCTGTCCGCAGACGGTCTGGACCGACCTGTTCTACGCCGTCGAACGCCTGATCGAAGGCGATCGCCGCGAGCGGATGAAAAAGGACAAATCATCTGACCCGATGAGGCTCGAGCGCATCTCGGAGATCGTGCTCAAGCATTCGATCTGGCTGCTGATCGCGTGGTGGACCGGCGGCGCCTGGGTTCTGTATTTCAACGACGCGCCGACGCTGGTGAAGCAGCTCGTCACCTTCCAGGCGCCGATGATCGCCTATATCTGGATCGGCATTCTCACCGTCACGACCTACGCGCTCGCCGGCTACATGCGCGAGCAGGTCTGCACCTATATGTGCCCGTGGCCGCGTATCCAGGCCGCACTCACCGACGAATGGGCGCTCAACGTCACCTACCGTTACGATCGCGGCGAGAAGCGCACCTCGGTGAAAAAGGCCGCCGAGCTGCGCGCGCTCGGCGAGCACGCCGGCGACTGCGTCGACTGCTATCAATGTGTCGCGGTCTGCCCGACCGGCATCGACATCCGCAACGGGCCGCAGCTCGAATGCATCCAGTGCGGGCTCTGCATCGACGCCTGCGACAACGTGATGGCCAAGATCGGCCGGCCGACCCGCCTGATCGCCTACGACAACGACATCAACATCCAGCGCCGCCAGGACGGCAAGGCGCCGATCTATCGCATCGTCCGTGCCCGCACTGTCGTCTACAGCGCGATCATCACTGCCGTCGGCGGCATCATGCTCTACACCCTGGCGACCCGCAGCCTGCTCGACGTCAACGTGCTGCACGACCGCAATCCGGTCGCGGTCAGGCTCAGCGACGGTTCGATCCGCAACGCCTATACGGTTCGGCTGCTGAACAAGAGCGGTTACGACCGCGTCATCGCGATCGACGCCGACGGGCCGGTCAATGCCACGATCCATGTCGTCGGAGTGGACTCGGTGACGCCGGACCGGCCGATGATCGTGATCCCCCGTGATGCCACCAGCGAGCTGCGGCTGCTCGTGACCGCGCCGGCGGAGGTCAATCCGGAGAAGTCGATCCCCGTGCGTTTCCACGTGACCGATATCGGCCTCGGCGAGGCCGCGTCCGCCACCGACAATTTCGTTTCGCCCTAGAAAACTCCTGGAGTTCGTCATGGCATCCGCACCGAAGCCGCTGACCGGAACAAAAGTGCTCGCGATATTGGTCGCCTTCTTCGGCGTCGTGATCGGCGTCAACGTGACCATGATGAAGCTCGCGATCGCGACGCTGCCGGGCACCGAGGTCGATAGCCCCTATGCGGCGGGGCTGAGCTATGACCGGGAGATCTCGGCGGCGCAGGATCAGGCCGCGCGCAAATGGCGGGTTGACGCCCATATCGAGCGCAGCACCGATGGTGGCGCCACGCTCCAGGTCGAGGCCCGCGATGCCAGCGGCCAGTCCATGACCGGATTGAAGTTCGGCGGCCGCCTGGAACGGCCGACCGACAAGCGCGCCGATCTCGCGGTCGAACTCGCGGAGGCCGGCGTCGGCGTCTATCGCGGCAGCGCTGCTTCCGTTGCGCCGGGACAGTGGGACCTCGTGATCGAGGGCGACGCGCGGGGCGAGCGCGTGTTCATGTCGCGTAACCGCGTGGTCCTGAATTGAGAGAATACCCCATGCAGGTGACGCGCGATTTCTCTCACTATGTCCGGGCCGCCGGCGAAGGCCTGCAGCACATTGATCTCGCCGTCGAAGGTGTGCACTGCGCCGGATGCATGGCCAAGATCGAGCGTGGCCTATCCGCCATTCCCGACGTCACGCTGGCGCGCGTGAATCTCACCGACCGGCGCGTCGCGCTGGAATGGAAGCAAGGTACGCTCGATCCTGCCAGCTTCATCGATCGCCTCGAACAGCTCGGCTACAAGGCCTACCCCTACGAGACCGAGAGCGCGGAGGCGACCGAGGTGGCGGAATCGCGCTTCCTGCTGCGCTGCCTCGGCGTCGCGGCGTTTGCGACCATGAACGTGATGATGCTGTCGATCCCGGTGTGGTCCGGCAACGTCTCGGACATGCTGCCCGAGCAGCGCGACTTCTTTCACTGGCTGTCGGCGCTGATCGCCCTGCCGGCGGCAGCCTATGCCGGCCAGCCGTTCTTCCGCTCGGCCTGGCGCGCGCTGTCGAAAAAGACCACGAACATGGACGTTCCGATCTCGATCGGGGTGTGCCTTGCGCTCGGCATGTCCGTGGTCGAGACCATCAACCATGCCGAGCACGCCTATTTCGACGCGGCAATCATGCTGCTCACCTTTTTGCTGGTCGGCCGCGTCCTCGACCAGAACATGCGGCGGCGGACCCGCGCGGTCGCCGGCAATCTCGCCGCGCTGAAGGCCGAGACGGCGGCCAAATTCATCGGCCCCGACGAGATCTCGCAGGTGCCGGTCGCCGCGATTCGAGCCGGCGACATCGTTCTGCTACGCCCGGGCGAGCGCTGCGCGGTCGACGGGACCGTGATCGAAGGGCGCTCCGAGATCGACCAGAGCCTGATCACCGGCGAGACGCTCTATGTCACGGCCGGGCAGGGCACCGCGGTGTATGCCGGCTCGATGAATATCTCAGGCACCCTGCGGGTGCGAGTCTCGGCGGCCTCCGAGGCGACGCTGCTGGCCGAGATCACGCGGCTGCTCGACAACGCGCTCCAGGCTCGCTCACGCTACATGCGGCTGGCTGATCGCGCCTCTCGGCTCTATGCGCCGGTGGTGCATGCGACCGCACTGCTGACCATCCTTGGCTGGGTCGTCGCCGGCGCGAGCTGGCATGATGCGATCGTGACCGGCGTCGCCGTGCTGATCATCACCTGTCCCTGCGCACTTGGACTTGCGATCCCGACGGTGCAGACGGTCGCTTCCGGCGCGATGTTCAAGTCCGGTGTGCTGCTCAATTCGGGCGATGCCATCGAGCGGCTGGCCGAGGCCGATCATGTCATCTTCGACAAGACCGGCACGCTGACGCTGCCCGATCTCGAAGTCACCAACGCGGCCGGGATTCCCGCCGATATCTTCCAACTCGCCGGCCGGCTGGCGTTGTCGAGCCATCATCCCGTCGCGGCCGCGGTCGCACAGGCCGCAGGGGCCATATCGCCGGTGATCGGTGCGGTCGAGGAAGCCGGGCAGGGCGTGCGCGCCACGGTGGACGGCGTCGAAGTCCGCCTTGGCCGGCCATCGTTCTGCGGCGCCGAGGCGTTGACCGGCGATGCGACCCATCGCGATCCCGAAGCGTCGGTCGTGGCTTTCAGCAGGGGCAACGAAAAGTTCATCCTCTCGGTGCGTCAGGACCTGCGTCCGGATGCGCAAGCGGTGATCGCGGCGCTGAAGGCGCGCAATATCGGCATCGAGATCCTGTCCGGCGACCGCGAACCGGCGGTGAGGGCGGCGGCCGACGCCCTCGGCATCGCCGAATGGCGCGCCGGCGTCACGCCGGCCGACAAGATTGCGCGGATCGAGGAATTGAAGCAGCGCGGCGCAAGAGTGCTGATGGTCGGCGACGGCATGAACGACGCGCCCTCGCTCGCCGCCGCCCATGTTTCGATGTCGCCGATTTCGGCCGCGCATCTGAGCCAGGCGACCGCCGACCTCGTCTTCCTTGGCCGGCCGTTGGCGCCGGTCGTTGCCGCGATCGATTCCGCGCGCAAAGCGCTGCATTTGATGCGGCAGAACCTCTGGCTCGCGATCGGCTATAATCTGCTAGCGGTGCCGGTTGCGATCAGCGGAATCGCGACGCCCCTGATTGCGGCGGCGGCCATGAGCGGATCGTCGATCCTGGTGATGCTGAATTCGCTGCGGGCACGCAGCCGCGCGCGGGAGATTTTGTGATGGAAATCCTGGTCATCCTGGTCCCGCTGGCACTCATGCTCGGACTTGCCGGCCTGATCGGCTTCCTCTGGTCGCTCCGCAGCGGCCAGTATGACGATCTCGACGGCGCCGCCTGGCGGGCGATCGCGGATGACGATTCGCCGGAGCAAGTTCCGGCCAAGCGCTAGCGAAGATCGCCTTCATTGAATCGCCACAGGCCCTGCGGATGGTCAGTCTCCGTCCGCAGTCGAAAGGTCTCGCAAAGTGGTGTCCGAGAAAGATATGGAATCTGCCCTCGATCGGGTCCGGGCTGACGCGGCGGGACCAGTCCCGGGCGTATTCGGCCCGTCCTCGGTGACCTGGCAGATCGATCGGGAGGCGGTCGTCTTTCTTGGCGCCGGCCGCGCGCTGCTGCTGCAACTGGCCCATCCCTGGGTGGCCGCGGCCATTGCTGAGCATTCGCGGACCTTGGCCGATCCGATCGGCCGCTTCCACCGCACCTTCGACATCGTCTTTGCGATGGTGTTCGGCTCGCTCGACCGCGCGCTGCTGTCATCCCGGCAATTGCATCGGCGTCATACGATGATCGTCGGAACGATGCCCGTGACGGTCGGTCCGTTCGCGGCCGGCTCGCGCTACTGCGCCAACGATATCCCGTCGCTGCGCTGGGTTCATGCGACGCTGGTCGAGACCGCGCTCATCGCCCATGACCTGGTCCTGCCGCCGCTCTCGGTGGACGAGCGCGAGCGCTACTGGGCCGAGAGCAAGCAGTTCGGCGCCTTGTTCGGATTGACGGCCGATGACCTGCCGGCGGACTGGGCCGGCTTCGCCGCCTACACCGCGGCGATGGTGCAGTCGGAGACGTTGACCGTCAGCGCGGCCGCACGCGAAATCGCCACGCAAATTCTTGCCGGCGCGCGTCCGTGGCTGCGCCCACCGCGATGGTATCGCGCGCTCACGGCGAGCCTGCTGCCGGAGCCGCTGCGTGCGGGCTTCGGACTTGAACTGGACGAGCGCGAGAGGATGTCCGCCGACAACGCGCTGAGATGGATCGGGTGGGTTTATCCGAAATTGCCCGATCGGCTGCGCTATGTCGGCCCCTACCAGGAAGCGCAGGCGCGGCTGCGAGGCGAGCCGCAACCTGACTGGATGACGCGTTGTCTCAACAGGGCGTGGATCGGACGGCCGCAGATGGATCAGCGCGGCAGAGATTGAAGTACACCGTCATTGCGAGGAGCTCGCGACAAAACTGCGAAGCAGTTTTGCGCTGATGCGACGAAGCAATCCAGACTGCCTCCGCGGAGACAGCCTGGATTGCTTCGCTCCGCTCGCAATGACGGAGTATGAAGAGGCGTCGCGGCTCACACCGCGGCCAGCTTCCGATACAGCGCGTTGTAGGTGCCGGCCGAGATGCTCCAGGAGAACGAACGTCCCATGGCGCTGCGGCGCATGGAGTCGAGCTGGTCCTGTGCCATGAAAGCCTCGAAGGCACGGCGGACGCCGCCGAGGAAAGATTCGTGCGAGGGTCTCGAGAACAGGAAGCCGGTCTCGCCATCGCTGATGGTCTCGGCGAGGCCGCCGGTCTGGTGACCGATCGGCAACGAGCCGAAGCGCTGGGCGTACATCTGGCTCAATCCGCATGGCTCGAATCGCGACGGCATCAGGGTGAAATCGCTGCCGGCGAAAATGCGTCGGGCCTGGGCGTCGTTGAAGCCGATGGTCACGCCGATCGAATCGGGGCGGCGGCGATGGGCGTCGATCAGGGCCTGCTCAAGCGCCGGCTCGCCGGAGCCGGTGACCACGATCTGCCCGCCGGCATCGACGATCTCGTCGGCTGCCGACAGCACGAGGTCGATGCCCTTCTGGTGCACGAGCCGCGCGACGATGCCGAACATCGGTCCGCGCGACACCGCGAGCCCGAACTGCTTGCGCACATAGTCCGCATTGGCCTTCTTGCCGACCCAGTCGCCGGCGCCGAATTGCTGAGCAAGCTGGGCGCAGGAGCGCGGGTCCCAGCTCTCGTCGATGCCGTTGAGAATGCCGGTGAGCTCGGCCGCGTCGGAGCGCAGCCGCAACAGGCCCTCCATGCCGCAGCCGAACTCGGGCGTGGTGATCTCGTGCGCATAGGTGCCGCTGACGGTCGTCAGGTGGGACGCATAGACCAATCCCGCCTTCAGGAACGATACCTTGTCGTAGAACTCGACACCGTCGATGTGGAAGGAGCTTTCCGGTGCGCCGATCCGCCGCAGCGAGTCCTTCGAGAACAGGCCCTGATAGGCGAGGTTATGGATGGTCAGGATTGACGGCAGCTTGCTGCCGCGCCAGGCGAGGTAGGCCGGCACGAGCGAGGCCTGCCAGTCGTTGGCATGGATCAGGTCTGCTGCCCAATTCTTGTCCAGATTGCCCGTGGCCAGCTCAGCGGCGGCCGAGGCGAAGCGCGCAAAACGGATGTCGTTGTCCGGCCAGTCGCGCCCGGACTCGTCGCCATAGGGATTGCCGGGCCGGTCGTAGAGCTGCGAGCACAACAGCACATAGACCGGCAAGCCGTCCTTGGTGGCGGCCCGGCCGAGAGAGCACGCCGGCATCTCGGCAAATGCCGGGCAGCGGCCAACGACCTGAATATGCGTGAGTTGCTCGATGATGTCGCGATAACCGGGAAGCATGATCCGGATATCGGCGAAGGGGCGAAGGGCTCTGGGGAGGGCGGCAGAAACGGCGCCAAGTCCGCCGACGCGGACGAAATCGTCCATCTCTGTCGTAACAAACAAGACCCTCAAGGATGCCCGCCCTCTGCCGGAGCCCGATTGCTGCTATGCAAGAACGGGTCCAGTTGCCCTGAAATTTTCAAGCCCGCCCACGCGGCGCGTCCGCTCGGTAAAGACTTTCCTACTCAGCTGCCGCGCTCTAGGGTCGATGCTCCAACAACAAAGAACATCGATTGTTCCTAAGCGGCCCAAAGACGTAAGCGAGCGAGGACGTCAGCGAGTATGCAGCTATCAGATAAGCATGAGGGGACGACGACAAAGGCCTTCGCAGGCCTAAGGGTCCTGGATTTCTCGACCACCATCGCCGGTCCCCACTGCGCGCGGATGCTTGCCGACATGGGCGCCGAGGTCATCAAGATCGAGACCGACGGCGGCGAGACCATGCGGACCCGGCCGCCTCTGCGCAAGGGCTGCAGCACCGTGTTCGGCCAGCTCAACGTCGGCAAGAAGAGCGTCGTGCTCGACCTCAAATCCGAGGACGGCAAAGAGGCGGTCCGCCGGCTGGTCGCGACCGCGGACATTCTCGTCGAGAACTTCCGTCCCGGCGTGATGCGCCGGCTGCGGCTCGACTATGACAGCCTGCGCCCGATCAACCCAAGGCTGATCTATTGCTCGATTTCCGGCTATGGACAGACCGGCCCGTCGGCCGAACTGCCGGCCTATGCGCCGGTGATCCACGCCGCTTCCGGCTACGACATGGCGCATCTCGCCTACCAGCCCGGCCGCGACCGTCCCGACTATTGCGGCATCTATCATGCCGACGTCGTCACCGGCACCTACGGTTTCGGCGCGATCGCCTCGGCGCTCTATCAGCGTACGGCGACCGGCTTCGGTCAGCATATCGACGTCTCCATGCTGGAATCGATGCTGACCTTGACGCTGACGGAGTTGCAGAGCTCGCAATTCGCGGTGAAAGCACCGCCGCGTCCGATGTTCGGGCCGACCGAGACGGCCAACGGCTACGTCATGATCACTGTCGCGAGCGAGAAGACGTTCCAGGGATTGATGGGCGTGATCGGCCGCCCCGAATGGATCTCCGACCCGCGCTTCTCGATCTATGCTGTGCGCCGCGACAACTGGGGCGATGTGATGGACGGTGTCGAGGCCTGGTCGCGGCAGCTCACGACCGATGCGTGTCTTGTTGCGCTTGGCGCCGCCGGCGTGCCGGCCTCGGCCTACCGCACCGTGTCCGAGGCGCTGGCCGATCCGCAGCTCGCGCATCGCCGGGCGCTCTCCGAGGTGAAGGACGAGGGCGGCTCATTCCAGGTGCTCAATCTGCCGTTCCGGATGTCCGGCGCCGACACCACGCCACGCGAGAGAATGGCCGTGCTCGGCGAGCACACGCGCGAATTGTGCGACGAGGTCGGCCTTGCTGACAACGCGCCAATTCCGTCAGGCAAAACGGTCGCGCAGGGTTGAAGGGCGGCCTGGTTGCGGCAAGCAATGCGGCCTTGCGTGCGGTCGGCTTGCCATCATCCATCGGCGTCAACTAGACAGGTCCGGGTTTGTCTCGCCCTAGCCCCCGTGGCATGGTGGGCGATAACAAGAAACATGCCGGGAGGACGCCGATGAAGAGTTTCAAGGTCGCCGATTTCAAGGCGCCGCTCAAGGAGTTCGACGAGGCCACGCCGCAGCCCTCGGCCACGCAGGTGCTGATCAAGGTCAAGGCGGCCGGTGTCTGCCATAGCGATCTCCACATCTGGGAAGGCGGCTACGACCTCGGGCACGGCCGCAAGCCGCTGTCGCTGAAGGACCGCGGCATCAATCTGCCGCTGACGATGGGGCACGAGACGGTCGGGGAAGTCCTGGCTTTCGGACCCGATGTGAAGCCGTCGGATCAGGGCGATCTCAAGCTCGGCGATGTCGGCCTGGTCTATCCCTGGATCGGCTGCGGCAAATGTGCCGTTTGTCTTGCCGGCGACGAGAACATGTGCGCGACGCCGCGCTCGCTCGGCGTTTATTGCGACGGCGGCTATGCTGACCACATGCTGGTGCCGCATCCGCGCTATCTGCTCAATCTGAGGGGGCTCGATCCCGCAACGACTGCGCCCTACGCCTGCTCGGGCGTCACCACCTACAGCGCGCTGAAGAAGGTCGAGCAGTATTTCGACAGCCCGATCGTGATGTTCGGTGCCGGCGGCCTCGGCCTGATGGCGCTGTCGCTGTTGAAGGCGATGGGTGGCAAGGGCGCGATCATGCTCGACATCGACGCGAAGAAGCGCGAGGCGGCGGAAAAGGCCGGCGCGCTCGCGACCATCGACCCCAAGGCACCGGATGCGCTGGAGCAGCTTGCCAGCAAGGCAGGCGGACCGATCCGCGCCGTCATCGACCTCGTCGGCAATGCCGCGACGACACAGCTTGGATTCGATTGCCTGGCCAAGGGCGGCAAGCTCGTCATCGTCGGCCTGTTCGGCGGCGGTGCGACCTGGGCACTGCCGCTGATTCCGATCAAGGCGGTGACGATCCAGGGCAGCTATGTCGGCAACTTGCGTGAGACGCAGGAACTGCTCGATCTCGTCCGCACCAAGAGGGTGCCGCCGATCCCGGTGACGCGGCAGCCGCTCAACAAGGCCAACGACGCGCTGGTGCAATTACAGCAGGGTGCCGTGGTCGGCCGCACCGTGCTGACGCCGTAACTGAGTTGGTCATTCCGGGGCGGTCCAGAGGACCGAACCCGGAATCTCGAGATTCCGCGTTCGATGCTTCACATCGCCCCGGAATGACGCATCCTTCCTTCAGGAATCCCCATGTCCGCAAACAACGCCTTCCACATTGCCGTGCTCGCCGGTGACGGCATCGGTCCCGAGGTCATGGCGCCGGCGATCGAGGTGTTACGCAAGATCGAGGCGAAGTCGGACTTGCGTTTCCGCTTCACCGAGGCGCCAGCCGGCGCCAACAATTACCTCGCCACCGGCAAGTCGATTGCGGACTCGACGATCAAGCTGTGCGAGGAGGCCGATGCGATCCTGCTGGGCGCCTGCGGCCTGCCCTCGGTGCGCTATCCCGACAACACGGAGATCGCGCCGCAGATCGAGCTGCGCTTCATCTTCGATCTCTATGCCGGCGTGCGGCCGGCGCGTCTCATTCCGGGCGTGCCGAGCCCGATCGTCGGCGCTGAGAAGCGCGGCATCGATCTCGTCGTGATCCGCGAATCCACCGAAGGCCTGTTCGCATCGATGGGCAAGGGCGTCGTCACCCATGAGGAAGCGCGCGAGACGATGGTGATCACGCGGAAGACCTCCGAGCGCCTGTTCGAGTTCTCGTTTCGCCTGGCCGAGCGGCGCAAGGCACGCGGCAAGCCAGGCTCGCTCGCCTGCGTCGACAAGGCGAACGTGTTCAAGGCTTTTGCGTTTTTTCGCGGTATCTTCGACGAGATCGCGAAAAATCATCCCGAAGTGAAGACCGATCGCCTCTATGTCGACGCCTGCTCGGCGATGCTGGTCAAGCGCCCCTGGGATTTCGACGTGATGGTGATGGAGAACATGTTCGGCGACATCGTCTCAGACATCACCGCGAGCCTGATCGGCGGGCTCGGCATGGCGCCTTCGGCCGACATCGGCGACAAGCACGCCGTGTTCCAGCCGTGCCACGGCACCGCGCCCGACATCATGGGGCAGGGCAAGGCCAACCCCACCGGCATGATCCTGTCGGCGGCGATGATGCTCGACTGGCTCGCCGACAAGCACGGCGTCGAGGGCGCGGCCGAGGCATGCGAGAGGATCGAGCGCGCCGTGGATCAGATCTATGCCGGCGGCATCAGGCCGATGGAGTTCGGCGGCAGCGACGGTACGGCTGATATTACGAGAGCGGTGCTGGAGGCGCTTTAATCAAAGCGTCAGAAAAAGGGGCCCTTGCGGCCCCTTCCGATTCACCAGCGGCGCCAGTGGCGATGACGCCAGCCCCACGGACGCGGACCGAAGAACGGTCGCGGGCCCGCATAAAAGCCGTAAGCGCCGTAGAAATTCGGGCGCCACCAGCAGCGGCCCCAGGGATTGCAGACCCAGCGGACCTGATCGACATTCGCGGCCGGCCCGCTTGCGATCTGACCCGCCTGCGGGATGCCGTTCGGCATCGCTGCGAGCGCCTGTCCGGAAGCGAGCGCCACACCACCCAGCGCAGCAAGACCAAGCACAGCAAACTTTGCTTTCATCGCTATCTCCCTCATCATTGATGGCGGGAGAACCGACAAGAAATCAGTTGGTTGCTACGGCGGCGTGGAGGCGCGAGGAATTTAATCTTCCTGAACGCCGGTTCAGCTTCAGCGCCCCCGGAATTGCGGCTTGCGCTTCTCCATGAAGGCCTGCCGGCCCTCGCGGAAATCCGCGCTGTCCATGCAGGCGGTGCCGATCGCCTTGATCGCATCCATGTCGCGTCCGCTTTCGTCCTTCAGCACCTGCGCGATGGTGATTTTGGCGGCCCTGATCGCGAGCGGCGCGTTCTGCGAGATCGTCTCGGCGATCGCCATGGCCTCGCCCCAGAGCTGATCGTCGGGCATGACGCGCTCGACGAGGCCAATGCGCAGCGCCTCAGTGGAATCGATGCGCATGCCCGTGTACATCAGCAGCCGCGCCCAGGACGGTCCGACCAGCGACACCAGGTGCTTCAACCCGTCATAGCCATAGGCGATCCCGAGCCTCGCTGCGGGAATCCCGAACTGGCTGTCATGCGCGGCGATGCGGATGTCGGCGAGCATGGCGACCTGCATGCCGCCGCCGAGGCAAAAGCCCTGGATGCAGGCGATCGTCGGCTTGGGGTAGTCGGCGAGCAGCGCGCGCTGCGCGGCGCTGCGCTTGGCGTATTGTTCGGAGGCGGCGGCGTTGTGGCGGGTCTGCTCGAACTGGCTGATGTCGGCGCCTGACACGAACGCCTTGCCGCCGGCGCCGCGCAGGATGACGACGCGCACGGCATCGTCGTCGCGCAGGCTGGTCAGGGCCTCGCCAAATCCCTCCCACATCTCCAGCGACATCGCGTTGCGCTTGTCGGGATTATTGAAGGTGACCACGCCGACGCCATCGGCTGCGTGCTTGAGGATCTTGCCGTCGGCATAGGAGGTCTCGGTGGTGTTGACGTTGTCCGGCATCGCGCGCTCGCTGGTCGTTGGCGAGGGGCAATGTGCGGCTGAGACGAGGCCGCGGTCAACCGCGGTGAGGGGCTTGCATCCGCCTGTGCCGCGATTGCATGACGGTCGCGCCTACTGCGCCATGTGCGCGGTCAGCGGATGGTTGCCGGCATTGCTGAAGAATGCCGCCTCTTCGGCCGTGGCCTCCAGCAATTGTTCGTCCTGGTTATAGACGTCGTTGCGGAACTGGATGGTCTGGTCCCTGGTCATCCACGCGGTGAGATAGATCCAGGCCACCGGCACTTTCTTCGCCATGGGAACTTCCAGATGCTGCCCGGTGGCAATTTCGCCGTCGATCGCGGCGCGGGTCCATTTCGGCTGGTCCTTCAGCAGCCAGGCGGCGAGATCGCGCACATTGTCGACGCGCGAGCAGCCGTGGGAATCGAAGCGGTAGTCGTCGCTGAACAGATTGTGCTGGTTGGTGTCGTGCATGTAGACCGAGTAGGAATTCGGCATGTCGATCTTGACCGCGCCAAGTGCGTTGAAGGTGCCGTTCTGCTGGCGCACGGTAAAGTTCGGCGTGTGCGTGCCGGACCAGTCGACCGAATGCGGATCGATCGGATTGTCGTGGCCGTCGAGCACCTCCATGTGCATGCGCGACAGGTAGGTCGGGTCCTTGCGCATATGCGCGGAGATTTCGGTCTTGGCGATCGAGGACGGCACGGTCCAGGTCGGATTGAGGATAACGCTGGTGATCTGCGCCGTCAGCGTCGGCGACGGCTTCTCGGTCTTGCCGACGATGACGCGATAGCGCCGCACCACCACGTCGTTCTCGATGGCTTCGGCAAAGGCCGCGGGGATGTTGACGACGACATAGCGCTGGCCGAAGCCAAAATTCGTGTTCTCGAGCCGCTCGAGCGAAGCCTCCAACTGGCGGATGCGTTTCTGCACCGGCACGTTCATCGCGGCCAGCGTGCGTGGCGTCATCATGCCGGTGGGCGCAAGGCCGTGGCGCGCCTGGAAGCGTTTCACGGCCTCAGCGAGGTCCTGGTCGAAAGCGCCGCTCGCCCTGTCGACGGCGAGATCGCCGGAGAGAATCAGCCGCTTGCGCAGCAAATCGTCGTTGGCGCCCTGGATGCCGAGCGTGAATTTGGCGTCCGCCGGGATCGCGGGCCAGCCGCCGCGGACTGCGAGATCGGAATAGCTTAGCGCAGCGTCCTTGATCCGCTGGGCGGTGCCTTCGTCATAGGTCGGCTCGCGCGTCAAGGCGAGGGCCGCGGCCGTGCGGCTCTCCGCCGTCGAAGCTGGCGCCGTGACGGCGGCTTTCGGTGCGGCAGCGTGAGCCGGACTGGCGGCCACTGGCACGGTGCCGGCCGCCGGCTTGGGGCCAGCCTGGCCAAGGGTCTCGGTTTGCGCAAACGCCGAGGCGCTGGCAAACAGGCCCATGGCAATGATCACGGCATGGCGCTTCGACATGTGTCTGGTCTTCCCCATGAAGACGAGGCCCGGGCGGGCGCTCGTTCGATTGTCCCGGCCGCCATACAGCAATCGGCTGACGCGCACTCCGATTCGCGACAAGTCGCGGGAAGCTAGGGCATCAGGGTTGCGTTCCGATTAAGCACGGCGCGTCACCGAGCGCCTGCGCTCGAGGCAAGCGCTCTCGATTAGGTCGCGGCAAAGCTGAGATGGGTTCGCGAAAACCGCGACGAATGACGGGCAAACGCCCAGAAAAACGGGCGGTCAAGCCGCCCTAGAAGCAGGCCACGCGCGGAGAGCGCGCGCCAAAGTCTCGTTCAATCCGGCCGCGCCCCCGCGACGCGGCGGATTGAACATCGCCTGAAAGGCCAGACGTTGGGTCGATCAGGCCTCGTTCGCCGCGATCGACTCCATCAGCGAGACGAGCTGACGCTGCACTGTCTGGTCCTTGATCTTGCTGTAGGCACGCAGCAGCCGGAGGCTGAAGGCGCTGTCGAGGAAGAGCAGGCTTTCGACTTCGCGCGCCTTGTTGTCGCCGTCATAGAAGAAGGTCACGGGCACATCGAGGGCGGTGGCGATCTGCTGAAGCCGAGCCGCGCCGACGCGATTGACGCCCTTCTCGTATTTCTGGACCTGCTGGAAACTGACGCCGAGCTTGTCGCCAAGTTCAGCCTGCGAGATCTTCATCTCGACCCGCCGCAGACGGATCCGTTTGCCGAGCTCAATGTCCGGCTTGCCGGCACTGCGCTGCTTCATTCTTTTCGCCGCTGTTTTCATGCTTGTTCTCACCGTTGTTCTTCGGTTGAAAATCCCCCGAAGAGCTGGGTCAGGGGTTCGCCCATATACGAGTCCTTGAATTCATGCGGGTGCACGAACTCTTCCTTAAACCACGGGAATCGCGCCGGATTGAAAGCTTCGATCAGCCAGTCAATCATGTGCCGCACTCTCGGAATCCGGCCGCTACCGGGATGGTAGGACAGCCAGATATCCAGCGGTCTGTTCAGCTCGACCTCCAGTGGAATCAACTTCCCGCCAAGCGCAATGGCGTAGCTCGGGAATACGCCGATTCCGGCACCATTCGCGACCGCCCAGTAATTGGCGCTTGAGACGTTGGTCTTCATGACCAGAAGGTCACGTTCCGGAACGCCCGGGAAGAAGCTCTCGAAGGTTTCCTTGGCGGCGAGCTGGTCGGCGAATTGCAGCACCAGGCGGTGCTTGATCAATTCGACGGCCGAGCGCGGCGCGCCGTGTTTCTCAAGGTACTTTTCCGACGCCCAGAACATCAGGTGCATGCGGCCGAGCCGCACCAGCTTGACGTCGAGCGCCGAAGGCCGCGACAGATGGATCGCGACGTCGGCCTCGTGGCGAGAGACGTCGGCGGAGCGCATCGCGCAATGCAGGTCGACCAGGATTTTGGGATAGGCCTGCTGGAATTCGACCAGGCGCGGGGCGAGCCAGAATGTCCCGAGGCCCTCGGTGACGGCGACGCGGACCTCGCCCGACAGGACGTTGGCCGTCGAATCGCTGGTGCGCAGCACATCGTAGGCGGCCGCTTCCATCCGTTCGACGGCGGAGACCACCAACGCGCCTTCATCGGTGAGATGGGTGCCGTGGACGTCGCGCGTGAACAGGGTGGTGCCGGTCTGGCGTTCGAAATCGTCGATGCGGCGGCGGACTGCATTGATCGACAGCGACAGGCGTTCGGCGGCCGAGCGGAAACTGCCGCAACGGACCACTTCCAGAAATATCCGAGCTGCGTCCCAATCCGAGAGGCCGCTGAGATTTGTGCTTGGGCGTTCCTCTAGGCGAACGCCCCTTTCCGCCAAGGAGTGCATACAAGTCCCTTCGAACCGTTAAACTGGCAGAATCCAGCGCAAACCACAACCACGGCGGGTTGAGGAACGCCGAGTTTTGAACGGCATCCTTACCGTGCTATAGTGGTATTTGAGTGTGCTTGGGGTGGGAATCGGGTGAGGTATCGCCCGGAAGAGAGGGGTACGCGTGCGTTCCGCTGCTGGCCTTGAAATGGCTGCCGGATTGCCGGGTCTATCTGGACCGGAGGGCAGCGCGCAAGATTTCGCCGGGTTTTGCGGAATAGATAAATCGCGTCGGCGCAGACGTATCGCCTTTGAGGGTTTGACCTCTTACGGCTTGGAGTCTTACGGCTGCGAGTCTTGCGGTTTCGCGTCTTGCGGTTTCGGCTCTTGCGGTTTCAACGTTCGTCGCTCACGCGCCGGGGCGATAGGAATCGCGGCTGCGATGCAGAAACAAATTGAAATGGTGTTCGAGGGCACGGAGTCCTCGTGCTATCCTTTGCTTCGCATGGGGCTCGAGGGGATCGTTGCCAGCACCTCTCGCAGGCCGAATTAACGGAAAGAAGCCGGTGTCGCATTCAGACGAACAATTGCAGTCGGTGCTCGAAACGCTCGAAGAGTGCCGCAGGGTTCTCAATGAGGGCAACAGCCGTGAGTCGGCTGAGCTGCTTTCGATCGTCATCCTCGACGTGCGGATGAAGCTCAAAGGAATTGACAGTGCCGACCTTCGGGCACTGTGCGACGAAATGTTGCGGAGCGCTTCCAGCGAACCGCAGCCTCCCTCCAAGCAGACGCAGGACCAGCCCCGGCGTCCGCTGCTCCGCGTGGTGAAGTAGCCGCACCGCCGAATCTCGTTTTTTGGCGAGATTCGTGCGCGTCCCGATGCCGCATCTGTGATCGCAGACGGCATTGGGAGGAGCCTTGGTTTGATGCGCCTCTGTTGCGCATTCTCCTGCATCGGTTACACCAGAGCCGGTTCGGCTCCGGCCCGGCAGGCATTCCCCGCGCCTAGCCACGGAGCCCGGGATGGCTCCGACTGCACCATGCAACATGTTTCGATTCCTGCGGCGCTGATTGCCGGCCTCGTCAGCTTCCTCTCGCCCTGCGTCCTTCCCCTGGTTCCGCCCTATTTGATCTATCTCACCGGCGCCACGATCGAGCATGTCGAGAGCGACGAGCCGGCTGCGGCTTCGAAGCGCGCGATCATGATGTCGGCGTTTCTGTTCGTGCTCGGTTTCTCCACGGTGTTCGTGGCGCTCGGCGCCAGCGCGTCGCTAGTGGGCGAACTGATCCGGGCCTGGTCGGCGGAGCTGTCGATCCTCGCCGGCATCGTCATCATCATCATGGGCCTGCACTTCCTCGGGCTGACGCGGATCGGTCTATTGATGCGTGAGGGCCGGCTGCCGATCCCGAAGCCGGTCGGGCTCTGGGGCGCCTATATCATGGGGCTCGCCTTTGCTTTCGGCTGGACCCCCTGCATCGGCCCGATCCTCGCCGCCATCCTCTCGATCGCGGCGGCGGAGGCGACGGTGACCAGGGGTGCGGGCCTGCTCGCGGTCTATTCCGCGGGCCTCGGCATTCCCTTCCTGGTCGCGGCGTTGATGATCGAGCAGTTCTCAACCCTGTTCGCACGCATGAAGGGCCAACTCGCCAATGTCGAGCGTGCCATGGGCGTGTTGATGGTGATTACCGGCATCGGCTTTCTCACCGGCTCGGTCTCGACTGTGAGCATCTGGCTGCTCGAGACCTTTCCGGCGTTACAGAAGATCGGTTAGATCTGCGTCAAATCAAGCGGGCGAGCGGTGGAAGGGCCATCGGCTGCGGTACGCCGTACATGAGCGTTCGCCACAACCATTCGACCGGGCCATAGCGGTAGCGGCCTAACCACCATCCGCTGAAAATAACCTGGGCGACGTAGACGGCGAGGCCGATGGCCAGCGCTTCGGCGGCGCCAAGCTGACCGAACAGCCCGAGACCGTAGCCATAGAAGATCCAACCGAAGATCACGGATTGGGCGAGATAGTTCGTGAACGCCATACGGCCCAAGGGGGCGGCCCAGCCCAGCAACAATCTTCCTCGCGGCAGATTGGCGATGGCGATGATGATCGCGCCGTAGCCGAGAGCCAGCAAGATAGTGCCGGCGGGAGCGGCCAGCGCGCCGAAGCTCGCGTTCGCTATCGAGCCGTACGCCCTCAGCAGGATCAAGACCGCGCCGAGACCAATGCAACTGGCCGCTGTCGAGAACAAGAGCGTCTGATTTGGTTTTCGCAAAACGCCGCAGCGCCAGACCAGCGCGCCAAACAGAAACAGCGCCGAGGTGCGTGGAAAGACATAGATGTGCAGGGGAACGATCAGAGGGATTTCACGCAGCCGGAACGCCAGTACGTGGCCGAAGTCGCCTGTTGCATAGGCGTGATTCGCCTCCTGCACGTTGCTTTGGATGGAGGCAAAGCTGGGAAACAATCCAGCTGGGGACCACACCTGCATCGCGAGATACAGCCCAAGGCAGGTCGCCGCGCTGCCCGCCAGCAACCAGGGGGGACCAAACAGGAATGGCAGAACGACGAGACCCGCAAGTGCGTATTCGGTAAGGATGTCGCCATTCCAGATCAGGCACAGGTGAATCAACCCGAAGATCAACAATGCGATCAGGCGGCGAAACAAAAGCAGCACGCGGTGCGGGTTCGTCGAAAGATGCTCGAATTGAATCGCAAGCCCCACGCCGAACAAAAGCGAGAAGAGAGCAAATGCCTTCATGTCGACGGCCAGCATCAAGACGGTCTCGACAACTCGGTCCAGCGGAGGTGCAGGCCGTCCGGCGGGCAGGAATTGTTCGAAAATCGAGATGCGGAATTCGGTAACCAGATTGATGGCCAGAACACCCAGCAATGCGACGCCACGAAGGGCGTCGATACATTCGATACGGTCGGACGGGCTTATGGGGCCGGGGTGTTCCCCACGGGTCGTGATGCGGACCATTCCAGCAATATTATAGTTCGGGAAAGAATCTGGATAGCCCCATTTCGGCATCTTCTCCCGAGCGTACGAGGCGCACGAATAAGCGAAGGAATGCGAAAACCTTGCTTTCGAGAATGTACCTCCGCGCCTCCTTCATCTCACAGCTGCGCCCCCTTCACCCCTCGTCCAGCACGCACGTCACCGTGCAGACCACACCGCGCGGCAGAAAGTCCACCGTCGCCTCGCCGCCGAGCTGATCGCGCGCGCTGCGCTCGATCAGGCGCGAGCCGAAACCGCGTTGCACCGGCGCTGTCACCGGAGGCCCGCCGATCTCGTTCCAGATCAGCCGCAGTCGCGGCTTCGGCGTGTCCGCGATGACTTCCCATTCCAGCGTGACCCGGCCGCTCTCGTTGGACAGCGCGCCGTATTTCGCGGCATTGGTGGCGATCTCATGCACGATCATCGACAGCACCACCGCAAGCCGCGGCGATAGCGGCACCGCAGGGCCGGCCATGCGGATGCGTTCCGGACCGGAGAGCAGGAAGGGCTGCAGCACACGCGCCACCACGTCCTTCAGCTCCGAGCCCTGCCACTTCTCCTGGCTGAGGAGATTATGCGCTTCGGCGAGCGCGCCGAGGCGCCCCTCGAATTTCGCCCGCTCGTCGCGGCTTGCGCTGCGGAAGGTCTGCACCGCGATCGCCTGCATCAGCGCCAGTGTGTTCTTGACGCGGTGGTTGAGCTCCTCGATCAGGAGATCATGCAGCATCTCGCCGCGCGCGATCGTGGTCGCCATCCTGACGGCAAAGGTCAGGCCGATCAGCAGCAGCACACCGCCGATCAGGCTGGTGATCGCGATGTTGCGCCAGAGCGGCGCGATCAACGAGCTTTCCGGGACGCCGGCGGCGACCGTCCATCCGGTCAGCCCCGATCGGGTGTAGGCGGCGGCGAGCGGGATGCCGTCGAGCGAGATCGACGAGAGGCTCGCCTCCGGCTTGCGGAACATCTCGTCATAGAGCGAGGATGACGCGCGCTTGCCGAATGTTTCACTGGAGTTCGGCACGCGCGCGAACACCGTGCCCTTGGCGTCGAGCAGGGACACAGTCCACTGCTGGTTGGGCCGCTGCTTCTCCAGCAGATCCTGAAAGATGCTGATTGGCGGGCCGAAGCAGAGGTCGTAGATCACTTCGCCATCGCGGAACACCGGAACTTCGACCGTGAGCACCTGCCGCCGGGTGAGCGCGCCGGTGAACAGGTCGGAATATTGCGGTGCCTTGGTCGCAAACATCTTCTCGATGATCTCGAGATTGGCGCGCCGCGGCAGGCTCGCGGTATCTTCCGCCTCAGACGAAAACAGGATCCGGCCGCGGCGGTCGGAGATCAGCACCAAACCGCCCTTGCCGTATTGATCGACGAAGCCGAGCGCAATGCGGCGGAAATTCATGAAGTCGTTGCTTTGGAGCGAATCCGTCAGCGCGAGGACCTGCAAACTGCCGGTCATCCGTTGCACCTCGGAATCCAGCACCAGGCGCATGCTGCGCACGCTTTCCAGCACGCGGCGGGTCGCGTCGTTGCGGTCCTGCTTGTAATTGTAGAGGGCGATGCCGACCGCGAACACGATCATCGGCAGCGTTGTTCCCGCCACCAGGAGAGCGAGCCGGACGGGCAGGGTGAGCTTTGACAAACGCGGACGTCCCGGTTCCGGCGCGGTGGTGCCGGATTATGATTTTCTCAAACCATAGGAGCAGGATTTGCGTTGCGCCACGAATTTCACTCACGATTGTGGCTTCGGGACCAGAGCCGCAAACCGGATTTTGCAATGCAACGTGCAGCGCTCAGGTCATGCTGATGGCGGTCAGCACCAGGCAAACCGCGTAAAGCGTTGCCAGAGCGATCCCGGCGATCCGGGCTTCTCGATGCGATTCCATGTGGTCGCTCCGGGACAGCGGCCGCCGTCGAGGCGGCCGCTTCCTTCGTCAGATATGATCAATCGATTTCCTGCACGACCGCGCGCGTGCCGGGATCGACCAGCATCACATGATCGCCCGAGTAGACGTAGCGATACTTGGTAAGCGACGGGCCCCAGTCCGCAGGTACGGACTCGAGCTCGACGTCGCGCGGAACTGTGCTGCCGACGACGATCTTTTCCTTTGTCGTCACGGGGCGAAGATGGTGCTCGGTGACGTAGGATTTGATCTTGGTTCGATATTCCGGCTCGATCTGCACCGCAGCATGACCCGTTCCCGTGGTGGTGACGACGGTGGATTGCGCGAATGCGCCGGTCGAAATCAGAACAGCGGCGGCAGAAAGCAGCAATAGCTTCTTCATCGTGTTGGCCTCCTCGTTGGACAATGCGCCGCGACAACATCTGACCGCAGACGACGTTCCCTGGTGAACTGGAACAAACTGCCGGTTTTTCCCGTTGCTCCATCAACCTGGCCAAATCGCCCGGTGAACTGGAGGAGGAAAGTATGAAACTGAAGATTGCGACAGCTGCGCTGGTGCTGGCTGCAATGTCCCTGCCGGCGTTCGCTGCCGACGAATTCTATGTTGTGCAGGACGTCAAGACGAAGAAATGCACCGTCGTCGACAAGAAGCCGACGAACACGTCCATGACCGTCGTCAGCCCGTCGGGCACGATTTACAAATCGCGCACCGAGGCTGAAAGCAGCATGAAGACCGTCAAGGTCTGCACATCAAACTGAGGAGGAATGACCAATGCCGGTTCTTATTCTTTGGGCCGTACCCGCCGTGCTGGTTATCGGCGGCGGCATTTATCTGATCGGTCATTTCCATTGAACAAACAGCAACGGGGCTTCCGCGCTGCTCGCGAAAGCCTCGTTGCATCAACTCCGCGATCTACAGATTACTCTCGGTGATCGCGGCGTAGACCATGCTGCGCAGCTCGCGCCGGATCGGGTACGCGCTCGACGGCAGCACCTGAGTCATGAAGATCGTGATCAGCTCCTCGGCGGGGTCGATCCAGAACGAGGTGGTGGCCGCGCCGCCCCAATTATATTCGCCGGGACTGCCGGCGATCAGCGTCTCCGCCGGGCGCATGGTCACAGCGAAGCCGAGCCCGAATCCGATCCCGTTATAGCTGGCTTCCGAGAACAGCGAGCGCGATACCTCGGGCAGCGAGCGACCGCCCGGAATGTGGTTGGTCGTCATCAGCGCCAGCGTCTTTGGCCCGATCAGGCGGACGCCGCCAAGCTCGCCGCCATTGAGCAGAGCGCGGCAGAAAGTGAGATAATCGGCCACGGTCGAGCACAGTCCTCCACCGCCGGAAACGAGGGAGGGCGGGGATAGGAACGAGCTCGTGGTCGGATCGTCCTGGAGCGTCAGGCCCTCGCGGCGCTGGCCGGCGTGGAAAGTCATGCCGCCGCCCGGGTCCGCGGAGTAGCAGGCAGCGAACCGATGCGCCTTGGAAGCCGGCACGTGGAAATCGGTGTCGGTCATGCCAAGCGGATCAAGAATCCGCGCCTTGAGGAACTGCTCGAACGGCATGCCCGAGATCTTGCCGATGAGGTAGCCCAGCACGTCGGTCGACACCGAATAGTTCCAGGCCTCGCCCGGCGAAAACTCCAGCGGGATTTTTGCGAGGCTCTCTATCATGCTCTGGAGCGTGCCGGATTTCTCGACCTCGCCGATCTTCTCGGCGCGATAGGCGGCATCGACGTTGGAGCGCTGCTGGAAGCCGTAAGTCAGCCCGGAGGTGTGACGCAGCAGGTCGACGATCAGCATCGGCCGGGACGGCGGCCGGGTCAGGAAGGCCGGTGCAGTACCGGCGACGAACACGCCGAGATCCTTCCATTCCGGAATGTATTTGGCGACGGGCTCGTCGATCGCGACCAGGCCTTCCTCGACCAGCATCATGAAGGCGACGCTGGTGAGCGCCTTGGTCATGGAATAGATGCGGTAGATGGTGTCGTCCTTGACCGGCGCCTTGCGCTCGATGTCGGCAAAGCCCTGGACCGAGCTGTGGGCGACCTTGCCGCGGCGATAGACCAGCAGGTGCGCGCCCGGGAAGCGGCCGGCATCGATGTAGCGGTTCTTCAGATGGGCATCGACGCGGTCGAGCGCGGACTTGGACAGGCCGACGGATTCGGGCGAGGCGGGGGCAGGGGCGAGCATCAGTTCCTCCGGGGGCAGTTTTACAGGTGATAGCCGAAATGGCGACCTCATTCCAAGCGGGTCGCGCTTAACGCAGGCATGCCGGTTGGTGTAGGCTCCGGCTTGGAACGCCTCCAGGGAGCCCCCAAGGACCCGTAATGGGCCTAACAAGAAAACCGCAAGGCAGCGCATCATGACCCAGTTCAACGAGACCGAACTCACCGAAGCCGTCGTCAACAGCTTCGACAACACGCCGAACCCGCGCGCAAAATTCCTGCTCCAGGAACTGGTGAAGTCGCTGCATGATTACGTCAGCAAGACCGGTCTCAGCTTCGAGGAATGGGAATACGCCATCGATTTCCTGACCCGCACCGGCCAGAAATGCACCGACACTCGCCAGGAGTTCATCCTGCTCTCCGATGTGCTCGGCGTCTCCATGCTGGTCGATGCGGTCAACCATCGCGACCGCGACGGGGCGACCCAGACCACGGTGCTCGGTCCGTTCTATGTCGGCGAGCACAAGGTCACGGCCCACGGCACCGACATCTCGCCGAACAATCTCAGCGGCGAGCGCATGTTCGTGCAGAGCCGCGTCACCGATCTCCAGGGTAAGCCGCTTGCGGGCGTTCCCGTCGACGTCTGGCACGCCGACGACGATGGCTTCTACGATTCACAGAAGCCGAACTATGACGAGGTCGGCGCCTCGGCGCGGGCGCGCTTTATCACCGACAGCGACGGTCGCTTTTTCTTCCGTACCATTTTGCCGTGCAGCTACCCGATCCCGACCGACGGTCCGGTCGGCGAGATGATCGTGCAGACGAAGCGTCACCCGATGCGCCCGGCGCATGTGCACTTCCTGGTCAACGCCAAGGATTATGAGCCGCTGATCACCCACGTCTTCATGGACGGCGACAAATATCTCGACTCCGACGTGGTGTTCGGCGTCAAGGACGACCTCATCGCCAAGGTCGAGACACGCAACGACCCGATCATGCCCGACGGCAGTAAGGCCAGCGGCCAGTGGCACCTGATGACCTACGAATTCCATCTCAAGCCCGGCGGCGGCGTGGCGCCGAAGCCGCTGGGGACGAAGGCCGCGGAGCCGGCTTGAACGTGCGTGGCTACCTTGCGTGCAGGAGCGCAAGGAGCGCGACGACCGTGCAGGCCAGCACGACCGTCATCAATTTCCAGAACAGCAACGGATTGCGCTCGATCAGCGGCGTGGTCCGTGTCCTGAGATAGGCTGGATTGGGATTGCGAAGCTCGTAGACGAACTCGGCTACGTCCTCGTGTCGCTTGTAGGGGTCCGGGTGCAGGGCCTTCTTGAGCGCGCCGTCGAGCCAGACCGGGATGTTGCGGTCATCATCCTCGGCCGGGCGGTACCTCAATTTGCGAACGTCCGATCTGCCGCGAATCCTGGCGATCTGAGCGCCATAGGGAAGCACGCCGGTCAGCATCTGGTAGCAGATGACGGCCAGCGAGAACATGTCCGAGCGGGGCGACCCGCCGTCTCCGATAAAATATTCGGGCGCCGTGTATTGCACCGTTCCGAGGATCTCGTCAGCCTCCTGCTGCGGTGCAGCCTCGGCGACGCCCGCCACCTTGACCGATCCGAAGTCGATGATCTTTGCCGTGCCGGTCTTGTCGATCAGGATGTTGTCGGGTCTCAGATCCTGATGCAGCATCTCGAGCCGATGGAAGGCGCGCAGGCCCACCGCGATCTGTTCGACGATGCCGCGGACCGTCTCCAGATCAGGGCGCGGATGGTCGATCATCCACTGTCTGAGGGTCTGTCCTTCGACGAACTCGGTGGCGACGTAGAGATAACCGCGCCTTCTCGGTTGTGACCGAGGCTTCAGCACGTGCGGACTGTCGATGCGCCGCGCAATCCACTCTTCCATCATGAAGCGCTTCAGATAGGCGCGGTTGTCGCGCAGATCGATCGAAGGCAGCTTGAGTGCGACCGGTTCCTCGGTTTCGGTGTCGATAGCCAGGTAAATGTGGCTACGGCTGCTCGCGTGAACTTCCCGAACGATCCTGTAGCCGTCGAATATGTCGCGCGGTTCGGGAAGCGGAGGGACAGGCAGTTCAAATGTCTGATCGATGATGTCAGGAGAGGCGCCGTCGGGTACCTGATCGATGCGGAGGATCTGGACGGTGATATTGTCATCGCTGCCGCGGCGATAGGCTTCTTCGACGATCGTCCTGGCGGCCCGATCGAGATCATTCGCATGCTGGTCGAGCGCGCCCGTGACAAACCGATGGTCGACGAATTCGTAGGCGCCGTCTGTCGCCAGCAGGAAGATGTCGCCCTTTCCGATCGGAAGCGCCTGGTAGTCGATCTCGAGCTGCGGGTTTATCCCCAGCGCCCGACCGAGATAGGTCTGCTCCGGCGAGACGATGATGCGATGATCGTCCGTGAGCTGCTCGAGTACCTTGCCGGCGACGCGATAGATTCTGCAATCGCCGACGTGGAAGATGTGGGCCGTGGTCGATTTCACGACCATGGCGGTCAAGGTGCAGACATAGCCTTTGTCCCGGTCATAGGCATACTGGCTGCGTCGGGTCTGTGCGTGCAGCCACGAATTGGTGGCGTCGAGCACGCGCCTCGCCGAGGTTTTCACGGTCCAGGCTTCCGACGTGCAGTAATAATCCGTCAGGAAGCTCTTGACCGCCGACTCGCTGGCGATCTGGCTGACCGTGCTGCTGCTGATGCCGTCGGCCAGCACCGCAGCGATTCCCTTCATGCTCAGCAGCGGCTCGGCTGGAACGAGAACGCCGTGAAAGTCCTGGTTGACCGGCTTGCGGCCCTTGTCGGAATGCTGCCCGACCGAAATTTGCAGTCCGCGGCTCATTCTTGTCACCAACAGAAAGGGAGCCTCACCCTAGCAGGCGAGGCTCCCTTGTTTGAGTCGCAATCGATCAGGCCGCAGCGCGGGTGGAGCCCTTCGCGGCGACCTGGCGCTTGGGCTGGGTCAGCACGTGCGTCGCGTACAGGGTCATGCCGGTGAAGGCGAGGCCGCCCACAAGGTTGCCCAGCACGGTCGGAATCTCGTTCCAGATGAAGTAATCCATGATCGAGAATTTGGCGTGGAGCATCAGGCCCGACGGGAACAGGAACATGTTCACGACGGAATGTTCGAACACCATGTAGAAGAACACCAGGATCGGCATCCACATCGCGATGACCTTGCCGGGCACCGAGGTGGAGATCATGGCCCCCACGACGCCGGTCGAGACCATCCAGTTGCAGAGCATGCCGCGGATGAACAGCGTCGCCATGCCCGCCGCGCCGTGCGCGGCGTAGCCGAGCGTGCGGCCTTCGCCGATATTGCCGATAGCCGTGCCCACCTTGTCGGGATCCTGCGTGAAGCCGAATGTTGTGACGAAGGCCATCATGAAGGCCACCGTCAGGGCGCCGGCGAAATTGCCGATGAAGACAAGCCCCCAGTTCCGCAGTACGCCGCCGAAGGTGACGCCGGGGCGCTTGTCGATCAGGGCGAGCGGGGAGAGCACGAACACGCCGGTCAAGAGGTCGAAGCCCAAGAGATAGAGCATGCAGAATCCGACCGGAAACAGCAGCGCGCCGATGAGCGGCTGACCCGTGTTCACGTTGATCGTGATGGCGAACCAGGCGGCAAGCGCGAGGATGGCGCCGGCCATGTATGCGCGGATGATGGTATCCCTGGTCGACATGAAGATTTTGGATTCACCCGCGTCCACCATCTTGGTGACGAATTCCGAAGGGGCGAGATACGACATCAGGTTTCCTTTGCTTGTGTGAAAAGACAGCGCGTTTGTTTCGGGACGGTGCCGTTGCCAGGATGCTGTCTCCGCACATGCCGGCGAGCCGGAAACCTGCGGACCAAAGGAATTGGGAATCTCGCATGGGATCGCGTGACGACGACTGTGCCCGGCAGGCTCAGCGAAGCAGTGTTGCTCTCCCCGAGTTTCAGCCTTTGGAGGGCCTCAACATATCGGCGGGCCGCAGTCGTCATTGACTGAGTGATGGTTTTGCAAGCAATCCACGTGCCATCGGTACCGGTGATGTCGCGACGGGTCTGAAATCGGCTCCAGCCAAGCGACTCTTCGTATCGGACCCCGTAGATCGGGCGGTGCTTTGAGCCAGAAACCGTCGCCTTCGCTCAAATATTCGACACTCAGCTCAATATTTGTGCGCCGCACAAACTTTGGGCGAGGCGCCCGATTTGCGCGCTGAATAGGCCTGCCGATTTTTGAAGCAGGTCGAGTAAGTCACTGAAATATCTTCCATTCGCGGCTTACGGCAGTTGGCATGGAAATTGAAATGCCATTTGGCGACGCCAACGACGCCGTCCTTCATCATCATCCATCAGCATCATGAACTCGCCACCGGGGCTTGGCCTCGGCGCGCGCCTCCGTGTGGGGGCTAAAGCCTGCAATGACGCAGCGGTGAGTCTGGAAGGGACATTCAATGACCAAGAATCCGACGTGGATTTCTGACTGGCGCCCCGAAGACGAGGCGTTCTGGAATGCGGGCGGCAAAGCAATCGCCCGGCGTAACCTGATCTGGTCGATCGTCGCGGAGCATATCGGCTTCTCGGTGTGGCTGATCTGGAGCATCGTCGCTACCAAGCTGCCGCAGGCGGGCTTCCACTATACGACTGACGAGCTGTTCCAGCTGGTGGCCGTGCCCGGCCTGATCGGCGCGTTGATGCGCTTCCCCTATACTTTCGCGGTCACGACCTTCGGCGGCCGCAACTGGACCATCTTCAGCGCAGCGATCCTGTTCATTCCGACGCTCTCGCTTGCCTATTTCGTGAGCCAGCCCGACACGCCGTTCTGGCTGATGCTGCTGATCGCCTCGACCGCCGGCCTCGGCGGCGGCAACTTCGCCTCGAGCATGACCAACATCTCCTTCTTCTTCCCGGATAAGATGAAGGGATGGGCGCTCGGGCTCAACGCGGCGGGCGGCAACATCGGTGTCTCCAGCGTGCAGCTGCTGACGCCGATTCTGATGACACTTGCGGTCATCAACCTGTTCCAGGCGAGCCCGGTCGCCGGCGTTTACCTCCAGAACGCCGGGTTGATGTGGGTTCTGCCGATCGTGGTCGCGGTGCTCGGCGCAGTGTTCTTCATGAACAACCTGACCTCGGCCAAGTCGTCGATCAAGAACCAGCTCGCGATCGTGAAGCGCAAGCACACCTGGATCATGGCCTTTATCTACATCGGGACCTTCGGCTCCTTCATCGGCTACTCCGCAGCGTTTCCGCTGCTGATCAAGACGCAGTTTCCAGCTGTGACGATCGCGATCGCATTCCTGGGTCCTTTGGTTGGCTCGCTGGCGCGCCCATTCGGCGGCTGGCTCGCCGACAAAGTCGGCGGCTCCGTCATCACGTTCTGGAATTTCATCGCAATGGCGGCGGCCACGATCGGCGTGCTCTACTTCGTGGGGCAGAAGGATTTCGGCGGCTTCCTCACCATGTTCCTGATCCTGTTCGTCACGACAGGCATCGGCAACGGCTCGACCTACCGGATGATCCCTTCGATCTTCCGCGAGGAGAACCTGTTCAAGGTGCGCGGCAAGGGCGATGCGGCGCGCGCGATGGCACTGAAGGCCGCGAGCATCGAGAGCGGTGCGGCCGTCGGCTTCATCGGCGCCGTCGGTGCCGTCGGTGGCTATTTGATCCCGAGTAGTTTCGGCAAGTCGATCGCCATGACGGGCGGGCCGCAGTTCGCGCTCGCCATCTTCCTGGTGTTCTACGGCGCCTGCCTCGGACTCACCTGGTGGTTCTACCTCCGTCGCAGCCCGCAAGGTGAAGGCGCGCCAAGCCTCGCCGAAGCACGCATCTAGAGCATGATCCGGAAAACTGTGCAGCGGCTTTCCGACAAGGTCATGCTCAAACAATAGAGCCTGCTGCAATTCCGCTTCTCCCCGCACGCGGGGAGAAGCATTGCCCCGACAGTTTGACTCATGAACCTGGTTCGCAATGGCGCGCACCAAGGCAAACCCAACAGGCAGGAGAACATCATGACACCCGAGCAGATCACCCTCGTCCAGCAGAGCTTTTCCAAGGTCGCGCCGATTTCAGAAACGGCCGCGGTGCTGTTCTACGATCGCCTGTTCGAGGTGGCGCCATCGGTGCGCGCGATGTTTCCCGAGGACATGACCGAGCAGCGCAAGAAGCTGATGGGCATGCTCGCCGCCGTGGTCGGCGGCCTGTCGAATCTGGAATCGATTCTGCCCGCGGCCTCGGCCCTCGCCAAGCGCCACGTTGCCTACGGCGCCAAGGCTGAGCACTACCCCGTGGTCGGCGCGAGCTTGCTGTGGACGCTGGAGAAGGGCCTCGGCGAGGCCTGGACGCCCGAACTGGCAAAAGCCTGGACCGACGCCTACGGCGTGCTGTCCGGCTTCATGATTTCCGAGGCCTACGGCACGCAGTCGCAGGCGGCTGAATAGGAGATGCCTTGTGAGTGAACCGCTCGTCATCGTCGGTAACGGTATGGCGGCCGCGCGGCTGGTCGACGAACTCGCCAAGACGGCGCTCGGCCGCTACGCGGTCGCCGTCATCGGCGAGGAGCCGCGGCTCGCTTACAATCGCGTGCTGCTCTCCTCCGTGCTCGCCGGCGAGACCGGCTCGCACGAGATCGAGCTCCGGCCTGCCGATTGGTGGCGTCATCGCGGCGTCACCGTGCGCTATGGCTACCGCGTCACCGAGATCGACACCGGCCGCCGCGAGCTCAAGATCGCGGGGGAAGAGAGCATGGAATATTCCAAGCTCGTGCTTGCCACCGGCTCGACACCGCTGCGGTTGAACGTGCCCGGCGCCGATCTCGCCGGCGTGCACACCTTTCGCGACACCCGCGACGTCGACCTGCTGCTGACGCTTGCGGCCGCCAGGAAGCGCGTCGTCGTCGTCGGTGGTGGTCTGCTCGGACTCGAAGCGGCTTACGGGCTGGCCAAGGCCGGCGCGCCGGTGACTCTGCTGCATCTGATGGACCGGCTGATGGAGCGTCAGCTCGATGGGCCCGCGGCCGATTTGCTGAAGACGCTGGTCGAGCGCAAGGGCATCCGCATCCTGCTCAATGCCTCGACCGCCTGTATCCATGGCGACGGCCGCGTCGAAGCCGTCGAGCTCGCCGACGGCAGCCGCATCGAGGCCGACGCGGTGATCTTCGCGGCCGGCATCCGGCCCAACGTCGCACTGGCCAAGGAGGCCGGCATCGCCGTTAACCGCGGCGTCGTCGTCGACGATGTGATGCAGACCGCGTCGTCAGACATCTACGCGCTCGGCGAATGCGCCGAGCATCGCGGCACCTGTTATGGACTGGTCGAGCCGGCCTATGAGCAGGCCCGCGTTCTCGCGCGGCATCTCGGCGGCAAGCCTGCCTCCTACCAAGGCAGCGTGGTCTCGACCAATCTGAAAGTGTCCGGCGTCAGCGTGTTTTCGGCCGGCGACTTCATGGGCGGGGAGGGCAGCGAAAGCCTCGTGCTCAGCGACCGCAGGCGCGGCACCTACAAGAAGCTCGTGATCGCCGACGGATGCGTCACCGGCGCAGTGCTGATCGGCGATACCGCCGATGCGCTCTGGTATCTAGAACTGATCCGCACCCGCGAGAAGATTACCGCGATCCGTACCGACATGATGTTCGGCCGCGCGCTCGCGCGTTCCTCCAAAGCGGCTTGATGGAGGTAGCTTGATATGACCGCGATCGATCCCACCTTGCGTGCCACCAAGACGACTTGTCCCTATTGCGGCGTCGGCTGCGGCGTGCTGGCAACCCCTGACGGAAAGGGCGGCGCGGCGATCGCGGGCGATCCCGATCATCCTGCCAATTTCGGCCGGCTCTGCTCGAAAGGGTCGGCGCTCGGCGAGACCGTCGGGCTCGAAAGCCGGCTGCTCTATCCCATGATCCGCTGCAAGGGCGTGCTCGAGCGCGTGGCCTGGAGCGATGCGCTCGACCATGTCGCCCACCGCATGCAGCACATCGTTGCGCGCGATGGCGCCGATGCCGTCGCGTTCTATCTCTCCGGCCAATTGTTGACCGAGGACTATTACGTCGCCAACAAGCTGATGAAGGGCTTTGTCGGCACCGCCAATGTCGACACCAATTCGCGGCTCTGCATGTCGTCCTCGGTCGCCGGTCATCGCCGCGCCTTCGGCGCCGACACCGTGCCCGGCTGTTATGAGGATCTCGATCAGGCCGACCTGCTGGTCTTCGTCGGCTCGAATGCGGCCTGGTGCCACCCAGTGCTGTTCCAGCGTATGCTGAAGAACCGGCAGGAGCGCGGCGCGCGCATGATCGTGATCGATCCGCGCCGCACCGACACTGCGAGCGACGTCGACCTGTTCCTCGGCCTAAAGCCCGGCACCGACACCGCGTTGTTCTCGGGCCTGTTCGTTCATCTCGTCGACAGCAATGCGCTCGACCAGGACTACATTGCAAATAACACCTCGGGCTTCGAGGATGCGTTGGCACGTGCGCGCAACATCGCCGGCAGCGTCACGGCGACCGCGCTCGCCACCGGCCTGACCGAGCAGGACGTTGCGGCTTTTTTCAAGATGTTCCGCGACACCGAGCGGGTCGTCACGCTCTATTCGCAGGGCGTCAACCAGTCGGCGCAGGGCACCGACAAGGTCAACGCCATCCTGAACTGCCATCTCGCGACGGGGCGTATCGGCAAGCCGGGCGCTTCGCCGTTCTCACTCACCGGCCAGCCCAACGCGATGGGCGGCCGCGAGGTCGGCGGCCTCGCCAACCAGCTCGCCGCGCACATGAACTTCACGCCGCCCGACATCGACCGCGTGCGGCGGTTCTGGAAGGCGCCGCGCATCGCCACCCATGAAGGGTTGAAGGCGGTGCAGCTGTTCGAGGCCATCAACCGCGGCGAGGTCAAGGCGCTTTGGGTGATGGGCACCAACCCCGCGGTCTCGCTGCCCGACGCCGATGTCGTGCGCGAGGCGCTGAAGAAGCTCGAGCTGTTCGTGGTCTCCGAGAACGTGCTCTCCAACGACACGGTCGAGGCCGGCCCGCATGTGCTGCTGCCCGCGTTGGCCTGGGGCGAGAAATCGGGCACGGTGACCAATTCCGAGCGCCGCATCTCGCGCCAGCGCTCCTTCCTGCCGGCGCCGGGCGAGGCGCGGCCTGACTGGTGGATCCTGAGCGAGACCGCAAAACGTCTCGGCTTCGGCGACAGTTTCAACTACAAATCCGCAGCCGACATTTTCCGCGAGCACGCCGCGCTCTCGGCGTTCGAGAACAATGGCAGCCGCGATTTCGACATCGGCGCGCTCACCTCGTTGTCCGATGAAGGCTTCGATGGCTTGAAACCCGTGCAATGGCCGGCACGCGAAGACCAGGCGCCCGGCGAGCGCTTCTTCGCGCAAGGCGGCTTCTTCACCAATGACGGCAAGGGCCGCTTCGTCGCGCCCGAGGTGCCGGCGCTGCGTAGCGAGACGGGCCCGTCGCGACCCCTGCGGCTCAATACCGGGCGCATCCGCGACCAGTGGCACACCATGACGCGCACCGGCCTGAGCCAGCGGCTGGGCGCGCATCTGCCGGAACCGTTCGTCGAGATTCATCCCGATGACGCCAATAAATACGGCATCGCTCATGACGGGTTTGCCCGCATCACCACGGATTACGGCCAGTGCATCCTGAAGGTCGTCGTCAGCGAACGGCAGCAGCGCGGCACGCTGTTCGCGCCGATCCACTGGAGCCAGATGAACGCCTCGCACGGCCGCGTCGGCGCGCTGGTCGCTCCATTCACAGATCCGTTCTCGGGCCAGCCGGAATCGAAGGCGACGCCGGCTGCCATCGCGCCGTATGAATACGTCTTCCGCGGTTTTGCGCTGTCGCGAAAGCAGCTCGATCTGCCGCCGAACCTGTTGTGGACCCGCGCCAGCGTCGCCGGCGGCTTTGGCTATCTCTTCGCCGACAATGCCGATCTCGCGCGCTGGCCGGCCTGGCTCGATGGCGTCGCCGGCGAGGATGTCGCCGAGTACCGCGATTTCGGCGGCGGCGTTTATCGCGCGGCCTCGTTCACAGGCGATCGTATCGAGGCCTGCTTGTTCGTCGGCCCCGCGCATGACGCCGGCGACTGGGAGGTGGTGAAGAGCATGTTCGCCGCCGATCACGTCACCGACGAGCAGCGCCGCATGCTGCTGTCCGGCAAATCCAGCGAAGGCGCCGCCTCGACCGGCCCGATCGTCTGCGCCTGTTTCGGCGTCGGCCGCGGCACCATCTGCGACACCATCGCAGCCGGCGCCCGCACCGCCGCCGACATCGGCGCGAAACTCAAGGCCGGCACCAATTGCGGTTCCTGTATCCCCGAGCTGAAGCAGCTGATCGCCGCGACCGAGCTCGCGCCGGCGAAACAGGCGAAAGTAGCGGGCGCGGCGGGATAAGACGACGTTCTCGGTCGTCGCCTTAAACTCCGGTGTCATCGCCCGGCCTCGACCGGGCGATCCAGTACGCCGAGACACTTGTGATTGAGCAGTAAGGCCGCGGCGTACTGGATTCCCCGCTTTCGCGGGGAATGACAATGAGGGTGGTGTTCCATGCCTCCGCCCCAATCGACGCGCTGTCCATTGTGCCTTATGTTGCGGCGCTCTCATCAACAGCCAAGAACAACCATGATGTACCTGGAAACGCCGCCGCGCCTGATTGAAACCCAAATCTTCTCCGCCATGCCCGACAGATTCCGCCGCAGGGGCGTGCGGACCGACTGGGCCGATGCCAACCGGCCGGGCGTTGCGACTGACAGCTTCATCGAAGGGCCGTCGTTCGACAAGGACGGCAACCTCTACATCGTCGACATTCCCTTCGGCCGCATCTTCCGCATCGCGCCCGATGGGGAATGGTCGCTCGTGGTCGAATATGTCGGCTGGCCGAACGGGCTGAAGATCGCAGCCGACGGACGCATCCTGGTCGCCGACTACATGCACGGCATCATGGAGCTCGACGCCAAAGCCGGGCACATCAAGCCGGTGCTGACCGCGCGCAATTCGGAATCGTTTCGCGGCTGCAACGACCTGCATCTTGCTTCCAACGGCGACATCTATTTCACCGACCAAGGCCAGACCGGCCTGCATGATCCCAGCGGCCGGGTCTATCGGCTGAGCGCGAGTGGCCGGCTTGATTGCCTGATCAATACCGGCATCAGCCCGAATGGCCTGGTGCTCGATCCGACCGAGACCGTGCTGTTCGTCGCGATGACGCGCGACAATTCCGTGTGGCGATTGCCGTTCATGCGGGACGGCAGCGTGTCCAAGGTCGGCCGCTTCTGCGCGCTGTTCGGTACATCCGGCCCTGATGGCATGACCATGGACGCGAGGGGGCGCCTGTTCGTCGGCCACGCGTCGCTGGGGTACGTCTTCGTGTTCGCACCGAACGGAGAATTGATCGCGCGGATCAAGTCGTGCGCGGGGCCGAATTGCACCAACGTTGCGATCGGTGGCACGAAGAAAGATCGGCTCTATATCACTGAGTCAGCAACCGGCACTGTGCTGGTCGCCGATAGCAGCGAACTGTGAGCTTTCACATGAAATCAAACCCCTTCGGCCAGACCGGCGCCAACGTCTCCGTCATCGGGCAGGGCACCTGGTATCTCGACCATGGCGATCGCAAGCGCGCGATCGCGGCGCTTCAGCGCGGGCTCGATCTCGGGATGACTCACGTCGACACCGCGGAGATGTATGGCGATGCCGAACTCGTCATTGCCGATGCGATCGCGAACCGGCGGGATGAAGTCTTCCTGGTCTCGAAAGTGCTGCCGAGCAACGCCTCGCGCCGTGGCACCATTACCGCCTGCGAACGCTCGCTGAAGCGGCTGAAGACTGATCGTCTCGATTGCTATCTCCTGCACTGGCGCGGTTCTTATCCGCTGCAAGACACCGTCGCTGCATTCGAAGAGCTGGTGAAGGCCGGCAAGATAAAATCCTGGGGCGTGTCCAATTTCGACGCGGACGATCTCGACGAGATTTTCGAAATTGCGGGCGAGGGCAGGGTCGCGTGCAATCAGGTGCTCTATCATCTCAAGGAGCGCGCGATCGAGCATGCGGTGATCCCGTGGTGCGAGCAGCACGGTGTTGCGGTGGTCGCCTATTCGCCATTCGGCCATGACGATTTTCCCGCCGGCGACAGCAAGGGCGGCGCCGTGCTTGCGCGCATTGCGCAAGCGCGTCGCGCGACGCCGCGTCAGGTCGCACTGAGCTTCCTCACCCGTGCGACTACGGTGTTCGCGATCCCCAAGGCGTCATCCGCGGAACATGCCGCAGAAAACGCGGCGGCCGGCGATCTCGTGCTGACGACAGACGACATTGCGGCGCTGGATGCGGCGTTTCCGCGCGGTCCCAAGCCGCGCGGCCTCCCTATGCTGTAGTGCAGCAACGCGCAATCTTAATGGTCTATTGACGCGCGCGGACCTCAGCGCATATCGGCATCCTGTTTTCGGAAGTTGTGAAAGCGGCGCATTTGTCGTTTTTTACAGCCGTCCCCGATTCGTATTTCCCAGGTTCCAGCCGTGACCCCGCCGCCCGCCGTAGCCGCAAGGCTCGACAGTATTGCCATGCCGATGCCGCAGAAGAAGCAGCAGACGCGCCGCGCGCCTGCGCGCGTCGATCATCCCTTCAAGGGCATTGCACTGGTGTTGCTGTCGACGGTGTTTCTCGGCTGCTCCGACGTCACCGCGAAATATTTGTCGACGAGCCTGCCGTCGATCGAGATCACCTGGATCCGCTTCGTGACGTTCGCGCTGATGTTCACGCCTGTGATGCTGCCGGCGTCGCCGCTTTATGCGATGCGCACCGAGCGCCTCGGTTTGCAGTTGATGCGCGGCGCGGCGCTGCTCGGCTCCTCGCTCTTCTTCATCACTGGCCTGCGCTTCCTCCCGATCGCGGAGGCGTCTGCAACCGGCTTCGTCTCTCCGCTGTTCGTCACTGCGCTGTCGATCATCTTTCTCAGCGAGAAGGTCGGCATGCGCCGCTGGATCGCGACCGCGCTCGGCCTGATGGGGGTGATCATCATCCTGCGGCCGGGCTCGAACGCGTTTCACGTCGCCGCCTTCTTCCCGATCATCTCAGCGTTCTGCTGGGCTGCCGCATTGATCCTGACCCGCATGATAAGCGGCCGCGAAGCCGTCATCACCACGATGGCCTATTCCGCGCTCACCGGTGTTGCGATCCTCACAGCGATGGTGCCGTTCGTCTGGGTGACGCCGAGCTGGACTGCGATCGGACTCGGCATCGTGATTGGCGTCGCGTCCACCGTCGGCCAGTGGATCATCGTGCTGGCCTACCGCTATGGCGATGCCTCGGTGCTGGCGCCGTTCTCCTACACGCAATTGTTGTGGGTCAGCATTTTGGGCTTCTTCATCTTCGGGGAATTGCCGGACATGTGGACCATCGTCGGCGCGGCGTTCATCGTCGCCAGTGGTCTCTATATCGCCCATCGCGAGCGCATCCGTCGCGCCCAGCTTTTGGTGCAGGCCGAGCGCTCCCCGAACCCCTGACGCAATATTTCGAACCGGTATCGTGCTATCAACGGCTCCAACAACAAGGGAGGAGACGGATGCGCGCTGCGATTTTCAGGAACGGTGAGATTGTCGTGGACCGGATGCTGGAGCCGACACCGGGTCCCGGCCAGGTGCTGGTCAAGACGCTCGCCTGCGGCATCTGCGGCTCCGATCTGCACGCGCGCCAGCACGCCTTCCGTATGGCCGAGATGGCGCGAAAGACCGGGCGCAAGCCGATGGATCTCACCCGCGACGTCGTGTTTGGCCACGAATTCTGCTGCGAGATCGTCGATTACGGCCCCGGCACCGCGCGCAAGCTCAAGCCCGGCACGCGCGTCTGCTCGCTGCCGGCGCTGCTGACGGCGCAGGGCATCGAGGGTATCGGCTATTCCAACGACAATATCGGCGGCTATGCCGAGGCGATGCTGCTCAGCGAGCCGCTGCTGCTGGAGGTGCCCAATGGTCTCGCCCCGGAACATGCGGCGCTGACCGAGCCGCTCGCGGTTGGCGTTCATGCCGTGGCAAAAGCCAACATCCGTGGCGGCGAGGTGCCGCTCGTGATCGGCTGCGGGCCGGTGGGACTCGCGGTGATCGCGGCGCTGAAAATCAAGGGCCTGCATCCGATCGTCGCCGCCGACTATTCACCGGCGCGGCGTGCGCTGGCTGCTCGGCTCGGCGCCGATATCGTGGTCGATCCAAAACAATCGCAGCCCTATGCAGCCTGGGCCGAGCACGCACAGATGTCCGAGGCGGAGAAGGCGGCACGGCCGCCATTGCAGGCGATGCTGCCGGCGCTGAAGCCCGCGATCATCTTCGAATGTGTCGGTGTGCCCGGCCTATTGCAGCAGGTGTTCGAGGGCGCGCCGCGCGATGCAAGGATCGTCGTGGTTGGCGTCTGCATGGAGAGCGACAAGAGCGAGCCCATGCTCGGCATCATGAAGGAGCTCAATCTCCAATATGTGCTCGGCTACACACCGGACGAGTTCGCGGCGTCGCTGCGCCTGATCGCGGAAGGTGAGGTGGATGCCGGCGCGATGGTGACGGCCGAGATCGGCATCGATGGTATCGCGAAAGCTTTCGCCGATCTCGCCAATCCCGAGGCGCATACCAAGATCATCGTCCAGCCGTGGCGATAGACGGCTGTCATTGCGAGCGCAGCGAAGCAATCCAGTCTGCCGCCGCTGAGGGACTCTGGATTGCTTCGCTGCGCTCGCAATGACGGGGCAGAGGCGTTACACCGGCAGCGCGATCGAATATTTCACCTGGCTGAGCGCAAAGCTCGACTCGATCGAGGCGATGCCGTCGAGCCGGGTCAGCTTGGTCTTCAGGAAGGCCTCGTAGGAGGCGAGGTCGGCCGCCACCACGCGCAGCAGATAGTCGCGGTTGCCGGTCATTAGATAGCATTCCAGCACCTCGTCCCATTTCGAGATCGCGCGCGCGAAACGGTTGAGGTCCTCCTCCTTCTGCCGCGCCAGCTTGATCGAGATGAAGACACTGACATGCAGCCCCAGCGCTTTCTGGTCGACGGTGGCGATGTAGCGCGAGATGACGCCGCGCTCCTCCAAGAGCTTGACGCGGCGATGGCACGGCGACACCGAGAGCCCGACCTTGTCGGCGAGCTCCTGCATGGTCAGTCGGCTGTCGTTCTGGAGCAGCGCAAGAATTTTTCGATCGATGGTGTCGAGCTCGGACATTGGGATGAGCCTGTCGTTTTTGGGAGATTCTTGGTATGGTATCCCAATATCTGCAGGTACGGCGCCAAAAATTGAGAAATCTGGTGCGGCCTGCAGGGGTATGATCGGGCCATTGTTTTCCGGAGCATCGCCATGCCCGTTGATTCCGCGCGCCTTGAAACCCTGACCGCCCTGAGCCGCAAGGCGCTGTGGCTGTCGTCATGGACCATCCATCACGCCAACCATATCCGCCCGAACGAGGACGGGTTGAAGGTGGGAGGCCACCAGGCGTCCTCGGCCTCGCTCGCGACCATCATGTCGGCGCTGTATTTCAGCGTGCTGCGGCCCGAAGACCGCGTCGCGGTGAAGCCGCATGCGAGCCCAGTGTTCCACGCGATCCAGTATCTGTTCGGCCGGCAGAGCCGCGAGAAGCTGGAAAATTTCCGCGGCTTCAAGGGTGCGCAGTCCTATCCGTCGCGCACCAAGGATGTCGACGACGTCGACTTCTCGACCGGCTCGGTCGGCCTCGGCGTGGCGCAGACGCTGTTCGCCTCGCTGGTGCAGGACTACGTCAAGGCGCATGGCAGGATGAAGGATCGCCGCGAGGGGCGGATGATTGCCCTCGTCGGCGATGCCGAGATGGACGAGGGCAACATCTTCGAAGCGCTGGCGGAGGGGTGGAAGCACGGCCTGCGCAACACCTGGTGGGTGGTCGACTATAACCGCCAGTCGCTCGACGCCGTGGTGCGCGAAGGTCTCTGGGAAAAGTTCGAAACCATGTTCCGCAATTTCGGCTGGGACGTGGTCATCGTCAAATACGGCCGGCTGATGCGCGAGGCGTTTGCCGAGCCCGGCGGCGAGGCGCTGAAGCGCTGGATCGACAACTGCCCGAACGCGCTCTACGCCGCGCTGTGCTTCCAGGGCGGTGCGGCCTTCCGCAAGCATTTGCATGACGAGATCGGCGACCAGGGACCAATTACCAAACTGATCGACCGCCGCAGCGACGACGAACTGCTGGCGCTGATGTCGAACCTCGGCGGTCATGACATGGCGAGCATGCTGGAGGCGTTCGAGTCCATCGATCACGATCGCCCGGTCTGCTTCATCGCCTACACCATCAAGGGTGTCGGCCTGCCGTTCCAGGGCCACAAGGACAACCATGCCGGCCTGATGACGGTCGCGCAGATGGAGAAATATCGCGAGAGCCAGAACATCCGCCCGGGTCACGAATGGGACAGATACGAAGGGCTTACGCAGGATACAGCCGAGCTGGACGCGTTCCTCGCGCGCGTGCCGTTCAACCAGGACGGACGCCGGCTCACCGCCCCCGTGGTCGAGGTGCCCTCGCAACTCGCGTTCAAGCCGTCGCCGCAGATGTCGACCCAGCAGGGCTTTGGCCTCGTGCTGAACGAGATCGCGCGCAGCGACAGCGAACTCGCCAGGCGGATCGTGACGACGTCGCCGGATGTGACCGTCTCGACCAATCTCGGTCCTTGGGTGAACCGGCGCGGCCTGTTCGCAAGCGCCGAGAAGGCCGACTTATTCCGCAGTGAGAAAATTCCCTCGACCTTCAATTGGGACGCATCACCCAAAGGCCAGCATCTCGAGCTCGGCATTGCCGAGATGAACCTGTTCATCATGCTCTCGGCGCTCGGCCTGTCGCACCAGATCAACGGCGAGCGGCTGCTCCCGGTCGGCACGCTCTACGATCCCTTCATCGAGCGCGGGCTCGATGCGCTGAACTATGCCTGCTACCAGGACGCGCGCTTCATGGTGGCGGCGACGCCGTCCGGCATTACCCTTGCGCCCGAAGGCGGCGCGCACCAGTCGATCGCGACGCCGCTGATCGGCATGGCGCAGGATGGGCTCGCCTCGTTCGAGCCGGCCTTCGTCGACGAGCTCGCCGTGGTCATGGGCTGGGGGTTCAGGCACATGCAGCGCGATGCGGCGGAGGGCGGTTCTGTCTATCTGCGGCTGTCGACCCGTAGCATCGATCAGGCGCAGCGGATCATGACGCCGGAATTGGAGAAGGGCATCACCGATGGCGCCTATTGGCTGCGTAAGCCGGGGCCCAACGCCGAACTCGTGATCGCCTATACCGGCGCGATTGCGCCGGAAGCGATCGAGGCCACCGGCCTGATCGGCGAGAGCCGCCGCGACATCGGCCTGCTCGCGATCACCTCGGCCGACCGCCTGCACGCAGGCTGGACCGCCGCGCGAAAATTGCGGCGCGATCGCCGCGGCGTGCAGCATCTGAGCCACATCGAGAAGCTGCTGGCGCCATTGCCGCGCGACTGCGGCATCGTGACGGTGATCGACGGCCATCCGGCTGCGCTCGGCTGGCTCGGCAGTGTCCGCGGCCATCGCGTCGAGGCGCTCGGTGTCGAGCAGTTCGGCCAGACCGGCAGCATCGCGGACCTCTACCGCCACTACGGCCTGGATGCCAACGCCATCATCGATGCGGCCGAAAGCCTCACCACCGGCGCCCCGGTGCTGCATCGGAAGATGGCGGTGTGACGGTCTCTCGTCGCCCCGGCGAAGGCCGGGGCCCATACGCCGCGGCTGTCGTTGTGGGTGCAGGTGGTAGACGCCTAAGCAAACCAACTGCTCCCTGTGGTTATGGGTCCCGGCGTTCGCCGGGACGACATCGTGAGTGAGGCGAGACCTTGCCACCCCATTGCCATCGGCTCATATAACCCCCGTCCGCCGCAACGCTGGCCCCGCATATGGCGGGTTCAATTGCCGGCGCTTTCGTGCAAGGATGCCTGCCGAAACGCCCCCTCAAAGCCCCCAAGAAGAGGTTACCGATGGTCAATCGCATGCAATTCTACATCGACGGCGCCTGGGTCGATCCCGCCGTCAAGAAGTCCACCCCGGTCGTCAATCCGGCGACGGAAGAGGCGATGTACGAGGTTGCGCTGGGCTCCAAGGCTGACGTCGACAAGGCCGTCGCGGCCGCCAAGCGCGCCTTTGCAACGTTCTCCCAGACCAGCCGCGAGGAGCGCGTCGCGCTGCTCTCGAAAGTCATCGAGGTCTACAAGGGCCGCCTCAAGGAGATCGGCGCCGCCGTCTCCGACGAGATGGGCGCGCCGCTGCCGATGGCGGAGAAGCTTCAGGCCGGCGCCGGCCTCGGTCATCTCATGACCACGCTCGACGTGCTCAAGAACTACCATTTCGAGGAACCGGTCGGCACCGCGATGGTGCTGCGCGAGCCGGTCGGCGTGGTTGGCATGATCACGCCCTGGAACTGGCCGCTCAACCAGATCGCCTGCAAGGTCGCGCCCGCGCTCGCCGCCGGCTGCACCATGATCCTGAAGCCGTCGGAGTTCACCCCGACCTCGGCGCTGATCTTCGCGGAAATCCTCCATGAAGCCGGCGTGCCGAAGGGCGTGTTCAACCTCGTCAACGGCCTCGGCCCCGAGGTCGGCGCCGCCATGAGCGAGCATCCCGACATCGACATGATCTCGTTCACCGGCTCGACCCGCGCCGGCATCGACGTGGCCAAGCGCGCCGCGCCCACCGTGAAGCGCGTCAGCCAGGAGCTCGGCGGCAAGTCGCCGAACGTGATCCTCGAAGGCGCCGACCTCGCAAAAGCCGTGACCGGCGGCGTGATGCACATGTTCAACAACTCCGGCCAGTCCTGCAACGCGCCCTCGCGCATGATCGTGCCGCTGTCGAAGATGAAGGAAGTCGCCGCGATCGCGAAGGCCGCCGCCGACAAGACCAAGGCCGGTGATCCCCGCGCCGAAGGCACCACCATCGGCCCCGTGGTCAATCGCGGCCAGTGGGATAAGATCCAGGGCCTGATCAAGAAGGGCATCGACGAGGGCGCAACACTCGTCGCCGGCGGTCCGGGCCTGCCCGAGGGAGTCAATAAGGGCTTCTATGTCCGTCCGACCATCTTTGCCGACGTCACCCCCGAGATGACGATCGCCCGCGAGGAGATCTTCGGACCGGTGCTGACCATCATCGGCGCCAAGGACGAAGCCGAGGCCGTTCACATCGCCAACGACACGCCCTATGGCCTTGCCGGTTATGTCACGGGCGCTTCCGTCGAGGACGCCAAGCGCGTCGGCCGGCAGATCCGTGCCGGCAACGTCAACCTCCAGGGCGTGCCCAACGACCGCAGCGCGCCGTTTGGCGGCTACAAGCAGTCCGGCAACGGCCGCGAGTGGGGCAAGTACGGCCTTGAGGACTTCCTCGAAGTGAAGGCCATTGCCGGCTTCAACGCGGCGTAGGCTGGTCGGGAAAGAGATGACGACCCGGAGCGAGTGATCGCTCCGGCGTTTGCTATTTGTAGGGTGGGCAAAGGCGCGCTCTTCGCGCGACGTGCCCACCATTCCGCGACGACGAGAAGTGGTGGGTACGCTTCGCTTTGCCCACCCTACGAGACCGTCGCTGCCGAGACTCTATCCCCCCATCGCGCCCTGCGTGTTCACATACAGCGCGTAGATCGACTGGCTCGCGGCCATGAACAGGCGGTTGCGCTTGACGCCGCCGAAGCAGAGATTGGCGCAGCGCTCGGGCAGCGCGATGCGGCCGATCATGACGCCGTCGGGCGCGAACACAACGACGCCGTCGAGCTCGGGATCACCCATGCCCCAGCCGCACCAGAGATTGCCGTCGATGTCACAGCGCATGCCGTCCGGCGTGCCCGGGCCAGCGTCGATGAAGATTCGCTTGTTGGAGATCGTGGTGCCGTCGGCTGAGACGTCATAGGCGAGGATCTTGCGGTTGGGCACGCCGCGCGATTCCACGACGTAAAGGATCTTCTCGTCCGGCGAGAAGCACAGCCCGTTCGGCCCGAGCACGCCCTCGGCAACGATGGTCGCCTTGCCGGTCGCGGGATCGAGACGGTAGACATTCGGATCGATCTCGGGGTCCGCCTTGTAGCCCTCGTAATTGCCGAGCAAGCCGAAGGTGGGATCGGTGAACCAGATCGCGCCATCGGATTTCACCACGACGTCGTTCGGCGAGTTCAGCCTCTTGCCGTTGAAAGAATCCATCAGCACCGTGATGGTGCCGTCATATTCGGTGCGGGTCACGCGCCGCCCGCCGTGCTCGCAGGTGACGAGCCGGCCCTGGCGGTCGCGGGTGTTGCCATTGGCGAAATTGGAAGGTTTTCGGAAAACCGAGACCGCGCCGGTCTCCTCCTCCCATTTGACGATGCGCTGGTTCGGGATATCGCTGCACAAGAGATAGCGCCCGTCGCCGAACCAGACCGGCCCCTCGGCCCAGCGCAGGCCGGTCGTCAGCCGCTCCACCGCCGAAAGTTTCAGCCAGTATTTTTCGAAGCGAGGGTCCAGTGCTTTTATCGCCGGATCGGGGTAATAGGTCGCCGGCTGCCAGCCATAAGGCCGTTCTTGGCGGTGGGACGATGCATCGTTCATGTGCAATTCTCGTTGTTGCGTTCCCTCTGCCCAAATCTGCTATCATTAGAGACCTTTGACCGCAAATCGGTCGCCAATCACGAGGGAAGAAATGCCGCGTATCTTGATGACGGGAGCTTCGGGCGGAATCGGAACGCGCCTGCGCAAACTGCTGCCGCCGATCTATCCCGATCTCCTGCTCTCCGACATCCGCGCGCCCGCCGATCTCGGGGCGAACGAGCAGTTCAAGGCGGCGGACCTGTCCGACATGGCGCAGGTCGAGGCGATCTGCGAGGGCGTCGACGGTATCATCCATTTCGGCGGCTATTCGGTCGAAGGCCCTTGGGACGACATCCTCCAGGCCAACATCATCGGCGGCTACAATCTATTCGAAGCCGCGCACAGGAAGGGCGTCAAGCGCGTGGTGTTCGCCTCGTCGAACCACACCGTCGGCTTCTATCCGCGCCACCGCAGGATCGACACCAACGTCACCGTGCGCCCCGACGGCCGCTACGGCGTCAGCAAGGTGTTCGGCGAAGCCGTGGGCTCGCTCTACGCCGACAAGCACGGGCTGAAGGTGACCTGCATCCGGATCGGCAATTGCGACGAGCAGCCGCTTGATCATCGCCGGATCGCGATGTGGCTGAAGCCGGAGGATCTGGTGCAGCTCTGCCAGATCGGGCTCGAACATCCCGATATTCATTTCGAGATTTTCTACGGCGTGTCCCTCAACGAGCGCGCCTGGTGGGACAACCACCGCGCCTACGAATTCGGCTATCGCCCGACCGGCCGCTCCGAGGATCACGTGGCGCACGCGATGGCCGAGCAGGCCAAACTGAAGCCGGATCCGATCGGCGACCACTACCAGGGCGGTGCGTTCTGTAGCAACGAATTCGACGGCGATGCGAGCCGCATCATCGACTGGAATAAGCGGTAATGTTTGACGTCATGGCCGGGCTTGTCCCGGCCATCCACGTCTTGCCACGCGGCACAACAACGTGGATGCCCGGGACAAGCCCGGGCACGACGGCCGGTTGATCTAGATCAACGTCGCTCCGGACATCGTGTGGCTCTCGATCTGTGCGATCGTGATTCAGTAACCGCTGGCCGATCACAACTGAACGGCGGCGGCGAAAGCCACAATAATGAAGATCAAATTGTCAGCCATCGCTCTGTCCGCGATGATCATGCCGGCGCGAGCCGCAACGCTCAGCGAGGCCGAAGCGGCGTTTCTCGACCAGCTCGTCACCGCATCCGTGGTGCTGGAGCAACGATGCGTCGGCTACGAGATCGATGGTGCCGGCGGCGTTCAACTCGGCGCCCGGCTTCTCGGCAGCCCTGATGCCGCGATGGCGATGATCGACGCCTATGCTGCGGCCATCAAGGCTCGCGATGGCGAGAGCTACGATCCCGGCAAATTCCGTCCCGAGGTGTCCGACGCGGCCGGCAAGACTTTCAAGCGCGTCCGGGCCGACTTGATCAGAAACCCGAAAAGCGCCTGTGCCAATTACGGCGATGCCAGCGTGGATCGCGGCATCTTGAGACGGTACTGAACGTGCGTGTGTCCTGGCACGCACACGCTAGCGCTCTTCCTCGCCCGCGATCCGCGCCAGATAGTCCTTCTTGCTGAACTGCATGTGATCGACGCACAGCTGGGCCAGCGCCCAGCTGTCGCGGCCCTTCAGCAGCTCGATCATCAGCTCGTGCTGGCGCCGCGATAGCGCGAGGCCCTCGCGGTCGGCGAGGTTCGTGGCGCGCATCGGCAAGGTCAGGCTCATATAGTCCTGCAGCGAGCGCACCAGATAGGGATTGCCGCAGGCTGCGAACAGCGCAACGTGGAAGGCGTCGTTGGTCTCGTGGATGCCGCGGAGGTCCCGCACGTCCGCTTTGGCGCAATAGCGGCTTTGCAACTTGGTCAGTTCGTCGATCAGGTTTTGTGGTGCGGGCAGGGGGATCATCAGCGCGGCCTGCCGCGTCAGCATCTCCCGCACCTCGTAGATCTGCCGGACTTCTTCCGCCGAATAGAACCGCACCGTGGCGCCGACATTCCTCTCGCGACGGACGATGCCGCGGCGCTCGGCATCCACCAGCGCCTGGCGCACGAAGTGCCGCGAGGTACCGTAAGCCGACATCAGCGCGTCTTCGGTCAGGCGCGCGCCCGGCGCGAGGCGGCCGAAGATGATGTCCTCCTCGAGCCGCGCGACGACGTCGTCCGGATCGTCGCGCCGGACTATGCTCGCCTCTGCGGTGTGAATGTCGGACATCCCCTCAGCCTTCGGCACCGGGCCGGCCCGTCTTGTGGAGCAGGGAAGGGCGGGATTGTCAATAATTTGTATCGTGAGAGGTCCCCAGACCCAGAAAGAACGCTGTTAGCACCTGCGTTATTGACAATCAGGGGGCAGCCTGTACCACAATAGCAAGGTGACTGGAGTGGCATGATGACGAGTGGCTTGCGCAAGGGTCTGACGAGCTATGGCGATGCCGGATTCTCGCTGTTCCTGCGCAAGGCGTTCATCAAGGCCATGGGCTATTCCCACGACGCGCTGGAGCGCCCGATCGTCGGCATCACCAACACCTACAGCGATTACAATCCCTGCCACGGCAACGTGCCGCAGATCATCGAAGCCGCCAAGCGCGGCGTGATGCTGTCGGGCGCGATGCCGTTCGTATTCCCCACCATCTCGATCGCCGAGAGCTTCGCGCATCCGACCTCGATGTATCTGCGCAATCTGATGGCGATGGACACCGAGGAGATGATCCGCGCCCAGCCGATGGATTCGGTGATCGTGATCGGCGGCTGCGACAAGACGCTGCCGGCGCAGGTGATGGCCGCAATCAGCGCCGATCTGCCGACCGTGGTGATCCCCGTGGGGCCGATGGTGGTCGGCCATCACAAGGGCGAGGTGCTGGGCGCCTGTACCGATTGCCGTCGTCTGTGGGGCAAGTATCGCGCCGGCGAGATCGACGATGCCGAGATCGAGGCAGTGAACGGCAGGCTCGCGCCGTCGGTCGGCACCTGCATGGTGATGGGCACGGCCTCGACCATGGCCTGCATGATCGAGGCCATGGGCCTGTCGCTGCCGATGAGCGCGACGATCCCGGCGCCGCATGCGGAGCGCTTTCGTCTTGCGGAAGCCAGCGGGCGGGTGGCCGCCGAGATGGCCAAGACCAAGGGGCCGAAGCCGAGCGAATTGTTGACCCCGGCGTCGTTCAAGAATGCGCAGGTCGTGCTGCAATCGATCGGCGGCTCGACCAACGGCCTGATCCATCTGACGGCGATGGCGCATCGCTCGCCGCACCGGCTCGATCTCGGCGCCTTCGATCAGCTCGGCCGCGAGGTGCCGGTGCTGGTCGATCTCAAACCGTCGGGCGAGCATTACATGGAGCATTTTCATCACGCCGGCGGCGTGCCGAAATTGCTGGCGCAGCTCGGCGATCTCGTCGATCTCGAGGCGAAGACGATCACGGGCCAGACGCTGCGCGATGTCGTCGCGAATGCGGAAGACGTCCCCGGTCAGGACGCGATCCGCCCGCGCACTGATCCGATCAAGAAGGAAGGCGGTCTCGCCGTCCTGCACGGCAATCTCGCGCCGCGCGGCGCGGTGATCAAGCAATCCGCCGCGAGCCCGAAACTGTTGCAGCACACCGGCCGCGCAGTCGTGTTCGAATCCGTCGAGGACATGACCCTGCGGGTCGACGATCCCGATCTCGACGTCACCGCCGATGACGTGCTGGTGCTGCGCAATGCCGGCCCCAAGGGCGCACCGGGCATGCCCGAGGCGGGCTATCTGCCGATCCCGAAGAAGCTCGCGCGCGGCGGCACCAAGGACATGGTGCGCATTTCCGATGCGCGCATGAGCGGCACCGCGTTCGGCACCATCGTGCTGCACATCGCGCCGGAATCCGCCGTCGGCGGACCACTGGCGCTGGTGAAGAACGGCGATATGATCCAGCTGGATGTTGCAAAACGCAGCATCGAGCTTCTGGTCGATGCGGCCGAGCTGCAGCGCCGGCGCGCCGCCTTGAAGCCCGCGACGGCGCCGGAGGAGGCGCGACGCGGCTATGCCTGGCTGTTCAACGAGACCATCATGCAGGCCGACGAGGGCTGCGACTTCGATTTCATGCAGAGAGCCGGGAACAAAGCCGAGAAGGGGTGATAGCCACCCGAACGAACGCCCAGACCGCACAAGCGGCGGGCGACAAAACAGGGGGAAACGATGATTGCACGATCCTTGCTTGGGCTGGCGGCAACGGCCGCTGTTGTTTTCGTCACGAGCGCGTCGGCGCAGGAGGTGAAGCATTATCGCTTCGCCTATGACCAGCCGAAGTCTACCGGCTATGGAATCCTCGGCGACATCTTCAGCGAGAAGCTGAAGGCGCTGAGCAAAGGAACGATGCTGATCGACCAGTATCCCGGCGCGCAGCTCGGGCAAGAGCCCCAGGTGTTGCAGCTCGTCAAGGCGGGTGACCTCGAGTTCTGCATTTCCTCGTCTGCGAACGCCGCGACGCTGTCGCCGCAGGCCGGCGTGATGTCGATGCACTATTTGTTCCGCTCGGAAGACCATCTCATCAAGGCGATGGCGAATCCCGAGGTGGCAAAGGCGGTCAAAGCGATGATTGCCGAGACGGTGCAGGGCACTCACGTCATTGCGCTGGCGACGCTTGGCTTGCGCAACATGTATTCCAAGCGGGAGATCAAGAAGGTCGAAGACATGAAGGGCCTGAAAGTGCGGGTGCAGGCGACGCCGACCGAGGACACAATGTTCCCGGCGTATGGCGCACAGATCGTGCATATGCCGTTCGGAAGCGTCTATACCTCCCTGCAAACCGGCGTGGTCGATGTCGCCGAGAATGGCGTGAATGTCTACCTCGCCAACAAGCACTACGAAGTGGCGCCGGTGCTCTCGATGACCGAGCATGAGGCCAACAACAGTCTGGTCTGGGTCAGCGACAAGCTCTGGAACAGCCTCACTCCGGAGCAGCAGGGTTGGGTGCAGGCCGCCGCCGACGAGGTCAACAAGACCCAGCCGGCCAAGGCGATCGAGTTGGAGCATCAATCGCAAGACAAGCTGAGATCGATCGGCGTCAAGGTCGTCACCGACGTCGACAAATCGGGCTTCGTTGCGATCGCCGATCCCTATCTCGACAAGCTCGCCAAGGAGCTCGGCCCGCATGCCGTCAAGGTCAAGGACCTGATCCGGTCGATTAATTAGCGTGATGCGGGAAGACGGTGCGCTCCCTCTCCCGCTTGCGGGAGAGGGAGGGGAGAGGGTGCCTCCGCGGAGAGACTCCCAACGAGGAGCGAGCCCTCACCCGGCGCTACGCGCCGACCTCTCCCGCAAGCGGGAGAGGTTCGCAAACCCGCAAGCCGGTGGGTCAACCTGATATTGTTCCGTACCAGATCGTGACCACGGGGACGTTAATGCCCATCGCCGACAAGCTCGTGTTGCAACGCCAGCGCCACCTGAAATGGCGGTCGCTCGACTGGCTCGAGCTGGGGCTGATGATCCTCTGTGGCGTGCTGTGCTTCGGCTTCTCGCTGTCGGTCACCGCCGACATCGTCACCCGCACCATCGGCCATCCCTGGCTGTGGCTGCAGGAAGTCACCTCGACGTTGTTTATCTACGCGATCTTCATCGGGACCGCGGCCGCGACCCGGCGCAACGATCATCTCTATCTCACCGCCGTCTCCGAGGCGATGCACGGCACGCCGCGGATCGTCGTCGAGATCATCATTCGCCTGGTCGTGCTCGGCGTCGCCTTCTGCCTGATCTGGTACGGCTACCAGAACTATCTCCGCGGCTTCGGCAGCTTCCGCCTGCCGTCGGGCACGCCGATCGCCTCGCTCTATGCCATCATCCCGCTGTCAGGCGTGCTGATCGGATTGTTCACGATCGAGCAGCTCGTCAACGGCCTGCGCAACGGCTTTGACCATCCGGAGCCGCCGGACGAGGACGCCGCGCCCGCCGTCGCCGACGCCCAGATGAGGGTGCGGCCGTGAGCGCACCCGTCGTCCTTGTGTTGATGTCGGTCTGCTTCCTGTCGTTCGGCTATCTCGGCGTGCCCGTGCCGTTCTCGCTGATGGCCGGCGTCTTCATCGGCGCGATCCTGTCGGATGTCTCGCTTGCCGCGATCATCCAGAAGATCTTCGACGGCGTCGATTCCGAGGCGCTGCTGGCCATCCCGTTCTTCCTCCTGGTCGGCGAGCTCATGAGCTCCGCGAATGTGGTTGTGCGGATCGCGAATCTCTCGGTGTCGCTGGTCGGGCATATCAGGGGTGGGCTGTCGCAGGTCGTGGTCGTCTTCAGCATGTTCTTCTCGGAGATGTCGGGCTCGACCACCGCCGACGTTGCGGTGATGAGCCGCGCGCTCGGCGGCCCGATGAAGCGCGAGGGCTACGAGCCTGCCTTCATCGCCGCCATCATCGCCTCCGCCTCGACCATTGCGGCACTGGTGCCGCCGAGCATCACCGCCGTTGTCTATGGCGCCGTCGGCAACGTCTCGATCGCCGGCCTGTTTATGGCGGGCGTGGTGCCGGGTCTGATGATCGGCTTCGGGCTGATGATCTATTGCTACTTCTTCGGTCCTTCCGGCTTGCGCAAGCCCCGCGCGCCGTTGCGGCAGGTGGTGTTCGCCGCCGGTGACGCGGCGTTACCCCTGATGATCCCGGTCATTTTGTTGGGCGGCATTCTGACCGGCTGGTTCACGCCAACGGAAGCCGGCGTCGTCGCCGTGGCCTGGATCATCCTCGTTGTGATCCCCGCGCTCAACCGCGGGCATATCAAGAAGATCCCCTATGATTTCTGCCTCGCGGGGCTGATCTTTTCGCTGCCGCTGATCACGATCGGCGCCGCCAACGCCTTCGGCTGGATGCTGGCTTATTTGCGCGGCGCGAGTTACATCGCCGATGTGATCACCTCGATCGCCGGCAACGATCCGCATCTGATCATGCTGCTGATGGTGCTGCTGTTCACCGTGGTCGGAGACTTCATCGAGCCGGTGCCGACCATCATCATCTTCATGCCGCTCGTCAATGCGCTGACCGAGGCCGGCGACATCAATGGCGTGCACATGGGCGTGGTGCTGATCGCGACACTCGCCTTCGGCCTGATCACGCCGCCTTACGGATTGGTGCTGCTGATGGCGTCAAAATTCGTCGGCGTCAGCTTTGCGAAAGCGCTACGCGCGGCGCTGCCGATCTACCTGGTGTTCTTCGCCACGATCGCGTTTGCGATCTACTTCCCGAGCGTTGTGCTGTGGCTGCCGCGCTACGTGCTCCCGGAATCAGTCGGCTGCTTCAAGTCGCCGGCTGGCACGGGGTATATCTGTCCGCATTGAGCGCCGGGGCTACTTGCCCTTGCTGGTGAACTTCTTCACGGCGACGCGGAACTCGTCCGTGTTCATCGCCATGATGATCTTGTGCTCCTCGGCCTCGAGCTGCTGCTTCAGCGGCGTGGTGGCGGCCTGGTCAACCAGCGATTTGGTGCCGGCGATCGCCGCCGGCGGGTTTTGCGCCAGGCGTTCGGCGAACTGCCGCGTCGCGGCCTTCAGCTCGGTGGCAGGAACGATCTTGGCGACGAGGCCCCATTCATGGGCCTGTTGCGCGGTAAAATTGTCTTCGGACAGGAAGATTTGCAGCGCACGGCGGGAGCCGACCGTGCCGACGATACCGACCGTTGAGCCGCCATCCGGCGAGACGCCGATCTTGGCATAGGCCGGCGTGAATTTGGCGTCTTCCGCGGCGATGCAGAGGTCGGTGACGAAGGCGAGGCCCATGCCGGCGCCGGCGGCCGAGCCGTGGACGCTGGACAGCGAAATCTTCGGCATGCGCCGGACCATCTCGATGAAGGCGTGATAGTGCTTGAGCAACTGGCCCACCACCTGCGTCGCCGTGTTGGCCTCGGCGGCGGCGCCGATCGTCTGCAGATCGCCGCCAGCCGAGAAGGCGCGGCCTTCGCCCTCGATCACCAAAACCCTGATTGCGTCGTCGCTTTCGACATAGGAAGCGAGCTGTTCGAGCTTCTGTGCGATCGCGAGATTGATCGAATTGAACGCGGTGGGGCGGTTGAGCGTGATGGTCGCAATCGCGCCGTCGATTCGCAGCAGAGCGGGATCATCGGGTTGGGAGACGGGAGCTGGCATCGGAAAATCCCCGGCATGAGGTGGTTTGCTGCAACTAGATCGCAGAAGGCGCGGGGTGACAATCCCCGGCCGTCAGTGCCCCGCATGCCGCTCTTGCGAAAGCCGGAACGATAGGCTCAAATGGCCCCGCCATCGTTTAGGGACGGACACGAGCGCCGGCTCCTCATCGACGCGGCTAGCAAGCCAAATCAGCAAGAGAGGGGACGACGTGGGTTACACCTGTGTCCAGAAGGCCTGTGTCCACAAACTTTGGCTGTTCCAATGACGGATGATCCGGTGGTCATTGTCGGAGCCGGCCATGGCGGCTATCAGGTCGCGGCATCCCTGCGCCAGGCCGGCTTTTCCGGTCGCATCTGCCTGATCAACGACGAGGCGCATCTGCCGTATCAGCGGCCGCCTTTGTCGAAAGCCTACATCAAGGGATCGGCCGGGCCGGACAGCCTGATGTTCCGGCCGGAGAAATTCTATCACGAGCAGACGATCGATCTGATCGCGGGCCGTGCCGTCTCGATCGACCGCCCGGGGCGAAAAGTCCTGCTCGCGTCGGGCGAGACGCTTCCCTACTGGCATCTCGTGCTGGCGACTGGCGCGCGCAACCGGCTGCTTGATCTGCCGAATGCGAATCTGCCCGACGTGAAATACTTGCGCATTCTCGACGAGAGCGAGGCACTGAGAAACATCCTTCCGTCGAAAACGCGCGCCGTGATCATCGGCGCTGGCTTTATCGGTCTTGAATTCGCGGCGACCGCGCGGATCAAGGGCCTCGAAGTCGACGTGCTCGAGCTTGCTCCGCGCGTGATGGCGCGCGCGGTGACGGCCGAGGTCTCCGAGTATTTTCAGGCGCGGCATCGTGAGGCCGGCATCCGCATTCACCTTGGCGTGCAGGCAACCTCGATCGAGGCTGAGGGTGGCACGGTCACCGGTGTTTCCTTGAGCGACGGCCGGCATCTGCCGGCCGACCTCGTGGTGGTCGGCGTCGGTGTGCTGCCGAACATCGAGCTCGCGGCCGAGGCGGGGCTGCCGGTCGCCGCCGGCATCATCGTCGACGAATATCTCTCGACCTCGGATCCCGACATTTCGGCGATCGGAGATTGCGCGCTGTTCGCGAGTCCGCGCTTCGGTGGATCGCTGCGGGTGGAGTCGGTGCAGAACGCCACCGACCACGCCCGTTGTCTGGCGGCGCGGCTGACCGGCGACAGGAAAATCTATGACAGCCATCCCTGGTTCTGGAGCGATCAGGGTGACGACAAGCTCCAGATCGCCGGGCTCACCACCGGCTACGACCGCGTCGTGCTGCGCGGCGATCCCGCCAGGATGGCGTTCTCGGCGTTCTGCTACAAGGGTGACAGGCTGCTCGGCATCGAGTCCATCAACCGCGCCGGCGATCACATGTTCGGCCGCCGCCTGTTCGGCATGGACCGCTCGATCACCCCGGAGCAGGCGGCGGATGAGAGCTTTGATCTGAAGGGCGCGCTGGCTTGAGTGCTTCTCCCCCGTCTTCCTCCTCTCCCTCTCCCCGTTCTTACGGGGAGAGGGCGGGGGTGAGGGGCTGTCTCGGCAAATTAGATGACAGTTGCACTCGCGGGCACTCCCCCTCACCCGGATCGCATCTCGCGATGCGATCCGACCTCTCCCCGCAGGCGTGGCGAGGTGAAGAAAGCGGTCGACGCTATAGAACAGCCGCAACTTCCTCGGCCGTCGGCATCGACGGTCCGGCGCCCATGCGCTGCACGCTGATCGAGGCGGCGACGTTTGCGAAGGCGAGGGCGGCGCGCAAAGCCACACCCTCGGCCAGTTGTGCCGCGAGCGCGCCCACAAAACAATCGCCGGCGCCGGTGGTGTCGACGGCCTTCACCACGCGGCCGGGAACCGATAATTCCTCGCGTTCGGCGAGCGCGAGCACGCCGCGTTTGCCGAGCGTGACGCAGATGGTCTGGTTCCCCCGCGCCTGGAGTTCTCGCGCGACGCCGATGATCCCGGCGGCCTCGTCGCTGTCTGACAGCTCGGTGCCGGCGAGCAAGCCAAGCTCGGTCTCGTTCAGCACGAGGATGTCGACCAGTGCGAGCAGCTCGCTGGACATTTTCTGCGCCGGCGCCGGATTGAGCAACGTTGTGGCCCCAGCGGCGCGAGCGCGTTGAAAGAATGCGGCAATGGTCGGCAGCGGGATCTCGAACTGGCTGACGGCGACATCGCCCTTCGCCAGTGGAACGTCCGCGACGTCATCAGCGCTGACCAGCGCATTGCTTCCGGGGATGACGACGATGGTGTTGTCGGCTTCCGCCACCGTGATGATGGCCGTGCCGGTGTGCGCCTCGGCGGTGTCCTTAATGGAGCCGAGGTCGACACCCTGAGCCGCGAGGAAAGTCTTCAGCTCCGCGCCGAAGGAATCCTTGCCCAGCCGGCCTATCAGCGTGGTGCTGGCGCCGAGCCGCGACGCCGCAACGGCCTGGTTCGCTCCCTTGCCGCCCGGAAAATACAGCACCTGCTTGCCGGCGACGGTCTCGCCGACCTTGGGATGGCGATCGGCGGTCGCCACCACATCCATGTTGATGCTGCCGGCGACGAAGACGCGCCCCATAACAAACCTCAGATGAGAGACCCCGGTGAAGGCTAGACCCTGACCTCGAACTCGTGCCTGACCTTGGCGATGTCGACAAGGGTCGGCAATCCCGCCTCGTTGCCGAGGCGCTGAATCTTGAAGGTCGAGGCGGCCCGCGCAAAGTCGAAATGCTCGCGCCAGCTTTTGCCGGGATGGGCCAGATAGGAATAGACATAGGCGCCATGAAACACGTCGCCGGCGCCATTGGTGTCGATCACCCGCTCGCGCGGGATCGGCATGGCCGGCATGATCTCGACCGTGCCGGTCTCGTTGTACCAGAGCAGGCCCTTCTCGCCCATGGTGATGCCGCCGATCTTGCAGCCGCGGCTCTTGAGGTATTCCAGCATCTTATCCGGCGTCAGATCCATCTGCTCGCACAGCCGCTCGGCCACGATCGCGACGTCGATGAATTCCAGCAGCTCATGCGTGTTGGTGCGCAGGCCGCCGCCGTCCAGCGAGGTCAAGATGCCGGCCTCGCGGCACACCTTGGCGTAGTGGATCGCGGCATCGGGCTGGTGGCCATCGATGTGCAGCGCCCGGCAGCCGCCGAGATTGAGCATCGGGAACGGATGGATGTGGTCATCGTCGCGGCAGCGCACGATGGCGCGCTTGCCGTCCTTGGGCATGATGAAGGACAGCGACGACTGGTTCACCTTCCGGCCATGCAGCGAGATGCCGTATTTCGCGCACATGTCCATGAACATGCGGCCGAGCCAGTCATTGGCTGCGGTTGCGATCAGATCGGGCACGATGCCGAGCTTGGCGCAGCAGAACGCCGCCGTCACCGCATTGCCGCCGAAGGAAACCGCATAGTCCGAGGCCACGTGCTTCTCGTCGCCGGTCGGCATGTGGTCGGTGATGAAGACGACGTCGATATAGGTCTGTCCGATAAAGAGAGCCTGCATTGCTTGTCCGTGATGCGCTTTGTGGTCTTGGCCGGCGGGTTACTCTAGCACCGGTTCCGCGCTGGAGACGCTGAAATTATTCGCAAAATTGTCACGAGGCGCTTGAGGTCGATAGGGTGCCGGAATACGACCATCACAGGGCAATGCCAAGCCCGGACAAATGCCGTGTTTCGGCCGGTTGTTCCAGGTCCAGAAAAGGGGAAAATATGATCACCGGCCTCGATCACGTCGTCGCTCTGGTCCAGGACATCGGTGCGGCCAAGGCGGCCTACCAGACGCTGCTGGGGCGCGCGCCGGCCTGGCAGAACTCCGGCGAGGGCGCCGATCGCGTGCTGTTCACGCTTGCGAATATGACGATCGAGCTGATGGCGCCGAGTGGTGTCGGCGTGGCCGCCGACCGGATGCGCGCGGTGCTCGACGACGGCGAGGGCGTGCTCGCCAGCCTGTGCTTTCGTGTCGCTGACATCGGCAAGATGCACCGGCGGCTCGATCGGGTGGCGCTCAAGCCGGATCCGATCGCCGAGGTCGAAAGCAGCGATGCTGCGACCGGCGCGGTGCTGCACTGGAAGCGCACGCGCGCCGCGACGGAGTTCGCGCGCGGCGTGCGCATGTTTTTCCTCGAGCTTGCCGGCGAGCGCCCGCTCTCCGCGGCGACCGACGTCGCGCCGATCGATGGCCTCGATCACGTCGTGATCACCACGGAAGATTCCGATCGTGCAGCGGCGCTCTATGGCGCGCGGCTCGGGCTCGATCTGGCCCTCGATCGCTCGCACCAGGACTGGGGCCAGCTGATGTTCTTCCGCTGCGGCGACCTCGTCGTCGAACTGGTGCGCCGTCCCGTGGCCGGTGGCGATTCCAATCACGACCGTCTCTGGGGCCTGAGCTGGCGGGTCGCCGACATCGACGCGACCCGTGCTCGCCTGATCGCGAGCGGACTCGACGTCAGCGAAGTGCGCAACGGCCGCAAGCCGGGCACGCGGATCATGACAGTCAGGAACGGCACCTGCGGGATCCAGACCGTGCTGCTGGAGCGTTCGCCGAAGCCGGTGGTGTAGGCTCCACTCTCACCAGCCGTCATTGCGAGCGAAGCGATCCAGACTGTTTCCGTAGTGCGATTCTGGATTGCTTCGTCGCAAGGGCTCCTCGCAATGACGAAACTATGAGGCGAGCCGCATCCATGATAAAGCCGATCCCGACGAGTGACAGCGAGCGACCGGTTTGGCCAAGGCAAAGCGAACTCTGACATGGCAGCGCGATCCCGAAGGGATGCGGCTGCGCATTCTCGAGGCCGCCAAGCAGGAGTTTGCGGCGCACGGGCTCGCCGGCGCGCGTGTCGACCGCATCGCGGCGAGCGCCGGCGCCAACAAGCGCATGCTTTATTATCACGTCGGCAACAAGGACGAGCTCTACCTCGCGGTGCTCGAAGGCGCCTATGATAAGATCCGCAGCGAGGAGCGGGGACTTGATCTCGAGCATCTCGATCCGCCCGAGGCGATCCGGCGCCTGATCGAGTTCACCTGGAATTATTTTCTGCGCAACCCGGAATTCCTGTCGCTGCTGCAGACCGAGAACCTCGCGCGGGCAAAGCATCTGAAGCGCTCGACCAAGGTCAAGTCGATGCATTCGCCCTTCGTCGAGATGATTCGCACCGTGGTGCGGCGCGGCGTCGAGAGCGGCGACTTCCAGGTCGCGATCGATCCGGTGCAGCTCTACATTTCGATCGCAGGGCTTTGCTTCTTCTACCTCTCGAATTCGGCCACGTTGAGCGTAATCTTCGGCCGCGATTTGCTGGACAAGAAAGCCAAGGACGAGCGGCTCGCGCACATGGTCGGCCTGGTGCTGGCGGCGCTGACAGGGCGCTCGGCGGAAATGCTGGACGTCGTGAAAGCGCCGAAAAAGCGCGCCGCGGTGGCGCAGACGCTGTAGCGCAGCAGCTTCGCTGTTTCGATTCACGCGATATACCTCCGCGTCGTCCTGGCGAAGGCCAGGACCCATACCGCGTGATGTCTCGTTGGCGTGAGGTCTTAATTCCGAGCGACCAGTGTTCGCCAAAGGTTGCCCTGGGGTAATGGATCCTGGCTTTCGCCGGGACGACACCGAGGATTTGGCGTGGCCTTGATCCCAGAGGCCGCCAAACTCACCCGGAACCGCGCAAAAACGTCACAGGGAAAGCTCTGGACAGTATTTACCCAATCGGTTAATTTCTCCTCAGAACGAACAAGAAGACCGGGAGTGAGACGTGGCTGAATTGAAGCCGCAAAGTGCGCTGTCCAAGATGCTGAATGCGGCCTGGATCCGGCCGTTTCTGTTCCTGGTGTTCATCGTCGTGGCCTGGGATCTCGCGATCCGCATCTTCAAGATCCCCGCCTACCAAATCCCGGCGCCGGCCGACGTCGTCGCGGTGCTGCGCACCGACTGGCCGGAACTGTTGCGACAATCCTGGCCGACGACCTATGCAACCGTCTGCGGTTTCGCGCTCTCGGCGCTGTTCGGCATCCCGATCGCGATGCTGATCGCGGGCTCGAAGACGGTGGAGAGCTACGTCTATCCGCTGCTGGTGTTCTCCCAATCCGTGCCGAAGATCGCGATCGCGCCCTTGTTCGTGGTCTGGTTCGGCTTCGGCATCATTCCAAAAGTGATCTCGGCCTTCCTGCTCGGCTTCTTTCCTGTGGTGGTCTCGGCGGTGCAGGGCTTCAAGTCTGTCGATCCCGACATGGTCGATCTCGCCCGCGCCATGCAGGGCAGCCGGTTCCAGGTGTTCTGCGCGGTGAACCTGCCGCATGCACTGCCTGCGATCTTCTCCGGCCTCAAGGTCTCCGTAACGCTTGCCGTGGTCGGCGCCGTCGTCGGCGAGTTCGTCGGCTCCAATTCCGGCATTGGCTATGTGATGCAGCGCTCGATCGGAACCTTCGACCTGCCGACCATGTTCGCTGCGCTCGTGATTCTGGCGCTGCTCGGCGTCATCCTGTTCTGGATCGTCGACCGGGTCGAGAAGCTGGTCATTCCCTGGCATGTCAGCCAGCGCGAGGACGTGATTTTCGCCTCTTGAATAAAGCAACCAACGGCCGCCAACGGCCGGGCAAAAACGACAAGGGAGAGTGGCAATGAAGCGATGGATAGGAGTTGTGTCGGCGGCGCTGATGATGTTGGCGGCTGCGCCGGCACAGGCGGCCGACAAGGTCGTGCTGATGCTGAACTGGTACGTCTATGGCGAGCACGCGCCGTTCTACTACGGCAAGGCCAAGGGCATCTACGCGGCCGAGGGCATCGACCTCGAGATCCAGGAAGGCCGCGGCTCGGCTGCGACCACGCAGGCCGTTGCCGCCAAGACCGCCGATTTCGGCTATGTCGACGTTCCCACCATGATGCGTGCCGCGATCAAGGGCGCGCCCGTGATCGCGACCGGCGTGCTGCTCCAGACCAGCCCGATGTCGGTCATGGGTTTGGTCGACAAGAACATCAGGAAGCCCGAGGACATCAAGGGCAAGACGGTGGCGATCACACCGGCGGATTCCATGACCCAGATCTGGCCGCTGTTCCTGAAGAAGACCGGCCTGAAGGAGAGCGACTTCAATACCGTCGCCGGCGACGGCCAGACCAAGCTCAACGCCGTCATCAACGGCCAGGCTGATCTCTTGCTTGGCTACGTCATGGACCAGTCGATGAAGATCAAGGACGCCACCGGCAAGGACGTCTATCCGATCAAGTTTGCCGACTACGGCATCAACATGGTCTCTTCCGGCATCATCGCCAACTCCGACTATGTGAAGGCCAATGCCGATCTCGTTCGCCGCTTCATGTCGGCGACGACCAAGGCCGTCGAGGCTGCGGAGAAGGAGCCGAAAGCGGCGGCGCAGTCGATCCTCGATGCCAACCCGAAGGGTGGCAAGATCGACACGCTGACGCAGGGCTTTGAGCTGACCATTCCGCTCTATCGGACGCCCGAGACCAAGGGCAAGCGGCCGTTCCAGGTCACCGATCAGAACATGACCGACAGCGTCAACCTGATGGTCGAATATGGCGGACTTGATGCCAAGGCCAAGCAGAACCCGAAGGCCTTCTACACCAATGATTATCTGCCGAAGAGTGGCACGTGAGCCAAGCACTGTCGTTCCGGGATGGTCCGAAGGACCAGACCCGGAATCTCGAGATTCCGGGTTCGCCCTCCAGGCACCCCGGAATGACGCATCATATCGTTGAGCGGGCTTGATCGAATGAACCCAGCAACAAGGACGGCTGAGGTGCAGCCGGCCGCGCATTTGAGATTGGTGAGCGACCGCGCCGCGGGCGAGGCGTCGGGCATCACCCTGTCCGGCGTGTCGAAGACCTACCGGACGCGCGACGGCGACGTGCCGTCGCTGCGGCCGCTGGATTTTCACATCAACGACGGCGAGTTCTTCGTCGTGGTCGGCCCGTCCGGCTGCGGCAAGTCCACGCTGCTCAAGCTGATCTCCGGGCTGTTGCCGCCGACATCGGGCGAGATTCTGGTCGAGGGCGAGAAGGTGACGTCACCGCACGGCAATGTCGGCATCGTGTTCCAGAACGCGCTGCTGCTGCCCTGGCGAAACATCCTGTCGAATGTGATGCTGCCGATCGACATGAAGCGTCTCGCCCGGGATGAATATCTCGCTCGCGCCAAGGCGCTGCTGAAGCTGGTTGGCCTCGAAGGATTTGAGAAGAAGCTGCCCTGGCAGCTCTCCGGCGGCATGCAGCAGCGCGCCTCGATCTGCCGCGCGCTGGTGCATGATCCCAGGATCATGCTGATGGACGAGCCGTTCGGCGCGCTCGATGCGCTGACGCGCGAGCGCATGAACGTCGAATTGATGCGGATTCAGCGCGAGACGAAGAAGACCGTGCTGCTGATCACGCATTCCATTCCCGAGGCCGTATTCCTCGCCGACCGCGTGCTGGTCATGACCGAGCGCCCCGGTGCGGTCGCCGCGATCTACGACGTGCCGCTGCCGCGCCCGCGTTCGCTCGACGTGATGGCCGATCCTGTCTTCACCGAGCTCGTGCAACGCATCCGCAAGCATTTTTTCTCGCAAGGGGCGCTGGATTAGGGGCGATGATGTTTCCTCTAATCGCGACCACAAGCACAGTGCGCTCCCTCCCTCGCCTGCGGGGGAGGGTCGGGGAGAGGGTGTCTCCGCAATGGGACACTCCCCCAGAGGAGAAAACCCTCACCCGGCGCGGGACGATGCTTTGCATCGCCCGGAACGCGCCGACCTCTCCCGCAAGCGGGAGAGGTGCACCGTCAGCGCGGCGTGACCGGCTTCCGACAACTTCATTCTCGGTAACACCATGCCGCCGCGCCTGAAGCTGCGAGATATCGCCTTCTTCGAACGTCCCGTGGATTTCGCGCGGCCGTTCCGCTTTGGCGCGGTTACCATCAACGCGACGCCGCAGCTGTTCGTGCGGGTCGAGATCGAGGTCGAGGGCAAAGGGACGGCAATCGGCGCCAGCGCGGAGCTGCTGGTGCCAAAATGGTTCGACAAGAGGCCGGAGCTTTCGCCGGCGCAGACCGTCAATGGGCTGCGCCGCTCGCTCGCGATCGCGCGCGGGCTTTATCTGGCGCGGACCGAATTCCTGACGGCGTTCGATTTGCATGCGTCCTGCATCGGTGCTCAGGTCGCGACCTGCGCCAAAAACAACATTCCGTCGCTGGCCGCGGCCTATGGCCCGGCGGAGATCGACAAGGCGGTGCTCGATGCGCTGCTGCGCGCTGCAGAGACCAACTTCTTCGACGGGATGGCCGGAAATATCGCCGGCATCGATGCGCGGCTTTCGCCCGATCTGAAGGCGGCTGAGATCGCGCAGTTTCTTGCAAGCCGAAAGCCGCTGGCGCGCGTTGCCATCAGGCACACCGTCGGCCTCGATGACACGGTTGAAAGGGAGGGCGGTGTCGCCGATGTACAAGAGAATGCCGGCGCGCGCTATTTCAAACTGAAGCTGTCGGGCGATCCCACGGCCGACGCGGCGCGGCTGGCGCGGATCGGCAAGGAGCTCGGTACGCTCGGACAGGACTACAAGGTGACCCTCGACGCGAACGAGCAGTACGCCGATCTCGCCGCCCTGCGCGCATTGATAGACCGGCTGGATCGCGACGCCGATCTGCGGCCAATCTCGTCGCGCCTGCTCTATGTCGAGCAGCCGATGCCGCGCGACATCACCCGGCAATCGCCGCTCGGCTCGCTCGCGGCGCGCGGCTTCATCATCGACGAAGCCGACGATACCTACGACGCGTTTCCCGCGGCCCGGGCGCTCGGCTATCACGGCATCTCCTCGAAATCCTGCAAAGGGCTTTACAAGTCCATCGTCAACGCGACGCGCGCGGCGAAATGGAGCGTGAGTGGTGAGAAGTTCTTCGTGACCGGAGAGGACCTGACCTGTCAGGCAGGCCTCGCCGTGCAGCAAGATCTCGCGCTCGGCGCCTTCATCGGCATCACCCACGCCGAGCGTAACGGCCACCACTATGTCGACGGCTTCGGCGACACCCCCGCGGCCGAGGCACAGGCCTTCGCGGCCGCGCATCCTGATCTCTATGCCGATGCCGGCCAAGGCATCCGGCTCAATATCCATGACGGCGATCTCCTGACGGGATCGCTTCACAGCACGGGCTTTGCGACGTCGGTCCATCCGAATTGGTCGGCGCTTCGTCCGCTCGAACAGCCACAATCACTCTGGGAGCAATCGGCATGACCACCCAACGCCTCGGCCTCATCATGAACGGCGTCACCGGCCGCATGGGCCTCAACCAACATCTGATCCGCTCGATCGTCGCGATCCGCGAGCAGGGCGGCGTCCGCTTGAAGAACGGCGACCGCGTGATGCCGGACCCGATCCTGGTCGGCCGCAGCGCCGAGAAGGTCGAGGCGCTGGCCAAGCGCTACAACGTCACGCGCTGGACCACGGATCTCGATGCGGCCCTCGCAGACAAGAACGACACCATGTTCTTCGACGCCGCGACCACGCAGGCGCGCCCCGGGCTGCTGACCCAGGCCATCAATGCCGGCAAGCACGTTTATTGCGAGAAGCCGATCGCGACCAACTTCGAGGCCGCGCTCGAGGTCGTCAAGCTCGCCAATTCCAAGGGCATCAAGCACGGCACGGTGCAGGACAAGCTGTTCCTGCCCGGCCTGAAGAAGATTGCCTTCCTGCGCGACTCCGGCTTCTTCGGCCGCATCCTCTCGGTGCGCGGCGAGTTCGGCTATTGGGTGTTCGAAGGTGGCTGGCAGGAGGCGCAGCGGCCGTCATGGAATTATCGCGACGAGGACGGCGGCGGCATCATCCTCGACATGGTTTGCCATTGGCGCTACGTGCTCGACAATCTCTTCGGCGAAGTCGAGAGCGTGAGCTGCATCGGCAACACCGACATCCCCGAGCGTTTCGACGAGCAGGGCAAGAAGTACAAGGCGACGGCCGACGACTCCGCCTATGCCACGTTCCAGCTCAAGGGCGGCGCCATCGCGCATATCAACATGTCCTGGGTCACGCGCGTTTATCGCGACGACCTCGTCACCTTCCAGGTCGACGGCACGCTCGGCTCGGCGGTTGCGGGCCTCTCCGACTGCATGATCCAGGCGCGGCAGGCGACGCCCCGGCCGGTGTGGAATCCCGACGAGAAGCGGCTGCACGATTTCTATGCCGACTGGCAGAAACTGCCCGACAACGTCACCTACGACAACGGCTTTAGGGAGCAATGGGAGATGTTCATTCGTCACGTCTACGAGGATGCACCTTACAAGTTCACGCTGCTCGAAGGCGTCAAGGGCGTGCAGCTCGCTGAATGCGCGTTGAAGAGCTGGAAGGAACGGCGCTGGATCGACGTGGCGCCGATCAAGGTCTGAGGAGGAATAATGAACAAGCCGGTCCAGCCGATCTCGTCGTTGTCACTTAAGCTGCCGAAAGCCGATCGCTCGATCGAGACCTACCGGCTCGCGACGTCGCGAACGTTTCCCGCAAAGCTCGAGGGGCCGCTGAACCGCATCGCGTTCTCGGCCGTTCACACCGTGACTGATCCCTTCGCCGACAACGATCCCTGGCTCTCCGCCGCCGTCGACTGGGACAAGACCATCGCCTTCCGCGAGCACGTCTGGGATCTCGGCCTCGGTGTCGCCGAAGCCATGGACACCGCGCAGCGCGGCATGGGGCTGGATTGGCCGACCTCGCTAGAGCTGATCACGCGCTCGGTCGGCGCCGCGAAGCGTCGCAACGCGCTGGTGTTCTCGGGCGCCGGCACTGATCATCTTGCCGTCGAGGATGCCAGGAACCTCAATGACGTGATCCGCGCCTACGAGGAGCAGATCTCGGCGGTCGAGAAGGTCGGCGGCCGCATCATTCTTATGGCGTCGCGCGCGCTGGCAAAGCTCGGCCGCAACACCGACGATTACGCAAAAGTCTACGACCGCGTGCTGTCGCAGGTCCGCGAGCCCGTGATCATCCACTGGCTCGGCGACATGTTCGATCCGGCGCTGACGGGATATTGGGGCACCAAAGATCTCGACGAGGCGATGGACATTGCGGTGGCCGTCATCAATAGCAACGCCGCCAAGGTCGATGGCGTCAAGGTCTCGCTGCTCGACAAGCAGCGCGAGATCGACATGCGCAGGCGTCTCGACAAGCGCATCAAGATGTACACCGGCGATGACTTCAACTACGCGGAGCTGATCGCCGGCGACGAGCAGGGCTTTTCGCACGCGCTGCTGGGCATCTTCGATGCGATCGCGCCGGCGGCGTCCTATGCGCTGTCGCGGTTGGCGGCCGGCGACGAAGCCGGGTTCCACGATGTGCTGGGACCGACCGTGCCGCTGTCGCGGCATATCTTCAAGGCGCCGACGCGCTTCTACAAGACGGGCGTCGTTTTCATGGCGTACCTCAACGGCCACCAGGATCACTTCACCATGGTCGGCGGCCAGGAGAGCACACGGTCGATGCTGCATCTGGCCGAACTGTTTCGCCTGGCCGACAAGGCCGGCCTGCTCGCCAATCCGGAATTGGCGACGCGGCGGATGAAGGCGGTGCTCTCAACGCATGGGATCGAATCCTGATGCGCGATTTCTCGTCCGACCATCGCTGGCTGTCGCTGAACACGGCGACAGTCCGCAAGCAGGGTGACCTCGTCGGAATCATCGACGCCTGCGCAAAGCACGGCATCCGTGCCATCGACCCCTGGCGCGACCAGGTCGCTTCCGTCGGTCTCGGCCGCGCCGCGCGCGCCGTGCGCGATGCCGGCCTCGAGCTATCCGGTTATTGCCGCGGCGGCATGTTCCCCTCGGACCGGTCGCGCCGCACCGAAGTCCGCGACGACAACCGCCGCTGCGTCGACGAAGCCAAGGCCCTGGGCGCGCCCTGCATCGTTCTGGTCGTCGGCGGCCTGCCGCAATATTCCCGGCCGGGCAGCGAGGCGTCGAAGGACATCGTGGCCGCGCGCGGGCAGGTCGAGGAAGCGCTGGCGGAAATGCTCGATTATGCCAGGCAGGCAAAGCTGCCGCTGGCGATCGAGCCGTTGCATCCGGCCTATGCGGCGGACCGCGCCTGCGTGAACACGACAAAGCAGGCGCTCGACATCTGCGACCGGCTCGACCCCGGCCGCACCGGCGCGCTCGGCGTCGCGCTCGACGTCTATCACATCTGGTGGGACCCGGAGCTGATGGGCCAGATCGCGCGCGCCGGCAAGGATCGCCTGCTCGCCTTTCACGTCTGCGACTGGCTGGTGCCGACCAGGGACATCCTCAACGATCGCGGCATGATGGGCGACGGCATCATCGACATCAAATCAGCGCGCGCTGAGGTCGAAGCGCAGGGCTACGCCGGCTATTGCGAGATCGAGATCTTCTCCAACGATTGGTGGGACAAGCCGATGGACGAGGTGCTGCGCACTTGCATCGAGCGGCACAGGACGGTGGTGTAGTTCCGCGCGGTGCCCCCCGAAGGCGACGATTTATCGCCGCCCAGCGTCGTGCGCCACCACATGCGAACCAAGACCCTTGCTCGTCAGCAATCGGTTGAACTGATCGGCGGAAAAAAGCTGCCCGTCCGGGGCCGTGATCGAAACCACAAAACCATTCACCGCGAGCTTGCGGGCGAGTATCACCGCAACGATTGCGCTGGAACGGAAATCTACGGTGCGGGAGTCGTCTTTTATAGCTTCGATGATGAATGTCATTTGGCTCACGACGATCGTTCGAACGCGCCAATTCTGCGCCCTGGCAACTGAACCCCGTATCGGTGAAAATAATATTGTCGGCAAGCCGGGGATTGACCCGATGGAAGCGCGACCATACCCATATTGGGTAGACAGCAGGCCGGTCCTGCCTCACGCGCGCGGTGTGCGTCCGGGACAGATATAACCGACTCTCGGGGTGCGCTGGGCGTGGGCGTTGGATCGGAAAACTTTCGAAGAAACGGGTACTGGCGATGGTTGATACGACCAAAGGCGACGAAATCGCCTCGGATTTGATCCGAACCGTCTCTCGCCACTCGTTGGCCTACATGCTGTGCGCAGCCAGCGAAATGTTCCGCCATTACGATTTCGATCCGCTGGACTTGATGATCATTCATGCCGTCTTGAACGCGAACGTGCTCAAGGTCATGAAGAACCCCGAACTGGACCGGCAATTTGGCAGTGTCGAGGCCGTTGAGCCGGATCAGATCAAGCAGGGCGTTTCCCGTGCCGCCCTGTCCCGCTTTTTCGGTTTGCCGATCGAAACGGTACGGCGGCGCGCCGATCGCTTGAAGAAGGAAGGCATTTTCCGCGAGACCGATCACGGACTGATCGTGACCGAAGCTAACCAGTTCAAGTTCGGCAATAATCACGAGCTGCAGCGAACCAACATGCTCCTGGTGCGGAAATTCCTCCGTGACCTGACGGAAGCGGGCGTTGAGCTACCCGGCGGGATTTGATCGCGGCGCAAACAGACATCCGCGGCACGGGCTTGGTGCGGCGAGAAACTGGTGAATGAGCGGTGCGACTGTCCCGTCGCGCTCACGTCTCTGCCCCGCTTAAGCTTTTCGATCGAAAAACCCGCGCATTTCGGCGTTCGCGGTCCAGGGCTCCCGCCCCATCCGCAGCGTATTGATCTGCGCTTCGGGATTGGCGTAGCCGAGCGGCACGCCACAATAGAGAAGATACGGCTCCGGCATGTCGAGGAAGGCGCGAACCGTCTGGTTCATGGCCGCCCAAGCCGCTTGGGCACAGGTTGCGAGGCCCCGCTCCTGGGCCAACAGCAGGAGGTGGGCGAGATAGATGCCGACATCGGCCCACTGCCCGCGCTCCAGTCTCCTGTCCAGCGCGACGATGAGTCCAACCGGCGCGCCATAATAATCGAAGTTGCGGGCAAACTGCATCATTCGCCCAAGCTTGTTGTCCCGCTCAACCCCCAGGACACCGTAGAGCGCCTCGGCGCACGAGAGTCTGCGCGCGTTGTACGGGTCCGTCAGGTCAGGCGCGTAGATCGGAAATTCGGGCGCGGATTGCACGCGGCGCTTTGCCGAACCTGCGCCTTCAGGTCCGCAAGCACCGGCCCGCTGAGCGCGTAGATGCGCCATGGCTGCATGTTGCTGCTGGAAGGGGACAACGCCGCAATCTCCAGGATTTCCTGAATCGTGGCAGCCGGGACTGGCTTGTCCAGGAATGCGCGAACGGATCGCCGGTCCCGGATCGCAGGAAGCTTCGGAGGCGCGGCGCGCGTGCTCGGGCTGACGCAGTCCACGATCAGCCGCCGCATCGCCCAGCTTGAGGGACGGCTCGGCGTGCGCCTGCTCGCGCGAACCACGCGCCATGTTTCGCTCACGCCATCCGGCGAGGCATTCGCCGAGCAGGCGCGCCGGGCGATCTCTCTCTTGAGAGGAGCCGAAGCCGAACTGGGCGCCGGAGAGAGGACGGCAGCGGGATTGGTCCGTATTACCGCGCCCACAGCGTTCGGGCGCGCCTGCCTCGTGCCCGGTCCTGGCGGAACTGACGGAGGCCCATCCGGCGTTGCAGATCGACCTCGATCTGTCGGACCGATACCTCGGTCTGCAGTCGAGCGGCGTCGACCTCGCCATTGGCCTGTCTGATGACGCGCCCTCGGGCTGGATGAGTGTCGATCTCGGAGCGGTTCCGGTGCGGTGATGCGCCTCTCCCGCCTACATGTTCGCGCTTCGGCCGTCGCATCTGCTGCGCGCGGCACGCGTCAGAGTGATTGTCGAGGCACTGCAAAAACGGCTAGGCCGCCCAGCCCGTAGGATGGGTTGAGCTCTTGCGAAACTCATCGCCTTGACAACCAACGCAGTGTCTAGTCCCTCTTGTTCGATCCAATTGTAACGATGAAGTTTGATGGGTTTCGCTTCGCTCTACCCATCCTGCGAGCTCTGCAGGCGGGCCGCCCGTTGCAGCATTGGCCAATCTTCGCTTCAATCGTCTCTCACAGTCCACGGGCGGCATAGCCAGAAACAAAGTCATAGAGGATCCATGCCATCAATCGTCATTGCTCAGGGCGGCGGCCCCACCGCCGTGATCAACCAGACCCTATGTGGCGCGATCCTTGCCGCGCGCAGGCATGATCCGTCCATGCGCATTCTGGGCGCGCGCTATGGTGTGCGAGGCCTCACGGAGGGGAACGTCGTCGACCTCACCACCATGCCCGAGGCCGAACTCCGCCGCCTCGGCAACACGCCCAATTCGGCTCTCGGATCGACCCGCGACAAGCCAGATTCTGGTGCATGCTCTGATATCCTCGCGGCTCTGGACCGGCTAGATGCCCGCGCCTTTGTCTATATTGGCGGCAACGACACCGCCGGAACGCTCGAACTGCTGCGGCAGCAGTCAAGCGGCCCCTGCCATTTCGTGCATGCCCCCAAGACCATCGACAACGACCTGATGGAGAACGATCACGTCCCGGGCTTCATCTCGGCAGCCGCCTTCGTCGCCAATGCCTTTGTCAGCATAGATCTCGATTTTCGCGCGATGCCCGGCATCTATGTGGCCATCGTCATGGGCCGCCATGCCGGTTTCCTCTCCGCCGCGGCCGCAGGCTGGCAGCAATCGCCCGACGATGCTCCGCATCTGATCTATAAGCCGGAAAAGCCATTCTCGGTTGTCCAGTTCCTCGACGACGTCGATGCGGTTTACACGCGGCTGGGCCGCTGTATCGTCTCGATGTCCGAGGGAGTGCAGGACGAAACCGGCCGGCCTCTCGCCGAGGCGCTGGCGGGCGAGGCGGTCGAGCGCGACGCCCATGGAAATCTGCACTTGACGGGCGGTGATCTCGGCATCGAGATCCAAAAGGCCCTGAAATCGCGTTTTCCCAAGGCAAGGGCGCGTGTCGACACGCTGGGCTATCTGCCACGCGCCTATATCGGCGTGATCGACGAAACCGACCGCAATGAGGCTTTCGACGCTGGCGCATTTGCCGCGCAGAGCGCCTTAACCGGCACGGGCTCGGTGGTGCTGCATTATGACGGCGAGCGTATCGAACCTCTGCTCGTGCCGCTCGATCGCGTGGCTGGAAAAACACGCCATATGCCCGACGATTTCCTTGTCGGCAGCAATGCAGTTTCGGAAGAAGGACGGCGCTATTTCCGGCGGCTTCTACCCAAGCGGCCCGATATCTTTCCACCGTTCGTGTGAAATTGTCGGAGAGAGCATTCTCAACAGAGGCTCTAGCCCTCAGCTCGTAGGATGGGTCGAGCTCTTGCGAAACCCATCGTCTGACAACCAACGCAGTGTCTAGGTCCCTCGCGTTCGACCAACTGCTAGGATGAAGTTTGATGGGTTTCGCAAGAGCTCAACCCATCCTACGAGCTGCAAAAACGGCTAGGCCGATCAGGCCGACCGGCCGGACCAAGGAAATAGAACTGTCTCGGGCGACACTGTGCGCTGCTCCCGTGCCTTTGTTCGCTTCCGTCCCTGCGCTTGTCCGACGCAAGCATCCTCACGAAAAATCCTGCGTCAGTATCGCGGCAAACTGCTCGAGCGCCCAGTCGACCTGCTCGCTGGTGATCACCAGCGGCGGGGCGATGCGGATGGTGTGCTCATGGGTGTCCTTGGCGAGGATGCCCTTGCCCTGGAGCGCCTCGCAGTAGCGGCGGGCGCGGCCGGCTTCCGGATGCAGCTCGACCGCCAGCATCAGGCCACGCCCGCGGACCTCGCGGATCGTGTTGGCGCGGATGTCCGTCAAGCCTTCCAGGAAGCGCGCACCCTGTTTGGCCGCGTTCTCGATCATGCCTTCCTCGACCAGCACGCGCGTCGCCGCGCGCGCCACCGCGCAGGCAAGCGGGTTGCCGCCGAAGGTCGAGCCATGCTGCCCGGGTCTCAACGTTCCGAGCACGTCGTTGTTCGAGAGTACGGCCGATACCGGATAGAAACCGCCGGACAAGGCTTTGCCGAGCAGCGTCACGTCTGCCTCGATGCCCTCGTGCTGCTCGGCGAGCAGCTTGCCGGTGCGGCCAAGCCCGGTCTGGATCTCGTCGAGCACGAGCATGACGTTGTTGGCGGTGCAGAGCTCCCGCACCTCAGTGAAATAGCCGGCTGGCGGAATGATGACACCGGCTTCGCCCTGGATCGGCTCGACCAGGAAGGCGACGGTGTTCGGCGTGATCGCTTGCTCGAGCGCTGCGGCGTCGCCGAACGGGATGATTTTGAAGCCGGCCGCGAACGGTCCAAAATGGGTGCGGCTCTCAGGGTCGGTTGAAAAGCCGACGATGCCCAGCGTGCGTCCGTGGAAATTGTCGGCGCAGACGATGATCTCGGCGTGGCCGTCCGGCACGCCCTTCACCTCATAGCCCCATTTGCGCACCGACTTGATCGCGCTTTCGACCGCCTCGGCGCCGCTGTTCATCGGCAGCACCTTGTGCGAGCCGGTCAGCGCCGCGATCTCTTGGTAGAACAAGGCGAGCTGGTCATTGTGGAAGGCGCGCGAGGTGAGCGTCAGCCTGTGTGCCTGTTCCACCATTGCCGCAAGGATCTTGGGGTGGCAGTGGCCCTGATTGACTGCGGAATAGGCGGAGAGGCAATCGAGATAGCGGTTGCCTTCGGTGTCCCAGACCCAGACACCTTCGCCCCGCGACAGCACGACGCCGATCGGGTCGTAGTTATGGGCGCCAAAGCGTGCTTCCGTTGCGAGGAAATCAATGACCGACGCGCTCATTTTCGTCACTCCCATTGGGCCGAGGGACTCAGGAGTCCTGATCGCGATGCGCGATCTCCAGCGTGACCAATCGCGCCAGCAGCGTCGCCGGGTAGAGCTGGCCGAACACCGCCTCGATATTGCACAGGCTGCGCACGATCGGATGCACCGGCGCAACGTCGCCATAGCCCGTCGTCGTCAGCGTCGCGAAGCTGAAATAGATCACCTGGCTCGCCAGCGCCGGACTGTCCTCCACCGTCATGCCGGCGAACGCGTTCGGCACCAGTGAGCCCATGAAGGTGTAGAGCGCCGAAAAGATCACTGCGATCGTCATATACAGCAGCACCGCACCGATCACGCGGTGATAGGTGACGCGGCCCGGTGCAAAAGTCGCGCGCGCCACCGCCCAGGCCATGGTGATCCCGACGATGAACCAGGAGCCCGCGAACAGATTGAGATCGAGGATGGACGGCGATTTGAGCCGCAGGATCGCGCCGACCGTGATCATGACGAGCGCGATCAGCATGGCGCCGACCGCGACCGGACTGCCGGAGATCACGAAGATGCCGACCACGAGCAGCAGCGCCAGCACGAGCTCGGAGGCCTGAAACGCAAAAATCCCCAGCGCCTGCAGCGGGGAGACCACGAACATCATGATCATGAGCAGCGCGGTCAGCCCGGTCAGAAGCGGATCGGCCCAGCGCTCGCGGATCTGGTCGATGTTCATGGCGTCCTCATCAACGAATCGAGCAGGGCACGCTCAGGAAGCCGCGAAACCGCACCCGGCCGCCGCGCACCGGCTGGCCGCTGACGGCATAGGCCGGGAAGCGCGCCAGGAACCGCGAGATCGCGATGGCGCCCTCGAGCCGCGCCAGCGCCATGCCGGCGCATTGATGCGCGCCGGTGGCGAAGGCGAGGTGCCGGTTCGGCGTGCGCGCGACGTCGAAAGTTTCGGGATCAGGAAACTGCGCGGGATCGCGGTTGGCAGCGCCGATGCACAGCGTGATCGACGTGCCGGCATCGAGCATGACGCCGCCGAGCTCGACCTTTTCCGTGGTCATGCGGTTGCCGAGCTGGTTCGAGCTCTCGTAACGCAGCATCTCCTCGACAGCGGGCTTGATCAGATCGGGATTGTCGATCAGCCGCTGCTTCTGGTCCGGATTTCGGTGCAGCGTGACGAGGCCATTGCCGATCAGATTGGTCGTGGTCTCGTGGCCGGCGTTGAGCAGGAAGATGCAATTGTGCAGCAGCTCCTTCTCGGTCAGCCGTTCGCCGTTATCCTCACCCTGGATCAGGCGCGTCAGCACATCGCGCTCGGGATTGCCGGGCTTTCGGCGCCGGCGCGCGACCAGCGTCTCGAGATAGGCGAGGAAGTCCTTCACCGCCTGGTTGCCGCGCGCCGCCGCCCCGCTCGTTACAACGGGCTCGAGTGCTCCCAGGATCGCCAGCGACCAGTCGCGCAACGGTGCGCGTTCATCGTGGGGAACGTCGAGGAGGTTGCCGATCACCTCGATGGGAATCGAGGCAGCAAAATCTTCGATCAGCTCGCAATCGCCCTTGGCGGCGATGGCGTCGAGCAGGCCGTCGACCAGCTTGATGAGATCACCTTCCATGCCGGAGATCGCGCGCGGCGACAGCGCGCCCATGATCAGCCGCCGCACGCGGGTGTGCGCGGGGGGATCGTTGAACACGAGGCTGGTGGTATGGTGCTCGTAGAGCGGAGTGTCGCCGTATTTCGGCGCGAACTCGCGCTTCTTGTCGGAGCTGAACGACTTGGTGTTCTTGTAGGCGGTGACGAGATCGTCGTAGCGGGTCAGGAACACGGCGCCGTTCGGCAGGCGCTTGACCGGCTCGTTCTCCCGCAGTGCACGATAGGTCGGGTAGGGATTGTCGTAGAATTCCGGCGTCAGCTTCTCGAGGTTGAAGCTTGCCGCCAGTTCCTTCGCATCTGCGTTCATCCCGTTATACTCACCGGTTAAAGCCGATATGCCGCTTTTGTTGTTCGATCGGGGCGTGCGTCCGTCTACACTCATGCTCTGATTTGCTAGCCGACCGGACAGGAAAATGCACGCGCGCACTGATGCTGCCGACACGGCCGCTTGGCCGGACGATATCTTCGCGACATTGCAACGCTTCGATGTCCGGCAGGTGCCTTACGTGCCTGATGCCGGCCATTCCCGGCTGATCCAGCTGGTGCTGGGATCATCGACGATGCGCGGCATTCCCTTGACGACGGAGGAGGAGGGCGTGGCGCTCCTGGCCGGCGCCTGGACCGGTGGGCAGCGCGGCGTCTTGCTGATGCAATCGAGCGGGGTCGGCAATTGCATCAACATGCTGTCGCTGATCCCGATCCTGCGCTTTCCGTTCCTGACGCTCGTGACCATGCGCGGCGAGTGGGGCGAGTTCAATCCGTGGCAGGTACCAATGGGATCGACCACGCAGGGCGTGTTCGAGCTCTCCGGCATCAAGGTATTGCGGGCGTCGAACGCAGCCGAGGTGCCGGCCGTGTTGGAGGCGGCCGCAGCCCAAGCCTACAACGCGCTGACGCCGACCGCCGTCCTGTTGTCACAGCGCCTGATCGGCGCCAAGGTTTTCACCAAATGAGCAAGGCCAATCTCCTCGATCGCCGTCAGGTGGTCTCGACGCTGCTTGCGGACCGCAGGGACACGGTCGCCATCGGCGGCCTCGGCGCCTCCACCAACGACATCACCGCGGCCGGCGACCACGCGCGCAATTTCTATCTCTGGGGCGGGATGGGGGGTGCGGCGATGATCGGGCTGGGGTTGGCACTGGCGCAGCCGAAGCTGCCGGTGCTGGTCGTTACCGGCGACGGCGAGATGCTGATGGGCATGGGCAGCCTCGCCACCATCGGCCTGCAGAAGCCGCCCAACCTCTCGATCGTGGTGCTCGATAACGAGTGCTACGGCGAGACCGGTGGCCAGACCAGCCACACCTCGGCGACCGCCGACCTCGTCGGGGTCGCCAAGGCCTGCGGCATCGCGGACGCCCGCGCGATCTCGACCGTGGCCGAGGTGGAGGCGTTCGCCAAAGCGGTCCACCAGGTCTCGGCAGGCCCCCGATTTGCCAATGTGAAGATCGCCAACGCCAGTCTGGAGCGGATTTTGCCAAGCCGGGACGGGACTTACATCGTCAACCGGATCCGCGGCGACCTCGGCTTCCAGCCGATTTAGAGCCACCAGATACCTTTTTGAAGTCTTCTTGCAGGTTGCATCGCACCATTTAGCTTGACTTTTGCGTGGGTGAGTGCTTACTCACTCGCATGAGTTCACTGCGAATGACCAGCGACCTGAGGCGTCAATTGATCCTCGGTGCCGCGAAGCGCTGCTTTGCCCGGCACGGGTATACTGGCACCACGACCAAGAGCGTGGCGGCCGCCGCTGCCATTTCCGAGGCGCTGCTGTTCAAGCATTTCCCGTCCAAGGCGGCGCTGTATGCCGAAATCCTCAGCGACGAATGCGAGGCGGACCCGGCACTCACCGAGTTGCTCGTGCGGGAGCCGTCAACGGCAACGCTGGTCGAATTGATGCGTGGCATGGTCCAGCACTTTCTCCTGATCGCCGACGGTCCCGACCAGGAAGAGGCGCAGCGCCTGCGGCTAATGACCACGAGCCATTTGGATGATGGCGAATTCGCCCGTCTGCTATATGCCAAGATCGAGAAGCTGATCGGAGCGATCTTCCTCGCCTCGCTCGAACGCGCTGTCGCCGCCGGCGATGCGCGGCCGTGCGGAATCGAACCGCTCAACCTGTTCTGGTTTGCGCATCATACAGTGATGACCGCTGCGCTGACCAGGCTCCCGGCCGTGCCCTGTCTCGCTTACGGCAAGGCGAACGATCTGGAGCGACAGCTCTGTGAGTTTCTCCTGAGAGGCATCGGACTTAACGACGCCGCAATTGCTTCGCATCTGGGCCGCGATCAGGCCGCTTGTGCGGGCAGGACGGCGATTGCAGAAAGCGCATGACATGAACATCGTCACCGAACACAAGATTTCGGGCGAACCGATCGACAGCAAGGCTCCCAAGCGTCCGGTTCGGCCGGTGCTCTGGTTCATCATCGTCGGCACGCTGCTCGGCGTGCTCGTCGGTGGCCTCGTCTGGTTCAATTATTTCCGCGGCCAGATGATCAAGCAGTTCTTCGCCAACAACAAGCCGCCGCCGACCCTGGTCAGTGCGGCCGAGGCGAAGTCCGAGGTGGTCCCGAACCTGCTCACGGCCGTCGGCGGGCTCGCCGCCGTGCACCAGGTCGACGTCACCGCCGACGTCAACGGTCGTGTCACCGAGATCAAGTTCGAGCCGGGCACACACGTCGAGGCCGGCACGCCGCTGGTGCAGCTGTTCGACGCGCCGGAGCAGGGCGATCTTGCCAACTACAAGGCGCAGGCGACCGTCGCGCAGCTGTCGCTTGATCGCGCCAAGCAGCTGGCATCGCGCCAGTTCGGTCCGCAGGCGACTGTCGACCAGGCGCAGGCCGCCTATGACCAGGCACAGGCCGGCATTGCCAAGACCGAAGCGCTGATCTCGCAGAAGCTGGTGCGCGCACCGTTCTCCGGCGATCTCGGCGTCCGCAAGGTCGAGGTCGGACAGTACCTCACGGCGGGCACGGCGATCGTCTCGCTGACCGATCTGTCGGAGCTGTGGGCGAACTTCACCGTGACGGAAAAGGACTCGGGCAGTCTCAAGGTCGGTCAGCTGGTCCGGCTGAAGGTCGATGCCTATCCGGGCCGCATCTTCGAGGGCAAGATCACGACGATCGAGCCGCAGATTGCGACCGACACCCGCAACATCCGCGTGCAGGCGACCATCGCCAATCCGGAGAAGATCCTGAAGCCAGGCATGTTCGTGACCACCACGGTGGTGCTGCCGGACAAGCCGCCTGTGATCACCGTGCCGGAGACCGCGGTCGACTACACGCTGTACGGCGACTCGGTGTTCTTGATCACCGAGAAAAAGACCGAGGACGGCAAGACCAGCCTGAGCGCGGTGCGGACCTTCGTGCAGACCGGCAACCGGGTCGACGGCCGTGCTGAAATCGTCAAGGGTCTGAAGCCGGGCGATAAGGTCGTTGCCGTCGGCCAGCTCAAGCTGCAATCGGGCGCGGCGGTGTCGATTTCGACCGACCCGGCGCCGCCTATCCCGGCGCAACCGCCGCGTTACTGACACCGTGCACGTCGCAGCATGATCCGGCCCGGCCGGGTCATGCGCTTCGTTAGCCCAACGAAATCGAGATAGCCGCGATGGCCTTTACCGATATTTTCATCAAACGCCCGGTCTTGTCGGTCGTCGTCAGCCTTTTGATCCTCCTGATCGGTCTGCGCGCGGCGATGGTGCTGCCGATCCGGCAATATCCCAAGCTGTCGAACACGGTCATCAACATCACGACCGTCTATCCCGGTGCGTCGGCCGACCTGATCCAGGGTTTTATCACCACACCGATCGAGCAGGCGGTCGCCTCCGCCGAGGGCGTCGACTACATCACGTCGTCCTCCGTGCTCGGCACCTCGACGATCCAGGTCTACATCAAGCTGAACTTCGATCCCAACCAGGCGCTCACCGAGGTGCTGGCCAAGACGAACTCGGTCAAATACCTGATCCCGAAGGAGTCCAACGATCCGATCGTCACCAAGACCACGGGCCAGACCACGGCTGTGATGTATCTCGGCTTCTCCTCGGACGAACTGTCGGGCTCGGCCATCTCCGACTATTTGACCCGCGTGGTGCAGCCGGTGCTGTCGACCGTCGATGGCGTCGCCTCCGCCGACATCCTCGGGGGCCAGACCTTTGCGATGCGGCTATGGCTTGACCCGGTGAAGATGGCGGGTCGCAACATATCGCCGGCCGATGTCTCAGCCGCGATCGCCGCCAACAATTTCCAGTCGGCGGCGGGCCAGACCAAGGGCTATCTGATCGTCTCGAACATCTCGACGAATACCGGGCTGACCGACGTCAATCAGTTCAAGAAGATGATCGTCAAGGCCAAGGACGGCGGCTTCGTGCGGATGGAGGACATCGCGACCGTCGAGCTTGCAGCCCAAAGCACCGACGCAAGCGTCGCCTTCAACGGCGAGCACGCGATCTTCATCGGCGTTCAGGCAACGCCGCAGGGCAATCCGCTAACCTTGGTGAAGGGCGTGCGCGCGCTATTCCCCGAGCTCGAGCGCAATTTGCCGCCGTCGATGAAGATGAAGGTCGCCTACGATTCGACCAAGTTCATTCAGTCGTCGATCGACGAGGTCGAGAAGACGCTGGGCGAAGCCGTGATCATCGTCATCGTGGTGATCTTCCTGTTCCTGGCGTCGTTCCGCTCGGTCATCATTCCGGTCGTCACCATCCCACTGTCGATGATCGGCGTCTGCACCCTGATGCTGGCGTTCGGCTTCAGCTTCAATCTGCTGACACTGCTTGCGATGGTGCTGGCGATCGGCCTCGTCGTCGACGACGCCATTGTCGTGGTGGAGAACATCCACCGCCATCTGGAAGAGGGCAAGACGCCGGTGCAGGCGGCGCTGCAGGGCGCGCGGGAAATCGTCGGGCCGGTCGTCTCGATGACGATCACGCTCGCCGCCGTGTATGCGCCCATCGGATTCCTCGGCGGCCTGACCGGCTCCCTGTTCCGCGAATTCGCCTTTACTCTCGCGGGCTCGGTGATCGTGTCCGGCGTGATCGCGCTGACGCTGTCGCCGATGATGTGCTCGGTGCTGCTGAAGAACACGGAAGAGGGCCGTTTTGCGAAGCTGGTGGGCAGGGTGTTCGGTGCGCTGACGCGCTGGTACGGCCGCAGGCTCGATCGTTCGCTCGACTACAAGGCGATCACCGGGCTGTTCGCGGTGACCATCCTCGGACTCGTCGGCTTCCTCTACATGCATACCTCGAAGGAGCTGGCACCGGAGGAGGACCAGGGCATCGTGTTTGCGGTGACCAAGGCTCCGAAATACGCCAACATCGACTACATCGATTTCTACGGCGAGAAGCTCGACAAGGAATTCCAGAAGTTCCCCGAGACCGATCTGCGCTTCGTGCTCAACGGCATCAACGGCCCGCAAGGCGGCATCGCCGGCATGCTGCTGAAGCCGTGGGACGAGCGCAAGCGCTCGTCGATTCAATTGAAGCCGCTGGTGCAGGCCGAGCTTTCCAAGATCGAAGGCGTGCAGGCTTTTGCGTTCAACCTGCCGCCGCTGCCGGGCGGCCCCGGCGGCCTGCCGGTGCAGATGGTGATCAACTCGACCGCGGGCTTCCAGGCCGTCTATGAGGAGATGGAGAAGCTGAAGGCCGCCGCGCGCAAGAGCGGCATGTTCATCGTGTCCGACAGCGATCTCGCCTACAATCAGCCGACGGTGAGCGTGAAGATCGACCGCAACAAGGCGCAGGACCTTGGCATCAACATGCAGACCCTCGGCAGCGCGCTCGCGGTGCTGCTGGGCGGCAACTACGTCAACCGCTTCAATCTCGAGGGCCGGTCCTACCAGGTCATTCCGCAGGTGCCGCGCGGCCAGCGGCTCTCGCCGGAATCGCTTGGCGGCTACTATGTCACGACCAATACCGGGCAGCAGCTTCCACTGTCCACGGTGGTGTCGATCCAGACCCGGACCGATCCGAATTCGCTGACGCACTACAACCAGCTCAACTCGGCGACGTTCTCGGCGGTGCCGATGCCGGGCGTGACCGTCGGTGCGGCGGTCGACTTCCTCGAAGGCGAGGCCAAGAAGCTGCCGCAGGGCTTCAGCCACGACTATCTCGCGGATAGCAGGCAGTATGTGCAGGAAGGCAACCAGCTCGCGATCACGTTCGGCTTTGCGCTGATCATCATCTTCCTGGTGCTGGCAGCGCAGTTCGAGAGCTTGCGTGACCCGTTTGTGATCATGATCTCGGTGCCGATGGCGATCGTCGGCGCGCTGATCCCGCTGTTCTTCGGCCTGGCCACGATGAACATCTACACCCAGGTCGGTCTGCTGACGCTGGTGGGGCTGATCACCAAGCACGGCATCTTGATGGTCGAGTTTGCCAACGAGCTCCAGGTCAACGAACGGCTCGACCGCCGCTCGGCGATCGAAATGTCGGCCCGTATCCGCCTCCGGCCGATCCTGATGACGACGGCTGCGATGGTCACCGGCCTGATCCCGCTCCTGACCGCGTCCGGTGCGGGCGCGGCCAGCCGCTTTTCGATCGGCCTCGTGGTCGTCGCCGGCATGTCGATCGGCACGCTGTTTACGCTGTTCGTGCTGCCGGCCGTCTATGTCGTGCTGGCGACCGACCATCGCGCAGCTGCCGATTCCGAGCGGAACAAGCAGGTCAACGAGCTCGACCTCGGCTCCAAGGCGCTGCGGCCGACCTGAGGCCGTTCGATCCAACATTGCAAAGCGGCAATGGCCTTCGCCATTGCCGCTTTTTTCTTGTCCCGTGCTAGACTTGCGCGGCGCGCTGTTGCGCCACGCAGGGACAATATCGGGGCAGGGAAAGCATGATGAGGCGGCGCGAATTCCTGGGTGGGCTCGGCTGCGCTTCGCTGTTGCGGCCGTACTCAGCCGCGGCTCAGAGCGGGAGGACTTACCATCTGGGCACGTTGACGCCGATCGTGCCGGTAACGGCGGAGACGCGGGGCGGCAAGATCCTGACCAGGATGCTTGACGAGCGTGGTTTCAAGCTTGGCCAGAACTTGACCCTTGAAGCGCGCGGCGCGCTCGGCGATGTCACGATGCTTCCCGCGCTGATCGCCGAGCTGAAGGCCAAGAACGTCGATGCGATCGTGATCGTGGGCTACCCGACGGCAATGGCCGCCAAGGCGGCCGGCATTGCCACCGTCGCGGCCAGCGGCATCGGTGATCCCGTCGAAACCAAGCTGATCGAGAGCCTGGCGCATCCAGGCGGCAAGATCACCGGGATTTCGGACGTCGCGGCGACACTCAGCGCCAAGCGGCTGTCGCTGCTCAAGGAGATGTCGCCGAAACTGGCCAAGGTCGCCATGCTCTGGAACAAGGACGACCTCGGCATGACGACGCGGTATCAGGCGTCCGCAAAGGCCGCCCAGGCGCTTGGATTGACCGTGCAGGCGCTGGGCGTCCGCGAGCCCGACGATTTCGACGAAGCTTTTTCGGCGATGAACGACGATTTGCCCGATGGCATCCTGATGGTGGCGGACGCGCTCACCATTCTCAATCGCGAGCGCGTCTTCGAGTTCGCCGCTGCCCGAAAGTTGCCGGCGATCTACGAATTCGACCAGTTCGCGCGCGACGGCGGTTTGATGTCTTATGGAGCGGACTCCTCGGAATGCTTCGAGCGGGCGGCCGCACTGGTCGCCCGGATTTTCAATGGGGCAAACCCCGGCGACCTGCCGTTCGAGCTGCCGACACGGTATCCCCTGGTGCTCAATCTCAAGACGGCGAAAGCGACTGGACTCGAGATTCCGCCCACCTTGCTGGCGCTCGCCGACGAGGTCATCGAGTAGCCTTGTGCGCTGCGGCAAGAGACAAGGTCCGCCCTTCTTGCTAGGTTTGTCGGAATGAGCATGTCCCTCCATCCCGACACCCCGCAACCCAGGACGCTGCCGACCCCGGCTGCGGAGGGCGTCGTGTCCGGCAAGGCCGGGCGTGGGATCAGGACCCGGCTGTTCACCAAATATGTCGCGCTGTTCGTCGTTGTCGTCGCCGTGGCTCTGCTTGCGAATGGCCTGTTCGAGGTCTTCTTCTATTATCGCGAGCACAAGGCCGCGCTGATCCGAGTCCAGCATGAGCAGGCCGAGGCCGCGGCTGCCAAGATCGGCCAGTTCATCAAGGAGATCGAGAGCCAACTCGGCTGGACCACGCAACTGCCCTGGTCGGCCGGCTCGATCGAGCAGCGCCGGTTCGACGCGCTGCGGCTGCTGCGCCAGGTGCCCGCCATCACCGAACTCGCCCAGGTGGATTCCACCGGCAAGGAGCGCCTGCGTGTCTCGCGGCTGGCGATGGACGCGATCGACAGCGGGATAGACCTGTCACGCGATCCGAAATTCACCGAGGCGGTCGCGCACAAGGTCTATTACGGGCCGGTCTATTTCCGCCGGGAGTCCGAGCCCTACATGACGCTGGCGCTGGCCGGCACGCGCAAGGATGCCGGCGTCAGCATCGCGGAGGTGAACCTCAAGCTGATCTGGGACGTCGTTTCCCAGATCAAGGTCGGCGAGCACGGACACGCGTATGTGGTCGGCCCGGAAGGACGCCTGATCGCGCATCCCGACATCAGCCTGGTGTTGCGCAACACCGACATGTCGGGGCTGGAGCAAGTGCGCGGCGCCCAGGCCGGCGGCGGCGCGATGCCGGACGCATTGCAGGAGGCGACCAACATCCAGGGGCAGAAGGTTCTGACGGCGTCCGCGCCGATCGCGCCGCTCGGCTGGACCATGTTCGTGGAATTGCCGGTCGAGGAGGCCTACGCCTCGCTCTATGCTTCGCTGCAGCGGCTGGCAATCGTGCTGCTCGGCGCGTCGATCTTCGCGGTGCTGGCGGGAATCTTCCTGGCCCGGCGCATGGTCGGACCGATCCAGGCGCTGCGCAGCGGCGCCGAGCGCATCGGCAGCGGCGATTTCTCCCAGAGGATCGCGATCAGGACCGGCGACGAGCTCGAGGGGCTGGCCGACCAGTTCAACGACATGGGCGCGCGGCTACAGGAATCCTATGCGGATCTGGAAAAAAAGGTCGAGGTGCGAACGGCTGAACTGAGCGAGTCGCTGGAGCAACAGACGGCGACGTCGGAGGTGCTACAGGTGATCAGTTCGTCTCCGGGCGAACTCACGCCAGTGTTCCACAAGATGCTCGAGAACGCCACGCGCGTCTGTGGCGCGAGTTTCGGGATCATGAATCTGTGGGACGGCGAAACTTTCAGGATGGCGGCTGACTACAACGTGCCGCCTGCGTTCGCCGCTTCGCGAAGAGATGTGGCCATCCATCCCCATCCGGAGAGCGGGCTCGCCACTGTCGTCAAGACACGCCGGGTCGTTCATGTCCACGATGTGCAAGACACGCCTGTCTATCGTGCAGGAGGGGCAAGCATTCGCGGAATTTCCGACCTGGCTGGCGCCCGCACCATCGTCATCGTGCCAATGCTGAGGGAAGGCGAGCTGATCGGCACGATCGCAGTCTATCGCAAGGAAGTCCGGCCGTTCACGGACAAGCAGATCGCCGTGGTCGAGAATTTCACCAAGCAGGCCGTCATCGCCATCGAGAACACGCGGCTGCTGAACGAATTGCGCAAGCGCACGCTGGAGCTCTCGCAGTCGCTTGACGAATTGCGCGCGGCGCAGGATCGCCTGGTCCAGACCGAGAAGCTTGCGTCGCTTGGCCAGCTCACGGCCGGGATCGCCCATGAAATCAAGAACCCGCTCAATTTCATCAACAATTTCTCCTCGGTCTCCACCGAGTTGATCGATGAGCTCAATCAGGTCCTCGAATCGACTGCTCTCGACGACAAGACCAAGGAAGAGGTGGCCGAGCTCACTCATATGCTCAAGGGCAACCTCGAGAAGGTGGTGCAGCACGGCAAGCGCGCCGACTCCATCGTCAAGAATATGCTGTTGCATTCGCGCGAAGGCTCCGGCGAGCATCGGCCGGCGGATATCAATGCCGTCGTCGAGGAAAGCCTCAATCTGGCCTATCACGGGGCGCGCGCCGAAAGACCCGGCTTCAACGTCACGCTCAAGCGCGATCTCGATGCGGCCGCCGGCACGGCCGACGTCTATCCGCAGGAGATCACGCGGGTCTTTCTCAACCTGATCTCCAACGGATTTTACGCCGCCGCCAAGCGCAAGGAGAGCGCGGCGGACGGTTTCGAGCCGACCCTGAGCGCGTCGACGAAAAGCCTCGGCAACAAGGTCGAGATCAGAATCCGCGACAACGGCACAGGCATTCCGCCTGAGGTGAAGGAGAAGATGTTCAATCCCTTCTTCACCACGAAGCCGGCCGGCGAGGGCACCGGGCTTGGCCTGTCCATGAGCCACGACATCGTCGTGAAACAGCATGGCGGCACGATCAACGTGAACACCGAGCCCGGTGTCTTCACCGAATTCATCATCACGCTGCCGCGCACGATGGCGGCGCGGGGCACGACTGGAGGCGGGAGTTGAACGTTTACATTCTTGTCGTCGACGACGAGCCCGACGTCGAGGCACTGTTTCGGCAGCAGTTCCGGCGCGACCTGCGATCGGGGCGCTTCCAGATGGAGTTTGCACTGTCGGCGCCGGCCGCGCTCGATCGCGCCGCCAATGTTCGCGACCCCTCGCTGATTCTGATCCTGTCGGACGTCAACATGCCCGGCATGAGCGGGCTCGACATGCTGCCGAAGGTGCGCGCCGAGCGGCCGGACGTTCCGGTGATCATGATCACGGCCTACGGCGACCTAGAAACACGGCGCAAGGCGATCGAGCGCGGTGCGGTCGGGCTCCTCACCAAGCCGATCGATTTTGCGCTGCTGCGGCAGGAGATCGACACCAGGCTCGAGCAGGCGGCATGACCCCGACCATTCTTTTCGTCGACGACGAACCCGATCTCGAGGCGCTGGTCCTGCAAAAATTCCGCAGGCAGATTCGCGAGGGGCTGGTCAATTTCATCTTTGCGCATGACGGCTTCGAAGCGCTGGAGTCGCTCGAGCGGCATCCCCATGTCGACCTGGTGGTCTCTGACATCAACATGCCGCGGATGGACGGGCTGTCGCTGCTGCAGAAGCTTCAGGAGGCCGAGGACAAGAAGTCGACCATCATCGTCTCGGCCTATGGCGACATGAGCAACATCCGCACCGCCATGAACCGCGGCGCGTTCGACTTCCTGACCAAGCCGATCGACTTTGTCGACCTGGAAACCACGATCCAGAAGACCATCCGCCACATCGAGATGCTGCGCGAGGTGCGGCGGCGCCAGATGGAAGCCGAGCGCGCGCATGCTTCGCTGTCGCGCTATTTCTCGCCGGAGGTCGCCAGGCGTCTGGCGGCAGACGGGGGTGACGGCATGGAGGTGCAGTGGCGGAACGTCGCCACCGTCTTCACCGATATCACCGGTTTCACTTCGCTGGTCGAGACCGCCGCGCCCGAGACGCTCGGCGAGCTCCTCAACGAATATGTCGGCGGCATGACCGAGATCGTGTTCGAGCATCAAGGCACCGTTGCCAAGATCATCGGCGACGCGATCCAGGTGCTGTTCAACGCGCCCGGCGACCAGCCGGACTATGCGACCCGTGCGGTTGCCTGTGTCCACGATCTCGACGCCTGGGCGGTGGATTTCTGCACGCGCTGGAAGGCGAAAGGGGTGAATTTCGGCGCAACCCGCATCGGCGCCCATGCCGGGCCGGCGCTGGTTGGCAATTTCGGCGGCAACCGCTTTTTCGACTACACCGCCTATGGCGACAGCATCAACATCGCGGCACGGCTCGAGGCCGCCAACAAGCATCTCGGCACACGCATCTGTGTCAGTGCCAGCATCGCAGAGGGAGCTGAGAATTTTCAGGGCCGTCCTGTCGGGGAGCTGGTGCTGCGTGGACGCAGCGAGCCGCTGCGTGCGTTCGAGCCGCTGCGACAGGGCAAATTCCAGGAGCCCGCGACGGCGCGATATTCCGAGGCCTTTGCCAAGCTGGAGGCCGGCGACACTGCCGCGATGCCGGCGTTCGCCGCGTTGGTCGGCATGCATGCCGACGATGCTCTGGCCGGCTTTCACCTGAAGCGCCTGCTCAACGGCGCCAAGGGCGTTCGCATGCAACTGGAGTAGGAGTTCGACATGACGCATGATTTTGCCGCCGGCAATTATCGCTTCATTCCGTCCGTGTTCCAGTATTCGGCCGGTGCGGCGGCGGACGACGGCTACGAGATCGAGCGCGTCCGGTTCGATCGCCTGGTGCCGTTGGCCGAAGGGTTTGCGCTCGCGGCGAAGTATATCCAGCAGGCGGGGCGCCCGCTGACGGCGTTCTGCGCCTGCGAACTCCGCTCACCGGCGGCTTTCAGCGAGGAAGGCTTTCGCGCGTTCAACCTGCTCTATGTCACAACGCTGTCGGAATGGGGAATCTTCGACGGCACCACCAATCCGGTCGCACGCAGCAATGTCTGTCCGGAGATCGATCCGCCGTCCGAGCCGTCGTTCTACGCGTTCTCCTTCACACGCCCCACGCGGTCGAAGGCGCCGTCCTTCGTGATCGCCGGCGGTGCCGAAGCGCGCGAAGGCGGCGGCACTTACGTCGAGCGGACCGTGCGCTACCGTGATCTCAGCCCGGAGGGTTTGCGCGAGAAGGTGCGGTTCACCACGACGTCGCAGATGGAGAGCCGGATGGCCGCCTTCGGCTTCGGCTGGAAGGACACCACGGGCGTGCAGGCTTATTCCGTCCACGACTTCCACCACGCACTTGTCGACGAACTGGTTCGCCGCGGCGCGCTGCGCTCCGGTCTGACATGGCACTTTGCCCGGCCGCCGGTGATCGATCTCGAATACGAGATGGATTGCCGGCGCGTGATGCGTGAGATCGTGATCTAGTTGGGACGCCGGGGTCAGGTCCGGCGAGGGCTCTTGCAGGCCGCACAGCAAAAAAATCGAAAAACAACCCCATGCACAGTAGCCGGTGACAGCGAAATCAAGGACTTGCCGGCGTGCCACGGTGTATTGCGGATTTTGCGAAATCGTTTGACGCGTCGGGCAAAACAGGGGCATGATGCCATCATCGCGGCAGGTGGGACGGAGGTCCTCTCCCGCAAGCGGTTGAGCGAGCCCACCGCCAATCGAATCAACCTGAAGCCATTTCGCCAGCCTTTTCGTCCCTAGTCTAGCGCTGGCGCGGGTCGAGCGCGTCGCGCAGGCCGTCGCCGAGCAGGTTCAGCGACAACACCACGAGGAAGATCGCCAGGCCCGGCCAGATTGCCATCCATGGCGCCTGGGTGAGGAAGCGCTGCGCCGCGTTGAGCATGCTGCCCCAGGACGGCGCCGGCGGCTGCTGACCGAGGCCGAGGAACGAAAGGGCGGCCTCCGCGATGATCGCGGCGGCGATCGAGAGCGTCGCCTGCACCAGCAGCGCCGGCAGGATGTTCGGCAGGATATGCGAGAATGCGATGCGCCAGCCGGGGTTGCCGAGCGCGCGCGCGGCTTCGACATAGTCCTCGGCCTTGACGCTCAGGACCTGGCCGCGGGTCAGGCGAATGAAGATCGGGGTGGCCGAAATGCCGATCGCGATCATGGCGTTGGTGAGGCTCGGACCGAGAAATGCGGCGAGCGCAATCGCCAGAATCAGGAACGGGCAGGCCAGCATCGCATCGGTGATCCGGCTGATCAGCGCGTCGACAAATCCGCCGCGATAGCCGGCGACAAGGCCTAGCGGCACGCCGATGCCGAGCGCGATCACAACCGAGATCAGGCCGGCGAGCAGCGAGGCCCGCGCCCCGTAGACGACGCGGCTGAGGATGTCGCGGCCGAGCTCGTCGGTGCCGAACCAGTGCGACGCGTTCGGCGGCTTGCGCACCAGGCTCCAGCTCGTCGCGATGGGATCATAGGGCACGATGAGCGGAGCGAGCAGCGCAAGGCCGATGAACATCGTGATCGCGACCAGGCCGAAGACCGCGGCTTTGCGCTTGAACAACCGCCGCCGGGCGCGGCGCGCCGGGCTGTCGAGCTCGTAGGCTTGCGTGAGGGGGCTGGCGGGCAGTGCGGCGTCGGTCATAGCTCTAGCCTCGTAGCCGCGGATTGACGAGGATATAGGCGACGTCGGCAATGAGATTCAGCGTGATGTAGACGGTGGCGGTCACCAGCACCACGCCCTGCACGACGGCGTAGTCGCGGTTGAACACGGCGTCCACGATCAGCTTGCCGAAGCCGGGAATGGAGAAGATCTGCTCGGTCAGCACCGCGCCGGACAACAGCGTACCGAGCTCGAGCGCGCCGAGCGTGATGATGGGCGTCAGCGCATTGCGCATGGCATGTTTGAGGATCACCGAGCGCTCGGAAAGGCCCTTCGCGCGCGCGGTGCGGACATAATCGCTTTCCAGCACCTGGAGCATGGCGCTGCGGGTATGCCGCATGAGAACCGCGGAAATGGCGTTGCCGAGCACGAAGGCCGGCATGATGGTGGCCGCAAGGCTCATGCGCCAATTCTCGGTGAGCGACACGTAGCCCGAGGCGGGCAGCCAGCCGAGCTCGATCGAGAACAGGAAGATCAGCATGATCCCGAGCCAGAAATTCGGCGTCGAGATACCCCACAGCGCGAACAGATTGGCGCCGTAGTCCCAGGCCGTTCCCTTCTTCACGGCGGCAACGATGCCGGCGGGGATGCCGATCAGGAAGGCGATGATGATCGCCATCGAACCGAGCTGCAGTGTCACCGGCAGCTTTTGCGCAATCAGCTCGCGGACCGGCATCTTGTTGCGCAGGGACTCGCCGAAATCGCCCCGGAGCACGCCGCCGATCCAATAGGCGTATTGCACCGGGATCGGCTGGTCGAGGCGGTACTGATGTCGAATCTGTTCGATGACCGCCGGATCGCGCTCCTCGCCCGCCATCACCAGCGCCGGATCGCCCGGCAACAATTGCTGCAGTGAGAAGATCAGCACCGAAACGAAGAACAGTGTCGGCACGATCTGCACGATGCGGCGGGCGAGGAAATTCAGCATCCTCTCGTCACTTCAGCTTGAGCCCAACCACGCGCACCAGGCCGTCAGGCATCTGCCTGTAGCCTTCGAGCTTGGTCGTGTGCGCGATGATGATGCGACGATGGTAGAGATACAGGATCGGTTCTTCGTTCTGGACCAGCTTTGTCAACGCTTCGTAGCTGGCCTTGCGCTTGCCGGGATCGGTGACCAATCTCGCCTCGTCGAGCGCCTTGTCGGCGTCGGCGTTGCTCCAGGCGCTGTAATTCTGCGGCGCATCGCTGTGCAGGAAGATGTAGCTATTGCCGTCGGGATCAACGCGGCCGCTCCAGGCCAGCATGTAGGCCTGGTAGTCGCCGGCCTCGGCCTGCTTGAGCCCGGTCGCAAATTCGGTGACGCGGATCTTCATGTCGAAGCCGGCCTCAGCCGCCATCGACTGGATTACTTGCGCAGGTGTTTCCGTTTCCGCGCCCTTTGGCACGAGGAAGTCGACGCTCACCGGCGGTGTCACACCGGCCTCCTTCAGCAGCGCCTTGGCTTTCTCGACATTGCGGGGGCGGACCGGAAAGGCCTTCTGGTAGTAGGGGTGGTCCGGATTGATCCACTGGTTGCCGGGCTGGAACTCACCGTTGAACACCACCTGGTTGATGGCCTCGCGATCGATGGCAAGGTCGAGGGCCTGCCGCACCTTGGCTGATTGGCTCAGCGGTCCCTTGGCCTTGTCCTTGCCGATGTTAAGCGTGACGCCCTGATAGCCGAGCTCGATGGCGGTTGCGACCTTCAAGCGCGAGTCGGCCCGTACATCCTTGAGATCGGTCGCCAGCACGCGTTCGATCAGGTCAAGTGCGCCGGATTTCAGGTTCGCCAGCCGGACGGTGGCGTCGACGATGGGCTGGAATACGATGCGATCGATGAAGACGTTGTCCTTGTTCCAATAGTCGGCGAACTTCTCGAACACGATGCGGTCCTGCTGCACGCGCTCGACGAATTTGTAGGGGCCGGCGCAGACCGGGTGCAGACCGAACTTGTCGCCGGCTGCCTTCGCAGCTTTCGGCGACACCATCATGCCGGCGCGATCTGTGAGCTGGGCAAGCAGGGGCGAAAACGGTGACTTAAGCACCAGCTTGATGGTGAGGGGATCAACGACATCGATGTGGTCGACCGAGGCGAGCTCCGGCTTGCGGAACGAGCCGGGGAGGGTCAGATGGCGCTCCAGCGAGAATTTGGCGGCCTCCGCGTCGAACGATTCGCCGTCGTGGAATTTCACGCCGGGCCTGAGCTTGATGACGAGGCCTTTGCCGTCATCGACCGTCTCGCTCGACAGCGCGAGCTGCGGCACGATGTTGAGCTTCTCGTCGATGTCGAACAGCTTGTCGCAGAAAGCGGAGAAAACGATGCGCCCGACATAGGTGCGTGCCAGGGTCGGATCGAGGATATCGGGATCCTCAGCGAGGCCGATACGCAGCGTGGTCTGCGCCTGGGCGGCCCCAAGCGACAGCAGGAACGCAGCCGCGGTTGCGGCCAGGCGAAATATCTTCATCGGACAGTCCCCATTGCTCCGGCTACGTTGTTGCAGGCCTTGCACTCTGTATACCAACCCCGGCCGGGCTCGCGCCTTCCGTCTTTCGGCTGAAGGCTGCGACTAATTTTGCCAGTTCCGGCGTGAACCCGCCCGCTGTGGGCAGGATGCTGTCCGCCGGAGGCAGCTCGCTGACGCGATGGCAGGCGGTGGCGTGGCCAACCTCGTCTGCCCCCAACGCGGGCGCCTCGGTGCGGCAACGGTCGATCACGAAGGGACAGCGGGTGTGGAAGCAACAGCCGGCTGGCGGATTGAGCGCGCTCGGGATCTCGCCTTGCAACACGACCTTCGCCCGCCTGGCGCGAGGCTGAGGCACCGGGATCGCTGACAACAGCGCGCGGCTATAGGGGTGGCGCGGCGCGGCGAACAGCGCATCCGCCTCGGCCGTCTCGACGATCTGGCCGAGATTCATCACGGCGACATGGTCGGCGATGTGCTTGACCACCGCGAGATCATGCGAGACGAAGATGTAGGCGAGGCCGAGCCGATCCTGGAGCTCGCGCAGGAGATTGAGGATCTGCGAGCGGATCGAGACGTCGAGCGCCGAGACCGGCTCGTCGCAAATGATCAGCTTGGGCTCGACCGCGAGCGCGCGGGCGATCGCGATGCGCTGGCGCTGGCCGCCGGAGAACTCGTGCGGATAGCGCCGCGCCAGCCGCGGCTCCAGGCCGACCAGCCGCAAAAACTCCTCGACACGTTCGCGCCGCCGCGCCGGCGGCACCAGATTGTGCAGCGCCAGCGGCTCGGTGAGGATCTGGCCGACGGTCATGCGCGGGTTGAGCGAGGCGTAGGGATCCTGGAAGATGATCTGCGCCTCGCGGCGGAACGCGCGCAAGCCGCCGGCGTCGAGCGCGAGGAGATCGCGCCCGTCGAAGCGCACGCTGCCTGCATCCGGCTCGATCAGCCGCAACACGAGGCGGCTGACGGTGGATTTGCCGCAGCCGGATTCGCCGACCAGGGCCAGCGTCTTGCCGGCCTCGAGCGAAAATGACACGCCATCGACCGCTTTGACATGCGCCAACGCCCGGCCGAACAGCGAGCGCTCGGCGACGAAATGCTTGACCAGGCCTTGGACCTCGAGCAACGCCATCACGACACCAGACGTTCGAGCGGCGCGCGGATGCAGCGCGAGAGATGGCCCAAGCTGGTTTCGACCAGCGGCGGCGGCGCCTTGGTGCAGGCCTCCAGCACAAACGGGCAGCGCGCGGCGAAGCGGCAGCCTTCGGGCGGCTGCGCCATGTTCGGGACCATGCCCTCGATCGTCGCTAGCTGCTCGGCGCGGTGGTCGAGCCGCGGAATCGAGCCGAGCAGGCCGACCGTATAGGGATGTTGCGGCGCCGCGAACAGGGCGTCGACCGGCGCGCGCTCGACGATCTCGCCGGCATACATCACCGCGACCTCGTCGCAGACCTCGGCGACCACGCCGAGGTCGTGGGTGATCAGGATGATGGCAGCGCCGCTCGCGGCCTTCAACTCGCGCATAAGCTCCAGGATCTGCGCCTGCAGGGTGACGTCGAGCGCGGTGGTCGGCTCGTCGGCGATCAGCAGGCGCGGGTCGCAGGCGAGCGCCATCGCGATCATCACGCGCTGGCGCATGCCGCCGGAGAGCTTGTGCGGATATTCGTCGATGCGCCGCTCGGGCGACGGGATGTGGACGCGGCGCAGCAGGTCGATCGCCCGCTCGCGCGCGCTCTTTCGCGAGCCGCCACGGTGACGCAGGATCGTTTCCATGATCTGGTCGCCGATGGTAAAACTCGGGTTGAGCGAGGTCATCGGCTCCTGGAAGATCATCGCGAGCCGGTTGCCGCGGAGGTCGCGTAGCGTCTGGTCCGAGGTCTTCAGGAGGTCGAACCCGTCGAAGTGGATCGCGCCTGATATTTCCGCGCTTTGTTTCGGCAACAGTCCCATGATCGCCAGCGACGTCACGCTCTTGCCGCAGCCGGATTCGCCGACCAGGCCGAGCGTCGCGCCATTGGTGACACTGAGGTCGACGCTGTCGACCGCGTGGGTGACCCGGCCGTCGTCGCCGTGGAAGCGGATACGCAGATCCTTGATCTCGATGAGCGGGCTCGCGCTCATGATTGCCTAGCGCGCGCCGCGGCGATGCTGGCGTCGATCACGCTGCGATCGGTGTTGCCAGCCGGGTTCTGCCGGGTCGGCAGCGAGCCACGGAAGTGGACCCAGAGTTCGTGACTGACCTGTTCGAGCCGTTCGAGCTCGCCAAGGGGATCGGGATGATCATCGGCGCGAATGTCCAGCGCCGGCCATTCCTCCTCGCCATGAATCAGGAGAGCTGCCGACTGCTTGCCCCGCTTGTCGCCGCCGGCGGCCTCGCCCGCACGCATCGCCGCGAGTAGGCGGCGCGGGAAGGGCAGGCTGTTATTGGCGATATAGGTTTTGGCGGTCTCACTGAGCACGTCGGCGCCGGCGAGCATGTTGCCGGCCACGGAGTAGCCGCTGCCTGCGATATGCCCGCACCAATCGACGCAATCTCGGCCGGTATGCGCGGCGATCTCGCCACTGGCGTCCATGATGTGGACTTGCCGGCTTTCGCGGCCGTCGTCGGTCGCGAGTACCGCGGCGAGCACGTCATGCGCGTTGAGACCTTGACACAACAGCTTGAGGCCATCGATGCCGTAGTAAGGATTGACGAAGGCCTGCGTCGCGACGGCGCCGACGCCAGCGGCGATATAGGGCACGCGTGCCCCGACGGCGAAGAAGCGGGTCGCAACCGCGATGCCGAACTGGCCGGTAGCAGAATCGCGCGCGATGATCGACCAGGTCATATGTTGTCCATCAGCGCCCGGCGGCGTAGCCCTGCATGCCGCGTGGATTGGCGGCGGCACGGCGGCGTACCCCGACCCGCGAGGCCGCGGTCAACCGGCCCTCGGACCAGTCCGGTCCGATCTCGACGATATGCCCGCGCTCGCGCAGGTTCTCGATCGTTGCGTTGGGGATGCGATTCTCGACCACGAGCACGCCGGGGCGCGCGGTGCGCGGCCAAAACGAGATCGGGAAATGCTCGGAGTGCCAGGCCGGTGCGTCGATGGCTTCCTGGAGATTGAGGTTGCAATGAACGTGGCGCAGAAAGAACTGCGTGATCCATTGATCCTGCTGGTCGCCGCCGGGCGAGCCCCAGGCAAGGTACGGCTCGCCGTCGCGCAGCGCCATGCTCGGCGACAACGTGGTGCGCGGCCGCTTGCCCGGCGCGAGCGAGCTCGGTTGGTTCTCCTCCAAATCGAACATTTGTGCGCGGCTGCCGAGGCAGAAACCCAGCTCGGGAATGACAGGTGAGGATTGCAGCCAGCCCCCCGACGGCGTCGACGACACCATGTTGCCGGCATTGTCGATGATGTCGAAATGCACGGTGTCGCCGCGCACCTCGCCGAAGCGCCCCACGGTCGGTTCGCCGGCGCCGAGCGCGCCGACGGCCTCGCGCTGGCCTTCGGCGCGGCGCAACTTGACAACGCCGCCAAAGCCCTCGACCGCGCCAGGCCGGAGATCGAGCGAAGCTTTCTCGGTAACCAACTTGCGACGTTCGTCGTTGTAAGCGTCTGACAGCAGCGTCGCGATCGGGATCTCGCTGAATTTGGGATCGCCGTAGAATTTTTCGCGGTCGGCGAATGCGAGCTTTGCGCATTCGATCTGGAGATGGATGAATTCAGGCCCGGTCGGATCGAGCCCGTCGAGCGCAAAGCCCTTCAACAGCGCGAGTTGTTGCAGCGTCACCGGGCCCTGGCTCCAGACGCCGGCCTTGCAGACCGTGTAGCGGCCATAATCATAGGTGAGGGGAGCCTCGATGGTCGGCTGCCAGCGCGCCATGTCGTCGGCCGAGAGCACGCCGCGGTGCGGGGAGCCGCTGACGTCCATCACGTCTTGCGTTCGGCAGAATTTGTCGATGGCCTCCGCAACGAAGCCTTGCGACCAGGCCTTGCGCGCGCGCTCGATCTCGGCATCGCGGCCTCCGCCGCCGCTCTCCGCTTCGCTGAGGATGCGGGCGTAGGTCGCTGCCAGCGTCTTGTTGGTGAAGAGCGTGCCGGGCCTCGGCACCTCGCCATTCGGCAGGTAAACCGCGGCCGAGGTCGGCCAGTGCTTACGGAACAATTGCTCGACGGTCTGAATCGTGGCGCAGGCCCGCTCGACCAGGGGATAGCCGTCGCGCGCATAGGAAATCGCGGGCTCCAGCACGTCGCGCAGCCGCAGCGTGCCGTAGTCGCGCAGCAGCATCATCCAGGACTCGAACGTGCCGGGCACGCAGGCCGCGAGCAGGCCGGTGCCAGGCACCATGTCGAGGCCCTCGCTCTTGTAATGCGCGATCGTGGCGCGGGCCGGGGCCGGACCCTGGCCGCAGATCACCTCGGTGTGGCCGCGCTTGACGTCATGGACGATGATCGGCACATCGCCGCCGGGGCCGTTCAGATGCGGCTCGACCACCTGGAGCGTAAAGGCGGTGGCGACGCCGGCATCGAAGGCATTGCCGCCCTTTTCCAGCGTGGCCATGCCGACGGCGGTCGCGATCCAATGCGTGGTGGCGACCACCCCGAACGTGCCTTCGATTTCAGGCCTCGTCGTGAAGGGATCGGGATTGACAATGCTGGCCATGGCTCACCTCACTTGCGGCGCGCGCAATTGATCACAGGCGATGCCCTGCCGCCAATGCGCGGGCCGCATGGCACGCGCGCGTCACGCCGGGACCGGCACGCTGTTAACCGCATGACAGGCGACACCGTCGATCAGTTCCGGAACCTGCTTGCGGCAGAGGTCGAACGCCAGCGGGCAGCGCGGATTGAAGGCGCAGCCCGGTGGCGGATTGATCGGATTCGGGATCTCGCCCTTGACCGGAATGCGCTGGCGGCCGCTCATCGCAAGATCAGGCACGGCGCCGAGCAGCATCTTGGTGTAGGGCATGCGCGGGCGGGCGAACAACTCCTTGCCTTCCGCGATCTCGACGATACGGCCGAGATACATCACGCCGACGCGGCTCGCCATGTGGCGGACGACCGCGAGGTTATGGCTGATGAACATGTAGGTCAGGCCGAACTTGTCCTGGAGGTCACGCATCAGGTTGAGGATCTGCGCCTGCACGGAGACATCCAGCGCCGAGGTCGGCTCGTCGCAGACGATGAATTCGGCGTCGGAGGCGAGCGCCCGCGCGATCGCGATGCGCTGGCGCTGGCCGCCGGAGAATTCGTGCGGAAATTTCAGCCGGTCGTCGGGATGCAGACCGACCAGGCTGAGGAGTTCGCCGACGCGGCCCTGGATGTCGCGCTCGCCCTGGATCAGGTCGAAGGCGCGGATCGGCTCCGAGATGATGGCATCGACCCGGAAGCGCGGATTGAGGCTCGCATAGGGATCCTGGAAGATCATCTGGATGCGGCGGCGCAGTTTCCGCCGCGCCTGGGCCTGGCGCGGATCGGTCATCGAGATGCCGTCGATCAAGACGTTGCCGGAACTCGGCGGCAGCAGGCCGACGACCATCCGCGCCACCGTGGTCTTGCCGGAGCCGGACTCGCCGACCAGCGCAAAGGTCTCGCCCTTCCTGATGTCGAAAGTGACGCCGTCGACAGCCTTGAGATATTCGAGCTGCCCGCCTTCGAGCGCGCGATTGAGCCAGGGCTTCGAGACGTCGAAGACGCGGCGCAGATTGGTGGCCTGGACGAAGGGGACGCTCATGCCGCGCTCTCCGCCGGCACGCCGTCATAGAGGTGGCAGGCGACCGATTGGGCGCCGCGCGGCAGCGGCTCCGGCCGCTCCACGCGGCAGCGATCGAAAGCGAATGCGCAGCGCGGATTGAACGAACAGCCCCGCGGGATCGCCGACAGCCGCGGCATCGAGCCGGGAATCTGCATCAGACGCTTGTCGTCGCCGGCAAGCGTCGGGATCGCGCCCATCAAGCCCTTGGCGTAAGGGTGCAGCGGATTCCTGACCACGTCCTGCACCGGACCGATCTCCGCGACGCGGCCGGCATACATCACCGCGACGCGGTCGGAGGTCTCGGCGATCACGCCCATGTCGTGGGTCACCAGCATCACCGCGGTGCCGTGGTCGCGTCCGAGCCGCTTGATCAACGAGATGATCTGCGCCTGCACGGAAACGTCGAGCGCGGTGGTCGGCTCGTCCGCGATGATCAACTCCGGCTCGGCGCAGATCGCGAGCGCAATCACCACGCGCTGGCGCATGCCGCCGGAGAATTCGTGCGGATAGCCGTCGATGCGCTTGTCGGGCGCCGGGATGCCGACCTCGGCGAGCAGGTCGATCGCCCGGCGGCGCGCGGCGGTCTCGGACAGGTTCAGATGTGTCCTGATCGTCTCCACGATCTGGTCGCCGATCTTGTACAGCGGATTGAGCGAGGTGAGGGGATCCTGGAAGATCATGCCGATGCGTTTTCCGCGGACGCGGCGCATTTCCTCCGGCGGCAGATTGTCGATGCGCAGGCCGGACAGGCGGATCTCGCCGCCCGAGATGCGGCCCGGCGGATCGATCAGGCCAATCACCGCGAGCCCCGTGACCGACTTGCCGGCACCGGATTCGCCGACAACACCGAGCACCTCGCCCTTGGCGATGTCGAAGGAGACGCCGTCGATCGCGCGCAACGTGCCGCGGCGTGAGGCGAACTCGACTTGAAGATTGCGGACGGAGAGAACGGGTTCGGTCATGAGAGAGGGATACTCATCGGAGCTTTGGATTGAGCGCGTCGCGCAGCCAGTCGCCGAGCAGATTGATCGACAGGATCAGCGCTGCGAGTGCGAATCCGGGGAAGGCGACGATCCACCATTCGCCCGCGAACAGATAATTGTTGCCGATGCGGATCAGCGTTCCCAGCGACGGCATGGTCTCCGGCATGCCCGAACCGAGGAACGACAATGTCGCCTCGGTGATGATGGCGAGCGCGAGATTGATGGTGGCGATCACGAGAATCGGCCCCATCGTGTTCGGCAGCACGTGCCGCAGCATGATCACGGGGGCGGGCAGGCCAATGAGTTGGGCGGCGGCGACATAGTCCTTGTTCTTCTCGACCATGACGGAGCCGCGCACCGTGCGGGCGTATTGCACCCAAAAGCTCAACCCGATCGCGAAGACCAGGACGGCCAGCATGCTCATCTCGTCGAGCTTGTTGCCGAAAACCGATTTGGCGATGCCGTTGATCAGGAGCGCGATCAGGATCGCCGGAAATGAAAGCTGCACGTCGGCGATGCGCATGATCAGCCCGTCGACGGCCCCGCCGAAATAGCCGGCCGTCAGCCCGAGCAGGATGCCGATCGCGCCGGAAAAGACGACGCCGAGCACGCCGACGAGCAGCGAGATGCGTAAGCCGTAGAGAATCGCAGACAGCACGTCGCGACCCTGTTCGTCGGTGCCGAGCAGGAACGGGCTCTGGCCATCTGCGGTCCAGAGCGGCGAGATGCGCGAATTCATCAGCTGGAGCTGCGCCGGGTCGAACGGATTTTGCACCGAGAACACGGGGGCAAAGATCGCGATCAGGAAGAACAGCAGCGTCACCGCCGCCGCGACCATGGTGATCTTGGAGCGGCGGAATGAATAGAACAGGTCGCTGTCGAGCGCGCGTTTGAACCAGCCCGGCGCGGCGGCGCGCGAGCCGCGTTCTTCGACCTTGTGCGGGACGACGGCTTCGCTCATTCAATGTGCCCGGCTGATCGTCGAGCGCAGCCGCGGATCGACGATGGTGTAGAGGATATCAACCACGAGATTGATGGTGACGAAGATCAGCGACACCATCATCAGATAGGCGGCCATGATCGGGATATCGACATTCTGCACGGCCTGCACGAACAGCAGCCCCATGCCGGGCCACTGGAACACGGTCTCGGTGATGATTGCGAAAGCAATTACCGAGCCAAATTGCAGGCCGGCCACCGTGATGACGGGGATCAGCGTGTTGCGCAGCGCATGACCGTAATGGATGGCGCGGGTGGTGAGGCCCCGGGCACGGGCAAAGCGGATGTAGTCGGTGCGCATGACTTCGAGCATCTCGGTGCGGACCAGTCGCATGATCAGCGTCATCTGGAACAGGCCCAGCGTGATCGAGGGCATGATCAGCGCCTTCAGTCCCGACAGCGTCAGCAGACCCGTCGTCCACCAGCCGATATGAACGACGTCGCCGCGCCCGAACGAGGGCAGCCAGCCGAGGGTCACCGAGAACAGGTAGATCATGAGAATGCCGATCAGGAAGGTCGGCAGCGAGATGCCGACCAGCGAGACCGCCTGGAATATGTGCGTGAGCCAGGAGTCGCGGCGGAGCGCCGAATAAACTCCCATCAGGATGCCGCAGAGCATCGCGAAGATGGTGGCGCAGATCGCGAGCTCCAGTGTCGCGGGCATCCGCTCCATCAGCAGATTGGCGACGGGCAGGCGGAACTGGTAGGACACGCCGAACTTGAACTGCGCGGCGTTGCCGATATAGCGGCCGAACTGCACGATCACCGGGTCGTCGAGGCCCAGCGATTTTCGGATCGCGGCGCGTTCGGCGCCCGACGTATCCATCCCGACCATCTGATTCACGGGATCGCCGGCGAAGCGGAACATCGAGAAGGAGATGATCCCGACCGCAATCATGACGCCAATGGCCTGGATGGCCCGGCGCAGTGTGAAAGCGAGCATCTGTTCCTTTCACATATCTTCAGGGGCACGCATCATTGCGTTAGCCCGAAACAGCAAGTCCCGGAAGCCATGTCTTGGTAGTATTGGCTTCCGGGACTTCACAACTGGTCGGCGCCTATTCGTCCTGCTTGGTCGCCCAGTACAACATCACCATGTTGTCGGCACGCTGGGTCAGCTTGACCTTCTTGGAAACGCCCCAGGCGAGCGCCTGCTGGTGCAGCGGGACATAGGCCCAGTCCTTCATCGAGATCTCGAACGCCTGCTTGATCAGGAGATCGCGCTTGGTCTGGTCGGATTCCACGAGGACCTTGTCGGCGATTTCGTCGAACTGCTTGTTGCAATAACCGGCGAGATTGGCTTCGCCGCGGTTGGGATCCTTGGGATCGTCGCGGCAGCCCATGATGTCGTGCAGCACGTTGTGCGAGTCGAGCGTATCCGGGGTCCAGCCCAGCATGAACAGCGAGGTCTTGTAGCCGCCGGGCTTGAGCACCTTGGCGAAATACTGGGCCTTCGGCTGCGCCAGCAGGTCAACCTTGATGTTGATGCGGGCGAGCATGCCGACGATCGCCTGACAGATCGCTGCGTCATTGACGTAGCGATCGTTCGGGCAGTCCATCGTCACCTCGAAACCATCAGGATAGCCGGCGTCCGCGAGGAGCTTCTTGGCGGCTTCGGGATCGAGCTTAGGCCGGGTGAAGTCCTTCGACAGCGGAAAGATCTCCGGCGCAACCATCAGCGCGGACGGCGTGGAGAGCCCGCGCATGACGCGATTCTTGATCAGGTCGATGTCGATCGCCCGGTAGACGGCTTCGCGGACGCGAACGTCCTTGAACGGGTTCTTGCCCTTGACGTTGGAGTACAACAGCTCGTCGCGCGACTGATCCATGCCGACGAAGATGGTGCGGAGCTCAGGTCCCGTCAGCACGGTGGCGTTCGGGCTCGCCTTGACGCGATCGATGTCCTGGACCGGAACCGGCTCGATCACGTCGACCTCGCCGGACAACAGCGCCGCAACACGCGTGGCGGGGTTGGCGATCGGCGTGAAGACGATCTCCTTCAGGTTATGTTCCGGCTTGCGCCACCAGTTCGGGTTGACCTTGAAGACGGTCTTCACGCCCGGCTGATGGCTCTCGATCATGAAGGGACCGGTGCCGTTTTCATGGAGCGAGGCGTAGCTGGGGGTCGTGGCGGCCGCCGGCGTCGGCGCCACCGCGTCGTTCGCCTCTGCCCATTTCTTGTCCATGATGTACCAGGTCGCCCACAACGCCGTCAGGATGGGATTGGGCGAGGTCAGGACGACATCGACGGTGTAATCGTCGACCTTGACGAACTTGGCATCGGCGGGAACACGGCTCTGGAAATTCGAGCCTTTCGCTCGCACGCGCTCGGCCGAGAACACCACGTCGTCAGCGGTGAAGGGGTCGCCGTTGTGGAATGTCACGCCCTTGCGGAGGTGAAAGCGCCAGCGCGTCGGCTCCGGCGTCTCCCAGCTTTCGGCGAGCGCCGGGATGATCTTCAGGTCCTTGCCGCGGGCAACCAGGCCCTCATAGACGTGACCGAGATGCGCACTGGTGGTCGACTCGTTCAGCGTGTAGGGGTCGAGCGATTTCAGCTCACCCTGGTTGGCATAACGCAGCGTCTGGCTCGACGCCGGCGAAACCGCCAACGCAAGCGCACCGGCGAGCGTCGCCGCAAACAAACTTCGTCCGACTGACATTCTTGACCCTCTCCACTGCCCGCACCGTGATTTTTGATTGTTCGGCGGGGCTGATCGATCCATGTTGCCCAGAGTTCTCGACCCGTGCAAGCGCCATTCCAGCAAGGAACGCGCCAAGTTGCGCCGCTTTGCAGCAATCCAGGGCGGCAATCCGGGTGGACCGAGGCGGCATTCGACTTTTGATTGACCATATCCGCCGATTGCGCAAGCCCGCGCCCGCCACCCGCCTCAGGTCGCTTGCGTCGCACCACAACTCGCGGCGATACTGTGCTACGCCGCTCGAATCTCATCTGGAGGGGACATGAAAGTTAACATCGAAATCGACTGCACCCCTCTCGAAGCCCGCCAGTTCATCGGATTGCCGGATGTGTCGCCGATGCAGGTTGCTGTGATGGAAAAGCTGCAGCAGCAGGTGTTGAGCAACATCGACAAGGTCTCGCCGGAATCGCTGATCCAGAGCTGGTTCACCTTCGATCCCAAGATCGCGGAACGGTTTCAGGACATGTTCGTCACCATGGCCGGTCTCGGCACCCCGCGCAGCGGCGACAAGAAGAAATAATGCGGCCCCAGCCGCAGGATTCAGACCGGCTTCGTCCGCCGGGGCTTGGTCTGCTGCTTGCCGAAGCGCGCAGCCTTTTCGAACTCAACCTCAGCTTGTTGCTGTCGCCGGTGCTGATGCGTGCGCCCAGGGGCGACGGCCATCCGGTGCTGGCGCTGCCGGGCTTTCTTGCCAGCGATCTGTCGATGGCGCCGATGCGGCGCTATCTCAGCGAGCTCGGCTACGATGCGCATGCCTTGCGGATGGGCCGCAATCTCGGCGGCATGGCGCGGATGCGCCAGGGGTTGCGCGCCCGCCTCGCCGAAATCCATGCCGCGAGCGGACGCAAGGTCAGCCTGGTCGGATGGAGCCTCGGCGGCGTCTATGCCCGCCATCTCGCGCTTGAAGCGCCAGAGATGGTCCGCAATGTCATCACGCTTGGCAGCCCTTTTGCCAACGATGTGCGGGCGACCAATGCGACGGTGCTCTACGAGATGATGTCCGGCGAGCGTGTCGAGGATTTCGCCGAGCTGCGCGAGGCGATCGCCGGCGACCTTCCGGTGCCGGCGACGTCGATCTATTCGCGCGCCGACGGCATCGTGAACTGGCGGACCTGTCTCCTGCGTCCGTCCGACCGCGCCGAGAACATCGAGGTGCACCTGGCGAGCCATATCGGGCTCGGCGTCAACCCCGCCGCGCTTTGGGCCGTGGCCGACCGCCTGGCGCAACCGGAGGGAGAGTTCTGGCCGTTTGACCGCGGCGGGCCGTTTGCCATTGCATATGCCCCGCCGGAACGGGCAGTATCGACCTGACGAGAAGCGCCAGCCAAGGCGCCCGTCAAGACTCTCGGGAGGGAACTATGGCTGACGGTAAGAAGCTGTCGTCGCTGGACGCGTCATTTTTGTATCTGGAAACGCCGGAAATGCCGATGCATGTCGGCAGCATGGCGATCTTTCGCCTGCCCGACGACTACAAGGGCGATTTCTTCGAAGACTTCAAGGCGATGATCGTCTCGCGCCTGCATATCGCGCCGATCCTGAAGGCACGGCTGGAGAAGGCGCCGCTCGACATCGACCATCCCTCTTGGGTCGAGGACGACCAGTTCGACATCGACCGTCACATCTTTCGCGCCAGCCTGCCGGCGCCGCGCGACCGCGCCACGCTCGAGCGCATCGTCGGCTGGATGCACGCCAAGCTCCTGAACCGGGCCCGCCCGCTCTGGGAGTTCTACGTGTTCGAGGGCATGAAGGACAACGAGGTCGGGCTCTACTCCAAGATGCACCATGCCGCCATCGACGGCGGCGCCGGTGCGGCGCTGACCAACATGATTTACGACATCTCGCCGATCCCGCGGAAGGTCGATCCGCCGGCGGCCGGCGCGAAGTCCGGACAGGAGCCGCGCGACATCGCCGCGAACCTGCTTGATTCCTATCAGCAGCTGTTCACCCAACCGCTCGACGCCTCGACCGCCGCCCGGAATCTGCAACTGCCGCGCACCGGCAAGAGCGACATCGGTTCGATCCTGTTCGACAATGCGATGTACCAGATCGAGAGTGCAGTGCGCTTTGCCGGGAACATCCCGACCATGGTCAAGAGCGTCTCCGACGTGCTCGGCAAGATCTCCGATCCGAAGTCGCGCGAGAGCCTCGCCAGCATAGTGTCGCCGCCGACCATGCTCAACAAGTCCATTTCCTCAGAGCGCAGCTTTGCCGGCGTGTCGATCTCGCTGTCGCGGGCGAAGGCGCTGGCCAAGCAGGCCGGAGGCAAGCTCAACGACGTGGTGCTGGCGCTCGCCTCCGGCGTGGTCCGCCGCTACCTTCAGCAGTACGGCACGCTGCCCGCGAAATCGCTGACCGCGGCCGTGCCGATCTCGCTGCGCGAGGAGGGCAACACCGAGGCAAACAACCAGGTGTTCGGCATGATCTGCTCGATCGCGACCAACATCGACGACCCCAAGGCGCGGCTCGAAGCCATCATCGCGCAATCGACCAAGTCCAAGGAGATGTCCCATCCGCTGCGGGCACTGATGCCGCAGGTGTCCAACATCTCGATGCTGGGTGCGCCGATCATCGTGCAGATCATGGCGCTGCTCTACAGCCGCTCGGACCTGTCGGACGTGCTGCCGCCGGCTGCGAACATCACGGTGTCCAATGTGCCGGGGCCGCGGCAGACGCTTTATGCGGCCGGCGCGGAGCTGCTGCACATCTTCCCGGTGTCGATCTCGACGCACGGGCAGGCGCTCAACATCACCGTGCAGAGCTACCGCGACCAGCTCGATTTCGGCTTCATCGTCGGCGCCAACATCATTCCGCATGTTCAGGTGATGTGCGACATGCTGCCCGAGGAGTTCGCCGCGCTGGAAGCCGCCTATGCGCCGCCGGCGGCCGAGATCAAGGGCGCCGCCGAGTAGGAAATTCATGATGATTGAAATGCCGCCGCTCAAGTTCGCGCAGACGAACGGAATCCGCATGGGCTATTACGAGGCGGGCCCGGTCACCGACACTCCGCCCATTGTGCTGTGTCACGGCTGGCCCGAGCTCGCGTTCTCCTGGCGTCACCAGCTCAAGGCGCTGAGCGAAGCCGGCATCCGCGTGATCGCGCCGGATCAGCGCGGCTATGGCGCGACCGACCGGCCCGAGCCGGTCGAGGCTTACGACATGGAGCACCTGACCTCCGATCTCGTCGGTCTGCTCGATCATCTCGGGATCGAGAAGGCGATCTTCGTCGGCCATGACTGGGGCGGCTTCGTCGTCTGGCAAATGCCGCTGCGGCACCCCACGCGCGTTGCGGGCGTGGTCGGCGTCAACACCCCGCATTGGGATCGCGCGCCGATGGATCCGATTGTGCTGTTCCGCCAGCGCTTCGGCGACCAGATGTATATCGTCCAGTTCCAGGATCCAGCGCGGGAGCCCGATCGGATTTTCGGCAGCCGCGTCGACCAGACCTTTGATGCGTTCATGCGCAAGCCGTTGTCGCGGCCGGAGGCGAAGCCTTCTGAGGCGCCGGTTGCGGGCGTCGGCGCCTCGTCGAAGACGAACCTGGCTTTTCCGCAGATGGTCGCGGCCTACGACGCCAAGCTCGATCCGCGCATGCCGATCCTGTCGACTGAGGAGAAGAAGGTGTTCGTCGATACCTTCACGAGGACCGGCTTCACCGGCGGCATCAATTGGTACCGCAACTTCACCCGCAACTGGGAGCGCACGAAGGGACTGGACCATCACGTCCACGTGCCGTCATTGATGATCATGGCCGAGAACGACGCGGTGCTGCCGCCGTCGGCAGCCGACGGCATGGAGAAGCTCGTGCCCGATCTGGAGAAGTACCTGGTCAGGGACAGCGGCCATTGGACGCAGCAGGAGAAGCCGGAAGAGGTCAGCGCCAAGCTGATCGAATGGCGTAGAAGGCGGTTTGGCTAGGGCTCGTCATTGCGAACTCGTCATTGCGAGGAGCGAAGCGACGAAGCAATCCAGTCTGCCTCCGCGGATATATTTCTGGATTGCTTCGCTTCGCTCGCAATGACGACATTGAGGCAGGGGGACTACATTTCGATGTCATCCAAGAACCGACTGGATCCGATCCCGCAGCCGCCGACCAAGCCGGTGGTCGGCAACATGCTGTCGCTGGATTCGGCGGCTCCCGTTCAGCATCTGACCCGGCTTGCCAAGGAGCTCGGTCCGATCTTCTGGCTCGACATGATGGGCTCGCCGATCGTTGTCGTCTCCGGCCACGATCTCGTGGACGAGCTTTCGGACGAGAAGCGTTTCGACAAGGCCGTGCGCGGGGCATTGCGGCGGGTGCGCGCAGTCGGCGGCGACGGCCTGTTCACGGCCGACACCAAGGAGCCGAACTGGAGCAAGGCACACAACATCCTGCTGCAGCCCTTCGGCAACCGCGCCATGCAGTCCTACCACCCGAGCATGGTCGATATCGCCGAGCAGCTGGTCCAGAAATGGAGCAGGCTCAATGCCGACGACGAGATCGACGTCGTTCACGACATGACGGCGCTGACGTTGGACACGATCGGCCTCTGCGGGTTCGACTACCGCTTCAACTCGTTCTACCGGCGCGACTATCACCCTTTTGTCGAGTCGCTGGTGCGCTCGCTCGAAACCATCATGATGACCCGCGGCCTGCCGTTCGAGCAGCTCTGGATGCAGAAGCGGCGCAGGACGATGAGCGAGGACGTCGATTTCATGAACCGGATGGTCGACGAGATCATCGCCGAACGCCGCAAAGGCGCAGAGGCCGTCGACGACAAGAAAGACATGCTGGCCGCGATGATGACCGGCGTCGACCGCTCGACCGGCGATCAGCTCGACGACGTCAACATCCGTTACCAGATCAACACCTTCCTGATCGCGGGCCACGAGACCACCAGCGGCTTGTTGTCCTGTACGCTGTATGCGCTGCTGAAGCACCCGGACATCCTCAAGAAGGCCTATGACGAGGTCGACCGCGTGTTCGGACCCGACGTCGACGTCAGGCCGACCTACCAGCAGGTGACGCAGCTCACCTACATCACGCAGATCCTGAAAGAGGCGCTGCGGCTGTGGCCGCCGGCGCCGGCCTACGGCATCTCGCCGCTGAAGGACGAGACCATCGGCGGCGGCAAGTACAAACTCAGGAAAGGCACGTTCGTCACGATTTTGGTGACGGCGCTGCATCGCGACCCCAGCGTCTGGGGGCCCAATCCCGATGCTTTCGATCCCGAGAACTTCAGCAAGGAAGCGGAGGCCAAGCGGCCGGTCAATGCCTGGAAGCCGTTCGGCAACGGCCAGCGCGCGTGTATCGGCCGTGGCTTCGCGATGCACGAGGCGGCGCTTGCGCTCGGCATGATCCTGCAGCGCTTCAGGCTGGTCGACCATCAGCGCTATCAGATGCACTTGAAGGAAACCCTGACGATGAAGCCGGAAGGCTTCAAGCTCAAGGTGCGGCCGCGCGCCGAGCGCGAGCGCGGCGCCTATGGTGGACCTGCCGTGGCGCCGGCGGGCGCCGGCACCGCCGCGCCGCGTGTCGCCGCGCGCCCCGGGCACAACACGCCGCTGCTCGTGCTGTACGGTTCCAATCTCGGCACGGCGGAAGAGCTCGCGACCCGGGTCGCCGATCTTGCCGAAGTCAACGGCTTTGCGACCAAGCTCGCGGCGCTCGACGATTATGCCGGCAAACTGCCGGAACAGGGCGGCGTTCTGATCTTCTGTGCCTCCTATAACGGCGCACCGCCGGACAACGCCACCGAGTTCGTCAAATGGCTGCATGGCGACGCATCAGAGCAAGCGCTGACGAAGGTGCGCTACGCCGTGTTCGGCTGCGGCAACAGCGATTGGGCCGCGACCTATCAGTCGGTGCCGCGCTTCATCGACGACCAACTCGCAGCCCGTGGTGCGCGCAGTCTCTACGCGCGGGGCGAGGGCGATGCGCGGAGCGATCTCGACGGCCAGTTCGAAAAATGGTTCGCGGCTGCCGCCCCTGCGGCCATGAAGGAATGGGGCCTTACCTCGGACTTCAGCCGCGGCGCCGATGACCAACCGCTTTACAAGGTCGAGCCGGTGGCGCCGGGTGCGGTCAATGCGATCGCAGCGCTCGGTGGGGTCGTCGCGATGAAGCTGCTCGTCAATGAGGAGCTTCAGAACAAGAGCGGGCCAAATCCGTCGGAGCGTTCCACGCGCCACATCGAGGTGCAGTTGCCGCAAGGCGTGAGCTACCGCGTCGGCGATCATCTCAGCGTGGTGCCGCGCAACGACCCGGCGCTCGTCGATGCGGTGGCGCGACGCTTCGGTTTCCTGCCGGCCGACCAGATCAGATTGCAGGTCGCCGAGGGACGCCGCGCGCAATTGCCGGTCGGGGACAGTGTGTCGGTGGGACAGCTTCTGACTGATTTCGTCGAGCTGCAGCAGGTCGCGACCCGTAAGCATATCCAGGTCATGTCGGAGCATACGCGCTGTCCGGTGACCAAGCCGAAGCTGCTCGCTCTTGTCGGCGATGAAGCCGACGCCGGCGAGCGCTATCGCGCCGAGATCTTGACCAGGCGCAAATCGGTGTTCGATCTGCTCACGGAACATCCGGCCTGCGAGCTGCCGTTCCACGCCTATCTCGAAATGCTTTCCCTGCTCGCTCCGCGCTACTACTCGATTTCGTCCTCGCCATTGCTCGATGCCAGCCGCTGCAGCATCACGGTCGGCGTGGTCGGCGGCCCGGCTGCGTCCGGCCGCGGCCTCTACAAGGGCATCTGTTCGAATTATCTCAGCGAGCGCCGTACGGGCGAAACGATCTACGCCATAGTGCGCGAGACCAAGGCCGGCTTCCGTCTGCCGGATGATTCATCGGTGCCGATCATCATGATCGGCCCGGGCACGGGACTGGCGCCGTTCCGCGGCTTCCTCCAAGAGCGCGCCGCGCGCAAAGGGAAGGGAGCCACCCTTGGTCCCGCGATGTTGTTCTTCGGCTGCCGCCATCCTGAGCAGGACTATCTCTATGCCGACGAGCTGAAAGCCCTGGCGGCAGATGGTGTGACTGAACTCTTCACCGCGTTCTCGCGCGCCGATGAACCGAAGACCTATGTGCAACATCTCCTTGCCGCGCAAAAGGACAAGGTCTGGCCGCTGATCGAGCAGGGCGCCATCGTCTATGTCTGCGGCGACGGCGGCAAGATGGAGCCGGACGTGAAGGCCGCGCTCGTCGCCATCCATCGCGAGAAGAGCGGCGGCGATACGGCCACGGGCACGCGCTGGATCGAGGACCTCGGTGCGAAGAACCGCTATGTGCTTGACGTTTGGGCGGCTGGGTAGCCCGGCTTGTAGCCCGGATGGAGCGCAGCGCTCTTTCGTCACGCGAGCGCTTCCCGGATTGCGCGTCGCTCCATCCGGGCTACGAAGCTGCGAAGCAAATCGTGCTAAAGCTCCCGCATGATTCCCTGGGAAAAACTCGATACCGCCAAAATCCCCGGCTCCGATGAAGAGCTTCGCCTGATGCGGCGAGGCAAGGAGTTTTCCATCAAGCTCGGTAGCAACGAGCTGATGAACAGCCGTCTGTCGGGCTCGGAGGCCGCCCTTGCGACGCTTGCGGCGAAGCAGATCGAAAAGCTCGGAAAGCCGGTCGTCCTCATCGGCGGGTTGGGCATGGGCTTCACGCTGCGTGCGGCGCTTGCCGTGCTTGGAAGCAAGGCGAAGATCGTCGTCTCCGAACTTGTGCCGGCGGTGGTCACCTGGGCGCGCGGGCCGATGGCGCAAGTCTTTGGCGACAGCCTCGATGATGCCAGGGTGAGCATCCAGGAAACCGACGTTGGCGAAATCATCCGTGCGCATCGATCGGCTTTCGACGCCATTCTCCTCGACGTCGACAACGGACCGGAAGGGCTGACCCGGAAGGGTAACGATACGCTCTACGATGCGAGTGGGTTGAAGGCGGCGAAGGCGGCGCTACGGCCGGGAGGCGTGCTCGCCGTCTGGTCTTCGGGACCCAACCCGGCATTCACCAAGCGTCTTGGCAGCGCAGGTTTCGACGTTAATGAAGTTAATATCCGCGCGACCGGCAGAGGTGGTGGCGCGCGCCATGTGATCTGGATCGCGAAGAAGAGCTAGGCCGCCTGCGTCGCTCTTGTAGGGTGGACAAACCAAAGCGACTTGTCGGCCGTAGCTCGCAGAGCGAAGGCGGAAGCGTGCCCACCATTTTTATCGTTGTCGTGGAGCGACGGTGGGCACGGCGCGCAAAGACGAACTGGTGTTGTTGTTCGCAGGATTTTCCGGATCGGCTACGCCGCCTGTGCTGCCGCGCCATGGGCGTGCTTGTCGATAGCGTCGATGATCTCAGGCCAGAACCGCGCGGGCAGTGCATGGCCCATGCCTTCGATCATCAACAGCTTTGCGCCTGGGACCGAAGCCGCCGTGTCCTGGCCGCCTTCCGGCCGCACCAGCGGATCGACCGTGCCGTGGATCACCAGCGTCGGCGTCTTGACGCTGTGCAGCCGTTCCTTGCGGCTGCCGGAGGCGAGCACGGCGCGGAGTTGGCGACCGACGCCGGCCGGATTGAGCCCGCGGGCAAACACGCGTTCGGCGCGGCCAGGATCGAGCGCTTCCTCCTCCGGAAACGAACCCACGCGCAACACCTTCCATGTCTCACCGTAGCGGACGATGAACTCTTCCTTGCTGCGCGGCGGCGGCGCCATCAGCATCGCGGCGGCCTCGCGGGTCGGCGGCGGCACGCGCGGATTTCCGGTCGTCGACATGATCGAGGTCAGCGAGCGCACGCGCTCGGGAAACGAGAGCGTCACCTCCTGCGCGATCATACCGCCCATGGAGGCGCCGACCAAATGCGCCGACTGGATGCCCAGCGCATCCATCAGGCCGACGGTGTCCCTCGCCATGTCGATCAGCTTGTAGGTCGCGGCCACGGGAATCCTGAGGAAGCGCAGCTTCAAGAGCTCCAGCGGCGTCAGGCGCTTGCCGCCGCTCAAATGGCTGGACTTGCCGATGTCGCGATTGTCGAAACGGATCACGCGAAAGCCGCGCGCGGCGAGCTGCTCGCAGAAACCATCGTCCCAGTGGATCATCTGCGCCCCGAGCCCCATGATCAGCAGCAGCGGCTCGGCGTGGTCATTGCCGAAGATCTCGTAGCAAATATCGATGCCGTTGGCGCGGACGGTCTGTGGCGGTTGATGGGCGGAGGCGGTCACGGGCGCGTTCCCTCAAGTTCTCGATCGTTGCTGTATCGCATGGTTTCCTCGCGCGAAGAAGCCGTGTTCGCCACAGCTGTCGCTTGCCGGTTGACCGGCACCTCGCAACGGTGTGGTATGACCGAAAAAGCAGGGCACATGCCCTCCACATCCGGAGGATTCTGATGGCCGACGAGATCACCGATCCGGTCGCCTTGTGGCAGAAGATGGTTGGCGAGATGGAAAAGGGCTTCAACTCCTTCGCCACCAAGGCGATGGAGACACCCGAATTCTCGCAGGCCGTGAATCGTGCGGGCGGCGTTGCTGCAGGTGCTCAGAAGCAGTTCGGCGATCTCATGGAGAAATACCTGCTCTCGATGAACCTGCCGAGCCGTGAGCAGATGACCGGGATCGCCGAGCGGCTGCAAGCGATCGAAGGCCAGATCGGCGAGATCAAGTCGATGCTAAGCCAGATGTCGTCCAACTCGGGCGACGCGCAGATCGGTGGGGCGCCGCGGCCGCCGCGCACCAAGCGTCCGCCCTCCGAAGGCGGAGAGCAAAAATGAACGCGCCGACGGGACTCGATCTCGCGAGCATTCCGGAGCGCATCCAGTCCGAGGTGCAGCGCGCGATCCAGCGCAGCATCAAGGGCGTCGAATATTTCTCGACCTCCGGTCCCACGCTCGGCTCGACGCCGAAAGACGTGCTGCATTCGCGCGGCACGATGAGCCTTTATCACTATCGGCCGATGTCCGACGAGATCTATCGCGTGCCGGTCCTGGTCGTGATGGCGACCACCAACCGCGGCTACATCCTCGATCTCGTGCCCGGCCAGAGCTTCATCGAGTTCCTGCTGAAGCGCGGCTACGACGTCTACATGCTCGACTGGAGCGCGCCTCGGCCGGAGGAAAAGAGCCTGCGGATGGAGGATTACGTTCTCGACTTCATCCCGGATTGCATCCGCCGCGTACAGCAGGATTCCGGCGAGCAGGACGTCTCCGTCATCGGCTATTGCTTCGGCGGTGTGCTCTCGCTGCTCTATGGCTCGATCGTCCCGGACGGGCCTATGAAGAACTTGATCTGCTTCACCACGCCGATCGATTTCCGCGAGATGAAGCTGTTCTCCAATTTCTCCGACCGCCGCTATTTCGATGTCGACCGCCTCGTCGACAGCGTCGGCAACGTGCCGCCGGAGATGATCCTGTCATCGTTCGAGATGCTGCGCCCCGCCTCGCGCACCGTGAGCCAGATCCAGCTCTGGGAGAACATCTGGAACGACGAATTCGTGAAGTCGTATCGCATGTTCGATCGCTGGGCGACCGACACGCTGCCGCTCGCGGGCGAATATTTCCGTACCATCACCAAAGACCTGATGTGGGACAACAAGCTGTTCAACGACACCATGTCGGTCGGCGGCCGCGCGGCCAAGCTCGAGAACATCAAGGTGCCGTTCCTGCACGCCGTCGCCGAACATGATCACATCGTGCCTTATGACGCGGCAAAACATCTGATCGCGAAGATCGGATCCGAGGACAAGGAAGAGGTGATGCTCAAGGGCGGTCACGTCTCCCTCGTCGCCGGCGCCAACGCGGTGAAGCGGCTGTGGCCAAAACTAGATTCCTGGCTGGGGACAAGATCGACATGAGTGAACAGCGAGCCTATCCACGTCGGGTCAAGACCGAGGCCGGCGAGATCGAGATCCGCCTGATGTCGCCCGCGGACGAAGCCGCCGTGCTGGCCTTCGGCAAGGGCCTGCCGAGCCATGATCTGTTGTTTCTACCGCGCAACATCAGCGAGCCAAAAGTGCTCTCGGCCTGGGTCAAGGAAATCGAGCGCGGCGCGATTCAGAGCCTGCTCGCGGTCAAAGACGGGAAGGTTGTCGGCTGCGGCACGCTGGTGCGCGATCCGCATTCCTGGTCGCCCCATGTCGGCGAGATCCGCATGGTGGTCTCGCCCGAGGTCCGCGGCAAGGGAGTGGGCAGGGCGCTGTCGCAAGAGACCTTTGCGCTTGCGCTCGGGGCCGGCCTCGAAAAGCTCTCGGTGCAGATGACCGTCGACCAGCAGGCGGCGATCGCGCTGTTCGAGAGCCTTGGCTTCAAGGCGGAGGCGCTGCTGCGGGACCACGTGCGGGACGTCGGCGGCAAGACCCACGACATCGTCGTGCTTGGCCACAACATCGCGCAGGTCCAGGCCCAGATGGAGGCGTACGGGCTGCCGGGCGCCGTCCAGCACTGAGCGCCTTCGCGACCCGACTGGAACCGCCCGGCTAGCAAAGCGGCACACTGCCTTCCCTCGAGGCTGATCACGATTTCGTGATATCGCGATGCAACATAGATGTTGCGACGCACAATTAACTATGCCATATAAGCCGTGCCCCGGGCCAAACGGACGGGGTGAGCCCATAGCTCAAAGCAATGAGGATGGAGAGACCCCAATGACCACCGAAACCAATACCGCTTTCGAAGGCTTCAAGGACGCATTCAAGAACATCCAGAACCTGGAAGTTCCCGAGGCCGCCCGCGAGTTCGTCAAGAAGTCCGCCAACACCGCCAAGGACCGTGCTGCCGAGGTGTTCGCTGGCTCCGAGCGCGTGACTGCCGCCGTCGAGAACGCAGTGACCGAGTCCGTCACCGAGGCCGGCAAGATTAGCCGCAACATTCAGCAGGCGATCTACGAGGACGCCGAGGCGTTCTTCTCCGGCATCGACAAGCTCGCGTCCGCCAAGTCGTTCAGCGAAGCCGTCGAGATCCAGTCGGGCCTGCTCCGTGCCCGCGGCGAAGCCTTCGTCTCGCGCGCCAAGGCGACCACCGACTATCTCGGCAAGCTCGCCGCCAACGGCGCGAAGTCCGCTCAGGACAACTTTGCCAAGGTCTACAACAAGACCGCCTGAGTCTGGCGCCCTGAGACCAAACTGAATTTGAGGCCCGCTTCGGCGGGCCTTTGTTTTTGCGCCGCGTCATCATCGGTCGTCATTCCGGGGCGCCCAAAGGGCGAACCCGGAATCTCGAGATTCCGGGTCCGGTCCTGCGGACCGTCCCGGAATGACGTAACCTTGGTGAATCATGACTGCTCCCACCACCTTCTCCTTTGACACTCCAGGCGACACCGAGCGTGCGGCCGAGCTGCGCCGCGTCAAGGCGCTGGCGACGCTGGTGCTGGCCTCGACGCTCGCGCTCTTCGTCATCGCGAAGTTGCTGCTGAACGTGCATCCTGTGTTCGGCTTCATCGCCGCCTTCGCGGAAGCCGCGACGATCGGTGGGCTCGCCGACTGGTATGCCGTGGTCGCGCTGTTCAAGCGGCCGCTGGGCCTGCCGATCCCGCATACCGCTATTATCCAGAGCAATCAGCAGCGCATCGGCGACAAGCTCGGCGAATTCATCCAGGTGCATTTTCTCGACGCCGGTCCGGTCGAGGCCAAGCTCAACGAGATCGACTTCGGCTCGTTCGTCGCGGAATGGTTGCGCGACCGCAAGCGCAGCGACGATCTGGCGCGCTTTGCGTTGCGGCTGTTGCCCGAGGCTTTTTCCGCAACCGAGACCTCCGGGCTGATGACATTCATCATTCGCCGGATGTCCTCGCAGCTTCAGGCCATTGACCTCGCGCCGCTCGCCGCCGGTACGCTGCGTGGCTTCGTTGCGGAGGGGCGGCACCAGATTCTGTTCGACGATCTCCTGCGCGTGATGCACGAGACCCTGAACCAGACGGAGACGATGGCGATGATCCGCGAGAAGGTGCGCGCGGAATTGCCGACCCTGCTCAGGCTCTATCGCGCCGACAAGTTTCTGGTGAACAAGATCGTGGCCTCGGCCACCGCCTTCTTCAATGAAGTCCGCAGCGATCCCAAACATCCGTTCCGCGGCGAGTTCGATCGCATGGTCCTGAGCTTCGTCGATCGCTTAGGCACCGACCGGGCCTATATCGATCGCATCGACGGCTTGAAGCGCGATCTGCTGGCGCGACCCGAGCTTGCCGATCTCGCCCGCACCGTCTGGGCCAACACGCGCTCCTTCATCGAGCGCAGCGCGAGCGGCGAGACGCAGGTGCTGCAGCATCATCTCGCCGGCATGTTCGTTGCCGCCGGTGAGGCGCTCGCCGGCGATGCCGAGCTGCGCGGCGAGATCAACAAGGGCCTGGTGACGGTGCTGCGAAGTTTCGTCGCCGACCAGAAGAGGGGCGTCTCGACCTTCATCTCCGACCAGGTCAAATCGTGGAATATGACGCAGCTGATTTCGCTGATCGAAATCAACATCGGCCGCGACCTGCAATACATCCGTTTCAACGGCTCGCTGATCGGCGGCCTCGCCGGGCTCACGCTCTACTCCGTAGAATTCCTGCTTCGATTGTTGTGACTTTTGCGTCACGGACGTTGGCATTCACGCACGCGCCTATTGTGGCCCCGTGTCACTCCCGCTTGAATGTCGGGAACCGGCCGCCTAGCTGATTCATGTTGCGCTGCGGAACGTTTGAGAAGCCGGCGTATTGGAATTGATACCCATTTGCCGGCATCGCGACCGGCAGCTGCCCAGGGGAAATATTGATGACCGCTTCTGCCCAGACGCTGCGTCCGCCGTCCCGCACTTTGATGTTTCTGGAAGGCCGCGCGATCCACGAACTCGGTGCATTCCTCGGCGCGCTGCCGCTGTTGAGCCTCGCGCCGCGGGGCGACGGCCATCCGGTGCTGGTGCTGCCCGGCCTCGTGGCGTCCGATACGTCGACGCGCCCGCTGCGTTCGTTTCTCGCGAGCAAGGGTTATGCGGTCGCCGGCTGGCGCCAGGGACGCAACTACGGCCTGCGCCCGGGCGTGCAGGATGCGATGCTCGATCTGATCGAGGAGCTTAACGACACGCATGGCCGCAAGGTTAGCCTGGTCGGCTGGAGCCTCGGCGGTCTCTATGCGCGCCAGCTCGCCAAGATGGTGCCGGCGCGCGTGCGCCAGGTGATCACGCTCGGCAGCCCCTTCGCGGGCGATCCCAAATCGACCAACGCCTGGCGCGTTTATGAATGGGCCAGCGGACAGCGCGCCGACCAGGCCGATCCGCGCTTTGGCGGCGACCTCGCCGCTCCACCACCGGTGCCGACCACCGCGATTTTCAGCCGCACTGACGGCGTCTGCGCCTGGCAGGGCTGCATGGAGAAATCGGGTACCCAGACCGAGAGCGTCGAGGTCGAGAGCAGCCATTGCGGCATGGGACACCATCCGGCCGCTGTTTACGCGGTGGCCGATCGCCTCGCGCAGAAGGAAGGCGCGTGGCAGCCTTTTGATCGCAGCGGCTGGCGCAGCCTGGTCTATCCCGATCCGCATCGGTAGTGCGCTTCTTCGCCTCGCCCCGCGTGCGGGGAGAGGCAGCAGCGTCGCGCCGGTCCATTGTCCCGCCTGATCAAATTGCGCTAAGCCTCGCGCATGGCGTATCCGCTCCCCCGCATCGTCGATCAGCTCAAGCGCGAGCCGTCGCGCACGGGCTCCATCGTTGTCACCGTGTTCGGCGACGCGATCGTGCCGCGCGGTGGCTCGGTGTGGCTCGGCACGCTGCTGGCGTTTTTTGAAGGCCTCGCGATCGACAGCGGCGTGGTGCGCACGGCGATGTCGCGCCTCGCCGCCGACGGCTGGCTGACGCGCGAAAAAGTCGGCCGCAACAGCTTTTATCGGCTCGCCGAAAAGGGCCGCCAGACCTTCGAGGCTGCGACCCGCCACATCTATGATCCGCCACAGTCCGACTGGACCGGTCGCTTCGAGCTCCTGCTGATCGGCAATGGCGAGGATCGGGACGCCTCGCGCGAGGCGCTGCGCAACGCGGGCTTCGGCAGTCCGTTGCCGGGCGTGTGGGTGGCGCCGTCAGGCGTGCCGGTCCCGGACGAGGCCGCGGGCGCGATCCGTCTTGAAGTCTCGGCCGAGGACGACAACGGGCGGCGTCTGCTCAGCGCAAGCTGGCCGCTCGACCGGACCGCGGAGGCCTACCTCAAGTTCATGACAATGTTCGAGCCGCTCCGCGCTGCGATCGCGCGCGGTACGTCCCTCTCCGAGGCCGACGCTTTTACCGCGCGCATCCTGCTCATCCACTACTACCGCCGCGTCGTGCTGCGCGACCCGCTATTGCCCGAGAGCCTGCTCCCTGTGGATTGGCCGGGCAGGGCCGCCCGTGAACTCTGCGGCGAGATCTATCGCGCGCTGCTCGCCCGGTCCGAGCAATGGCTGGACGCCCATGGAACCAATGAAAAGGGCGCGCTGCCGCCGGCACGGAAACTCCTGGAAAGGAGGTTCGAGGCTTGAGCTATATGTTACAGAAATATCTTGCATGAATAAATTCTTGTTATATATTGTCTCCCAATAAATCGGGAGGATGCGCATGTATACCCAGGCGCTGAACACGGCCGACACCGACGATCGCGGTCTCGAGGACGCGGCCAAGGCTGCGCAATTCCAGGCGCGCATCGACGCCGAGGAGCGGATCGAGCCGAACGACTGGATGCCGGCGGCCTATCGCAAGACGCTCACCCGCCAGATCTCCCAGCACGCCCATTCTGAAATCGTCGGCATGCTGCCCGAAGGCAACTGGATCACCCGCGCGCCGTCCCTGCGCCGCAAGGCCGCCCTTCTGGCCAAGGTGCAGGATGAGTGCGGCCACGGGCTGTATCTCTACGCCGCCGCCGAAACGCTCGGCACCTCGCGCGAAGAGCTGGTCGACGCGATGCTCGCCGGAAAAGCCAAGTACTCATCCATCTTCAACTACCCGACGCTGACCTGGGCCGATATCGGCACGATCGGCTGGCTGGTCGACGGCGCCGCGATCATGAACCAGATCCCGTTGTGCCGCTGCTCCTATGGCCCCTATGCGCGCGCGATGATCCGCGTCTGCAAGGAGGAGTCCTTTCACCAGCGGCAGGGCTACGAGATCATGCTGACGCTGTGCCGCGGCTCGGACGAACAGAAGGCGATGGCGCAGGACGCGTTGAATAGATGGTGGTGGCCGGTGCTGATGATGTTCGGCCCGCCGGATGTCGCAAGTCAGCACAGCGACACCTCGACCAGGTGGAAGATCAAGCGCTTCTCCAATGACGAGCTGCGCCAGAAGTTCGTCGATGCCACGGTGCCGCAGGCGCAATATCTCGGACTTGCCATTCCCGATTCCGGCATGATTCAGGATGCCGACGGCCACTGGCGCTACAGCGAGATCGACTGGACCGAATTCAAGCAGGTGCTGGCCGGCAACGGCCCCTGTAACCGCGATCGTATCGCCGCCCGCCGCAAGGCGCACGACGAAGGGGCTTGGGTGCGCGAGGCGGCAGCTAGCTATGCCGCGAAGCGCGCGCATCGCCAGACCGCGCAAGCCGCCGAGTAGGGAGATCGTAATGGCCACGCCGAACACGCCGCTATGGGAAGTCTTCATTCGCAGCCGCAACGGGCTCGCGCACAAGCATGTCGGCTCGCTGCATGCGAGCGACGCCACCATGGCGCTGCAGGCCGCCCGCGATATCTACACGCGCCGGGGCGAGGGCCTCTCGATCTGGGTGGTGCCGTCGACCGCGATCACCGCGAGCGATCCCGCCGAGAAGGGCATGATGTTCGAGCCGGCGGAATCGAAGATCTACCGGCACCCGACCTTCTACGAGGTCCCGGAAGAAGTGGGGCACATGTGATGGCGAGCGCCAACATCCAGATCGCCGAAACGCCGCTGGTGCTCTACGCGCTGCGCCGCGCCGACGATGCGCTGATCCTCGGCCATCGGCTGTCGGAGTGGTGCGGACACGGGCCGATGCTGGAAGAGGACATGGCGCTCTCCAACATCGCACTCGACCTCATCGGCCAGGCCCGCGAACTCTATACCTACGCCGCCAAGGTCGAAGGCAAGGACCACGACGAGGACAAGCTCGCCTATTTGCGCGATGTCCGGCAGTACCGCAATCTGCTGCTGCTCGAGCAACCGAACGGCGACTTCGCGCAGACCCTGGTGCGGCAGTTCTTTTATTCCGCCTTCGCCGATCTCTACTGGCGCGCAATGATGAGCTCGCGCGATGCGACGCTCGCGGCCATTGCCGCCAAGTCGGAGAAGGAGAGCGCCTATCACCTGCGCCATGCCTCGGAATGGATCATCCGGCTCGGCGACGGCACGGACGAAAGCCACGCCCGCGCGCAGACTGCGATCGATCACCTCTGGGCCTTTACCGGAGAGATGTTCGCGGTGGATGAAGGGGAGCGCGCTCTGATCGATGCCGGTGTCGCCATCGATCCCGGCAGCTTGCGCGGTCGCTGGCTGGCGACGCTCGCCGGTGTCATCGGCGAAGCAACGCTCGAGCTGCCGCAGACCGACTGGATGCAGCAGGGCGGCCGTGCCGGACGTCACAGCGAGCATCTCGGCCATCTCCTGTCCGAGCTGCAATCGATGCAGCGGACGTTTCCGGGGCTGACATGGTGACCGTGCTGGAACACGACAGCGAATTGCGTCGGCGCGCCTGGGACGCCGCGGCGAGCGTGGTCGATCCCGAAATTCCGGTGCTGACCATCGCCGATCTCGGCGTGTTGCGCGATGTGACCTTGAGCGGCGATCACGTCGAAGTCGCGATCACGCCGACCTATTCGGGCTGCCCGGCCATGAACATGATCGCGCTCGAAATCGAGCTCGCGTTGGAACGCGCCGGCTTTCGTCATCCGAAGGTTCGCACGGTTCTGTCGCCGGCCTGGTCCACGGACTGGATGAGCGAGGAGGGGCGCCTCAAGCTGCGCGCCTATGGCATCGCACCGCCGCAGGCTGCGAGCTCACGCCGCGCACTGTTCGGCGAGCAGGCCGTCGCGTGCCCGCAATGCGGCTCGGAGAAGACCGAACTCCTGTCCGAATTCGGCTCGACCTCCTGCAAGGCGCTGTGGCGCTGCCAGGCGTGCCGCGAACCTTTCGACTATTTCAAGTGTCATTGAGAGAAGCACCATGCCAACCCCGCCGTCATTGCGAGTGAAGCGAAGTAATCCAGACTGCCTCCGCGGACATAGTCTGGATTGCTTCGTCGCAAGAGCTCCTCGCAATGACGGCGGTGGGATCAATGTAGGGTGTCCATGATGTCCGCAGCCGCCCCGCGCTTCCACCGCCTGGCCGTCAGCGATCTCCGTCGCGAAGCGTCCGATGCCGTTTCGATGACCTTCACCATTCCCGGCGATCTCGCCGGTGACTATGCTTTCTCCCCCGGCCAGTATCTCACGCTCCGCACCACCCTCGACGGCGAGGAGGTGCGCCGCTCCTATTCCATCTGCTCCGGCCCCGACGACGGCGAGATCCGCATCGCGGTGAAGAAGGTCGACGGCGGCGCGTTTTCGAGCTGGGCGGCGGACGAACTCAAATGCGGTGACGAGCTCGATGTGATGACGCCGACCGGACGTTTCGGTGCGATCGCGCCGGCGGAGGTCGGCCGAATCCATGTCGGCTTCGCTGCCGGCTCCGGCATCACGCCGATCCTGTCAATCGTGAAGGGCATTCTGGCCCGCGAACGCAGTAGTCGCTTTTTCCTGTTCTACGGCAACCGCGCGACCGACAACATCATGTTCCTCGAGGCGCTCGAGGAGCTGAAGGATCGCTTCATCGACCGCCTCTCGATCTTCCACGTCATCTCCGGTGAGGAGCAGGACATCCCGATCCTGCATGGCCGGCTTGACGGCGACAAGGTGAGGGTGCTGCTACGCTCACTGGTGCCGGCCGCGAGCGTCGATCATGTCTTCGTCTGCGGTCCGCTTGGCATGAGCGAGGACATCGAGGCGACCTGCCGCGATCTCGGCATCGCCGACGATCGCATCCATGTCGAGCGCTTCGTCTCGGAATTTGGCGGCAAGCCGCGGCCGAAGAAAATCGTTGCGCCCGATGCGCCGCCGAAGGCCATTGCCTCCCTGATCATCGACGGCAAGCGCCGCGACGTGCCGGTTGCCGAGGATGAGGCGATCCTCGATGCCGCGCTGCGTGCCGGCGTCGATCTGCCTTTCGCCTGCAAGGGTGGCATGTGCTCGACTTGTCGTGCGAAGCTGGTCGAAGGTGAGGCCCCGATGGACATCAACTATTCACTGGAGCCGTGGGAGCTGAAGGCCGGTTTTATCCTGACCTGCCAGGCCAAGCCCTCGTCGGAGCGGGTCGTGGTCGATTACGACCACGTTTGACAGCTTGAACCAACCAGCAGAACATTAGGAGCAAACAATTGGCCGGGAGAAGCGCGTGAACGTCAAAGCCGCCTTGTCACCCGAGGACGTGGCCCGCGCCTGTGCCGATGCAATGTGGGCGGAGGACGATGCGTCCAAAGGCCTCGGCATGGAGATCGTCGAGGTTGGCCCGGGCTTTGCGACATTGGCAATGACGGTGCGGCCGGACATGGTCAACGGTCAGCGCATCGCCCATGGCGGCTTCATCTTCACGCTCGCCGATTCCGCCTTCGCCTTCGCCTGCAATTCGCACAATGATCGCGTCGTTGCGGCGCAGGGCCAGATCACTTTCATCAGACCGGGCAAGCTTGGCGATCGGCTGGTTGCGAAGGCGCGCGAGATCAGCCGCAGCGGCCGCTCCGGCATCTATGATGTGCGCGTCACAGCCGGCGACACTGTCGTCGCCGAATTCCGCGGGCATTCGCGTGTGATTCCCGGCACCTGGCTGTCGGCGCAAGATCAATAAACACAAGAACAAATCAATGTGGGGAAACAAGGATGGCTTCGACGAAGCTGATGGAAGGCGGCCCTACCTATAGGCCCGAGCTGGACGCGCATGAGCGTGCGTCGCGCGACGAGATCATGGCCTTGCAGACGCAGCGCCTCGCCTGGTCGCTGAAGCACGCCTACGACAACGTCGCGCATTATCGCAAAGCCTTCGACGCAGCCGGCGTGCATCCGTCGGATTTTCGCGAGCTGTCCGACCTTGCGAAATTCCCTTTCACTGTAAAGACGGATCTGCGCGACAACTATCCCTTCAACATGTTTGCCGTGCCGCGCGAAAAGCTGGTGCGGGTGCATGCTTCGTCCGGCACGACGGGCAAGCCGATCGTCGTCGGCTACACCCAGCGCGACATCGACACCTGGTCGGACGTGATGGCGCGCTCGATCCGCGCCGCCGGCGGCCGCACCGGCATGATCATCCACAACGCCTATGGTTACGGCCTGTTTACGGGTGGCCTCGGCGTGCACTACGGCGCTGAAAGGCTGGGCTGCACAGTGGTGCCGATCTCGGGCGGCATGACCGAGCGGCAGGTGCAGCTCATCAACGATTTCCGGCCCGACATCATCACGGTGACGCCGAGCTACATGCTGGCGATCCTCGACGAGTTCAAGCGCCAGAAGCTCGATCCGCGCCAGTGCTCGCTCAAGGTCGGCATCTTTGGTGCCGAGCCCTGGACCAATGCGATGCGCGGCGAGATCGAGGATGCCTTCGACATGGACGCGACCGATATCTATGGCCTTTCCGAGGTGATCGGCCCCGGCGTCGCGCAGGAGTGCATCGAAACCAAGGACGGCCTGCACATCTGGGAGGACCATTTTTATCCCGAAGTGATCGACCCCGAGACCGGTGCAGTGCTGCCGGATGGCGAGAAGGGCGAGCTGGTCTTCACCTCGCTCACCAAGGAAGCTTTTCCGGTGATCCGCTATCGCACCCGCGACCTGACGCGGCTGCTGCCGGGCACAGCGCGGCCCGGTATGCGGCGGATGGAGAAGGTGACCGGGCGCTCGGACGACATGATCATCTTGCGCGGCGTCAACCTGTTCCCGACCCAGATCGAGGAAGTGCTGCTCGCGACCGACTGGTGCGGCGGACACTTCGTGCTGGAGCTCACCCGCGAGGGCCGAATGGACGAGCTGACTATCATCGCGGAAGCTCGCGCGGAGAGCTGGGACGGCAGGGGGCTCGTTGACCACGCCGATCGGATATCGACCCACATCAAGAACACGATCGGCATCAGCTCCAGGGTGCGGGTGGTTGCGCCCGCCACGCTTGAGCGCTCGCTCGGCAAGGCCAAGCGCCTCTTCGACAAGCGGCCGAAGGATTAGGTCTTACCCCTCATGGTGAGGAGGCGCGTAGCGCCGTCTCGAACCATGCAGGCCAGGATACTGCACGCGGGCCTTCATCCTTCGAGACGCCGCTGGCGCGGCTCCTCAGGATGAGGGGAGGCAGGTTGACTTGGGTCTCTCCAAGGGCGACAAGGCCCGCGAGAAATCGTGGGTTTTCGATGTCATCAGCCGATTCCAAAACCACCGAAGCGCGCTGCGTTCGCCTCAATGCCAAGGCCGAGAACGTCGCCGCGATTGCGCCGGTGGTTGAGCGTCACACGCTCACGCGCGGTCCGAACGATCTCCTGATCGAACTCAAGGCCGCCGCCGTCAATCCGTCCGACGTCAAGGCCGCAACCGGACTGATGCCCTATGCCATCTTCCCGCGTACGCCTGGCCGCGACTATGCCGGCGTGGTCGTCGAGGGGCCGGCGGGCTCGGTCGGACGCGACGTGTTCGGCTCCTCCGGCGATCTCGGCATCCGTCGTGACGGCACGCACGCCACCCATCTCGTCGTCGAGGCCGATGCCGTGGTGGAGAAGCCGGAGGCGGTGTCCTGGGAGGAGGCCGCCGGCATCGGTGTTCCCTTTGTCACCGCCATGGAAGGTTTTCAGCGCGCCGGCGTGCCCTGCAGCGGCGAGACGGTTTTGGTGTTCGGCGTCAACGGCAAGGTCGGCCAGGCCGCGGTGCAGATCGCGACCTGGCAGGGCGCGCGCGTCATCGGCGTGGTTCGCAAGGCCGAAGGCTATGAAGGCCACAGCAACGCGCCCATCGACGTGATCGACGCCTCTGTCGACGACGTCGCCTCGCGCGTGCGCGAACTGACCGGAGGCAAGGGCGCCGAGATCGTCTTCAACACCGTGGGCGATCCCTATTTCCAGGCCGCGCACAAATCGCTCGGCTTGCGCGGCCGGCAGATTCTGATCGCCGCGATCAACCCGATCGTGCAGTTCAACATCCTCGAGTTCTACCGGGGACAGCACACTTACGTCGGCATCGACACGCTCGGCCTGCCGTCGATCGCGACAGGCGCGGTGCTACGCCACCTCGCTCCGGGCTTTGCCGGCGGGCATCTGAAGCCATTCCCGATCAAGGCAAGCGCCGTCTATCCGCTCGTGCGCGCCAAGGAGGCCTACGCTGCCGTCGCTGGCTCCTCGCGCGACCGGGTCATCCTGAAGCCGTAACACACCGTCATTGCGAGCGCAGCGAAGCAATCCAAAAATGCATCCGACGAGACAGACTGGATTGCTTCGCTGCGCTCGCAATGACGAAGAGACCTGAGAGCAACTGATGGAAGCCAACCAACTCGTCATCCTTGCCGGCCTCGGCATCGGCCTGGTCTACGGCGCCGTCGGCCTGCTCAGCGGCTTCTGCCTGATGAGCAGCATGCGCGGCTATCTTGTGGAGGGAGACGGTCGACTGGTGCGGACCTATGCGCTGGCGATCGCCGTTGCGATCGCGGCCAGCCAGTACCTCGCCGGCAGTGGCGCGGTCGATATGGGCAAGTCGATTTATCTGCAACAAACGTTTTCGGCGCCGGTGCTGTTTCTCGGCGGTCTTCTGTTTGGCTACGGCATGGTGCTGTCAAACGGCTGCGGCTCGCGCGCGCTGGTGCTGCTTGGGCGTGGCAATCTCCGTTCTTTCGTTGTCGTCATCGTGCTGGCGATCTCTGCGCAGATGACGCTCAAAGGCCTGATCGCGCCTGCTCGCATCGCGCTGGTTCAAGCGTCGCAGACGACGGTCAACACGAATTCGCTGCCGTCCCTGCTGGCGGCGCTCGGTCCCGGTGAAGCAATCTCGCGCGCGCTGGCCGCTGCCGCGATCGTCGTGGCGCTGACCCTGTTTGCTTTTGCGCACCCGGCGTTCCGGCGCTCGCCGGGCCAGGTCATGGCGGGCGTCATCGTCGGTCTCCTCGTTGCGGGCGGCTGGTTCGTTACCGGCTATCTCGGTGCCGACGACTTTAATCCGGTCCAGGTGACGTCGCTCACCTTCATCGCGCCGATCGCGGATGCCGTGCAATATGCCATGCTCTCGACCGGCCTGAGCCTGAATTTCGGCATTGCGACGGTTGCCGGCGTCTGCGCCGGCAGTCTGGCCACCGCGCTCGCAACAGGCCGCTTTCATCTCGAGGGTTATTCATCGCCACGCCATATGCTGCGCTCGGCCGGTGGCGCCGCGCTGATGGGGATCGGCGGCGTGATGGCGTTCGGATGCTCGATCGGGCAGGGCTTGACGGGGCTCTCGACGCTTGCGATGGGCTCGTTCATCGCGGTGGCCGGCATTCTGATCGGCACCGTCGCGGGCCTGCGCGGTGCGCTACGCGTTCAACCCTTAGCGACGGCCTGAGTGCGCAGCAGGCGGTCCCCCAATGTCGCAAGACCGATGCCGGCGACAATCAGCCCGGCCGCGATCACGAGGCTTATATCGATGGGCTCACCGAGCAGGATCGCGGCGCTGGCGATACCGACGAGGGGCGTGCCGGTGGTGCCGAGCGAAGTCGTCAGCGCCGAGATGCTCTTGTTGACCATCGACATCGCCCAATAGGCCAGCGCCGTCCCGATCAGGCCGGAATACAGAAACAGCAACACGAGTCTCCACGACCATTCTGCGTGCGGTAAGCTATGTGTGATCGCCGCCGATCCAGTCAGCACGATCGTTGCGACGAGCACCTGCCAGATCAGAAGCTGAAGGGGCGACGCGATCCAACGGTGCGCGCGGATATAGATGATGTTCGCAGCCCAGGAGATCGCGGCCAGGATGACCATGCCGGCGCCGAGCACGACGTTGGTATTGGTCCAGTCAATCGATGCCGGGTTCAGGATCACGGCAAGGCCGATCAGCCCGAGCAGGGCGCCGGCGAGCTTTGGCGCGGTCAGCGTATCTTTCCCGAGCAGAGGCGCGGCGATCGCGACCCAGAGCGGCGTGGTGTAGCCGAGCACGATAGCCTTGCTCGCAGGCAGGAAGCGCACACCCGCCGCAACCAGGACCGAGAACACCGTCATGTGCAGCAGCGCCACGCTCAGGACCACAGGAATGTCGCGCCGCTCCGGAATCACCAGATTGTTGCTCAGTCGGAGGATCACGAACAATGCAGCTAGGGCGATCCAGCTCCGGATCGCCGAAGTCCACAGTGGCGGGAGGAACTGAACGAGCTGCTTCGTCACGGACCAGTTCACGCCCCAGGCCAGCACGACGATGAGAAACAGCCCGATTGCCGTGCGGGGAGACATGGAAGGGTTCATTGCAACATCCTTGAAGCAGTCCGATGCAGTGGATAGCATCCGGATTGGCACCTGAAGGAGTGCCAGATTGGAGAACATTAAGGTGCCAGTTTCCGAGGCGATGATTTCTGCCCTGATCGACCTTAAGCGCGCCGGCGATGAGGGACTGGTGGATCAACTGACGAGCCAGCTTCGGAGTCTGATCGCGGCCGGTCGTATTGGCAGAGGCTGTGCATTGCCATCGAGCCGACGGCTTGCCAGCGATCTCGGCGTTTCCCGCAACACCGTTACCTATGCGTTCGAGCAGCTCGCCGCGGAGGGATATCTCGAGGCGTCGCATGGCCGTCGTCCTCGGGTGACGATCGACGGCAATGAGCGCATCGAGCAGGCGGGCGCGGCTACGAGCGTCCGTTCCTCCAAGCCGCAGTTCTCACCTTGGGCTTCGAAGCTCAAGAAGACTGACTGGCCGATGTCCTATCAGGCTCCGCTAAAGCCGCTGCGGCCGGGGCATGGCGATTTCAGGGAGTTTCCGAACGAGGTCTGGGCGCGCTGCCTGCGCCGCAGCGCCCTGCGCGCGGCGCAGCGCGAGCTTGGTCCGGTCAACCGCACACGCCTGCGCGAGGCGCTCGCGCTTTATCTCGCGACCAGTAGGGGTGTTCGTGCGACGGCGGGCCAGATCATGATCCTGCCGAGTGCACAGGCTGCGCTGAGCTTGATCGCAGCTGTGCTCATCTTGCCCGGTGACGAGGTCTGGGTCGAGGATCCCGGCTATCCCGGTGCCGCGGCTGCTTTCCGCACGTCCGGCGCCCGCGTGACAGGCGTGATGCTGGATGAACAGGGAATGCGGCGGATGCCGGGATTAGCCGCGCCAAAGCTCATCTTCATGACGCCGTCGCATCAGCATCCCACCGGACGGCTGATGTCTCTCGCGCGCCGCACTGAATTTCTGGCGCTTAGCAGGCCCGGAAAGACCTGGATCGTGGAGGACGACTACGACGGAGAATTCCACTATGATAATCGCCCGGTGCCGTCCCTGCAGGGGCTCGATGCCCATGGCCGCACATTCTACGTCGGCACCTTCTCGAAGGCGATGACGTCGGATATCCGGCTTGGCTATCTCGTCGTGCCGGCTGCGTTGGTCAGCACCCTGGAAATCGCGCAGCGGCACATCGGGTTGATCGCTTCCAGCCACATCCAGGAGGCGCTGGCCGAGTTCATTGCCGACGGGCATTTCCTGGCGCACCTGCGCCGAGTGCGCCGGCTCTATCATGCCCGCCGCGATCATCTCGTCGAGCAACTGCAGCGCCATCTGTGCGGTGTCCTCTCGGTCGAGATCCCCTCCGGCGGCATTCAGCTTGTTGCGCGTCTTAAACGGGGCGCGGCGGATCAAGCGGCTGTGAAACGGTTGGTCGCCGCGGGCGTTGAAACGCGAGCCTTGTCCAGTCTGGCGCTCGGCCCACCGCGCGATCATGGCCTACTGCTTGGCTTTGCGGCGTGGCGCGACAATGAAATCAGTGCCGCGGTGCGGACGATGGCGTCGTGCTTCTAGCGCGCTACTCCACCGCCTTCGTCACGATGCGGATCTCCGAGGTCAGCGTGCGGTGCACGGGGCACTTGTCGGCGATCTCCAGCAGTTTCTTGCGCTGCTCGGTATCGAGCCCGCCGTCCATCGCGATATTGCGTTCGATCTGGTCGAGCATACCCTCGCGTGTTTCGCACTCGTCGCAGTCCTTTGCGTGGATCTTTGAGTGCTTCAGTGTGACCGTGACACGGTCGAGCGGAAGCGATTTTCGATCGGCATAGAGGCGCATGGTCATGGAGGTGCAGGCACCGAGACCCGCAAGCAGGAAATCGTAGGGACCCGGGCCGGCATCCTCGCCGCCGGCGGCGACCGGCTCGTCCGCTGTCAGGCGATGCGGACCGACCGAGATGATCTGGTTGAATTTGCTCTTGCGGGTCTCCTGGACCACGACCAGGCGCGGTGCCTCAGGGAGATCGATCGCCTTCGCGGGTTCGGCCGTCTCGATGTAACGGCTCGCCCAGGCGGTGATGACGTCGGCGGCGTAGAGTGCGTCGGCCGGCTTCGTCAGCAGATGATCGGCGTGGTCGAGCGAGACGAAGCTCTTGGGATGCCTGGCCGACACGAACAGCTTGGTCGCATTGTCGATGCCGACGGTATCGTCGACCGGTGAATGCATCACCAACAGCGCCTTGTGCAGGCCGGTGACGTCCTTGATCAGCTCGTGCTCGCCGATATCGTCGAGGAACTCGCGCTTGATCCGGAACGGACGCCCTGCAAGCGAGACTTCGATCTCACCCAGCGTACGGATGTCGTCGATATGCTGTTTGAACAGGCCGGTGACATGGGCGGGATCGGATGGGGCCGCGATGGTCGCAACCGCCTTGGCTTCAGGGATTTGAGCGGCAGCCGCAAGGATCGCGGCGCCGCCGAGGCTATGGCCGATCAGGATCGACGGCGCCCTGCGGGTCGCGCGCAGATGATCTGCCGCGTGCACGAGATCGGCGACGTTGGAGGAGAACGTCGAATTGGCGAAATCGCCTTCGCTGGAGCCGAGCCCGGTGAAGTCGAACCGCAGCACCGCGATGCCCTTGGCGGCGAGCGCGACCGAGATGCGCTTGGCCGCCAGCGTGTCCTTGCCGCAGGTGAAGCAGTGCGCGAACAACGCGAAGGCCGCGGGCTCACCGTCCGGCAGCTCGAGCGCGGCCGAAAGCTGATGGCCGCCTTCGCCGGTGAACTGAAAGCGTTCGGTGGGCATGGGCTTCCCCCGTTCTTGTTTGAATCCTAGTCGCCGGAGTAGCGCTGTTCAGCCCAGGGATCGCCGCGGTTATGATAACCGCGGACTTCCCAGAAGCCCGACGCATCCTCGGCCAGGAACTCGATGGCCTGGAGCCATTTGGCACTCTTCCAGAAATACAGATGTGGCACGACCAGCCGCACCGGGCCGCCATGTTCTTCGGTCAGCGGCTTGCCAGACCAGCTATGTGCGAGTAGCGCGTCCTCGGCAGCGAAATCTTCCAGCGCAAGATTGGTGGTGTACCCGTCAAAGGAATGCAGCACCACGAAGCGCGCGTCGTCGCGCGGCTGGCAGGCCGCGAGCAGGTCACGCGTGGCGAGCCCTTCCCACTGGTTGTCGTAGCGCGACCAGGTCGTGACGCAGTGGATGTCCGAGGTGAACTGCGTCTGCTTCTGCGCGGCGAACTCGGCGTAGGTCCAGAATAGGGGGTTCTCGATCGCGCCATAGACGTCGAGCCGCCAGCGCTCGCGCGAGACCGGCGGCACGACGCCGAGATCGAGCACGGGCCAGTCCTTGGTGAGATGCTGGCCGGGCGGCAGCCGCTGGTCCTCAGAGCGCGTGATCCGGCCCGTGAGGAAGCGCCCCTCGCGCGCCCATTTTTCCTTGGTGCGCGTCAGCTTGCTGTCGGATGGCGGCTCGTTGTCGTCGGCCATGGCCTACTCGTGGCGGTGCATCGCGGAAGCATGCTTGGTGTCGCGCATCGTCGAGTAGATGATCAGCGACAGGCAGATGATGCTGCTGAGGTAAAAGTAGAACCACTCCTCGTGCCCGATGCTCTTGAAATAGAGCGCGATCGCGGGTGCGGTGCCGCCGAAGATCGAAACTGTGATCGCGTAGGGCAGGCCGACGCCGAGCGCACGGACATTGGTCGGGAACAACTCGGCCTTCACCACCGCGTTGATCGAGGTGTAGCCGGCGACGAAGAGCCAGGCGCAGCAGATCAGGACGAACGCGATGAAGGGCGATTTGGTCTCCTTCAAGGTCATCAGCAGCGGCACGGTCGCGAGCGTGCCGGCGACGCCGAAGAAGATCAAAAGCGGCTTGCGTCCGATCTTGTCGGAGATCGCGCCATAGATCGGTTGCAGGATCGTCGCGAAGACCAGCGTGCCGAAGATCACGAAGGTGGTCTGGTCCTCGGTCAGGCCGACCGAGAGCTTGACGAAGGTCTGCATGTAGGTGGTGAAGGTGTAGAACGCCGCGGTGCCGCCCGCGGTCAGGCCGACCACCAGCAGCAGCTCCCGCGGATATTTCAGCAGGTTGGTGATCGAGCCGGTGGGCTTGACGACCTTCTTGGCTTCCTCGAAGGCCTCGGTTTCGTGCAGGCCGCGCCGCATCACCGCGGCAAAGATCGCGAGCGCCGCGCCGATCGCAAACGGGATGCGCCAGCCCCAGGCCTTCAGCTCCTCCGGCGTGAGGAAGACCTTTTGCAGGAGCAGCAGCACGACGATCGCGGTGAGTTGGCCGCCGATCAGCGTGACGTATTGAAAGCTCGAATAGAAGCCGCGATGCTTGGGATCGGCGACCTCGCTCAAATAGGTGGCGCTGGCGCCATACTCGCCGCCGAGGCTGAGGCCCTCGATGACGCGCGCCAGCGCCAGGATCACCGGCGCGGCAAAGCCGATCGTGGCATAGGTCGGCGTCAGCGCGATGATCAGCGAGCCGAAGCACATGAAGACGACCGACAGAGTCAGCGATATCCGCCGCCCGTAATGATCGGCGATATAGCCGAACAGCCAGCCGCCGAGCGGGCGCATCAGGAAGGTCGCCGCGAACACCACGGCGATGTTCAATTGCTGCACGACGGGATCGCTGCCGGGGAAGAAGGCCGGGGCGAAGTACAGCGCGAACGCCGTATAGGCGTAAAAGTCATACCATTCGACGAGATTGCCGATCGAGCCGATCAGGATCGCCTTGATTCGCCGCTGGGCGTCGGCGACGTCAAAATGCTCGGAGGCCGGTTTGATTGCCTGCTTTGTCACGTCCGCCCCCCATGGAATTATCTCTGGGAGCCTACATCGCCTTTCCGAGCAAAAATGGCAACTGGCGGGGGCCCCTGACTGTGCCCTGTGACCAGGTTACGGTGCCTGCCGGGTCGAGCCGAAAGTCCGGAATCCGCTTCAGCCATTCCTCCAGCGCGACCTGCATCTCCATCCGCGCCAGGTTGGAACCGACACAGCGGTGGATGCCAAGGCCGAAGGCCGCGTGGCGGTTTTCCCGCCGGTCAATGACGACCTTGTCAGCATCCGGAAACATCTTTGGATCGCGATTGGCGGCCGGGAAGGACAGCAGCACCATATTGCCCGGCTTGACCGGGCAACCCGAGACCGTGGTCTCCTTGACCACCTCGCGCGCCATCGTCACCGGCGAATAGGCGCGCAGGAGTTCCTCCACAGCCGTGGGGATCAGCCCGGGTTCGGCGATCAGGCGCTCGCGATCGGCCGGCGTCCGGGCGAGGTGCCAGAGCGAGGAGCCGATCGCGCTCCAGGTGGTGTCGATGCCGGCAATCAGCAGCAGGCGCAGCGAGCCCAGCACGTGGGCTTCCTCCAGCGGCTGGCCGTCTTTGCGCTTGGCATTCATCAGATAGGAGATCAGATCGTCGGTCGGCTTCTTCCTGCGCTCCTCGATATGAGCCCTGAAATAGTCGCTCATCTCGTGCACCGCCTCGAGCAGCCTGCTCTCGTCCTTGATGCCGAGTTCCAGGATCATGTGGATCCACTTGATGAAAAGATCGCTGTCGCTCTCGGGGATGCCGAGCATGTGGGCGATCGCGCGCACCGGGATGTGCTTGGTGTAGCACGCGGCTGCATCGATCCTCCCATCGGCGATGAAGCCGTCGATTAATTCGTTGCAGATGGCGCGCATGCGCGGCTCGAGCTTCTTCATCGCATCCGGCGTGAACGGCGGCAGCAGCAATTGCTTGGCCGGCTTGTGCACGGGCGGATCGGAAGTGATCGGCGGGGCCGCGTTCTGCGTCACCTCGGGCCGCACGTCCCGGACGATGATGCGGCGCGACGAGAAATGCTCGGTGTCATTGGCGATCTCCCGCACCGCCTCATAGGTCGTCGGCATGTAGCAGCCGAGAAAGCGTTCGGTGCGCACGACCGGGCTCGCGGCGCGCAGTTCATCCCAGATCGGGAAGGGGTCTTCGGTCCATTGCGGATCGGTGTGGTCGAAATCGTTGACCCAGTCCGTCACGGGGGGATGGGCGGCAGGTTGGCTGACGTCGGACATCTCGGAATCCCTTGAAGCTCGTGTTCGCTGAAGGCACGTAGACGGGCAGAAGCCGCGCTACTCCTCGATCACATCGATTGCGATTTCCGGACAGTTGGACTTGGCGAGCCAGGCCTTGTCTTCGAGGCCCGGTGGAACCGTGCCGTCTCCGGCCTCGTGGGCGTTGCCGTATTCGTCCAGTTCGAACAGCTCGGGCGCGAGCGCCTTGCAGCGTGCATGGCCCTGGCATTTGTCGGGATCGACGCGAACCCTCAGTCGCTGTGTCATTGCGGCTTCCCTGGTCGTGCGCGCGGTCCGGAGGACGTCGCGCTTCCTCTTGTCAATTTTATCGGCGGCATTCGCCAGCTTTAAGTTATATGCTATTACATTCGCGGCAGGCTTCCCCTGTCAAGCGCAAACTTATAGGCTCAGCGCAACATGCGCCCACAACTTGCCCGCAAGCCGCAGCACACTTACCACCACGGCGATCTCCGCGACGCCCTGATCAAGGCCGCGCTGCGCGAGGCGGAGCAGGGCGGGGCGGAGGCGATCAGCATCAAGGCACTGGCAAAGCAGCTCGGTGTCTCGCAGCCGGCGCCATACCGGCATTTCGCCGACCGCGAGGCTTTGCTTGCGGCGGTGACCGCGCACGCCTTCCGGCAACTCAGCACGATTTTGCGGGAGGCGATGGCGAAGCCGTCGAAGCAGTCAAAATTGTCGCGACTGGCGCAAGCGACGCTCGAGTTCGGGCTGCGGCGCAACGGCATCTACCGGTTGATGTTCGCCTCGCGCACGGTCTCGTGCGCGGCCAAGGACAGCGAGCTGCACGAGGCCACACGCGAGACCTTCGCGCTGGTGATCGAGGCGCTGGAGGCGCCGGCGGTCGGTTATCTGCGTGAGCGGCACGCGCTCAAGATCTGGGCGGCCTTGCATGGCGTGGTGACGTTGGCCGAGCAGGGCCTGTTCACCGGCGAGGCCGCGCATGCCACGCGCGAGGAGCTGGTCGAGGATTTCGTCAATGAGACGAAGACGGCGCTGGCGGTTGCGATCAAGAACGCGCGCCGTAAGGCAAAGGCTCGCGCTTAGGGCTTCGTTGAGAGAAGCTTCATCAGCTTTTGCACTGCGCTGTCCGGCGTGGTCACGACGGGGCGGCCGGTCGCCTCCGCAACCAGCGGCGCGGTGGCCGCGATGCTGAATTGCGCGAGCGCGACGACGTCGCAATCGCGCAACTCCTGCGATGCTTCCGCAATCAACCGGTCATGTGTGGCGCGGTCGCCACGATCGAGCGCCGCCAGCGCGCCGTCGGCAAGTTTCGGCACGACCTGGACGGAGGCGGGAAATTCCGGCGGCATCGACACCAGCGTCGGCGGGAAGGTCGAGAGCAGGCCGATCCGCTTGCCCATCGTCACGGCCTGCTCGATCATGGCCTCGTTCGGCTTCAGCACCGGCATCGGCGCATGCGCGGCCGCGACCGCCTCGATGCAGGGACCGAACGCCGAGCAGGTGAACAGGATCGCGTTCGCGCCCGTCGCGACCGCATAATTGCCGAGTGCGAGAAAGCGCTCGGTCATGGCGCCGGTAAGCGCGCCGTCCCGCGCCAGATCCGCCGACAGGCTGTCATCAAGCAGGTTCATCAGCCGCGCCTGCGGCCAGGCCGTTGCGAACGCAGCCTCGATCGGCGCGATGGAGTGCTTGAGGGCGTGGATCAGAGCGATGCGCATGGGGTTCGGTTGCTGCCTCTTCTCCCTCTCCCTGTTTTTACAGGGAGAGGTGAAAACCGCGCCGACCTTTTACTTGAACGGCACCGCGTACATCAAGCCGCCCTTGCTCCAGAGACCGTTGAGGCCGCGCTCGAGCTTGAGGGGGCTCGCCTTGCCGACGTTGCGCTCAAAGATCTCGCCGTAATTGCCGGTCGCCTTGATCGCCGTGACCAGCCATTTGTTGTCGAGCCCAAGCCGCGAGCCGAGATCGCCGGAGACGCCGAGCAGGCGCTGCACCGCGGGCGTCTGCGACTTCGCCATGTCGTCGACATTGGCTTGCGTCACGCCGAGCTCTTCGGCCTCGATCAATCCGTAATGCAGCCAGGTGATGATGTCGCTCCAGACCTCGTCGCCGTTGCGGGTGAATGGCCCGAGCGGCTCCTTGCTGATGGTCTGCGGCAGCACGACGTACTCGGCCGGGTTCGGCGCCGCGGTCGTCACCGCGCCCGCAAGTGCGGAGGCGTCCTGGGTCATGGCGTCGCAGCGGCCGCCGAAGAAGGTCTGGTACATGGTGTCGACCCGGTCGAACACCAGCGGCTTCCAGTCGATGCCGTTGGCGCGGCCGTAATCGCCGAGCGTGACCTCATGCGTGGTGCCCTGCGCGACGCAGACGGTGGCGCCCTTGAGGTCTTTCAGCTCCTTCACGCCGAGGTCCTTCTTCACCACAAAGCCCTGGCCATCATAGAAATTGATCGGGCCCTGGCGCAGGCCCAGCGTCACGCCGCGCAAATAGGTCTGGGTCGAGTTGCGGTAGAGCACGTCGATCTCGCCCGATTGCAGCGCCGTGAATCGGTTCTGCGCCGTCAGCGAGACGTAGCGCACCTTGTTGGGGTCGCCGAGTACGCCGGCCGCGAGCGCCCGGCAATAGTCCACGTCGAGACCCTTGTAATTGCCCTGCGAGTCCGGTGCGGAGAAGCCGGCAAAGCCGGCGCTGACGCCGCACACCAGCGTGCCGCGGTTCTTCACCGTCTCGAGCGTCGTCGCCGACGCAACAACCGTCGATGCCGCGAGCGCACCTGCCGCGATAACCACTTTCCTCATCATGATACTCTCCCCTCAGTGATTGACACTACGCAACACGTTGTCGACGGCCGTGCCGAGTTTCTCGACGATCAGGTCGATCTCGTCAGCCGAAGCGATATAGGGCGGCGCCAGCAGCACATGGTCGCCGCGGACACCGTCCACGGTGCCGCCGCCGGGATAGCAGCCGAGCCCGTTGGCAAGGGCCTCCGTCTTGATCTTCTGATTGAGCTTGAGCGCGGGATCGAACGAGGTGCGGCTGGCGCGGTCGGCGACAAGCTCGATCGCCCAGAACAGGCCGCGGCCCCTGATATCGCCGATATGCCGGTGATTGCCGAAACGATCCGTAAGCCGCTGCTCGAGCTGCCTGCCGCGCTGCTTGACCTGATCAAGCAGGCCATCCTCGCGGATCACATCCTGCACCGCGAGCGCGGCCGCGCAGGCGAGCGGATGCGCCATGTATGTGTGGCCGTGCTGGAATGCGCCTGAACCGACGCGGATCGTGTCGATGATCTTGCCGCTCGCAAGCATCGCGCCGATGGGCTGGTAGCCGCCGCCGAGCCCCTTTGCGATCGCCTGGATGTCCGGCGCGACGCCTTCCTGCTGCCAGGCATGCATGGTACCGGTGCGGCCCATGCCGCACATGACCTCGTCGAGGATCAGGAGCGCGCCATGCCGGTCGCAGATTTCGCGCACTGCCTTGAAATAGCCGTCCGGTGCAGTCACGGCGCCGGCGGTCGCGCCGACGACGGGTTCTGCGAGGAACGCAGCGACGGTCTCGGGACCAAGCCGCTGAAACTCAGCTTCGAGCTCCGCTGCAAGTCGTGCCACGAACTGCGCGTCCGATTCGCCGTCGCGCTTCTCGTGATATGCGAAGGCCGGCGTGACGTGGCTGAAGGCTGTCGAGAGCAGTGGCGCATAAGGCGCGCGACGCCAGGCGTTGCCGCCAGCGGCGAGCGCGCCAAGCGTGTTGCCGTGATAGCTCTGCCGCCGTGCGATGAAGTGCTGCCGTTGCGGCTCTCCACGCTCGATGAAATATTGCCGCGCCAGCTTGATGCTGGCCTCGATCGCCTCTGATCCGCCGCTGACGAAATAGGCGTAGGCGAGACCGCCGGGCTCATGGCCGACCAGCGTCTCGGCCAGCGCTTCGGCCGGCTCGGAGGAGAAGAAGGCGGTGTGCGCATAGGCCAGCGTCGAGGCCTGCTTCGCCATCGCCGCGATCACGCGCGGATGCTGATGGCCCAGGCATGAGACTGCCGCGCCCCCCGAAGCGTCGATCACGCGGCGTCCGTCCTCGGCAAAGAGATAAACCCCTTCACCGCCGATCGCCTTGGGCGGGGTCTCCCGCAACGAACGGTGCAGCACGCGGCTAGTGCGGGCGGCCATGGGTCAACCTTTCTCAGAGACGTAGGTGGAAGCCGCGGCGAGCCGCGCCTCGGTAGCCTGGAGGCGCTTCTTCGCGGCCGCGCCGCCGAGCGAGAACGTCACCGCGGCCAGCGACTGCGCAATCGCGAGCGCACCGGTAAGGCTCGGGAAGAAGCCGGGAGAGGACGCCGCTTCGAACAGCAACACATGATCCGCGCCTTCCGCCATCGGCGCGGTCACGCTGTCCGCGATCGCAATCAGCGTCGCGCCGGCGCGATAGGCGGCCTGTGCGACCCGGACGCTGGCGTTGGTGTATGGCATGAAGCCGATGACAATCACGGCCTCGCGGGGACGGAACGCGCCGAGATCGAGATCGTCCGGCCCGGACACGCCGACGATCTGCACGTGTTCGGGGCGGAACAGCCGCAGCTCATAGTTCAGCAGTTCCGCGACGCTGCGGCAGCTTCGATAGCCGGCGATCCAGATCCGCATGGCGTCGTGCAGCGCGCGAGCCGCGTCCGCGATCGGCTCGGCCGTGATGCGCGGCAGACCGGCGGCCTCTGCGTTGAGCTTCTCGGTAACGAGCGCAACATCGGCATTCGGGCCATGGCGGCGGCCCTTGGCCCGGCCGGAGAAAGGCGAGATCGGCGACGGCCGGCGTGCCTCGGTCAGCGCGGCACGCAATTCATCCCAGCCGGAATAGCCGATCGCCTTTGCAAGGCGCGTGAACGCGGCAGGATCGGCGCCGGCTTCCGCGGCGAGATCGCGCATCGAACGGGTGGTGGCATCGTAATCATTGGCGGCGACGAAGCGTCCGACCTCCTGCAGCCGCATCGGAAGCGACGGCAATGCAATGCGCAGTTCGCTCAACGGCGAGGATTTCGCGGGCTCGGCCATGAAACATTTGTTGCACGAACTGAAGATCGGTGCAACACTTGACGTGCGCTGCCGGAAATCACCGTGTTCGAGAAGGATTTTTGTGCTGTGACCAGCGATAATCCCAGGCCGCCGCCGCGCCGCCGGCTCTTTGCCGCGCTCGGACCGAATGGGTTGAAGGGCGTGTTCTGGCAAGTCGTGGTCGTCGGGATCGCGTTCGCGGTCATCGCGTTCCTCTGGTCGAATACCGTCACCAACCTCTCGGCTCGCCGCATCACGACCGGTTTCGCCTTTCTCGGCCGCGAGGCCGGCATGCCTATCGCGGACAGCCTGCTCGCCTACAATCCAAGGGATTCTTATCTCTGGGCCTTCGTCGTCGGCGTCGCGAACACTTTGCGTGTCGCGGTGGTCGGTATCGTGCTTGCGACGATTCTGGGCACGCTGATCGGCATCTCGCGGCTGTCGGCCAATTGGCTGCTCTCCCGATTCGCCGCCGTCTATGTCGAGGTGCTGCGCGACATTCCGTTGCTGCTGCAACTCCTGTTCTGGTACGTCCTGATGCAGGGCTTGCCGGCCGCGCGTGGGGCGTGGCGGCCGGTCGAGGGCGTGTTCCTCTCCAATCGTGGCCTGATTCTGCCTGCGGTCCCGGTCGGAGCGCCGCAGCTCTGCGTGCTTGGCGCGGCCGCGCTGGGGGTGGCCGTATTCTACGTCGTGCAGCGATGGCTGATCGCGCAGCAGATGCGTGATGGCAGGCCTCGGCCGGCCTGGCCCTTTGCGCTGGGCTTCATCGTCCTGCTGCCGGGGGCAGTGTCGTTGGCGCTGGGCGTATCCTGGACGATCGAATGGCCCGAGTTGCGCGGCTTCAACTTCATCGGCGGGCTGACGCTCTCGCCTGAATATTTTGCGTTGCTGATCGCGCTCGTCACCTACACCTCGGCCTTTGTCGCGGAGATCGTGCGCAGCGGCATCCAATCGGTGTCCCGCGGCCAGTGGGATGCCGCCAAGGCGCTCGGGTTGCGCCGCAGCTTCATGCTGCGGCAGATCATCTTGCCCCAGGCGCTGCGCGTGATCGTGCCGCCGATGACGAGCCAGTATCTCAACCTGACCAAGAACTCCTCGCTCGCGGTGGCGATCGGCTACCAGGACGTGGTCTCGATTGCCAACACCACGCTGAACCAGACTGGCCAGGCGATCGAGGCGATCGCGCTGATCATGGCCGTCTTCCTCACCATCAGTCTCGGCATCAGTTTCTTCATGAATTGGTACAATTCGCGCATCGCCCTGGTGGAGCGCTGAGCATGACGGCGATCACGGATATTCCGGAGGCACCGCGGGCCGCCCGCCGTCCGCAAATGGGCAACCCGGTGCTGCGCTGGCTGCGCACCAACCTGTTCTCGTCGATCCCGAACGGCCTCATCACCGTCGTGTTGCTGGCGGTCCTTGTGAAGGGCGCCGTCGGCTTTGCGCAGTGGGGCATCGCGAACGCGGTCTGGCTGACACCGGCAAATGATTCGAGCGCCTGTCGTGCCGCGCGTGGTCTTGGCGCCTGCTGGGCGATCATCCCCGAAAAGTACCGCTTCATCCTGTTCGGCACCTATCCGTTCGACGCGCAGTGGCGACCGGCGCTATCCGTGCTGCTGTTCATCGCGCTGTTCTATCTCTCCACCCGCCCAGCCTGGTGGCGCCGCGAGCTCGCTTTTCTCTGGATCGGCGCGCTGGCGCTGATCAGCTTGCTGATGTGGGGCGGCGTGCTCGGCTTGCCCTTCGTCTCGCAGGATCGATGGGGCGGATTGCCGGTGACGCTGATTCTCGCGACCTTCGGATTGGCGTTTGGCTTTCCGCTCGGCGTGCTGGTCGCGCTGGGCCGGCGTTCGAAACTGCCGGCGATCCGTTCGCTCTCGGTGATCTATGTGGAGCTAATCCGCGGCGTGCCGCTGGTCAGCCTGTTGTTCATGGCCAGCGTGATGTTTCCGCTGTTCATGCCCAGCGGATTCAACATCGACAAGCTCCTGCGCGCGCAGGTCGCGATCATCCTGTTCGCGGGAGCCTATCTCGCCGAAGTCATCCGCGGCGGGCTGCAGGCCGTGCCGCGCGGGCAATATGAGGCGGCGGACGCACTCGGACTATCCTACTGGCGCAAGCACCGGCTGATCATCCTGCCGCAGGCGATCCGTCACGTCATTCCACCGCTGGTCAACACCTTCATCGCCTTCTTCAAGGATACCAGCCTCGTCCTGATCATCGGCATCTTCGACCTGCTCACGACGGCCAAGACTGCGATCATCGATCCAGGCTGGCAGCAGTTTTCGGTGGAAGTCTACATCTTCGTCGCCGCGATCTATTTCGCCTTCTGCTTCGCGATGTCGCGCTATAGCCGGAGCCTCGAGGCGACGAGCGAAAGGTGACGTCTCTTCCCTTCTCCCCTTGTGGGAGAAGGTGGCGCGAAGCGCCGGATGAGGGATTGTTTCAGCGGATTCTTCTGCGAGTTCGCGCGCGGAGGGATACCCCTCACCCGTCTCGCCGCTATGCGGCGAGCCACCCTCTCCCACAAGGGGAGAGGGCAACTACCGAGCGCGCGGCGTAGATCGCCTTACTTCTTCACCTTCGGATCGATCGGCGTAGTGCCACTCAGACCCAGAATATCTTCCAACACCTTTGCGCCCGCGATGACCTGCGCATCTGCGCGCGGCGCGCCGACCACCTGCACGCCGACCGGCAGGCCTGACTCCGTGAAGCCGCAGGGCAACGACAGAGCCGGGCAGCAGGCCAGCGTGATGGCGTAGACGATGCCGAGCCACTCGACGTAGTTCTCGAACCTCTTGCCGGCGCATTCGGCGACATAGCGGTGCTCGATCGGGAACGGCGGCACGATCGTGGTCGGCACCAGCAGCAGATCGTAGGTCTTGAAGAACTCGATCGCGCGCGCGGTCATCCCGACGCGCTGCGCTTCGGCGCGCTCGATCTGCTCGATCGTCAGCTTAAGGCCCTCCTCGATGTTCCAGATCACCTCCGGCTTGAGCAGGTCGCGCTTGGTGCGCAGGAGATTCGCCTTGCTGATCGCGAAATCGAAGGCGCGCAGCACGTGGAAGCATTCATGTGCCTCGCGCCAATCCGGATGCGCTTCCTCGACGATCGCGCCGGCGTCCGCGAAGCGCTGCGCCGCTTTGCGCGTGATCGCCTTTACTTCGGGATCGACCGGGGTGATGCCGAGATCCGGCGAATAGGCGATGCGCTTGGGCTTCTTGCCCGATTGCGCCGCCGACAGGAACGAGGTCAAAGGCGCCGGCAACGACAGCGGATCGGCGGCATAGTCACCGCTCATGGCGTCGAGCAGCAGCGCGAGGTCCTCGACGTTGCGTGCCATCGGGCCCTGGACGCCGAGGTTGCGATCGACCGCCGATTTCGGCGTGTGCGCGACGCGGCCGATGCTCGGCCGCATGCCTACGACGCCGCAGAAGCTCGCGGGGCTGCGCAGGCTGCCGCCCATGTCCGAGCCGTGCGCGAGCCAGGCCATGCCGGTCGCCAACGCCACCGCGGCGCCGCCCGAAGAGCCGGCCGCCGATCTGGATGTGTCCCAGGGATTGAGCGTTGCGCCGAACACCTCGTTGAAGGTGTTGGCGCCGGCACCGAATTCCGGCGTGTTTGATTTTGCGTAGATGACCGCGCCGTTGGCCTCGAGGTTCTCGACCATGAGGTCCGACTTTGCGGGGATGTTATCCCTGAAGATCGGCGAGCCCTGCGTGTTCAGCACACCGGCGACATCGGTCAGATCCTTGATCGGCACCGGCAGACCCGCAAGCAGTCCGCGCGCGCCGGCCGGCTTCTGCATCAACGCTCTCGCATGGGTCCGGGCGCGATCGAAGCATAGCGTGGGCAGCGCGTTCACCTTGCCGTCGACCTCGACGATGCGCTGCTCCAGCACATCCAGAAGCTCGAGCGGCGAGACATCTCCGGATCGCAGCTTGTCGACAATGGTGCACGCGGTTGCGCGGATCAACTCTTGAGACAAGTGTTTACTCCTAGCTCTGGACTGTCATTCCGGGGCGACCGAAGGGCGAACCCGGAATCTCGAGGTTCCGGGTTCGATGCTTCGCATCGCCCCGGAACGACGGCGTCTAAATAATCTCGGAGCAATCAACCCCATCCCGCGCTGATGCCGCCATCCACGGTATAGATGACCCCGGACGTATAGCCGGCGCGATCCGAGGCAAGGAACGCCATGAGGTCACCGATCTCGCGTGCATGCGCGGGGCGGCCGAGCGGCAGGCCCTTCTGGAATTCCCTGTAGCGGCTCTCGTCGCCGAATTGGTGCTGGGCGCGCGTCTTGAGCAGCGTCACGTGGCGATCGGTGCCCACAGGGCCGGGATTGATGCCGACCACGCGGATGTTGTCGGCGAGGCTCTTTCCGCCGAGCGCGCGCGTAAACGCCATCAGGGCTGCATTGCCGGCGCTGCCGCAGATGTAGTTGGCGTCGAATTTCTCGCCGGCAGCCCCGATGTCGTTGATGATGACGCCGCCGCCCTTCGCCTTCATCTGCGCGTAGATCATGCGCGTGAGATTGATGTAACCGAACACTTTCAACTCCCAGGCATGCCGCCAGGTCGCCTCGTCGATCTTGTCGATGGAGCCGCCGGGAATGTCGCCGGCATTGTTGACGAGGATGTCGATGTCCGCGGCTTCCTTGGCGAGCCGCGCCAGGTCCTCGGGCCTGCGCAGGTCGACGATGCTCGTCGTGGCATCGATCTGGTGCGCCGAACGCAAGCCGTCCGCCAGCGCCCTGAGCTGCTCGCCGTTGCGGGCGGCGAGCAGGAGATGAGCGCCTTCCTCGGCAAACGCTTCGGCGGCGGCAGCACCAATGCCCTTGGACGCGCCTGTGATCAGGACGCGCTTGCCTCGTAGATGCAGATCCATCGGGTGTACTCGCAGGATGGGAACAGAATGAAATCACTAGGCGGTACGCCGCGCCACGGTCAACATTGCAGTGCAGCGTTGCACTGTCACCGAGTTTGGTCCATTGCAGTGCGGTCAAAAAGGCGGCGGCTGCCGGACGAAGCAAGGACGTTCTCGATGAGCAAGAAACAATACCGGATCGCGGTCATTCCCGGCGACGGCATCGGCAAGGAAGTGATGCCGGAGGGCCTGCGCGTGCTGGAGGCGGCGGCGAAGAAGCACGGAATTGCCGTGCATTTCGATCATTTCGACTTCTCGTCCTGGGACTATTACGAGAAGCACGGCCAGATGATGCCGGACGATTGGAAAGAGAAGATCGGCAAGCACGACGCGATCTATTTTGGCGCAGTCGGCTGGCCGGCGAAAATTCCGGACCACGTCTCGCTCTGGGGTTCGCTGATCAAATTCCGCCGCGAGTTCGACCAATATGTGAATTTGCGCCCCGTGCGGCTGATGCCCGGCGTGCCGTCGCCGCTGGCGAACCGCAAGCCCGGCGACATCGATTTCTGGGTGGTGCGTGAGAACACCGAAGGCGAGTATTCCTCGGTCGGCGGCCGCATGTTCCCCGATACCGATCGCGAGTTCGTCACACAGCAGACGGTGATGACCCGCGTCGGCGTCGATCGTATCCTGAAATTCGCCTTCGAGCTCGCGCAGTCGCGGCCGAAGAAGCACCTGACGTCGGCGACCAAGTCCAACGGCATCTCCATCACCATGCCCTATTGGGACGAGCGCGTGGAGGCGATGGCCAAGAAGTTTCCGGACGTGAAGTGGGACAAGTACCACATCGATATTCTCACGGCGAATTTCGTGCTGCATCCGGACTGGTTCGACGTCGTGGTCGGCTCCAATCTGTTCGGCGACATTCTCTCGGACCTCGGCCCCGCCTGTACCGGCACCATCGGCATCGCGCCGTCCGGCAACATCAACCCGGAGGGGAATTTCCCGTCGGTGTTCGAGCCGGTGCACGGCTCGGCGCCCGACATCGCGGGGCAGGGCATTGCCAATCCGATCGGTGCAATCTGGTCGGGCGCGATGATGTTGGAGCATTTGGGCGAGAAGGAAGCCGGTCGATCAATCGTCGATGCCATCGAGCGCACGCTGGCCGAACGCACGTTGCGCACTAAGGATCTCGGCGGCAACGCGGACACGACGGCCTGCGGCAAGGCGGTCGCGGAGATGGTGGATTAGTTCTTCCCCTCTCCCCTTGTGGGAGAGGGTGGCTCGCCGCGAAAGCGGCGAGACGGGTGAGGGGTCTCTCTCCGCGATCTAATCTGCTATGGCGAGCGTGGATAGAGACCCCTCATCCGGCGCTTCGCGCCACCTTCTCCCACAAGGGGAGAAGGAAAGACGAGCATGTCTCGCTCTGCCTACCCCGCGATCTTTTCGATCGCGGCCTGATCCAAGCCGAATCTCTTCCCCGCTTCCAAAATATCCCGCCATGTCGTCGGGTCGACCGGGATGCCTTCGGCCAGGCGCTTCTTCTTGGTTTCGCGCTCGGGCTCGCCGGCGATCTTCACCTTGTCGACGCCGGGGGCGGGCGGCGAGCCGGTGTGCCAGGCGACGAAGCTCTCGACTTCGCGCGCGAGGTTTTCGCCGGTGCCGAGCTTGTGCGGGTCGATGATGATCGAGAGCATGCCGTTGAGGACGTTGTGCTTGCCGTCGGACGGGCCCTTGACCACCTGCCCGCCGGAGAGCGCGCCGCCGAGGATTTCGCACACCAGCGCCAGCCCCGAGCCCTTGTGCTCGCCGAACGGCAGGATGGCGCCGTGCGGCGGGATCACGGTGTAGCGCGGATTGGTGGTGGGCTTGCCTTCATTGTCGATGATAATGCCGGGCTCGAGTTCGACGCCCTTGTTGTGAGCGACGCGGGTCTTGCCTTGCGCGATCTTGCTGGTGGCGAAATCAAGCACGATCGGGTCCTTGCCGGCGCGGGGGATGCCGACGCAGAACGGATTGGTGCCATGGCGCGCGTCGCTGCCGCCCCAGGGCGCCACGATCGGGCGCGAGAGTACGTTGACGAAGTGGATCGAGACCAGCCCGTGCGCGATGCACTGCTCGGCCCAATGGCCGATGCGGCCGATGTGATGCGAGTTCGAGAGGCCAACGACGCAGACGCCGCTGCGCTTGGCGCGCTCGGCACCCAGCTCCATCGCTTCATGGCCGATCACCTGGCCATAGCCGGTGAGGCCGTCGAGGGTGAGAAGCGGACCGGTGTCGAGCACGATCTTGACGTGCTGGTTCACGGCGAGACCGCCCGTAGTGACGCTCTCGACGTAGCGCGGGATCATGCCGACGCCGTGCGAGTCGTGTCCCTTCAGATTGGCCTCGACGAGATTGGTGGATACCAGTTCGGCCTCGCGATCGCTGGAGCCGCCGGCCTTGACGATGGTGCGGACGGCATCGGTGAGCGCTTCGGCCTTGATGGTGCGATAATCACCCATTGTTGGTTTCTATCCTTTCACGATCCGGCGGCAGTGGACCCACGCCGCCTCGATCAGGTTCTCGCTCGCCTCCGGCGTGCGGAACGCCGAATGCGCCGACAATGTCACGTTCGGGAGCTTGGTCAGCGGATGATCGCCGGGTAGCGGCTCGATGTTGAAGACGTCGAGGCCGGCATGGCGGATATGGCCGGACTTCAACGCATCGATCATCGCGGTCTCGTCGACAACCGCGGCGCGGGCGGTGTTGATGAGGATGATTCCGGGCTTCATCTTCGCGATCTTCTCGCGCGTGATCATGCCGCGCGTCTCGTCGTTGAGCAGCAGATGCAGCGATACGACGTCGCTTGTCCCTAGCACCGTGTCGAGATCCGTGAACGTGACCCCCGGGCAGCTCTTCGCCGAGCGGTTCCAGGCGATCACCTTCATGCCGCTGCCCGAGGCAATGCGCGCGACTTCCGCGGCAATACCGCCGAAGCCGATCAGGCCGAGCGTCTTGCCGGTGAGCTGCATGCCGTCCTCGCGCAGCCAATTGCCGGCGCGCATCTCGCGATCCATCATCGCGATGACGCGGGCCGAGGCCCACATCAGCGCGATCGCACATTCCGCGACCGCCGTGTCGCCATAGCCCTTGATCAGGTGCACGGAGATGCCGAGCTCGGCCAACTCCTCCGGGTTCATGTAGCTGCGTGCGCCGGTGCCGAGGAACACGACGTGCTTGAGCCCCGTGCATTTCTTCGCGACCTCGGTCGGCAGCGCGGTGTGATCGACGATCGCGATCTCGGCGCCACCGAGGATTTCGGGGTATTGCTCGGGCTTGATGTCGGGATTCCTGTGGATCCGCACCTTGGGATCACCGGGCTGCTCCAGCCGCTCCATGATCACGGCGAGCGCTTCATTGGCGTCGACGAAAACTCCGCGCATGTCTTTCTCCGATCAGGACGCGACGCCGGCGATCGCCAGCACCGTGTGCATCAGCACGTTGGTGCCGGCGGCGCAGTCGGGTTGCGTTGCGTCTTCAAGCTCGTTGTGGCTGATGCCGTCCTTGCAGGGGACGAACACCATCGCCGCCGGCATGACGGTGTTGAGGTTGCAGGCGTCGTGGCCGGCGCCCGAGGTGATGCGGCGGGAGGAATAGCCGAGCGTCTTGGCCGCATTCTCGACCGCTGCGATCAGCTTGGGATCGAAATGCGTCGGCGGCTTGCGCCAGACCAGATCGATCTGGACCTCGACCTTGCGCCGCGCGGCGATCTCGGCGATTGCGGCGCGAAGATCGCGATCGAGTGCATCCATGATGGCGCCGTCCGCGCTGCGGCAATCCATGGTGAAGGCGATCTCGCCGGGAATGACGTTGCGCGAGGGGTTGGCGATCACGGCTTCTCCGATGGTGCCGACCGCGTTCGGCCCGTGCTTCTTTGCAATCGCCTCCATCGCCAGCACGATCTCGGAGAGCGTCGCCAATGCGTCGCGCCGCAGCGGCATCGGCGTCGAGCCCGCATGGCTCTCGAACCCAAAGATCTTGCCGTCGTACCAGAGCACGCCCTGGCCGGAATCGACCACGCCGATGGTCTTGCCTTCGGCCTCCAAAATCGGACCCTGCTCGATGTGCAGCTCGAGGAAGCAGCCGAGCTTTTGGAACCCGACCGGCTTGTCGCCGCGATAGCCGATGCCGTCGAGCGCCTGGCCGACGGTGGTGCCATCGATGTCCTTGCGCGACAAGATGTCGTCGGTGGTGAAATCGCCGACATAGGCCGCGGATGCCATCATCGCCGGCGCAAAGCGCGAGCCTTCCTCGTTGGTCCAGTTCACGACGCAGATCGGCGCCTCGGTCTCGATGTCGGCGTCGTTCAGCGTGCGGATCACTTCCAGCGCGCCGAGCGTGCCCAGGATGCCGTCATACTTGCCGCCGGTCGGCTGCGTGTCGAGATGCGAGCCGATGCCGACGGGCGGCTTCGACATGTCGCGTCCCTTGCGCAGGCCGAACATGGAGCCGAGCACATCGACGTGAAACTCGAGCCCGGCGTCCTCGCAGGCGTTGCGGAACCAGTCGCGCACCTGCTTGTCTTCGCTGCTCAGCGTCAGCCGCCGCACGCCGCCTTTGGCCGTCGCGCCAAACTGCGCAGTCTCGTGGATGGAGCCCCAGAGGCGGGCGGAATCGATTTGCAGGTTGGTCGCGGCTCGGCTCATGCGGTCAGTCCATCTTAGCTGTCATTCCGGGGCGCTCGAACAGCGAACCCGGAATCTCGAGATTCCGGGTTCTCGCTCCGCGAGCCCCGGAATGACGAAAGAAAGTCCGGCGCCTTTTTCAATGACGCGCCAGCGCGGGCGCGTCAACCGCGAGGCTGCCCTGCGCAATCTGACATGCAAGCTCTGCGACGCGCTGCACCGCGACGACGTCCGGCGAGGCGAGCCAGCTCGCCGTGAACGTCAGCGGCGCGATCTCAAGATCGGTGTCGAGCAGTTGCAGCCGTCCGTCGGCGAGCTCTTTCTCGACGATGGCGTCCGGGATCACGGCAATGCCGAGCCCTTCGACCGCCATGTGGATGACGGTCGCAAGCGAGGCGGACGCGTGCAGGCGGATCGGCGGCAACTCGGGCCGGTCGAACACTTCGCGCACGACCTCGTAGGGCCGCGTCTTGCGAGGAAAGGTGATGATAGGAAACCGTGCAAGCTCGGCCCGCGTCACCGAGCCATGGCCAAGCCCGAGCGAGGGGCTTGCGAGAAAGCCGATCGGGTAGTCGGCAAGCACGCGGTTATGCACGCCAGAGGCGGACAGCGGTCCGACGACAAAGGCGAGCTCGATCTCCTGCGCGAGCAGGCGCGCGGTGAGGTTCGGCGTGATGTCGACCTCGATCTCCAGCGACAGGTTCGGATAGACCTCGTTCATGCTCTTGACGAGACGCGGCAGCCAAGTGTGCACGATGGTTTCGGCGACACCGAGCCGCATCACGCCGCGCATCGCCGAGCGATCGCCGATCTCGGCGATCATCTGAGCGCGCAGGCCGATCAGCTTCTCCGCATAGACCATCATTTGCCGCCCGCTCGGCGTCGGCGAGGCGACACGATGATCGCGGTTCAGGAGCCTCACACCCATCTCGCGTTCGAGCTGGGCGATGCGCTGCGAGATCGCCGGCTGGGTCGTATTGAGCCGCGCTGCCGCGCCGCGGAAGCTGCCGAGCTTCACGACCCACAGGAACGTCTCGATCGATCTAAAGTCCAACATCGGAAGGATTTTCCTAAGCGATAAACAATATTTATCGATCTTGATTAGAAAGGAAGATTAGACTTTATACCACGCTTGGTGTTGGCTTGTCTTTGTCGAGTTTATAGGCAGGTCGATCACATGACTGTTTTGGTGGCAGCGCAGCAAACTGAAACATCCGACACCCTCCCCAGCCTTCAGGCGCGGCTCGCCTATCGTGGCGGCCAGGTCGGCTCGACCGCGGGTGTCGCCCCCGGCTTCGTCCAGGGCAATCTGGCAATCCTGCCCGCGGACTACGCCAGCGCCTTTCACCGCTTCTGTCAGCTCAATCCGAAACCGTGCCCGATCATCGGCATGTCCGACGTCGGCAGCCCGCACATCCCGGCACTTGGCGCCGATCTCGATATCCGCACCGACGTGCCGCGCTACCGCGTCTGGCGCGACGGTGAAGTCGTGGATGAGCCGACCGACGTGACCAAATACTGGCGCGACGATCTCGTGACCTTCGTGCTCGGCTGCTCGTTCTCGTTCGAAGAGGCCTTGCTCGACGAGGGCATGCCGATCCGCCACATCGAGCAGAACGTGCGCGTGCCGATGTACCGCACCAACATCGCCTGCGGCGAGGCCGGCCCGTTCGCCGGACCGATGGTGGTGTCGATGCGTCCGTTCAAGCCGGCGGATGCGATCCGCGCGGTGCAGATCACCTCGCGCTATCCCGCCGTCCACGGCGCGCCCGTGCATCTCGGCCATCCGCATCTGATCGGCATCAAGGACATCGCCAAGCCCGACTATGGCGATCCCGTGCCTGTCGCTGATGACGAGATCCCGGTGTTCTGGGCCTGCGGGGTGACGCCGCAGTCGGTGATCAACGCCGCCAAGGTGCCGTTCGCGATCACGCATTCGCCCGGCCTGATGCTGGTGACGGATCTGAAGAACAGGACCATGGCCGTGATTTAGTGGGCAAGGTTTGCTGCTTCTTCAGGCTTTACGCTATCCACCAATCGCTTCATTCGATACGCGCAATATTCAGGAACAGGGGATTTTACCGATGACGATCACCCGCCGCGACGTTCTGCTCGGAGCCACCGCCACCGCCGCGCTGATGCCGCTTGCCGCGCGCGCACAGACCTCGGAGGTCGTGATCGGCGTCATCTATCCGTTCTCCGGCGCCAGCGCCCAGCAGGGCGTCGACGCGCAGAAAGCTTACGAGACCGCGCTCGAAGTCATCAACAAGGACATGGATTTCGACCTGCCGCTCGCCAAGGGCGAGGGCCTGCCGGGGCTCGGTGGCGCCAAGGTCCGCCTCGTCTTTGCCGATCACCAGTCAGATCCGCAGAAGGGCCGCGCCGAAGCCGAGCGCTTGATCACGCAGGAAAAGGTCTCCGCCGTCATCGGCACCTATCAGAGCGCGGTCGCCGTCACGGTCAGCCAGATCTGCGAACGCTACCAGATCCCGTTCGTCTCCGCCGACAACTCTTCGCCGAGCCTGCATCGCCGTGGCCTCAAATATTACTTCCGCGCCTCCCCGCACGATGAAATGTATTCGGCCGCGATGTTCGACTTCTTCGATGCCTTGAAGAAGAAGGGCACCAAGATCGAAACGCTGTCGCTGTTCCACGAAGACACCATCTTCGGCACCGATTCCGGCAACGCCCAGGCCAAGATCGCCGGCGAGCGCGGCTACAAGATCCTCGCCGACATCAAGTACCGCGCCAACTCGCCATCGCTGTCGGCCGAAGTGCAGCAACTCAAGAGCGCCAATGCCGACGTGCTGATGCCCTCGAGCTACACCACCGACGGCATCCTGCTGGTCAAGACCATGGCCGAGCTCGGCTACAAGCCGAACGCGATCGTGGCGCAGGACGCCGGCTTCTCCGAAAAGGCGCTCTATGACGCCGTCGGCGACAAGCTCGAAGGCGTGATCTCGCGCGGCACCTTCTCGCTCGACCTCGCGCAGAAGCGCCCGATGGTCGGCAAGATCAACGACATGTTCAAGGCGAAGTCGGGCAAGGATCTCAACGACCTCACCTCGCGCCAATTCATGGGTCTGATCGTGCTGGCTGACGCCATCAGCCGCGCCAAGTCGGCCGATGGCGAGAAGATCCGCGACGCGCTCGCCGCCACCGACATCCCGGGCGAGCAGACCATCATGCCCTGGAAGCGCATCAAGTTCGACGAGGCCGGCCAGAACAACGATGCCGACCCGGTGTTGCTGCAATATGTCGGCGGCAAGTTCGTCACCATCTTCCCGCCGCAGGCCGCGATTGCCGAAGCGATCTGGCCGATGAAATAAAGGTGCGAAGAGCGGGAGCACGGACGGCAGCTCCCGCCCTCATCCTGAGGAGCGGGCGTAGCCCGCGTCTCGAAGGACGAGGGTGGGGCCATCCTTCGAGACGCGCGCTGGGGCGCGCTCCTCAGGATGAGGACGTATTTTGGGGGACGCACTTTTGACAGCTCAAGCCATTATCCAGAGCCTCGCGAGCGGTCTCCTGATGGGGCTGCTCTACGGATTGATCGCCGTCGGGCTCGCGCTGATCTTCGGCTTGATGGACGTCGTGAACTTCGCCCATGGCGAGTTCCTGATGCTCGCGATGTATGTGAGCTTCTTCCTGTTCGCGTTCTTCGCCATCGATCCCCTGCTGTCGGCGCCGCTGGTCGCAGCCGCGCTGTTCGTGCTTGGAGCGGTGGTCTATCTCTTGATTGTCCGCTTCGCGATGCGTGCCAAGGCCAACGCCGGCATGGTGCAGATCTTCTCGACCTTTGGTCTGGCGATCGTGATGCGGGGGCTCGCGCAGTTCTTCTTCACGCCGGACTACCGCAGCATTCCGCAGTCGTGGCTCGGCGGCAAAACCATCTCGGTGGCCGGCATCTTCCTGCCGGAGCCGCAGCTTGTCGGCGCGCTGGTCTCGATCCTGGCCTTCGCCGGGCTTTATTTGTTCATCCACCGCACCGATTTCGGCCGGGCGCTGGAGGCGACCCGCGAAGATCCCGGCGCGGTGGCGCTGGTCGGCATCGACAAGAACCGCGTGTTCGCGCTCGGCTGGGGCCTTGGGGCCGCGCTGGTCGGTCTCGCCGGCGCGATCATGGCGAGCTTCTTCTACATCTATCCCGATGTCGGCGCGTCCTTTGCGCTGATCGCCTATGTCACGGTGGCGCTCGGTGGTTTCGGCAGCGTGTTCGGCGCCTTTGCCGGCGGCATCATGGTCGGCCTGGTCGAAGCCGTTACCGCCATGGTGCTGCCGCCGTCGTTGAAGTCGGTTGGCATCTACGCCGTCTATCTCCTCGTCGTTTTCATCCGGCCGCGCGGCCTGTTCGGGCAGATGTGATGGACAAGCATTTTGCCACGCGGCGCCGCCGCGACCTCATCATCGCCGCGGTGCTGGCCGCGCTCGCCGCACTGGCACCGTTGTTCGTGAAGGACGTCAACGTCCAGAACATCCTGGTCCTGACCTTGATGTATGCGGCGTTGTCGCAGAGCTGGAACATCCTGTCCGGCTATTGCGGGCAGATTTCGCTGGGACACGCGCTTTATTTCGGCATCGGTGCCTACGCCACCGAGCTCCTGTTCACCAAATTCGGTGTACTGCCCTGGTTCGGGATGCTTGCGGGCGGACTGTTCGCCGCGGTCATCGCCATGGTGCTCGGCTATCCCTTCTTCCGTCTGCGCGGCCATTATTTCGTGATCGCAACGATCGTCATCGCCGAGATCGGGCTGCTGCTGTTCCAGAATTGGGAATGGGCGGGGGCTGCGATGGGAATTACCATTCCCGTGCGCGGCGACAGCTGGCTGAAATTCCAGTTCCTGCGCAGCAAGCTGCCGTATTTCTACTTCGCGTTGGCGCTGTGCAGCCTTGCCTGGTTCGTCACCTGGTGGCTCGAAGACTCCAAATGGGGTTTTTGGTGGCGCGCGGTGAAGGACAATCCGGAAGCTGCCGAGAGCCTCGGCGTGGTCGTGTTCAATTCGAAGATGGGCGCGGCGGCGGTCTCCGCCTTCCTTGTTGCAGTCGGCGGCGGCTTCTATGCACAGTTTCTCGCCTATATCGATCCTGAAAGCGTGATGGGCTTCCAGTTCTCGCTGCTGATGGCGCTGCCGGCCGTGCTCGGCGGCATCGGCACCCTCTGGGGTCCCGTGTTGGGGGCAGCCATCCTGATCCCGATGACCGAACTGACGCGCTCCTATATCGGCGGCTCCGGCCGCGGCGTCGACCTCATCGTCTACGGCGGATTGATTGTGTTGATCTCGCTAGCTTTGCCGCAAGGCCTCGTCGGCCTGTTCGCTCACTTCAAGAAGAAAGCAGCCGCACGGTGACCGCGCTCCTTGAAACCCGCGGCGTCTGGCAGCGTTTCGGCGGCCTCGTCGCCAACTCCGACGTCTCGATCTCGGTCGGACGCGGCGAGATCGTCGGCCTGATCGGCCCCAACGGCGCTGGCAAGTCGACGCTGTTCAATCTCATCGCCGGCGTGTTGCCGCCCACGCAAGGCTCGATCTGGTTCGACGGTGTGGATGTCACGGCCATGCCGGCGGCCGAGCGCTGCCAGCGCGGCGTCGGGCGCACCTTCCAGGTCGTCAAGAGCTTCGAGACCATGACGGTCATCGACAACGTCATCGTCGGTGCACTTGTTCGCAACACGGTGATGCGCGAGGCCCGCCGCAAGGCCTATGAGGTGCTCGAATTCACCGGCCTTGCCGCCCGCGCCGATGTGCTCGCGAGCGATCTCGTGCCGGCCGAAAAGCGCCGCCTCGAAGTGGCGCGTGCGCTTGCGACCGAACCGAAACTGCTGCTGCTCGACGAGGTCCTCACCGGTCTCACGCCGACCGAGGCGCAGACCGGTGTGGCGCTGGTGCGCAAGGTGCGTGATGCCGGGATCACCGTGCTGATGGTCGAGCACGTCATGGAGATTGTGATGCCGCTGGTCGACCGCGCCATCGTGCTCGACCTCGGCAAGGTGCTGGTCGAGGGCAAACCCAACGACGTCGTCCGCGATCCCAAGGTGATCAGCGCATATCTGGGAGATCGTCATGCTATCGGTGCATGAAGTCACGACCGCCTATCAAGGCTTGGTCGCGATCTCCGCGGTCTCGATTGACGTTGCCAAGGGCGAGATCGTCTGCGTGGCCGGCGCCAACGGCGCGGGCAAGTCGACGTTGCTCAAATCCATCGCCGGCGCCGAGCGCCCGCGTTCGGGCAGCGTGACGTTCGACGGCAAGCGCCTCGACGGCATGGCGCAGCATCACGTCACGGCCACCGGCATCGCCTATGTGCCGGAAAACCGCCGCCTGTTTCCACGTCTCTCGGTGCGCGACAATCTCCGCCTCGGCAGCTATCTCTACCGCAGCGAAGCGAACCGCGACGAGCCGCTCGATCTCGTCTTCACGCTGTTCCCGCGCTTGTCCGAACGCCTGGAGCAGCGCGCCGAAACACTCTCCGGCGGCGAGCAGCAGATGCTCGCGATCGGCCGCGCCCTGATGACGCGCCCGCGGCTGTTGATGCTGGATGAGCCGTCGCAAGGCATCATGCCGAAGCTGGTCGACGAGATCTTCCAGGCGGTGAAGCGGATCCGCGATGCCGGCATGACCGTGTTGATCGTGGAGCAGCGTATGGCCGAGTGCCTCGAAATCGCCGACCGCGCCTACATCCTGCAAACCGGCCGCGTGCTGATGCAAGGCCCGGCGGCGGAGATCAGAGGCAATCCGGACGTGCGTAAGGCTTATCTGGGGCTGTAAGGCAAAGTGTTGGTCGCGTTCGCGCAACACACTCGGTGTCATCGCCCGACTTGATCGGGCGATCCAGTACTCCGAGACGTCAGCGAGATACAGAGAAGCCGCGGCGTACTGGATTCCCCGCTTTCGCGGGGAATCCAGCGGTGAGTGGGTCAGCACTGTCGCGCTCCTCACGAGGTGCTAATGCTCGTGCCCGTGCTCAGGCAACATCACCCCGAACACCTTCACCAGATCGGCCACCTGCTCCGGCGACAGATACCGTGGGTTCACCCCCCGCAGCAGCAGATACAGCTTCGCGGTCTCCTCCAGCTCCTCGGTCGCGAACACGGCTGCTTCCAGCGTATCGCCGGCGACCACCGGGCCGTGATTGGCGAGCAGCACGGATGAGTATTTCCCCGCGAGTCCCTTGATGGCATCCGCGACAGCGGGATCGCCCGGGCGGTAGTAGGGCACGAGCGCGGTGGCGCCGCATTTCATCAGATAATAGGCTGTCATCGGCGGCAACGCGGCGCGCGGATCGATCTCGGGCAGCATCGAGAGCGCGACGGAATGGGTGGAATGCAGATGCACGATCGCCCGCGCGCTTCCGCGCGTGTCGTAAAGTGCGCTATGCAGCGGAACTTCCTTGGTCGGGGCATCGCCCGAGATCAGCCGGCCCTGATCGTCCAGCCGTGACAGCTTTGCCGGATCGAGGAAGCCGAGCGAGGCGTTGGTCGGCGTCACCAGCCAGCCGCCGCCGTCCAGCCTGACGCTGATATTGCCTGAGGAGCCCGGCGTCAGCCCGCGCTCGAACAGGGACCGTCCGAAGCGGCAGATATCCTCGCGAAGCCGTATCTCGCTCATGGCCGTCATGCCCGCTTGTCTCACGCTTTGGCAGCGCGGCCAAGCCGTGTTATTCGAGTGCCGAGCCGCCGCAAAGGGCGGCCGTCCAGGAAACGTTCGCAAGGGTCAATCGCATGTCCGCCTCCACGTTACAAAATCAGCGCATCGCTGTCATCGGGCTCGGCTCGATGGGCTTTGGCATGGCGACTTCGCTGAAGCGTGCGGGCCATGCCGTCACCGGCTGCGACGTGTCGGGCGATGCCGTGGCGCGCTTCGTGAACGATGGTGGCATGGGCGCCAAGACGCCGTCTGAGGCCGCCAAGGGCGCCGATGTCGTGGTCAGCGTCGTGGTCAATGCCGCGCAGACCGAGACCATCCTGTTCGGCAAGGACGGCGCAGCCGAGACCATGCCGAAGGACAGCGTCTTCATATCCTCCGCCACGATGGACCCGGATGTGGCGCGCCGCCTCGCAAAGCAGCTCGAGGAGACCGGCCGGCATTATCTCGATGCGCCGATTTCCGGCGGCGCGCAGCGCGCGGCGCAAGGCGAGCTGACGATCCTCGCCTCCGGCAGTCCCGCCGCGTTCGCAAAGGCGCGACCCGCGCTCGACGCCATGGCGGCGAAGCTCTACGAGCTGGGTGATGCCGCGGGGCAGGGCGCCGCCTTCAAGATGATCAATCAGCTGCTCGCCGGCGTGCACATCGCAGCGGCCTCGGAAGCCATCGCGTTCGCGGCCAAGCAGGGTCTCGACATCCGCAAGGTCTATGAGGTGATCACGGCGTCCGCCGGCAATTCCTGGATGTTCGAGAACCGTATGCCGCACGTGCTCGACGGCGACTACACGCCGCGTAGCGCAGTCGAAATCTTCGTCAAGGATCTCGGCATCATCCAGGACATGGCGCGCACCGCCAGATTTCCGGTGCCGGTCTCGGCTGCGGCCCTCCAGATGTTCCTGATGACGTCTGCCGCCGGCATGGGCCGCGACGACGACGCGTCGGTGGCGCGGATGTATGCGCAAGTCACCGGCGTCAAGCTGCCAGGCGACAAATAGAAGAGAGGATTTTCAATGCCCCGTTTCGCCGCCAACCTCTCGATGATGTTCACCGAGGTGCCGTTCCTCGACCGCTTCGATGCCGCAGCGAACGCCGGCTTCACCGCCGTCGAATTCCTGTTTCCTTACGAGCACCCGGTTGAGGCGGTCGGCGAGCGGCTGAAGCGCAACGGCCTGACGCAAGCGCTGTTCAACCTGCCGCCCGGCGACTGGAACGCGGGAGAGAAGGGATTGGCGGCGTTGCCGGCGCGCTTTGCCGACCTCAAGGCGAGCCTGGAGACAGCGCTGCCTTATGCCAAGGCCACCGGCGCCAAGCGCCTGCACCTGATGGCGGGCATTGCCAACCGCGGCGAGCGCGTCGCGATTGAGGCCTTCTACAAATCGGTGGCGTGGGCCGCCGAATTCTTCGCGCCGCACGGCATCGACATCGTGCTCGAGCCGATCAACGCCCGCAACGTCCCCGGCTACTTCCTCAACGATTTCGGCTTTGCGCGCGACCTGATCCAGGAGCTGAGGCTTCCGAATCTGAAGCTGCAGTTCGACATCTATCATTGCCAGATCATTCATGGCGACGTGACCATGCGGTTGCGCGAGATGATGCCGATCATCGGCCACGTCCAGATCGCCAGCATCCCGTCGCGCAACGAGCCCGACGGCGAGGAGCTGAACTATCCATTCCTGTTCGCCGAGCTCGACCGGCTCGGCTATGCCGGCTTCGTCGGATGCGAATACAATCCGCGCGGCAAGACCAATGATGGGCTCGCCTGGTTCAAGCCCTATGCAGGAGTGAAACCGTGACACTCGCATTGGGCTGCATTGCCGACGACTATACCGGCGCCTCCGATCTCGCCAACACGCTGACGCGCGCGGGCCTGCGTACCGTGCAGACTATCGGCGTTCCCGCGGATGATCTCGCGCTGCCCGAGGTCGACGCCGTCGTGGTGTCGCTCAAGAGCCGCTCGATCGAGGCGGGGCTTGCCGTGGCGCGCTCGCGGGCGGCGGAGAAATGGCTGCGCGGGCGCGGCGCGAGCCACGTGCTTTTCAAGATCTGCTCGACCTTCGATTCCACCGATGCCGGCAATATCGGCCCGGTGATGGACGCGTTGCGCGCCGATTGCGGCGAGGCCATCGTGCTGGTCACGCCGGCATTCCCGGAGACCGGCCGCACCGTCTACCAGGGCAATCTGTTCGTCGGCGCCGTGCCGCTGAACGAAAGCCCCTTGAAGGATCATCCGCTCAACCCGATGCACGACTCCAATCTGATGCGCGTGCTGGGGCGCCAGAGCAAGACGCAGATCGCTCTCGTCGATCTCGCGACGGTGACGCGCGGTGAGGAGGCCGTTCGAGCGCGTTTGGCCGAGCTCGCGGGCAAGGGTGTCGGTGCCGCGATCATCGACGCGGTCTTCGACCGCGACCTCGAGACCATCGGTCGGGTCGCCGTAGACCATCGGCTGTCGGTCGGTGCTTCCGGCATCGGCCTTGGACTGGCGCGCGCGCTGGCGTCGACCGGCAAGGTCCGGTCCACTGCGGCGAGCAGCGAGACGGGCGCTGCGGTCGGCGGGGCGGCGGCGTGCCTGGCCGGAAGCTGCTCGCAGGCCACGCTTCAGCAGATCGCGAACGCGGAACGTGTCATGCCGGTGCTCCATCTCGATGCGGAGCGTATAATTACGGGTGCGAACGAGGCCCAGCGCGCGCTGGACTGGGCGAGACCGTTGCTGGCCGAAGGTCCCGTTCTGATCGCGTCGGGCGCGACGCCGGATCAGGTTGCAGCGTTGCAGCTGCGTCACGGCCGCGACGCAGCCGGTCATGCCATCGAGCACGCCCTGGCTGATATCGCCGAGGGCCTGGTGCAGGCGGGCGTACGGCGATTGATCGTCGCGGGTGGCGAGACATCCGGTGCCGTTGTCGATCGCTTGAAGATTCCCGGATTTCTCGTTGGCGCGGAGATCGCCGCCGGCGTGCCGGTGCTGCGCGCTGTCGGTGCTGAAAAAGGCGGCATGTTGCTTGCCCTGAAATCCGGCAATTTCGGTGGAGCGCAGTTTTTTTCGGATGCGCTTGGGCTCATGCGCTGAGCGCAGAGCATTCTTATCCCCCTGTTCATCTCTTTCGGGTTCCTTACCCCTGAGGAGTCGGAGTTCACATCTGCTCAGATGCTCTGTTGTGTGATGTCGGCGCTGCTCCCCTTGGTTGATTCGTAAATTCCGGACGCGCAACTGCGCCCAGCAAAGAGACCCGATTATGTTCGCCTCCCTCTCCATCCGCGCCAAGATCATCAGTGTCGTGGCGTTCCTGCTGGTCGCGATGACCGGCATGGGCCTGCTCGCCGTCATGAAGATGCGGTCGATGAACGCCAATACGACGGAGATCACCAAAAATTGGATGCCGAGTGTCCGGGTTCTGGGCGAGATCCGGGCGGGTGTCATTACCTACCGCAATGTGGTTCGTCAGCACATGCTGTCCGAAACCCTCGAAGACAAGCTCGCCAACGAGAAGACTGCCGGCACCGTGATCGAGGCGCTCGCCAAGGCTCGCAAGAGCTACGAGCCGATGGTCACCTCCGCCGAGGAGCGGGCGCTGTACAACGAATGGGCCAAGCTCTGGGACCAGTACAAGCAGGGCACGGACGAGGTCTTTGCGCTGTCGCGCAAGGAGGCCGGCAAGGTCCCGCATGACGCGCAGGAGCTGAACACCAAGACGGTCAACAAGATCGGCCTTGCGTCGGATGAGGTCCTGACCAAGGACATCGATCTCAACACCAGAGGCGGCGATCAGGCCGCTCAGGACGCCGCCGACAGTTACTTCTACGCCTTCATGCTGGTTTTGGTCATCCTTGGTGCCGCCGTCGTCATCGGCATGGCCGTCAGCTTCTACGTGGTCCAGGCCGTCTCCAGCGGCATCGATTCGATCATCCAGCCGATGCAGGCGCTCGGACGGGGCGACCTGAGCGCCGAAGTCCTGCACCGCGGCGAGAAGACCGAGATTGGCGCGATGGCCGATGTGCTCCAGGTCTTCAAGGAGGCGCTGATCGCCAAGAAGGCGGCGGACGAAGCCGCCGCGCACGACGCCGAAGCCAAGATCGAACGCGGCCGCCGCGTCGACAACGTCACCCGCGAATTCGAGACGATGATCGGCGAGATCGTCCAGACCGTGTCGTCGGCCTCGACCCAGCTCGAATCCTCCGCCTCGACCCTGACCTCGACCGCCGATCGCTCGCAGCGGCTGGCGACCACGGTTGCCGCGGCCTCGGAAGAGGCCTCGACCAACGTGCAGTCGGTGGCCTCAGCCACCGAAGAGATGGCCTCCTCGGTCGGCGAGATCAGCCGTCAGGTGCAGGAATCGGCACGGATGGCGGGCGAGGCCGTCGGCCAGGCCCGCGCCACCACCGAACGGGTCAGCGAGTTGTCGAAGGCCGCCTCGCGCATCGGCGACGTCGTCGAACTGATCAACACCATCGCCGGCCAGACTAACCTGCTGGCGCTGAACGCAACCATCGAGGCGGCGCGCGCCGGTGAAGCCGGCCGCGGCTTCGCGGTGGTTGCCTCCGAAGTGAAGGCGCTTGCCGAACAGACGGCGAAGGCGACCGGCGAGATCGGCCAGCAGATCTCCGGGATCCAGGCGGCGACCAACGATTCGGTCGGCGCGATCAAGGAGATCTCTTCGACCATCGAGCGCCTGTCGGAAATCTCCTCGGCCATCGCGGCCGCGGTGGAAGAGCAGGGTGCAGCGACCCAGGAAATCGCACGCAACGTGCAGCAGGCGGCGCAGGGCACTCAGCAGGTGTCCTCCAACATCACCGACGTGCAGCGCGGTGCGACCGAGACCGGCACGGCGTCCTCGCAGGTGCTCTCGGCGGCGCAGATGCTGTCCAACGACAGCACGCGACTGAAGACCGAGGTCAGCAAGTTCCTGACCAACGTCCGCGCGGCGTAGGACGGCCGAAAACGCAAAAACCGCAACGAGCGGTGCTCTTGGGCACCGCTCGTTTGCGTTGGCGGCAGCCCCGTAATGTTGCGGGGGCGGCTGCATGGCTGCGATGCCACTTTCGCAGTGCGGTAGCAGGGAATTGAAGTCAGTTAAGCAGCTGGAGATTGGCGTTTCGGTCGCTGCTCCGGTAAACGGAAGGGGGATCCCCGCGGGGGCGGATTCCCTATCCTCGCTTGACCCGGTTACCTGACGAATGATTGCTCTGGTCCGTATTGCCCTGAGCCGGCCCTATACGTTTGTCGTGCTCGCGCTCCTGCTCCTGATCATCGGGCCGCTGGCGGCGCTGCGGACGCCGACCGACATTTTCCCGGACATCCGCATCCCCGTGATCGGCGTGGTTTGGCAGTATACTGGTCTGCCACCGGACCAGATGTCCGGCCGCATCACCACGCCGTTCCAGCGGGCGTTGACGACCACGGTCAACGACATCGAGCACATCACCGCCAATTCCTATAACGGCTTTGGCATCATCAAGATCTTCTTCCAGCCCAATGTCGACATCCGTACCGCCAACGCGCAGGTCACCGCGATCTCGCAGACGCTGATCAAGCAGATGCCGCCCGGCGCGACGCCGCCGCTGATCTTGAACTACTCTGCCTCCACCGTGCCGATCGTCCAGGTGGCGCTGTCGGGCGATGGCCTGACGGAGCAAAACCTCGCCGACATCGGCATCAACCAGCTCCGCACCCCGCTCGTCACCGTGCCGGGTGCTGCTATCCCGTATCCATTCGGCGGCAAGCAGCGTCAGATCCAGATCGACCTCGATCCGACCGCGCTCCAGGCCCGCGGGCTGTCCGGCCAGGACGTCGCCAATGCGCTTGCCGCGCAGAACCTGATCACGCCGGTCGGCACCCAGAAGATCGGCACCTTCGAGTACAGCATCCAGCTCAACAATTCGCCGCTCAAGATCGACGAGCTCGGTGATCTGCCGATCAAGACCGTCAACGGCGCGATGGTCTATGTGCGCGACGTCGCGACCGTGCGCGACGGCAATCCGCCGCAGACCAACATCGTCCATGTCGACGGCAACCGCTCGGTGCTGATGATGGTGCTGAAGGCGGGCGCGACCTCGACCCTCGATATCATCGCTGGCATCAAGCAGAAGGTGATCGACGTCAAGGACCAGCTCCCGGATGCGTTGAAGATCGGCTTCATCGGCGACCAGTCGGTGTTCGTGCGCGGCGCGATCGAGGGTGTCGCGTTCGAGGGCGTGATCGCCGCGCTGCTCACCAGCGTCATGATCCTGCTGTTCCTCGGCAGCTGGCGCTCGACCGTCATCATCGCGGTCTCGATCCCGCTTTCCGTGCTCGGCGCCATCATCATGCTGTCGGCGATCGGCGAGACGCTGAACATCATGACGCTCGGCGGCCTCGCGCTTGCCGTCGGCATTCTCGTCGATGACGCCACCGTCACCATCGAGAACATCAATTACCATCTGGAGCAGGGCAAACCGGTCGAGCAATCGATCCTCGACGGCGCCAACCAGATCGTGACGCCGGCTTTCGTCTCGCTGTTGTGTATCTGCATCGTGTTCGTGCCGATGTTCTTCCTCACCGGCGTCGCGCGCTTCCTGTTCGTGCCGATGGCCGAAGCCGTGATGTTCGCGATGATCTGGTCGTTCCTGCTGTCGCGCACGCTGGTGCCGACCATGGCCAATTATCTGTTGCAGCCGCATCTGCACCACGAGGGCGCGCCGCCGAAGTCGCGCAATCCTTTGGTCTGGTTCCAGCGCGGCTTCGAAGCACGCTTCGAACGCATTCGCGGCGGTTACCACAATTTTCTCGGGCTGGCGCTGGCGCACCGCGCGGTGTTCGTGATCGGCTTTCTCTGCGTGGTCGGCGCGTCCTTCGCGCTGGTGCCGTATCTCGGCCGCAACTTCTTTCCCGCGGTCGATGCCGGCAACATCCTGATGCATGTCCGCACCCAGGTCGGCACCCGCGTCGAGGAGACCGCGAACCAGCTCGCCGACGTGCAGAAGGCGATCCGCAAGCTGATCCCCGGCGAGATCGACACGCTGACCGACAACATCGGCATGCCGATCTCCGGCATCAATATGACTTACAACAACACCGGCGTGATCGGCCCCCAGGACGGCGACATCCAGATCAAGCTCAGGGAAGGCCACAAGCCGACCGAGGAGCACGTGCGGGTTCTGCGTGAGCAGTTGCCGCGGCTGTTTCCGGGCGTCAGCTTCGCCTTCCTGCCGGCCGACATCGTCAGCCAGATCCTGAATTTTGGTGCGCCGGCGCCGATCGACCTGCAAATCCGTGGCGCCAATGCGGAAGCCAACTTTGCTTACGCCAACAAGCTGCTCGCGAAGGTCCGGCGCATTCGAGGCGTCGCCGACGCGCGCATCCAGCAGTCGCCGAACAATCCGACCTTCAACATCGATGTCGACCGTACCCGTGCGCAATATGTCGGCCTGACCGAGCGCGACGTCACCAACAGTCTCGTGGTGAATCTCGCGGGCTCCTCGCAGGTGGCGCCGACCTACTACCTCAATCCGGACAATGGCGTGTCCTACTCGATCGTGATGCAGACGCCGCAATACCAGATCGACTCGCTCAGCGCGCTCCAGACTCTGCCGATCACGGCAGCCGGCAATCCGCAGTCACCGATCCTTGGCGGTATCGCCGACATCAAGCGTTCGAGATCGAGCGCCGTGGTGTCGCAATACGACATCCAGACGCTGGTGCAGATTTTCGCGACGACACAGGGCCGCGATCTCGGTGCGGTCGCAACCGAGATCCGCCAGGTAATCGCAGACAGCGCCAAGAAGGTGCCGAAGGGATCTTCGGTGGTGCTGCTCGGCCAGGTGCAGACCATGAACAGCGCCTTCACTGGCCTGCTGTTCGGCCTGCTGGGCGCCGTCGTGCTGATCTACTTTCTGATCGTCGTGAACTTCCAGTCCTGGTCCGATCCGTTCGTGATCATCACGGCGCTGCCGGCCGCGCTCGCCGGCATCGTCTGGATGCTGTTCACGACCCAGACCACGCTGTCGGTGCCGGCGCTCACCGGCGCCATCATGTGCATGGGGGTCGCCACCGCCAACAGCGTGCTCGTAATCTCGTTCGCCCGCGAGCGCTACGAGGAGCTCGGCGATCCCGTCGCCGCGGCGCTTGAAGCTGGCTTCGTCCGGTTCCGTCCCGTGCTGATGACAGCGCTCGCCATGATCATCGGCATGGCGCCGATGGCCCTGGGCCTCGGCGAAGGCGGCGAGCAGAACGCGCCGCTTGGCCGGGCCGTGATCGGCGGCCTGATCTTTGCGACTTTCGCCACGCTGATGTTTGTTCCCGTCGTGTTCAGCATGGTACACAAGAAGGTAGGCGCCAAAGCCGCCGCCCCAACGGAGACCGCGCATGTCGCCCAGTGAATCCCGCCCGCCGATGTCGCGACGGAAACTGAGCATTTTCGGCGTGGTGGCGCTCATTGCGGCAGGCCTCGTGGTCGGCACCGGCATCCGTGCTCGCGAGGAGCAGGGCTCCAAGCTGAAGGAATGGACCGACGACCAGGCCGTTCCGAGCGTCGCGGTGACCCTGCCGAAGGCCAAGGCTCTCAATTCCACCATCGACCTGCCGGGTCGGCTCGAGGCTTATTACCGCGCCCCCATCTTCGCGCGCGTCTCCGGCTACCTCAAAAGGTGGAGCGTCGACATCGGCGCCCGCGTCAAGGCCGGCCAGGTGATTGCCGAGATCGAGGCGCCCGATCTCGACCAGCAACTCTTGCAGGCCCGCGCCGATCTCGCCAGCCAGCAGGCCAGCGCAAGGCTGTCGGAGGCAACGCTGAACCGCCGCAAGACGCTGGTCGCCTCCAACTTCGTCTCGGCGCAGGAGATCGACGAGCGCACCGCCGATCTCTCCAACAAGAACGCCGCCGTGCATTCGGGGCAGGCCAACGTCGAGCGGCTGGAGGCGCTGGCCGGTTACAAGAAGATCACCGTGCCGTTCGACGGCGTCGTCACCGCGCGCGACACCGACGTCGGCGCGTTGATCAACGCCGGCGGCGGCTCGGGCCCGGCGATGTTCGTGGTCTCCGACATCACCAAGCTGCGCGTCTACGTCAACGTTCCCCAGAACTACGTGCCGGCGATCAAGATCGGCGCCAAGGCCACGATGGTGATGCCGGAATATCCGAACCGCACCTTCCAGGCGACGGTGGAAGCCTCGTCCCAGGCGGTCGACGTCGCCTCCGGCACCACGCGCATGCAGCTCGGGCTGGACAATTCCAGCGGCGAGTTGATGCCCGGCGGCTATGCCAGCGTGAAGCTCAATTTGCAGCGCGACACCGCGCCGCTGAGCATTCCCGCGAGCGCCCTGATCTTCAACGGCAGCGGCCTGCGCGTCGCGACCGTCGGCGCGGACGACAAGGTGCAGTTCAAAACCGTGACCATCGCGCGCGATCTCGGTAAGGAGATCGAGCTTGCCTCGGGGATTACGGCTGACGACCGCGTCGTTACCGCCCCGCCTGACGGCCTCTCCGCTGGGGACCAGGTCCGTGTGGTCGGCGCCGGTGCCAAGCCGGCAACGGCGTCGGAGAAGCAGGCGCCGAAGGGCTAGGTTTTCTTCACCTCGCCCCGCTTGCGGGGAGAGGTCGATCGCGAAGCGATCGGGTGAGGGGGCTCTCCGCGAGTCCCACTCCTACGGTATTTGAGGAGGCAGCCCCTCACCCCAACCCTCTCCCCGTAAGAACGGCGAGAGGGGGATCAAGCCACTCGCCACTCGGGTACGGCGTCGTCGGCCATCATGATCTCGCCGAGCGAGCCCACCGGCGTTCGCTCCATGTTCAGCAGATGCCCCAGCGTTGCCGTATCGCTCGCCGGGATCCGCGCCAGCGTGCGGCGGTCATCCGCGGTGTGCAGCATGACCACGCCGTGCTCGACATCGCCGCTGCGGCCATAGAGCACCGTGAAGCTCTCCACCTTGCCCTTGCCACTTGCGTCCGTGACGAACTCCGGCACCGCGCGCTTGTTGCTATCGGCCTGCGCCTGCACGCTCGTCTCCTGCGCCAGCGCCTCGCGCGGCGGCAGCTTCGATAGCACCAGCGCGTGATGCTTGGTGACGAAGCCGCCCTGGCCGTAGAGCAGGCCGAGCTTTGCCCCCTCGCGAAGCCTGCGCACCATCGCGCAAGCCGCATGCGTCATATAGGTGTTGAGCGGCGCGCCGAAGAAGGTGAGCCCACCGGTCACCGTCGGCTGCACCTCGGCGCCGAAACCCAGCGTCCGCCGCGCCATCTTGGGCACGCAGGGGAAGCAGCTATAGAGCTCGATCGCGTCGAATTTGTTGCCGTCGCCGCCGGCCAGGTCCATCACGGCTTTCAGCACCGCGTTCTGCGGATGGCTTTCGTAAAACTGGTCGCGCAGCAAATAGTCGCGTGGCTCCTCTGCCGCGGCGCCTCCGAGCGGATAGACCAGCTTGTCTTCCGCAATGCCGGCTGCGCGCGCCCTGGCAAGGCTAGTGAGCAACAGCGCGCCGCCCATGTTGACCATGGGGTTGGCCACCATCAGCTTGGTATAGGGCCACGCGATCAAGCGATTGTCGGCGGTCGCCGTCGTGATCTCGTCGGGCGCAAAGCGCCGTTGCAGCCAGGCATTGGGATTTTGCGCCGCGGCCTCGGAGTAGCGCGACCACAGCGTCCCCGATTCCGCCATGGCCTCGCGCGGGGTCTGCCCCCAATGCGCCGAGGATGCGGCTTCGTAGAACGGATAGACGGTGACGGGCCGGAACACCCCAAGCTTCACAGCCAGCGGTTTCTGGAATGCCGCGCCGCGCTTCGGCTCCTCGACGTCATGAGCGAACGGCGTCCATGGCAGCTTTGCCCCGGCGCGCTCCGCCTTGGTCGCGGTCGATTGGGCCTCCGCGCCGCACACCGCGGCCACGCTGCATTCGCCGCGCGCGATGCGCTGCGCCGCCTCGTGGATGTAGCGGATCGGGCTCTCGCCGCCGACCGGGCCGTAATAACAATATGAAGGCGCGACGCCGAGACGCTGCGCCAACAGCTTCTCGGGGTCGCGATAGCGCCAGCTCAGGAAGTTGACGACGTCGAGCGACTGAACCTCGTCGAGCAGCTTTACCCCGGCATCGGCTTCGGCGCGCCGCAATGCTCGTTCGAGCAGATCGAGCGGCTCGAGGCCTGCGGTGATTTCCTTGGGGCGGTCGACGATCTCGCCGATGCCGACGATGACGGGAATGCGGTGTTCGGGGATAGTGGTCTTGTCGCTCATGGCCTCAATTCACGTTGTTTCGTCATTGCGAGCGTAGCGAAGCAATCCAGACTGTCTCCGCGGAAAGAGTCTGGATTGCTTCGCTTTGCTCGCAATGATGGCGTAAGCGCCTAATCCGCCACCAGCGCATTCATGTGCTCGACGGCTTCGGCAAAATCTTCCTTGAACTCCTGCACCACGGCGCCGGCCGATTTCACGCTGTCGATCAGGCCAACGCCCTGGCCGACGAAATAGCTGACGAGATCGCGCGCCCTCGCATTGCCGCTCGCCGCCGCGCGGTCGATCGAGATGAAGGCATCGCGGCTGATGATGCTCTGTAGCGGCATCGGCAGCGCGCCCGGGCTTTCCGGCGCGCGGTCCCAGGCGTCGGTCCAGACCGAGCGGAGCTGACGGGCCGGCTTTCCGGTGCGGCCCTTCGAGCGGATCGCGTCGCGTGAGGATGCCGCGATCATCTTCTCGCGAAAAACCTCGGTGGTCTCGGCCTCGACGGTGGCGAGCCACACCGAGCCGGTCCAGGCGCCGGCCGCACCCATCGCCATGCAGGCCGCCATCTGCCGTCCCGTCATGATGCCGCCGGCCGCCAGTACCGGCACGTCACGGATCGGCTTGATTGCCTTGATCACCTCCGGCACCAGCACCATGGTCGAGACTTCGCCGCAATGGCCGCCGGCTTCGGTGCCCTGCACGACGAGGATGTCGACGCCGGCCGCGACCTGGCGCAGCGCATGCTCCTTGGCGCCGACGAGCGCCGCCACCGGCACGCCGTGTTTCTTGCCCATGTCGATCATCGCCTTCGGCGGCACGCCGAGCGCATTCGCGATCAGCCGGATCGGATGACGGAACGAGACTTCCAGAAGCTCCAGCGCGGTTTTCCCATCAAACGGCTGCGGCTGGTTATCGGGAACGCTCGTCGTCGTCAGCTCGATATCGTACTTCTTCAGGATGCTGCGCGTGTAGTCGCGATGCGCCTGCGGCACGCGCGACTCGAGGCTCTTCCAGGTGACGTCCTTCTCGCCGGCGGTCGAGATGTTTTCGGGGATCAGCACGTCGATGCCGTAGGGCTTGCCGTCGACGTGCTCGTCGATCCATTTCAGCTCATGCTCGAGAGTCTCCGGCGTGTGCACGGTGGCACCTAACACGCCAAAGCCGCCGGCGCGGCTGACCGCGGCAACGACATCGCGACAATGGCTGAAGGCGAGCAGCGGGAACTCGATACCCAGCATGTCGCAGATCGGCGATTTCATGGCTCTCTCCCGGCGGCCTTCGCTCTCTTTGCTCTCGCGGGCGAAGCGGCGGCGACGCTAACTGATCATCCCCGGCGATGCCATGCCGGATTCCCCTGCTGTTCTTGCGTGCAGGCGTCGTCAACGGGAAGCCATTCCGTCGTGCCGCGCGGGCTCTAGGCGGATCGCATGACGCCGGCCTGAGGCCCGCGCCGGACGCAGAGCCGCCAGGGCTTGCCATTGGCGGTTCGCGGGCTAATTAATGCAGACGCATCTTTCCGCCGGAGCCCTTCGCATGACCGACGCCCCCGCCTACGTGCCGCCCAAGGTCTGGACCTGGAACAAGGAGAATGGCGGACAGTTCGCCAGCATCAACCGGCCGATCGCCGGCCCCACCCACGACAAGGAGTTGCCGGTCGGCAAGCATCCCTTCCAGCTCTATTCGCTGGCGACGCCGAACGGGGTGAAGGTCACGGTGATGCTGGAGGAGCTTTTGGCGCTCGGCCACAAGGGTGCCGAATACGATGCCTGGCTGATCAGGATCGGCAATGGCGATCAGTTCGGCAGCGGCTTTGTCGACATCAACCCGAACTCGAAGATTCCCGCGCTGGTGGACCGCTCGGGTCCGGAGCCTATCCGGGTGTTCGAATCCGGCTCGATCCTGTTCTACCTCGCGGAAAAGTTCGGCGCCTTCCTGCCGAAGGAGGTCAAGACCCGCGCCGAGGCGATGTCCTGGCTGTTCTGGCAGATGGGCAGCGCGCCCTATCTCGGCGGCGGCTTCGGCCATTTCTACGCCTATGCCCCGACCAAGATCGAATACGCCATCGACCGCTTCGCGATGGAGACCAAGCGCCAGCTCGATGTGCTCGACCGGCGCCTCGCGGACAACGAGTATCTCGCGGGCAAGGAGTACACGATTGCCGATATGGCGGTGTGGCCGTGGTACGGCGCGCTCGCCAAGGGGTTGGTCTACGGCGCCGGCGAATTTTTGTCGGTGCAGGACTATAAGAACGTGCAGCGCTGGACCGATGAGATCGCCAAGCGTCCGGCCGTGAAGCGCGGTCGCATGGTCAACCGCGTCTCCGGCGATCCCGCAAGCCAGCTCCACGAGCGGCATGATGCAAGCGATTTCGAGACCAAGACACAGGACAAGATCGAAGCAGCGAAGACGGCGTGAGCCTATTCGCTGATGTCGTAGGGTGGGCAAAGCGAAGCGTGCCCACTACTTCTTGCGATACTGCGATGGTGGGCACGGCGCGCGAAGAGCGCGCCTTTGCCCACCCTACGGCTCTTCCCGAGCGGGAAGAGGCGAGACCCTACGCCATGCTCAGTTCGTGGCGTCCCACCACCATCCAGTGCACTTCATCCGGACCATCCGCAAAGCGCAGATGGCGAACGTCCTGGTACATCTCGGCGAGCGGGGTCCAGTGCGAGATGCCGGTGGCGCCGTGCATCTGGATCGCCTGGTCGATGATCTTGCAGGCGCGCTCCGGCACCATCGCCTTGACCATCGAAACCCAGACGCGGGCCTCCTTGTTGCCGAGCACGTCCATTGCCTTGGCCGCCTTCAACACCATCAGCCGCATCGCCTCGATCTCGCAGCGCGCCTGCGCGATGATCTGCATGTTGCCGCCGAGATGGGCGATCTTCTTGCCGAAGGCTTCGCGGGTGAGGCCACGCTGCACCATCAAGTCGAGCGCCTTCTCGGCCTTGCCGATGGTGCGCATGCAGTGATGGATGCGGCCGGGTCCTAGCCGAAGCTGTGAGATCTCGAAGCCGCGGCCTTCGCCGAGCAGCATATTCTCCTTCGGCACCCGCACATTGTTGAAGCGCATATGCATATGCCCGCGCGGCGCGTGATCCTGCCCGAACACGTACATCGGGCCGAGCACTTCCACGCCTGGAGTGTCGCGCGGCACCAGGATCTGCGATTGCTGCTTGCTGGGCGCTGCGTCCGGATTGGTCTTCACCATCACGATAAGGATCTTGCAGCGTGGGTCGCCAACGCCCGAGATGTAATATTTCTCGCCGTTGATGACCCATTCGTCGCCGACGAGCTTCGCGCTCGTCGAGATGTTCTTGGCGTCGGAGGAGGCGACGTTCGGCTCGGTCATGACATAGGCCGAACGAATCTCGCCGTTGAGCAGCGGCTTCAGCCACTTCTCCTTCTGCTCCTTGGTGCCGACACGCTCGAGCACCTCCATGTTGCCGGTGTCGGGCGCCGAGCAGTTCATGCTCTCGGACGCCAGCGGGCTCTTGCCGAGCTCGGAGGCGATATAGGCGTAATCGAGATTTTTGAGGCCCTGTCCGGTCTCGTCGTCGGGCAGGAAGAAGTTCCAAAGGCCCTCCTGCTTGGCCTTGTTCTTGGCCTTTTCCAGCACCTCGAGCTGTTTCGGCGTAAAGCTCCAGCGGTCCTCTTTGGTCTCCCCCGCCTTGGCGAACTCGATCGACATCGGCTCGACCGTATCGCGGATGAACTTCTTCACATGATCGTACAGCGGCCGGACCTGGTCCGACATGCGGAGGTCATTGAGCTCGTCGCCCGGATTGAGGGTGTAGTTGGTGGTGCGGGGTATGTAGGTGTGTTTCATTGTTGTTCCTCCCGGGGTCGCTGAGACGGTGTTGGCCGAGAGAATAGTCGCAGCGCGGCCAAAGCGCGAGCATGCTTTTTTCCAACGCGAGCCATGCCATCTCATGGAATATCGCGGGCGTTTGAAATGTTGTTTGAATGGTGCCGCATTTTCACTGTCATCGCCCGACTTGATCGGGCGATCCAGTACTCCGAGGCGTTTGTAATCTAGTGAGAAGCCGCGGAGTACTGGATGCCCGGTCAAGCCGGGGCATGACAGCGGTGGTTGTGGCTAGCCTAGCTCGCCATCCGATGCATTGCGCAGATCTTGTTGCCGTCGAGGTCGCGCAGGTAAGCAAGGTAGAGCTTGTTCCCTGCGCCCTCGCGGATGCCGGGCGGATTCTCGATCGGCACTCCGCCAGCGGCGACGCCGGCGGCGTGCCACTTGTCGACCTGCTCAGGCGAGTTGGCGGCAAAGCCGATCGTGCCGCCATTTGCGCACGTCGCCGGCTCGCCATTGATCGGCTTCGTCACCGAGAATATGCCGGTCTTGGTGATGTAGAAGATGCGATGGCCGTCGACCCTGGCGGGCCGCACCTCGAGCGTGCTCAGCAAATTGTCGTAAAATGCCTTGGCCTTGTCGAGATCGTTGGTGCCGATCATCACGTGTGAAAACATCTGCCCTGTCCCCTCATCTTGTAGCCCGGATGGAGCGCAGCGTAATCCGGGTCTTGTTTGCTGTTGGCGGTCCCGGATTGCGCTGCGCTCCATCCGGGCTACGAGAATCAAAACGCGGCATAGCCGCCATCGATCACAAACGTATCAGCCGTGTGATACGACGACGCCTTGCTCATCAGGTACACCGCGATGCCGCCGAAATCGCTGGCCTCGCCGAAGCGCCGCGCCGGAATCCGTGGCATCACGTTGGCGACGAATTTGTCGTTGGCCATGAGACCTGATGTCATGTCGCTCCTGATCCAGCCGGGCAGGATCGCGTTCGCGGTAACGCCGTGGCGTGCCAGCTCGACGCCGAGCGCACGCACCAGCGCGTTGATGGCGGCTTTGGTCGCCGCATAATGTTCGTTTCGTGCGGTGCCGAAGATCGACGCCAGGCTCGAGGTCGCGACCAGCCGGCCGAAGGGATCGCCGGCATTGGCGCGTTCGGTCATGTGCCTTGCGGCGGCCTGGAAGGCGTGGAACACGCCGTCGAGATTGGTGGCAAACATCGTGCGCCATTCTTCCTCGGTGCGCTCGATGAAGGAACGCCGTCCGCCGCCGCCGATGCCGGCATTGGCGAAGCATCCATCGACCCGGCCGAACGTATCGAGCGTCGCCTTCATGGCCGCGTCGACGGAAGCGGGATCGGCCACGTCACAGAGGCGGCTGTCGGCCTTGCCGGGTAGGCCCGCCATGCTCGCGACTGCGGCCTTGGTCTTCTCCGCGTTGCGGCCCCAGATCGAGACATTGCAGCCCTGGCCCGCGAGCGCTTGCGCAATGCCGAGCCCGATACCGCCGTTGCCTCCGGTGATCACGGCAACGCGGCCGGTGAGATCGAAAATGGACATGGCGCGTTTCCTGCTTTTCGTGTGCGTCGCATCAGCCGCTGCGCGCAAGATTGCTTGCTATGCTCTGATCACCATGGACAAGACCGCGCCAAAAATCAAATATGCGCCCCGGCAAACAAATTCCGGTCTGCGAAACTGACGCAGGCTGCAACTGACGAGGAAACGATGCAGTTCAAACACGTCACGCTCGAATTCGACGGACCGGTGGCCGTGCTCAAGCTCGATCATCAGGAGGTCATGAATGCGGTTTCGATGGACATGCTGGGCGGACTGTCCGATGCGCTCGACGCGATCGAAGAGAAGAAAGAGGAGGTGCGCTGCGTCCTGCTGACCGGGGCCGGGCGCGCGTTCTGCACCGGCGCGAATCTCCAGGGCCGCAACAACCAGTCGAAGAAGACCAAGGCCGGGTTGGCGCTGGAGACCGGCTTTCACCCGTTTCTGCGGCGCATCCGCAACCTGCATTGTCCGATCGTCACCGCAGTCAACGGCCCGGCCGCAGGCGCCGGCATGAGCTTCGCGCTGCTTGGTGACATGATCCTGTGCGCGCGCTCGTCCTATTTCCTGCAAGCCTTCCGCCGCATCGGCCTGGTGCCGGATTGCGGTTCGACCTGGCTGTTGCCGCGGATGATCGGCAAGGCGCGCTCGATCGAATTGTCGCTGATGGGCGAGCGCCTGCCGGCCGAAAAGGCGCTGGAATGGGGGCTCGTCAACCGCGTCTATGATGACGCTGCGCTGATGGAGGAGGCCATGAAGCTCGCGCATGATCTTGCCAACGGCCCGACGGTCGCGCTGTCCCTGATCCGGAAGCTTTACTGGGACAGTCCGGAAAACTCCTTCGAAGATCAGCTGAATCTGGAATTCCAGTCTCAGCTGCGTGCCGGCGACACACAGGACTTTCGTGAAGGCGTCGGTGCGTTTCTGGAGAAGCGCCCGGCGCAGTTCAAAGGCAAATGATCGAGGCGGCGCTTTCCCGCAGTGTTGCTCGCTGGTGCCCGGGCGCGACGGGCGTCGCGGCTACCGCAAGACTGTCGGGCGGTGCCAGCCAGGAAACCTGGCGTTTCGACATCATGCATCCCGATGGGCCGATCGGTGCGATCCTGCGCCGCTCGCCCAAAGGCTACGGCGCGGCGCCGACGCGAGCAGCGGGCCTGGCTGCCGAAGCTGCTCTGATGCAGCTCGCCTATGATGCCGGCGTTCCGTCGCCGCGCGTCATGCAGGTGTTGACGGCCGAAGATGATCTCGGCACCGGCTTCATCATGCAGCGGGTCGAGGGCGAGACCATCGCGCGCAAGATCCTGCGCGATGACGAGTTCGCCGCGGCGCGGCCGCTTTTGGCCCGGCAGATCGGCGGCGTGCTCGCGGGCGTGCACACGCTGCCGCTGACGAAACTGCCCGAGCTGCGGCGCATGACCGCGGCGAAGGAGATCGCTGAGTTCGAGCGCGACTATCGCAGCTTGAATTGGCCCAAGCCGGTGTTCGAGCTGGCGCTGCGCTGGCTGCGCGATCACGATCCCGGTCCGGCTGCCGAGGAGACGCTGGTCCACGGCGATTTCCGCAACGGCAACCTCATCATTGGCGCGGACGGCGTTCGTGCGGTGCTGGACTGGGAGCTCGCCCATCTCGGCGACCCCATGGAGGATCTCGGCTGGGTTTGTGTCAACTCCTGGCGGTTCGGCGAGATCGACAAGCCCGTCGGCGGCTTTGGCTCACGCGAGGATATGTTCGCCGGCTACGAGGCCGCCGGCCGCAAGGTCGATCCGTCGCGCGTAAGATTCTGGGAAGTGATGGGGACGTTGCGCTGGGGCATCATGTGTGGCGGCATGATGCAGCGGTTTCGCGAGGGCCCCGACCATTCCATGGAGCGCGCGATGATCGGCCGCCGCGCGTCCGAAACCGAGATCGATCTGTTGCGACTGCTCGCGCCGCGCGGAGGGTGAAACATGCAGGACGAACCGACACCTCGCGAGCTGACCAAAACGGTTGCGGATTTTCTCCGCAACGACATCACGCCGCTGATCTCCGGCCACCAGGCCTTCAAGCTGCGCGTCGCCATCAACATCCTGGACCTCGTGACGCGGCAATTGACCCTGGAGGAGGGCAGCGATGCGAGGGAGGTGGCGCGGCTGCGTGCGCTGCTGGGGACGGGCGGTACGGTGGCCGAGCTGAACCGCGCACTTGCCGAGCGCATCGCCAAGGGCGAGGTCGATCTCGCAATGCCAGGCCTTGCCGAGCATCTGTGGGCGACCACGATGGACAAGCTCGCGGTCGACCAGCCGAACTACGCCTCGTACAAGCGCGAGCTCGGGCGGTAGGCGGCTTTGTAGCCCGGATGGAGCGAAGCGTAATCCGGGACGATCGCGCGAAAGATGCAGTTGCCCCGGATTGCGCTTCGCTCCATCCGGGCTACACGTCAGTCCCTCGCAACTGTCATTGCGAGGAGCCCTTGCGACGAAGCAATCCAGGCTGTTGCCGCGGAGACAGTCTGGATTGCTTCGCTGCGCTCGCAATGACGAGGGGAGACACCTTCTCACTTCCCCGCCCAGTTCGGCGGCCGCTTCTCCGAAAACGCCTTTGGGCCCTCGATGTAATCCTGCGAGGCCACCATCGCCTTCACCGCCGGATAGTCCCGCTGCTCCGCGATCGCCTGCTCGAGCGACACGCCGAGCCCCTTCTGGATGGTCTGCTTCGACGCGCGGATCGACATCGGCGAGTTCTTGGTGATCATCTCGGCCCAGCGCAATGCGCCCGTGAGCGCTTCGCCCTGCGGCACCACTTCGTTGACGAAGCCGAGCTCAAAACCTTCCTTGGCGCTGACATGACGCGCGGTGAGGATCATGCCCATGGCGCGCTTCAAACCAATCTGCCGCGGCAGGCGGTGCAGACCGCCGGCGAGCGCGGCAAGACCGACGCGCGGCTCGGGCAGCGCGAAGGTCGCATTCTCGGACGCAATGATCAGGTCGCAGGCGAGCGCAATCTCGAAGCCGCCGCCCATCGCGACGCCGTTGACGGCGGCGATGATCGGCTTGTCGCAGTCGAAGCGCGCGGTGAGGCCGGCAAAGCCGCCCTTGTCCCAGCCGCGTTTTCCCCCGGCCGCCTGCCACTTCAAATCGTTGCCGGCGCAGAACGCCTTGTCGCCGGCGCCGGTGACGACCGCGACCCATTGCGCAGGGTCCGCGGAGAAATCGTCAAACACTCTTTGGAGCTCGAAATGCGCATCGGTGTGCAGCGCGTTGTACACCTCGGGCCGCGACAGCGTGACGATCGTGATCGGCCCCTTGCGGTCCACCTTCGAAAATTTCAGCTCCATGGTCGCTCCCGCATTTTCTCGTGAAGGCATATTGACGCCATACTAGCGCGCGTCGGCGCTGCAACACCATCGAGTTGCGCAACGCGCCTTGCGTGCTCTGCGCGCCTCGGCTTGCTTGACTTGCGCACGCTCTTCTCGCCTAAATTGATCGAAGCAAAGCGCTGCTTAGCGCCTTAACGCAAAACGATAAACTACGCCGGGAGAGACTCGTGGATTTCTCATTGCCTGCCGATCTCGTCGCCTATCTCGGGGAGCTCGACCATTTCATCGACCGCGAGATCAAGCCGCTGGAACAGGCCGACGACAATATCCGTTTCTTCGACCATCGCCGCGAATGGGCGCGCACCGATTTCGAGAACGGCGGCTTGCCGCGCCACGAATGGGAAGCGCTGCTGCGCAGGGCCAAGGATCTCGCGGACGCTGCCGGGCACCTGCGCTTTCCCGTGCCGAAGCAATATGGCGGCAAGGACGGCTCCAACCTCTGGATGGCCGTGATCCGCGAGCATTTTGCCGCAAAAGGCCTCGGCCTGCACAACGATCTCCAGAACGAGCACTCCATCGTCGGCAATTTCCCGGTCGTCACCATGCTCGACCGCTACGGGCGTGACGACCAGAAGGCGATGATCGACGGCTCCATCAAAGGCAAGTACCGCATCACGTTTGGATTGACCGAACCCAATCACGGCTCGGACGCCACCCACATGGAGACGCGCGCGGTGCCGGCGACCCGCGACAACGTCAAGGGCTGGGTCATCAACGGTGAGAAGATGTGGACCACCGGCATGCACGTCGCCACGCATTGCGCGCTGTTCGCGCGCACCAGCGGCAATGACGGCGATGCCCGCGGCATTACCTGTTTCCTGGTGCCGGCCAAGAGTCACGGCGTGAAGATCGAAGAGTATATGTGGACCTTCAACATGCCGACCGATCATCCCCGCGTCAGTTTTACCGACGTGTTCGTGCCGGAGGATGCGCTGTTCGGCGAGGTCGGCCGTGGCCTGTCGCTGGCGCAATGTTTCGTCCACCAGAACCGCATCCGCCAGGCGGCGAGCTCGCTCGGCGCCGCCGTCTACTGCATCGACGAAAGCGTCAAATACGCCCGCGCGCGAAAGCCGTTCGGCAAGGCGCTCGCCGAGAACCAGGCGATCCAGTTCCCGCTGGTGGAGCTTGCGACGCAGGCCGAGATGCTGCGGCTCCTGATCCGCAAGACCGCCTGGGAAATGGACAAGCTCAACGAGGAGCAGATCGAGCGCACGCTCTCCGACCGCGTCTCGATGTGCAACTACTGGGCAAACCGCCTCGCTTGCGAATCCGCCGACCGCGCCATGCAGGTCCATGGCGGCATGGGCTACTCACGCCACAAGCCGTTCGAGCACATCTACCGCCATCACCGCCGCTATCGCATCACGGAGGGCAGCGAGGAAATCCAGATGCGGAAGGTGGCGGGATTCTTGTTTGGGTATATGGGGCCGGGGAAGCATTAGGGTGTTACGCGCGGTCTCTCCCCCGGGGTCGTCCCGGCGAAGGCCGGGACCCATAACCCCAGGGAGGGGTTTGGGCTGAGCTGGTAGTTGCCAGCCTTCGCCAAACTGCGTTCGGTGGTTATGGGTCCCGGCCTTCGCCGGGACGACGATGTGGCTGGAGTGGCGCTAATTCACCCTTCGGTCCTTCCCCACCCAATACGGCTCGCGCAACTGCCGCCGCAAAATCTTGCCTGACGGATTGCGCGGCAGGGCCGGCAGGAACTCCACGCTCTTCGGCGTCTTGAAGCCGGCGATGCGCTCGCGGGTGAAGTTGATGATGTCGGTTGCGGTTGCCTGCTTGCCGGGCTTCATCACCACGACGGCCTTCACCGCCTCGCCCCACTTGTCGTCGGGCACGCCGATCACGGCGGCCTCCGCCACGTCAGGATGATCGCACAGCGCGCTCTCGACCTCGGCCGGGTAGATGTTCTCGCCGCCGGAGATGATCATGTCCTTGATGCGGTCGTGGATGTAGAGGTAGCCGTCCTCGTCCAGGTAACCGGCATCGCCGGTGCGCAGCCAGCCGTCGGCGCGCAGCGTCGCGGCGGTCGCCTCCGGCAGGTTCCAGTATCCGGCCATGTTCGAGCCCGAGCGCGTCGCGATCTCCCCGACCTGACGCGGCGGCAGCGGTGTGCCGTCGACATCGAGGATCGCGATCTCGATGCCCGGCAGCGCCTTGCCGGCCGAGCGCATCCGCTCCAGCCCTTCGACGTGATCCTCCGGCGGCAGCGCGACGATGGTGCCGGTGGTCTCGGTCATGCCGTACATCTGCACGAAGCCGCATTTGAAGACATCGATGCATTCCTTCAGCAGCGCGGCGGGAATGGGCGAGGCGCCGTACAGCATGTATTTCAGCCGCGAGAAATCGACCGTCTTGGCGCGCGGCTGCCGCACCACGAACTGCATCGCCGCCGGCACCATGAACAGTTTTGTGATGCCGGACTGCTCGAAGAAATCGAGCACCCTGGTCGGATCGAACTCGCGCGCGATTACGCCGCGGGCGCCGTGATAGAGCCCCATGACGCCCCAGCCGGAGCCGCCGATGTGGAAGATCGGCATCGCCACCAGCGAGACGTCGTCGGTCGACCACCGGTTCCACTCCGGCTTGTCCTCGGCGTTGCCGGTCTGCACCAGATTGAGGAAGTTCGCATGCGACAGCATCGCGCCTTTCGGCTTGCCGGTGGTGCCGGATGTATAGAGCTGGATCGCGATGTCCCGGGTCGCGATCGGTACTTTCGGGTCGTCGCCGCTTTGCGCGTCGCGCCAGGCGGCGAAATCTTGCCATTCCGGAGCGCCGCCTTCGGTGGTGATGACCGTGCGAACGCTCGGCAGCTTGTCCTTGATCTGACGGACGAGTGCGATGAACTCCGGTCCCACGAACAGCACCGGTGCCTTGCAGTCGCTGACGATGAAGGCGACCTCGGGCCCGGCGAGCCGCCAGTTCACCGGCGCCATCACCGCGCCGGCCTTCATCGCGCCCATCAGCAGCTCGAAATAGATGTCGCTGTTCTTGCCGAGATAGGCGATGCGTTCGCCCTTCGTTACACCCATCGCGATCAGTGCGCTGGCGACCTTGTTGGTGTTGACGTGGAATTCGGCAAAGCTGGTGATGCGGCCCTCGAACTCAAAGGCAATGGCGTTGCCGCGGCTGTTCGCGCGCTCGCGCACCATCTCGGCGAGGTCAGCCAATGGCTGTGAGCTGGACATGTCTCTCCCGTGACGTCTGTTGTTATGCCGCAGAGTGTGGCGTCATCCGCGGGTGAAGACAAGATGGTGGAGGGGGCGTCTCTCTCACGGGTCGTCCCGGCCTAGTGCGCAATTGCGCACGGGGGCCGGGACCCATAGCCACAAGACGCAATTTGGCGAAGACCGGTCACGGCCGATCTTCGCCAAACCACATTCGGTGGGTATGGGTCCCGGCCCCCGTGCGCAATTGCGCACTAGGGCCGGGACGACGACGAAGGGTGGTGCGACGCCTTCACGCCTTACGTTGCAAAGAGACTATCCCCGCTTCGCCCTGTCCTTCTCGTTCTGGGCCATGATGCTCTCGCGGGCGGTCTTCCAATCGTCGTCGCTCCAGTCGCGGAGCTGGTAGAAATTGCCGCCCATGGCCAGCGCCTGGGCGCCGTCCATGGCGATGGTCTCGCCGGAGATCCAGTCGCAGCCGCCGGAAATCAGGAACACGGCAACGTTCTGCAACTCCTCCATCGTCCCGACGCGGCCCATCGGGTTCATCGCCTTGGTGCGCGCGCCGGCCTCGTCGCCCGGCTTGATGCGCTTGCTCATGCCCTCGGTTGGGATCTCGCCGGGCGCGATCGTGTTCAGCCGGATGCCGTAGCGGCCCCATTCGGTCGCGAGCGACATCGTCATGGCGTGGATCGCGGACTTGCTCATCGCCGACGGCACCACATAGGGCGAGCCGTTGCGCACCCAGGTCGTGGTGATCGAGACGACGTTGCCGGGCTGCTTCGCTGCGATCCAGCGCTTGCCCACTGCGTGGGTCACATAAAAAGTGCCGTGCATGACGATGTTGGCCACCGCATCGAAACCTCGCGGCGAGAGCTCTTCGCTGCGCGAGATGAAATTACCGGCGGCATTGTTGATCAGGTCGGTCAGCGGCGCGTCGCGAAAAATGTTGTCGATCATCTCATCGACCGCGAGTGCGTTGCGGATGTCGACGCCATAGCTGGTGACCCGGCCGCCATACTCATCCATCAGCTCGGTCGCGGTCTCGTCGCAGACGATCTTGCGCCGGCCGCAGATGTGCACCCCGGCGCCGAGCTGAAGAAAGCGCGCCGCCATCGCCTTGCCGAGCCCGGTGCCGCCGCCGGTGACCAGGATGTTGCGGCCGGCCAGAAGATTATCCTTGAACATGGCTGTTTCCTCCGCAGGCATTGTCAGTTAATTGGTCGATTGACTAAATCCGGCCGCCGTCTTTCTGTAAAGCGGCACTGAACAAGAACAGGGGAGAATTCATCCATGGAAGAGCGCGTCGCGATCTCGATCTCGGAAGGCGTCGCCGATGTTCGCCTGGTGCGGGCAGACAAGATGAATGCGCTCGATCAAGCGATGTTTGAGGCCCTGGTCGCCGCAACCGAGCGGCTTTCGAAGGAAAAAGGCGTGCGCGCCGTCGTGCTGTCCGGCGAGGGCCGCGCCTTCTGCGCCGGTCTCGACATGGGACGCTTTGCCGCGATGAAGGAGAAGGGCGGTAACGGAATTCCGGGTGGCGAAAATCGCGACCTCACCAAGCGCACCCACGGCCATGCGAATTTTGCGCAAGCCGCGGTGTGGGGCTGGCGGCAGCTCCCGGTGCCTGTCATCGCGGCGATCCAGGGCGTCGCCTTCGGCGGTGGCTTTCAGCTCGCGCTCGGCGCCGACATGCGCTTTCTCGCACCGGATGCGCGGATGTCGGTGATGGAGATCAAATGGGGCCTCGTGCCCGATATGGCGGGCACGCCGATCCTGGCTTCCTTGGTGCGCGACGACATCCTGCGCGATCTCACTTACACCGGCCGCATCTTCTCCGCGCAGGAGGCGATGACTTACGGCCTCGCCACGCGCATCTGCGACGATCCGCGCGCCGCCGCGCTCGAAGCCGCGCGCGACATCGCCGGAAAAAGCCCCGATGCGATCCGCGCCGCCAAGCGGATGCTGAACAATCTCTCGGTCGATCCGGGCCCGGCGCTGCTCGCCGAATCTGTCGAGCAGCAGAAGCTGATCGGCAGCGCGAACCAGACCGAAGCGGTGCGTGCCAATCTCGAAAAGCGCGCGCCGAGGTTTGCGGATTAGTCCCTCCGTCATTCCGGGGCGCCCGAAGGGCGAACCCGGAATCTCGAGATTCCGGGTCTGGTCCTGCGGACCATCCCGGAATGACGGCGACATCAACCGACAGAAGATCGGATCATAACGATGAGCGAAACGTCGCAATTCCTCGGCATCGTCTCCGGAGATCGCCGTCGCAACCATACCGAGGTCGCCAACCGCGCCGACCGCATCGCGAGCGGCCTCGCCCGGATCGGCGTCAAGCAAGGCGACTGCGTCTGCATGCTGATGCGCAACGACATCGCCTTCCTGGAGGCCGCCTACGCCGCGATGCGGCTCGGGGCCTATGGCGTGCCGATCAACTGGCACTTCAAGCCGGAGGAGATCGACTACATCCTCAAGGACACCGGCACGTCCGTTCTGATCGGTCACGCCGACATGCTGCATGGCTTGCGTGATGCGATCCCCAAGGGCGTCACGGTGCTCAGCGTGCCGACGCCTCCGGAGATCCTCTCCAACTACAAGATCGATCCGGATCATCTGGCGACGCCGGACTTCGCGATCGAATTCGAGTCCTGGCTCGCGCAACACCAGCCCTATCACGGCCCGGTGGTGCCGCAGCCGATGAACATGATCTACACCTCCGGCACGACCGGCCACCCCAAAGGCGTGCGGCGCAACGCGCCGACGCCGGAACAGGCGGCAGCCGGCGAGCGCATGCGCGCGATGATCTACGGGCTGAAGCCCGGCGCCCGCACGATCCTGCCGGGGCCGCTCTATCATTCCGCGCCGAATTCGTTCGGCATCCGCGCGGGCAAGCTTGACGGCGCGCTGGTGCTGATGCCGCGTTTCGAGCCCGAGGAGTTTCTGGAGCTCATCGAGCGCTACAGGATCGACACCATCTTCATGGTGCCGACCATGTTCATCCGTCTGATGAAGCTGCCGGAGAACATTCGCAAGAAATACGACGTCTCCTCGCTCCGCCATATCATCCACGCCGCGGCGCCGTGTCCGGCCGACGTCAAGCGCGCGATGATCGAATGGTGGGGGCCGGTGATCTACGAGTTCTACGGCTCGACCGAATCCAGCGCCGTCACCTTCGCGACTTCGGAAGATGCTCTGCGGAAGCCAGGTACGGTCGGCAGGATCTCGCCCGGCGCCGAGTTGCGATTCATTGGCGAGGATGGCCGCGTTCTGCCGGCGGGCGAAATCGGCGAGATCTATTCCCGCATGCCCGCCATGGCCGATTTCACCTACCACAACAAGCCGGAGAAGCGCGCCGAGATCGATCGGGACGGCTTCATCACCTCCGGCGATGTCGGCTACATCGACGAAGACGGCTACGTCTTCATCTGCGATCGCAAGCGCGACATGGTGATCTCGGGCGGGGTCAACATCTATCCGGCCGAGATCGAGGCCGTGCTGCACGCCGTCCCCGGGGTGCAGGATTGCGCGGTGTTCGGCATCCCCGATGCCGAGTTCGGCGAGGCGCTGTTGGCCGTGGTCGAGCCGCAGCCAGGCGTCACGTTGGAGGCCGCAGGCATCCGTGCGCGGTTGAAGGCCTCGCTCGCCGACTACAAGGTGCCGAAGCACATCGAGATCCGAACGGGGCTGCCGCGCGAAGATTCCGGAAAAATCTTCAAGCGCCGCCTGCGGGATCCCTATTGGGAGCAGGCGGGACGGAAAATCTGACACAACGCAAGGCCGGCCTTGCCGCGCGCAGAGCACGTTTATTGCACGCAAGAGTAGCAATTTTCGAACGGCTCCGCTAGGTTGTGGTGCTCACCACGCTCCTTTGCGATGACCCATGGCCCTCTACCGCACCAGCCCCGGCTTTTTCGAAGCCCCTCATGCCGCACTCTACGTCGTGATGACGGCGACGGTTCTGGTCTCCGGCCTCTGCCTCTTGCAATCGGGCGGCGGCTCGTCGGCGCCGGCCGAGCTGCTGTTTCGCTACGGCGGAATGTATTCGGGCGCACTGCCGCAGCATGAGTATTGGCGGCTGTTCGCCTATGGCTTCCTTCACGTCAACTTCATTCACCTCACCACCAACATGTTGTGTCTCGTTCTGTGGGGCGGGCATCTCGAGAGGCGGGTCGGACCGGCCTATTTTCTGATCATCTATGTCTGCGCAATGGTGTTCGGCGCCGTGGTCGGGAATGCCATCCATGCAAGCCCGTACCTGACGGTGGGCGCGTCCGGTGCCACCTCAGGCATTCTTGGCGCGCTGCTCTGCCTGTGGATCTTGGGCAAGCTCAACCTCAGGTTCGACTTCTTCGCCATCAATATCGGATTGAACGTGGCGTTTGCGATCAGCAATTCACGGATCGATTGGGGCGTGCATCTCGGTGGCTTTGCCGCCGGCCTGATCGCCTGCGCACTGCTCGACCTCATCGAGAAGGCGAATGCCTATGCGCTTCGCTGCAAGTTTCCGGAAGCGGTGAAAGTCAACCTTGCTCTGCTTTTCTGCGCCGCCGGCCTCTGGATTTGGGCAGGTCAGGCGCAGCTCCTGGGGAACTCGGGATGGCGCACGGCCATGATTGTTGCCGTTACATGCGGCGCAATCGTCAAGCTGGTCGATGTCGTGCTCTCGATGAAGAAGGGGCTCGCGACGGTCGTGACTGCGCTGGCTGGCGCGAACGCAGTCGGTGTATTGCTCGGCGGGTGGGCTGTCGCGTCCGCGCAATGCGAAACGCGTTGGCCGAGTGGGCTCCCGCTGCTGGATAGTCTTCTTGACACGTTCTGTTCGAGCCCGGTCCTCGTGACCGGATTGAGCTCGATTGCCGCCGTCGCACTCACGCTCTGGATTTTCTCAGCTGAGATCCACCGCGGGATCGAAGATGTTGGATTCGTCGGTGCCACGCTCCGCGCCGAGCGGAGCCGGCGGCACGGACTATGATCTCGCAGCACCTGTGATACAAACGGGATCATCGACCTTCGGATATGCCATGGCTCCCGTTTCCATCCTGCTCAACCTGCTCTGGATTCTCATCGGCGGCGCCTGGATGGCCTTTGGTTGGCTGATTGCGTCCGTCATCATGGCCATCACCATCGTTGGCCTGCCCTGGGCGCGGGCAGCGTTCAACATCGCGGTCTACACGCTGCTGCCGTTCGGCTCGCGGGCGGTCAGCCGCTATGAGGTCACCGGCATGAGCGATGTCGGCACAGGCCCGCTCGGGGTGATCGGCAACATCATCTGGTTCGTGCTGGCCGGCTGGTGGCTGGCGCTCGGCCATTTGGTGACCGCTGTGGTCCTTGCGATCACCATCATCGGCATTCCCTTCGCCTGGGCCCACCTGAAGCTCGCAGGCATCGCGCTCTGGCCGATCGGCAAGGTGATCGTGCCGGCGTAGCGCCGGAAAGAAGCGATAGTCGAGGCTCTTGCCAGTGCGACGGCTGAGGAATTGGTCCAAGCCGGCCCATGTGTGCGCCGCCACCAAGTTCATCTTGCGCTGCGGTAGAAAAATATCGCACACTCGGTTGAGCCGGGCAGCCAAGCGAGCTCGAACAGGGGAGCGAGCCATGTCCCTCCAGACACTACCATCCGACGCTACTGAGCATCGCCCCAACCGCCCTGAGGACGTTCAGGCACTGGAGGCCGATGCGCGGCTGCGGGACGACATCCGCCTGCTCGGGCGCATCCTCGGCGACACCGTGCGCGACCAGGAGGGCGCCGAATTGTTCGACCTGGTCGAGCGCATCCGGCAAACCTCGATCCGCTTCCACCGCGACGAGGACCGGCTCGCCCGCCGCGAGCTCGAGCAGATCCTCGACGGCATGTCGACCTCCGAGACGGTGCGGATCGTCCGCGCCTTCAGCTATTTCTCCCACCTCGCCAACATCGCCGAGGACCAGAACAACATTCGCCAAATGCGCGCCCGCAGCGCCGCCAAAACCGGCAGCTCCGGCGTGCTGGCGGAAACGCTGACCCATGCCAAGGCGGCGGGCTTCACGGCCGACCAGCTGCGCCGCTTCTTCAGGGACGCCCAGGTCAGCCCGGTCTTGACCGCGCACCCGACCGAGGTCCGCCGCAAGAGCACCATGGATCGCGAGATGGAGATCGCGGCGCTGCTCGACCGCCGCGAGCGGGTCGCGCTGACGGAGGACGAAGCCACCGCCAGCGACGAGCAGCTCCGCCGCGAGGTGCTGACGCTGTGGCAGACCAACCTGTTGCGCCGGACCAAGCTCACCGTGCTCGACGAGGTTGCCAACGGCCTGTCGTTCTACGATTACACTTTCCTCCGCGAGGTGCCGCGGCTGGTCAATGCGCTGGAGGATCGGCTGGAGGAGGGCGGCGCGCAGGCGGCCAGCGAACTCGCTTCGTTCCTGCGCATGGGAAGCTGGATCGGCGGCGACCGCGACGGCAACCCCTTCGTCACCGCCGACGTCATGCGCGGCACGCTGCGGCTCCAGTCCAGCCGGGTGATGCAGTTCTATCTGAACGAGCTGCACGTGCTCGGCTCGGAATTGTCGATCGCGGCACATCTCGCCGACGTCTCCGAGGAGCTGCGCACGCTCGCCGAGCGCTCGCCCGACACCTCGCCGCACCGGAGCGGCGAGCCTTATCGTCTCGCCGTGTCCGGCATCTATGCGCGTCTGACCGCCACGGCTGAAAAGCTCGAGGTCGAGATCACGCGCCGGCCGGTCGGCAAGGGCGCTCCCTACGACAGCGTCAAGGAGCTGCAAGCCGATCTCGACGTGCTGCACCGCTCGCTGATCTCCAACAATGCCGGTGTCATCGCCCGCGGCCGACTGCGGCTGCTGCGACGTGCGGTGGATTGCTTCGGTTTCCATCTGGCGCGGCTCGACATTCGCCAGAACTCCGCGGTGCACGAGCGCACCATCGCCGAGCTGATGGACGCGGCCAATCCCGGCACTTCCTATCTCGCGCTCGGCGAGGAGGCCCGCATTTCACTGCTGACCAGCGAATTGCGCAGCGCGCGCTCGCTGGTCTCGCAGTTCGTCAAGTACAGCGACGAGACCATGGGCGAGCTCAACGTGTTCCATGCCGCCGCGGAGGCCCATGCCAAGTTTGGCTCGGATGCCATCCAGCAGTGCATCATCTCGATGTGCAAGGGCATGTCCGACATGCTCGAGGTCGCGGTGCTGCTGAAGGAGGTCGGTCTCGTCCATCCTTCGGGGCGCAGCGCCATCAACATCGTGCCGCTGTTCGAGACCATCGAAGACTTGCAGGCATCGTCGGCCATCATGGACCGCATGCTGTCGCTGCACGACTACCGCCGCCTGGTCGACAGCCGCGGCAGCGTGCAGGAGGTCATGCTCGGCTACTCCGACAGCAACAAGGATGGCGGCTTCGTCACCTCGGGCTGGGAGCTCTACAAGGCCGAGATTGGACTCGTCGAGGTGTTCGAGCGCCACCACGTGCGCCTGCGGCTATTCCATGGCCGCGGCGGCTCGGTCGGCCGCGGCGGCGGGCCCAGCTATGACGCCATCATCGCGCAGCCCGGCGGCGCCGTGAACGGCCAGATCCGCATCACCGAGCAGGGCGAGATCATCTCGTCGAAGTATTCCAACGCCGAAGTCGGCCGCAACAATCTGGAGATCCTTGCGGCGGCGACGCTGGAGGCGAGCCTGTTGCATCCGCGCCAGAGCGCGCCACGGCGCGAATATCTGACCGCGATGGACGAGCTGTCGAACCTCGCCTTCAAGGCCTATCGCGGCCTCGTCTACGAGACCGAGGGTTTTGTCGATTATTTCTGGGCCTCGACCGTCATCAACGAAATCGCCACGCTGAACATCGGCAGCCGCCCGGCCTCGCGCAAGAAGACCCGCGCGATCGAGGATCTCCGGGCGATTCCCTGGGTGTTCTCCTGGGCGCAATGCCGTCTGATGCTGCCGGGCTGGTACGGCTTCGGCAGCGCGGTCGAGCAGTGGATCGCGCAGCATCCCGACAAGGGCATGCCGTTCCTGAAGGAGCTCTACAAGGAGTGGCCGTTCTTCCGGATGCTCTTGTCGAACATGGATATGGTGCTGGCGAAAAGCTCGATCGCGATCGCGTCGCGCTATGCCGAGCTGGTGCCGGACGAGGCACTGCGCGAAAAAATCTTCGGCCGCATCCGTCGCGAATGGCATTCCTGCATCGAGACATTGCTCGACATCATGGGGCAGGACCGGTTGCTGCAAGGCAATCCGCTGCTGGAGCGCTCGGTACGCCACCGCTTTCCTTATCTCGATCCGCTCAATCACGTGCAGGTCGAACTGTTGAGGGAGCATCGCGCGCAGAACCCGGACGAGCAGGTGCTGCGCGGGATTCAGCTCACGATCAACGGCATCTCGGCGGGCCTGCGGAATACGGGGTAGGGATGTCCCTCGCAAGCGCGGTGTGCTCCCTCACCCCGCCTGCGGCAGGGCAGTCGCATATGGCATTTTAGGCGGTGTGAGCGCGCGCCTCGTCCTTCGAGACGACCGCTTCGCGGTCTCCTCAGGATGAGGCTAAGCGGCAATCGGAGCCCGTTGAAACTGCTGCCGCACAGTCGGTCCTCATCCTGAGGGCCCGCCAAAGGCGGGCGTTTCGAAGGATGGCCATGGAGAAATTTGCCTCATATGCGATGGCCCTGCCGCCTGCGGGGAGAGGGTTGGGGTGAGGGGGAGTCTCCGCAAGGACGGTGACATCGAGACTCGCGGAGAGTCCCCTCACCCGGATTGCATCTTCGATGCAATCCGACCTCTCCCCACAAGCGGGGCGAGGTGAAGAGGCTACACGGGATCCCAGGGGAAGATGTCGGCGGAGCGATCGAGCTTGTAGAACGAGCCCTTCAGCGCCGGCATGCCGTGCTCCGCGATCGATTGCGGCGTCCAACCTTCGCTTCGATGCACCGAGCGCAGCGGCCGGTTCTGGCTGAACAGAAACAGCTCGTTCATGCGCGCGCCAAAAATCTGTCCGGACACGTCCTTGGCCGCATCCGAGAGCAGATAGGCGCAGACCGGCGCGATCTTCTCCGGTCCCATCTGCTTGATCTTCTCGACTCGCGCCTTCTCGGCTTCGGTTTCGGTCGGGATGGTGCCGATCATGCGGGTCCAGGCGAACGGCGACACGCAGTTGGAGCGGACGTTGAAGCGGCCCATGTCGAGCGCGATCGATTTCGACAGGCCGACGATGCCGAGCTTGGCGGCGGCGTAATTGGCCTGGCCGAAATTGCCGATCAGGCCCGAGGTCGAGGTGAAGTGCACGAACGAGCCCGACTCCTGCTCGCGGAAGATCCGCGCCGCCGCATGTGAAACGTAGAACGAGCCCATCAAATGCACCTTGATGACGGCCTCGAACGCTTCCACGCTCATCTTGTGGAAGATCATGTCGCGCAGGATACCGGCATTGTTGACGACGCCGTCGAGCCGGCCGAAATGATCGGTCGCGGTCTTGACGATCTTGCTCGCCGGGATTGCTTCCGCGACCGACTCGAAGTTGGCGACCGCAGTGCCGCCGCGCTTCTTGATTTCCTCGACCACCTCCTCGGCGGGCGTGGCGCTGGTGCCGGCACCATCGGCGGCGACGCCGGGATCGTTGACGACGACCTTGGCGCCTTCCCCGGCGCAGAGCAGCGCAATCTCTCGCCCGATGCCGCGGCCTGCGCCGGTGACGATGATGACCTTGTCTTGCAGTGATTTTGTCATGTGGGTTCTCCTGTTTTGCCCGTCATTCCGGGATGGTGCGAAGCACCAGACCCGGAATCTCGAGATTCCGGGTTCGCGCTGCGCGCGCCCCGGAATGACGGTGCGTTATTTCTCGTTCGTAAACACGATCGTGCCACTTGCCGCGAACATGCCGCCGACGCCGTGGCACACCGAAATCTTCGCGTTCGGCACCTGCGCCGGCGCAATCCCGCGCATCTGCCGCACGCTCTCTTGCAGCGCGTACATGCCGTACATGCCCGAATGCATGTAGCTCAAGCCGCCACCATTGGTGTTGAGCGGCAGCTTGCCGCCGGGCCGCGTGTTGCCGTCGGCGATGAACTTGCCGGTTTCCTCGTGCGGCATGAAGCCGAGGTCGCCGAGCCCGAACAGTGGCAGATGCGCAAAGGCGTCGTAGATCATGAGATGATCGACGTCCTTGTGCGCGATGCCGGCTTCCCTAAAGGCCAGCGGACCGGCGGTCTTGAAGGCGCGCGAGGAGTTGAATGTCTCCATCTGGCTGACCATCGGCGTTTCCACGCTCTCGCCGGTGCCCATGATGTAGACGGGCTTGCGCGGAAAATCCTTGGCGCGATCAGCCGAGGTCAGGATCAGCGCGCCGCCGCCGTCGGTGACGAGGCAGCATTGCAGCAGCCGGAACGGATAGGCGATCATGCGCGAATTGAGCACGTCGGCGACCATGATCGGGTCCTTCATCATGGCGCGTGGATTCTTCGCCGCCCATTCCCGCTGCACAACGGCCACCGAGGCCAACTGCTCATGGGTGATGCCGTAGGTCTTCATGAAGCGCAGCACCGGAATCGGAAACATGCTGGGCGGGCCGTAGACGCCGAACGGCGCCTCGAACTGGCCCTGCAGGCTGTCGGCCGGGATCGAGCGCGGTGCCTTGCCGATCATCGACTTGCCGCTCTCGGCATGGGTGATGAGCACGGTCTTGCACAGGCCGGCCTCGATCGCCGCGACGGCATGGCGGACATGCAGCATGAACGAGCAGCCGCCGACCGAGGTACCATCCACCCAGGTCGGCTTGATGCCGAGATAGTGGCAGACCTGCTGCGGCGTTTCGACCGCTGTGGCGAAGCCGTCGATGTCGGACAGCTTCAGTCCGGCGTCGGCGATGGCATTGAGCGCCGCATCCGCGTGAAGCTGGAGCTGCGAAGCGTTGGGGATGATTCCGAGCTCGGTGGTCTCGGCCGCGCCGACGACGGCAACCTGGTTGCTGCGCATGGCTTACCCCTTCGCCGGACGGAACACGGGAAGAGTGATCTTGTCGTCGAGCGTCTCGAAGGCGACCTCGAGCTTCATGTCGAGCTCGAGCGCTTCCGGCGTCTGCGGGCAATCGATGATGTTGCTCATCATCCGCGGTCCCTCGGCAAGCTCGACGACCGCGATGGCGTAAGGCGGCGTGAAACCGGGCGCGGCAGGGCGGTGGTTGATCACGTAGCTGTAGAGGAAACCCTTGCCACTCGCTTTGAAGATGCTGACCTTGCGCGAGGCGCAGGACGGACAGAACGGCCGTGGCGGAAAGTAGACATGCGCGCAGGCGTCGCAGCGCTGCAGGCGTAATTCGCCGGCCTTGGTGCCGTCCCAGAAGTGCTGGGTCTCCGGCGTCGGTTTCGGTCGCGCGCGCTGCGGTTCGGCCATGTCGGCAAGTCCTCCAAGCTTAGGCCTTACGCCCGCCGGTTTCGATCTTGATGCGACAATTGACTATGGCGCGTCAACGGTCCAGCAGTCAGCATGCATGCCATCATGCGCACAATGCTTGTGTCGAACTGAGGCGGCGCTGTAGATTGCGCGAAATATTCCGTGAGACAGACATGCCCGATTTTCCGACATTGGCGAAGCTCGCCGAAGACCTCGAGAGCGGCCGCACCACCTCCCGCAAGCTGGTCGAGGCTTGCCTCGCCAAAATCGCCGACCCGGCTGGCGAGGGACAGCGCGCCTTCATCCATGTCGACAAGGACGCGGCGTTTGCCGCCGCGGATGCGATGGACGCTCTCCGCAGGGTGAAGGCGGCGCCGTCGCGCTATGCCGGTATCCCGATCTCGATCAAGGACCTGTTCGACATCAGGGGGCAGGTGACTCGCGCCGGCTCCCGCGCGCTCGACGATTCCCCGCCGGCCGAGCATGACGCTGCGGCCGTGGCGCGGCTGCGCAAGGCTGGCTTTGTCGTGATCGGGCGGACCAACATGACCGAGTTCGCCTATTCCGGCATCGGCATCAATCCGCATTATGGCACACCGAAGGGCGCCTGGAACCGGACCGCGGGACATGTGCCCGGCGGGTCGTCCTCGGGCGCTGCGGTCTCCGTGCTCGACGGCATGGCGCATGGCGCGCTCGGCACCGACACTGGCGGCTCCTGTCGCATTCCGGCGGCTTATAACGGCATCGTCGGCTACAAGCCGACGCAGCGGCGCGTGCCGCTGGATGGGGCGGTGCCGCTGTCGTTCTCGCTCGACAGTATCGGACCGTTGGCAAGATCGGTCAGGTGCTGTGCCATACTGGACGCGGTGCTGGCGAACGAGCCAATCACAGCGCTGAAGCCGCGCCCGGTGAAGGGTATGCGCCTGGCAGTGCCGACCACGATTGCGCTCGACGACGTCGATGCCGAAGTCGCCGTGACGTTCGAGCGGGCGCTGAGGACGCTTTCCGATCACGGCGCCATCGTCGAGCGCATCGAGATGGCGGAATTCCACGACATCGGTCCGATGAACGCCAAGGGTGGCTTTGCGGCAGCCGAGAGCTTCGCCTGGCACCGCTATCTCATCACGTCCAAGGGCGACGTCTACGATCCCCGCGTCTCGGTGCGCATCATGCGCGGCGAGGCGCAGAGCGCGGCGGACTATATCGATCTCCTCAACGAGCGCCGTTCGCTGATCGCGCGCGTCAATGCCCGCATCGCGCCCTATGACGCCTTGGTGCTGCCGACCACCGCCAACACGCCGCCGAGGATTTCCGATCTCGCCGACGACAAGGCGTTCACGAAAGAGAACCTGCGCGCGCTGCGCAATTGCACCCTGATCAACATGATCGACGGCTGCGCCATCTCGCTGCCCGCCCATCGCGAGGGGGAAATTCCCGTCGGCCTGATGCTGGCGGGGAGCGGCGGGTCCGACCGCGGTATTTTCGAACTAGCTGCCGGCATGGAGGCCGTTATGCGTGTTTGACCTGACTTTCACCGTCGACGCCCAAGACACCACGACGCCGCTGACCTTGCCGATCGACCAGCTGGTCATCGCCGGCTGGACCGGCCGCGACGCGGTCGCGCGCGACAAGCACATCGCCGAGCTCGAGGCCATGGGCATCGCCCGGCCGGCCTCGACGCCGATCTATTATCGCGCCTCGGCGCGGCGGCTCATCATGGAAGACAGCATCGAATGCTGCGGCGGCGAGTCCTCCGGCGAGGTCGAATTCGTGCTGATCGGCTGGCAGGGCCGTATCTTCGTCGGCTGCGGCTCCGACCATACCGACCGCAAGGTCGAGGCCTACAACATCACCGTCTCCAAGCAGATGTGCGACAAACCGATCGCATCGACGCTATGGGAGCTCGAGGACGTGATCGGCCACTGGGACAAGATGGTTTTGCGCTCGTACGCCACCATCAAGGGCGAGCGCGTGCTCTACCAGGAGGGCACGCTGGACGCGATGCTGCCCGTCCACGATCTCATCGCGCGCGGGTTCGAGACTGGGAAGCTGCCCGACGGCTGCGTCATGTTCGGCGGCACCTTCGCCGCGAAGGGCGGCATCCGCCCCGCCGACCGGTTCGAGTTCGAGCTTGAGGATCCGGTGCTGAAACGGACGATCAAGCATGGATATGACGTGGTGACGCTGCCGGTGTTGGGCTGAAGTCTCTCCGCGTCATTCTCGAAGCTCTCTCCGCCGTCATTGCGAGGAGCCCTTGCGACGAAGCAATCCAGACTGGTTCGGCGGAGGGATTCTGGATTGCTTCGCTGCGCTCGCAATGACGGAGAGACAGTCGGAAATCGGGTGGCGGGGCGAACGTCGGGTTGCGAGAATCGGTGCCATGACAGCAACAGCACGTAAATCGTCTCAATCCCTATCGGCGGATATTGCCGCCCACGTCGATGCCCTCGACTGGCCCCAGATCACCGGCGAACTCGACACCCAGGGCTGCGCCGTCCTGCGAGGCCTGCTCACGCCGGGCCAATGCCGCGCCGTCGCCGCGCTCTATCCCGACGACGTGCATTTCCGCAGCCGCATCGTCATGGGCCGCCACGGCTTTGGCCGCGGCGAATACAAATACTTCTCCTATCCGCTCCCCGACCTGATCGCGCAGTTGCGGCCCGCGCTGTACGTCCACCTGCAAGGCGTTGCCAATCGCTGGAACGAGGCGATGGGCATCGATATTCGCTATCCCGCGGCCCATATGGCATTCCTGAAGCGCTGCCACGAGGCGGGGCAGACCCGGCCGACGCCGTTACTGCTGCAATACGAAGCCGGCGATTTCAACTGCCTGCATCAGGACCTCTATGGCGAGCACGTGTTCCCGCTCCAGGTTGCGATCCTGTTGTCCGAGCCGGGACGCGATTTCACCGGCGGCGAATTCGTGCTGACCGAGCAGCGCCCGCGCATGCAGTCCCGCGCCGAGGTGGTGCCGCTCGCGCAAGGCGATGCGGTGGCCTTTGCCGTGCATCACCGCCCGGTCCAGGGGACACGCGGCAGCTACCGGGTTAATCTGCGCCATGGTGTCAGCCGGGTCAGGTCCGGCCAGCGCCACACGCTGGGTGTGATCTTTCATGATGCCAAGTAAACGCTGCGGTTGATGGCGGATCTGTTCGACAGCGTTGCCGAGGCGCAGCCGTCGCGCGAGGAGATCGCCGAGGGCGCGGTGCTGCTGCGCGGCTTCGTCAAGCCGGTCGAGAACGAGCTGATCGAAGCGGTGCGCGCCATCGTGGCGCAGTCGCCGTTCCGCCGCATGACCACGCCGGGCGGCTACCAAATGTCGGTCGCGATGACGAACTGCGGCGAGCGCGGCTGGATCACCGATCACACCGGCTATCGCTACGACCCGATCGACCCGCGCACCGGCGCGGCATGGCCGCAGATGCCGCCGGTGCTCCGCGATCTGGCCCGCCGCGCGGCCGAGCAGGGCGGCTTTGCCGGCTTCGCGCCCGATGCGTGCCTGGTCAATCGCTACGAGCCCGGCACGCGGCTGTCGCTGCACCAGGACAAGGACGAGCTGGATCTGTCCGCGCCGATCGTCTCGGTCTCGCTCGGGTTGCCTGCGACGTTTCTGTTCGGCGGCATGGCGCGCACCGACAAGCCGCGCCGCTTCCGCCTCGTCCATGGCGACGTCGTGGTGTGGGGCGGCCCGAACCGGCTCGCCTATCATGGCGTAGCCCCACTCGCCGACGGCGAGCACGCGCTGCTCGGCCGGAAGCGGATCAATTTGACCTTCCGCAGGACGCGGTGACGTTCGCGTTCGTCATTCCGGGACGCGCGTTGGCGCGTACCCGGAATCTCGAGGTTCCGGGTTCGATGCTGCGCATCGCCCCGGAACGACATCAGGGCCTTGCCGGGTGAATAAACGCCCAGGGGCTCACCTCGGAGTCCCGCGGCACCTCGACCGAGATCAGGTACGGCCCGCCATGCGCGAGCGCCTTCTCCATCGCCGCCTTGAACTGCTCCGGCGCGGTCACGCGTGCCGCGGCCACACCAAACGATTCCGCGAGCTTGACGAAATCCGGATTGACCAGATCGGACGCCACCACGCGGCCGTCGAAACGCTCGCGCTGGTCGCGGCGGACATTGCCGTAGGCGTTGTTGTTGAACACCAGCGTGACCACGCCGATGTTGAACTGCACGGCGGTGGCGAGCTCTTGCACGCCGAACATGAAGCCGCCGTCGCCGGTGATCGCCACCACCGGCTTGTCGGGATTGGCGACCTTGGCGCCAAGCGCGGTCGGGAAGCCCGAGCCGAGCGTGCCCTGATAGCCCGAGGTGATGAAGGTGCGCGGCTGGTAGATCGGAAACCCGTACCAGGAGGCGAAGCCGAACTGGGACAATTCGTCGGTGACGATCGCGTTCGCGGGCAACACCTCGCGCAGGATGTTGAGATAGGCCATCTGCGGCTGGATGCGCTGGATCTCGGCTTGCGCCGTCGCCGCCGCCTCGCGGATTTCACCTCGCCGGCTAGCCGTCCTTGCATAGCCGGCCTTGGTCACGGCGGCGACGAGATCGGCCGTGCCGGCCTTCGCATCGGCGACGATGGCGACATCGGAGGCGAGCCGGCGCATCTCGACGGGATCGATATCGACACGAATGGATTTCAGCCCCTGCGGCTGATATGGCCAGCGGAAGCCCGATGCCGGCAGCTCCGCGCGGGTGCCGATTGCGATCATCAAATCGGTCTTCGGCCAAAGCTTGTAGGCTGCCGCCATGGTCAGCCCAAGCTCGTGCGCGTTGGACACGATGCCGCGGCCGCTGCGGAAGGCGACCACGGGCGCATCGATCGCCTCGGCGAGCTCGAGGATCTCCTCGCGCGCCTCGATCGCGCCGCTGCCGACGAAGATCATCGGCGCCTTGCTGGTCCTGATGAGCGCGGCCGCCTGCCTGATCAAATCAGGATCGGGCCGCGGCGCGGGCAACGGTTCCAGCACGTTTGCGGCGGCGGTGTCGGCGCGCTGGGTGAAGATGTCCCACGGCATTTCCACCGACGCGGGGCCGCGCCGTCCGGACATCATTTCCTGGAATGCGCGCGCGACCGTGGTCGGTGCGTTGCCGGGCGTTTCGATCCGGTCTGCCCATTTCACATAGGTGCGCAGGGTCGCGAGCTGGTCCGGCATCTCGTGCAGATGACCGCGGCCCTTGCCCAGAAACTGCGTCGGCACCTGCCCCGTCACGCACAGCACCGGCTCGTTGCATCCATAGGCGGTGAGCAGCGCCGCGCTGGCGTTGAGCACGCCCGGGCCAGGCACCACGCTGAACACGCCGGGCCTGCCGCTGGAGCGCGCATAACCGAACGCCATGTAGCCGCAAGCCTGCTCGTGCCGCGCGCCGATCACCTTGAGCTGGGCCTGGTGGAAGGCGTCGAACAGGCCGTAGACCTGCGCGCCGGGCAGGCCGAACACGGTGTCGACGCCATGGGCAACGAGGCCGCTTACAATCGCTTCGCCGCCGGTGAGGGTGGTCATTGCATTATTCCATTTCAGTGATCGTTCAGGCTTCGTCGATGACGCCGTTGCGCAAGGTACCGATGCCTTCGGCCGCGACCTCGATGACGTCGCCGGGCTTCAAGTAGCGCGGCGGATCGAACCGCGCACCGGCGCCGGTCGGCGTGCCCGTGACGATGATGTCGCCGGGAACGAGCGTCGCGAAGGTCGAGATATAGCTGATGAGGTAGCGGAACGGAAACATCAGCCGGCTGGTACGATCGTCCTGCCGCAGCTCGCCATTGACATGTGTGGTCAGGCGAATGTCGGCGATCTGCGTTTCCCTGATGTAGGGCACGAGCCATGGGCCGAGGCTGCCGCTGGAGTCAAAGTTCTTGCCCTGCGTGACGTTGAACTTGGCGTGGCGCAGCCAGTCGCGCACCGAGCCTTCGTTGCACAGCGTCAGGGCTGCGACGTGGTCGAGCGCGGCGCTCTCGGTAATGTGCCGGCCGGCCTTGCCGATCACCAGCACGATCTCGCCCTCATAGTCGAGCTGCGCCGAGGCACGCGGGCGCACCAGCGGCGTCTCATGGCCGACGAAGGAGCGTGGGCTCCGCATGAACATGCTCGGATATTTCGGCGCGTCCTGGCCGTCCTTGTACTCGGCATTGCGGTCGGGATAGTTGACGCCGATGCAGATGATCTTTTCCGGTGCGGGCACCGGCGGCAGCCAGGTGATGTCTGCGAACGCGTGATCCGGCGTCAGGCCAGCGGCTTCCTCAGCAAACCTCGCAAGCTTTCCAGCGGCGATGACCTCGCGCAGGGTCGGATAGTCCTTGGCGTGTCGCGGGGAGAGATCGACGATGCCGCCCTCCAGGACAGCGCCGTAGCGGGTTGAACCGTTGACGGAATAGGTCGCGAGGCGAGGGAGCTTCATTGGCAACTCTTCATTTCTTGTCGTCCCGGCGAAGGCCGGGACCCATACCGCGCGCTCCATCGTAGGGGCGCGATGACAATCCCGAACGACCAATCTTCGTCAAGCGTCTTTCTGTGGCTATGGGTCCCGGCCTTCGCCGGGACGACGGCGGGAGAGAGTCTGTGCCGGTCACCAGCGTTAATCCGCCACCAGCACATCGGCCACGAACTTTGGCTCCCGCACGGCTTGCCCGCTGAACGCCGAGCCCTGCTCGAACCAGGAGCGCGGGGCAGGGGCGCCCCACAGCGTCTGGCGACGCGGATCGCGCAGCGACCAGCGCAGCGGCTCATGGTCGTGATCGCCGGTGAAATAATCGCTGGTGTAGAGCTCCAGGCGGTGGCCGTCCGGGTCGCGCACATAAAGGAAGAACGCATTCGAAATGCCGTGACGCCCCGGGCCGCGCTCGATGTTCTTGACGAAACCCTGCGACGCCATCACGTCGCAGAGATGGATGATGTTCATCGCCGTCGGCGTCCAATAGGCGAAGTGATGCAGCCGCGGGCCTTTGCCGTTGGTGATGGCGAAATCGTGGACGTTACCCTTGCGGTGCATCCAGGCGGCTGCGATGCGACCCTGCGGCCCGTCTTCCTCGGCGTATTCGGTGAGGCGGAAGCCGAGCCGGGCATAGAACTCGACGGTGTCCTGCACCTCGGCGGCGAAGACGTTGAAATGGTCGAGCCGTTGCGGATGGCATCCCCGGTAGAGATCGTAGCGGCGCAAGAGATGCGGCCGCCGGTCCATCGCGGCATAGAGCTCGATCTGGAAGCCGAAGGGATCGGTAAACTGAAGGGTGCGGCCCTGGAAGGCTTGGTCGACAAAGGCGTAACCAAGACCGTTCTCGGACACGAACTTTGCGGCCTTGTCGAGATCGCCGTCATTGCCGACCTTGAAGCCGAGTCGGGCGCAGGCGGGTACTGCCGCTTTGCGCAACACCAGCGAATGATGCTGATGCTCCTCGGATGCGCGCAGGTAAACCACGTTGTCGTCAGCGTCCTCGACATGCAGCCCGACGGTGGTCTCGTAGAACGCGCGGCTCAGCTTCAGATCGGTCACGTCGAGCACGACGTGGCTGGAGCGGATGATGTTGAATGGCGGCTCAAAGACGTGTTGCGGTACGGGCATGGTGTTCCCCCTCTCTAGACGCCGTCATTCCGGGGCGGGCCGTCAGGACCGAACCCGGAATCTCGAGGTTCCGGGTTCGTGCTGCGCACGCCCCGGAATGACGAAGCGTTAAATCCCCAGCTTTTGAATCTTGTGCGTGCCCCGCGCCAGCGAGACGTGCTTGGTTTCCATGTAGAAGTCGAACGAATAGTCGCCGCCATCGCGGCCGATGCCGCTCGCCTTCATGCCGCCGAACGGGGTGGGCAGATGGCGGACGTTTTCCGAGTTCAGCCAGATCATGCCGGCTTCCAGCGCGTCGGCAACGCGCAGTGCCCGGCCCAAATCATTGGTCCAGACATAGCCGGTCAGGCCATAGCGGATGTCGTTGGCGATCTCGATCGCGTCCGCCTCGTCGCGGAAGGGCAGCACGGTGAGGAAGGGGCCGAACACCTCTTCCTGTGCCACGCGCATCTTGCCGTGCGCGCCAGTGACCAGCGTCGGCTCGACGTAATGTCCGCCGCCCGGGCCGTCGAAGGTTTTGCCGCCGACCGCGATGGTCGCACCGTCCTGGCGCGCGACGTCGAAATAGGAGCAGACCTTTGCCAGATGCCGCTCATGAATCAGCGGCCCGATCTCGGTTGCGGGATCAAGGGGGTGGCCGACCTTCAGCGCCTTCACCCGCGCGGTCAGCTTCTCGATGAATTTTTCCGCAATGTTTTGCTGGATCAGCAGGCGGCTGGATGACGTGCAACGCTCGCCGTTGAGCGAATAGATCATGAACACGACCGCATCGAGCGCGCGGTCGAGATCGGCGTCGTCGAACACGATTACGGGGTTCTTGCCGCCGAGCTCGAAATGCACGCGCTTCAGCGTGGGCGCGCCCTGAACCATGATCGCCGAGCCGGTCGAGCTTTCGCCCACGAAGCCAATCGCCTTGATGGCGGGGTGTTCGGTCAGCGCCTTGCCGGCCTCTTCGCCAAAGCCGTGCACGGTGTTGAGCACGCCGTCGGGCACACCGGCTTCCTTGACGAGCTTTGCCAGAACAGAAGCCGTCACCGGCGACCACTCCGCCGGCTTGTGCACGACGGTGCAGCCGGCGGCCAGCGCCGGCGCGATCTTCCAGGTCGAGAGCATGAAGGGCGTGTTCCACGGCGTGATGACACCGACGGGGCCGATCGGCACGCGGGTGGAGACGTTCCAATGCTCGTCGCTCGGCGTGTTCTGGCCGTCGCGGGCCTCCGCGCATCTATCGGCGAAGAAGCGGAAATTCTCGGCGGCGCGGATCGCGGCCTTGGCCATGAAGCGGTAGGCTTGCCCGGTGTCGATGCATTCGAGCACCGCGATCTCCTCGGCATTGTCCTCAATGGCATCGGCGACCCGGTGCAGCAGCTTCTTGCGCATCGCGGGTCCCATGTCGCGCCAGGACTTGAACGCGAGCGCAGCGGCGGTGGCGGCACGATCGACGTCCTCGACATTGCCGCGGGCGACGCTTGCCAGCGTCGCACCGTCGACCGGCGACTTGGTTTCAAACGTCTCGCCGGAAATCGATGCGACGATCTTGCCATCGATCATGTGGCCGATGCCGTCCGCGCGCAGCTTCTCAAGTAGCGGCGCGACACGTTCGCGGTTGGCCTGAAACACGTCGGCTTTGGGCGATGGCTTATCCATGGGCGGCTTCCACTTTCAGGGCATCGTGGATGTTGTTGCGCTTCCAGCTCGTGTCCTTGTCGTTGATCTGCATGTCGAACGACAAGGCGAACTTGCTGGCGGCGAAGACAGGATCGAGATACCGGGACAGCGCCTGGAACACGTGCTCGCCGACGTTCTTGCGGGTCGGCAGATCGCGGCCCTCGCCGAGGCGCAGCACCATATCGAGAAAGCCGTAGTCCTGCCGGGCATCGGCGATCGCATAGTGCTCGCATCTGATCGCGCGAACGCGGATGCCGCCGAGCGGGAAGACGCCGGTCTCGACCGCAGCCTTGCGCACGACCTCGCACACCAAAGTCATATCGAGGCGGCCGTCGAGATTGGCCGAATATTCAATCGTGAAATGCGGCATCGCGGTTTCACTCCCTGTGTCGTCTTGCAGCGTGTTCTTGTTCGCTTAGGCGAAGTAGCAGCTCACCGAGCCATAGGCGCCATAATCGGCCTGAATTGTGTCGCCCTTGCGGGTCTCGATGGGGCGGACGAAGGAGCCGGCGAGCACGATTTGACCGGGCTCCAGCGCAAGGCCGAGCGGCGCGATCTTATTGGCAAGCCAGGCCACGGCCGTCGCGGGATGATTGAGCACGCCGGCGGCTAGTCCCGTCTCTTCGAGCTGGCCATTCCTGAAACACAGCGCGCCGATCCAGCGAAGATCGGCTTCGAGCGGGCGGATCGGCCGCCCGCCGAGCACGATGCCGGCATTCGCGGCGTTGTCGGCAATGGTGTCGAAGATTTTTCGCGTCGCCTTGGTCCTGGGATCGACGCGCTCGATCCGCGTGTCCAGGATCTCCAGCGCCGGCACCACGAAATCGGTGGTGTTGAGCACGTCGAACATGGTGCAGTCGGGACCTGCGAGCCGCTTGCTCATGACGAAGGCCAGTTCTGCTTCGACGCGTGTGGCGATGAAACGCTCGGTCGGGATCAGCCCGCCGTCGGCAAAGAACATGTCGTCGAGCAGCACGCCGGAATCCGGCTCGTTGATGTCAAGCGCGCTCTGCATCGCCTTCGAGGTCAGGCCGATCTTGTGGCCCTTGACGGTGCGTCCTTCGGCAATCTTGACCTCGACCCACGCCTTCTGAATGGCGTAGGCGTCTGCGATGGTGATGCCGGGAAAATCCTGCGAGAGCTGCCGGATCTGCGTGCGGGTCTTCTCCGCCTGGTGCAGACGCCTCGCGCAAGCTTGGATATCGTCGTTGGAAAGCGCCATCTGTGATCTTACAAATCGTGGTGCCGGAAGATACTTAACATGTTAAGTGAATGCGTCAAACAGAATTTGAGCTTGTTGCACTGCAAACGTTTTGCGGCTTGAAAGAGCGTCATGTCGAAGAGACCGGCCGATCCGAACCCAAGCGCGCCTGCCGCCCGGCAGGTGCCGATGCGTGATTTCTCGCGCTCGCTGCCGATGTCGCTGCTCAGGGCGCGGGAAGCGGTGATGCGGCAGTTTCGCCCCTCGCTGCGCCAGCACGGTCTCACCGAGCAGCAATGGCGCATTCTCCGCGCGCTTGCGTCGATCGAGGCCGCCGAGGTCACGGAACTGGCGCGCACCGCGTTTCTGCTCGGGCCGAGCCTGTCGCGCATCCTGCGCGATCTCGAGGCGCGCAATCTGATCGAGCGCAAGACCGCGAAAGCCGACCAACGCCGCAGCGTGGTCTCGATCTCCAGAGAGGGCGTGAAGCTGATGGCAGCCGTTGCGCCGACGTCGGAAGCGATCTATGCCGAGATCACGCGACGCTATGGCGCACGCAGGCTGGCCGAGTTGCAGGAGATGCTGGGCCACCTCGAACAAAGTCTCGCGGAACTTGGCGTCTCCGAACAGGCAATAGCCGAGGAGTGACAGCAGATATGCGCGTGCGCGAAGCGTCAGCCGTGGACATTCGCGCTTTTTTTCGCTCAAAGTGCCCGCAAGCCGAGCCGGTGCAAACCAGCGCCGGGGCGGATGACGCCACCCTTGCGGGATGATATTTCGGCGGCGATAGTGAACCCCGCCCGCGAGGTCGAAGGGTCCAAACAACAAGAAGGAAGGCGACGTGGCGAACAAGGTCAAGGAAATCTGGAAGTCGGGCAAGGCCGTGGTCAACGCGTGGCTCGCGATTCCCTCCGGCTTCTCGGCCGAGATGATCGCGCAATGCGGCTTCGACAGCGTCACCGTCGACATGCAGCATGGCGTGCAGGACTATCTCTCGATGGTGCAGTGCTTCCAGGCCATGGACAAGCACCCGATCACGCCGATGGTGCGCGTGCCCTGGAACGAGCCCGGCATCGTCGGCAAGGTGCTCGACGGCGGCGCCTATGGCGTGATCTGCCCGATGGTCAACACGCCGCAGGAAGCCAGGAACCTCGTCTCCTACGCCAAATATCCGCCGAAGGGCGTCCGCTCCAACGGTCCGATCCGGGCCGGCATGTACGGCACCGCGGGCTCCTATCAGAAGACGGCGAACGACGACATCGTGCTGCTGCCGATGATGGAAACCAAGACCGCCGTCGAGAACATGGAGGCGATCTTCGACGTCGAGGGCATCGACGGCGTCTATGTCGGCCCCTCCGATCTCGGCTTCTCCTACGGCCTCGAGCCGAAGCTCGATCGCACCGAGCCGGAGATCCTCGCGATCTACGACAAGATCATCAAGGAGTGCGGCAAGCGCGGCCTCAACCCGGGCATTCATTGCAGCGGCGCCGAAGGCGCGGCGCGCGCCATCAACATGGGCTTCAAGCTGGTGACGCTGTCGAACGAGGTCGGCCTGATGACGACCTACGCCAAGATGCAGGTCAACGCGACCCGCAAGGAGTCTGCCGGCAAGGCGTGATCTCGCGTCTCTTTCCGTCTCCCCGTTCTTACGGGGAGAGGGTGAGGGGCCTCGCTCAACACGAACTCATCTAGCGATCGCGCGCGCGGCTTGCCCCTCACCCGGATCGCGTGCCGCGATCCGACCTCTCCCCGCAAGAACGGGGAGAGGTGAAGCAAGACCCAAGGAGACCTGCCATGACCATCAGCCCCGTCATCCGCCTGCATCCCGATGATGGCGTGCTGATCGCGCGCGCCAGCCTGCCACCGGGAACGATGGTGGCCGACGGCGTGACGACGGTCGAGCGCATTCCCTCCGGCCACAAGGTCGCGATCCAGCCGATCGCGGTGGGTGAGCCCGTCATCCGCTACGGCCAGATCATCGGCTTTGCGACCATTCCGATCGCGCCGGGCCAGCACGTGCACGTGCAGAACTGCGGCATGGGCGATTTCGCCAAGGACTATGCCTATTGCGCCGACGTCAAGCCGACGCCGAATTTCGATTTGCCGGCGACCTTCGAAGGCATTCGCCGCCCGGACGGCCGCGTCGCCACCCGCAATTATATCGGCATCCTCACATCGGTGAATTGCAGCGCGCATGTCGCGGGCCTCGTCGCCGACGTCTTCAAGAAGAATCCGTTCAGCGGCGACAATCCGCTGGCCGACTTTCCCAACGTCGACGGCGTGGTCGCGCTGACCCACAAGACCGGCTGCGGTATGACGCAGCACGAGCCGCTGGCGCTGCTCCGCCGCACGCTCGGCGGCTATGCGCGGCACGTCAACTTCTCGCATGTCATCGTGCTCGGCCTCGGCTGCGAGGTGAACCAGATCGGCGGCCTGATGGAAGAGCAGAAGCTCGCGGGACGTCTGCGTGCGATGGACATCCAGGAGGTCGGCGGCACCCGCAAAACGGTCGAAGCCGGCATCGCCTTCGTGCGCGAGGCGCTCGCGGAGTCCAACAAGGTCAAGCGAGAGTCTGTGCCGGTCAGCGAATTGACCGTGGCGCTGCAATGTGGCGGCTCCGACGGCTATTCCGGCGTGTCGGCCAATCCGGCGCTGGGCGCGGCCAGCGATCTCATCGTGCGCCACGGCGGCACCGTCATCCTGTCGGAGACGCCGGAGACCTATGGTGCGGAGCATCTGCTGACGCGCCGCGCCGTCAGCCGCGAGATCGGCGAGAAGCTGGTCGGCCTCATGCGCTGGTGGGACGAATACACGACGCGCGAAGGCGCCGAGATGAACGCCAATCCGAGCCCCGGCAACAAGGCCGGCGGTCTCACCACCATTCTCGAGAAGTCGCTCGGTGCGATGGCCAAGGCCGGCACCACCAATCTCGTCGACGTGCTGCGCTACGCCGAGCCGGTGACGAAGAAGGGTTTCGTGTTCATGGACACCCCCGGCTACGATCCGGTCGCGGCGACCGGGCAGGTCGCGGGCGGCGCCAATCTGGTCTGCTTCACCACCGGCCGCGGCAGCGTGTTCGGCTGCAAGCCGGCGCCCTCAATCAAGCTTGCCACCAACACGCCCATGTACAAGCGCATGGAAGAGGACATGGACATCAATTGCGGCACCATCCTTGAAGGCGGGGAGACGGTCCAGCAATGCGGTCAGCGGATTTTCGAAATTATCCTGAAGACCGCCTCCGGCCAGCCGACCAAGAGCGAGAGCTTCGATTTCGGCGGCGCCGAGTTCGCGCCATGGGTGCTAGGGGCGACGATGTGATCGCGCGCGTGTATTGCTGCGGTATTTGAGCACAGCAAGCCACGCTCCTAAGTAATGGTACGGAGGCGTCGATTGACGGCTCCGGTTCCGGCGGTCACAGCTGATTAAGATTTGTTGCCGTAATCCTGAGGGCGATGCGGGCTCCACTCACTCGGGGCGTTCGCCCTTCGAGAGGATACGTCAACGATGACGCGTGCCATTCAACCGACCGGCGTGGAAACTCTCCTCGGCGAGGAGGAGCTGATCGTGTCGAAGACCGATCTGAAGGGGCGCATCACCTACGCCAACGACGTCTTCATCCGCATGGCGAAGTACTCCTACGCCGAGTTGATGGGCGCGCCCCACAGCATCATCCGCCATCCCGACATGCCGCGCTGCGTCTTCAAGCTGCTGTGGGACACGCTTCAGTCCAAGCAGGAAGTGTTCGCCTATGTCGTCAACCTGGCGAAGGACGGCAGTCATTACTGGGTGTTCGCCCACGTCACGCCGACTTTCGACGAGCGCGGCAGCGTGATCGGCTATCACTCCAATCGCCGCAAGCCCGATCCTGCGCAGATCGAACGCATCAAACCGGTCTACCAGACGCTGTGCGTGGAAGAGGCGCGGCACGCCAATGCCAAGGATGGCATGCACGCGAGCTTCGACGCAATGGTCGGGCTGCTCAAGCAACAGGGTGTCGGTTACGATGAATTTGTGCTCTCTCTCTAAGGCGCAGGGAGCGACGGCGCTCGGCTGTGTCCTCGCTGGCCTCGCGTTGTTTTTCTTGCTGATCGGCTCGACCGGAATGCCTGCCACGGCGTTGCTTGGCGCGGCGATCCTGCTGCTCGGTTATGCCCTCTGGTGCCAGCGGCGGACGGCAGTGACCATCGATGAGGTGGCTGAGGTGTGCCGCAAGGCGGCCCAAGGCGATCTCGAAGCGCGCATCCTGAGCGAGCGGCAGGCCGGGAGGATCGGGACGACCCAGAAGTCGGTCAACGACATGCTCGACATCACCGACGCTTTCGTCCGCGAGGCTTCGGCGTCGATGGACTATGCCAGCCGCGGCAAGTATTTCCGCAAGATCCTGGCGCGCGGTCTGCCCGGCTCGTTCCGCCGTTCCGCCACCATCATCAATTCCGGCACTGAAAGTCTCGGTCGTCGCGTGGTCGAGCTCGGCGAGCTGGCCAAGGCCTTCGGCACGCATCTGGACGAGGTTGCGGGAGGCCTCATGAGTGCGGCGACCGATCTCGAGTCCGATGCCGGGCAGATGGCCGCGGCAGCCGAGAAGACCAGCCGTCAGACGTCGGGCGTGCGCAGTGCATCCGACCAGGCCTCGAGCAACGTTGCGACGGTCGCGAGTGCCGCGGACGAACTCGCATCCTCGATCGCGGAGATCAATCGCCAGGTCGCGAGCTCGACCGAACGCACCGGCCGCGCGGTCAACGAGGCCAGTCGCGCCGGCACCGAGATCCGCACGCTTGCGGACGCCGCGCTGCGGATCGGCGACGTCGTCAAGCTGATCAGCGAAATCGCCGAACAGACCAACCTGCTTGCACTGAACGCCACCATCGAGGCGGCGCGCGCGGGCGAGGCCGGTCGCGGCTTTGCGGTCGTGGCCTCCGAGGTCAAGAGCCTCGCCAACCAGACTGCGAAGGCGACCGAGGAGATCAGCGCCAAGGTCGGCGAGATGCAGCAATCGACCACCAACTCGGTCGCGGCGGTCGAGGCGATCGCGCAGACCATCACCGAGATCAACGGCATCACCGCCTCGATCGCGACATCGATCGAGCAGCAGGGGCTCGCCACCCGCGAGATCGCCCGCAACGTCCAGGAGGCTTCGGCCGGCACCTCGCAGGTGTCCTCCAATGTCACCGGCATCAGCGAAGCCGCCGCCGATACCGGGCGCGTCGCGAGCCGCGTCAACAGCGCCTCCGAGCGCGTCCATGGCGAGGTCGAAACGCTCAGGCGCGAGGTGACGCAGTTCCTTCAGCGGCTGACCTCGGCCGCGTAAGGGGCTCTATCCGCTGGGCTCGGAATCGTAGCAACCATTAGGTTGGCGTCCGATTTCCGCGAGCATGACGCCGCGCTTGCGGCCGTCAAGGCGTGGCCTGGCA